>JANQJC010000112.1 GCA_028281825.1 Flavobacteriales bacterium
TAGAAGGGTGTATCTGGGTGTTTGTCTATTACTTTTTTCATGACAAAAAAGTAACCAAAAAGTCAAGGCTGACTGACTTAGCCTTGAAACTCACAAAACCCACCACCACGGATGTATTGAAGCCGTCCACTTCGCGGACTTCCGCAATTCATCCTTAGGCCTTTGCCCTGCTTTTTGAGTTTGCTACGCCTAACTCAGTTATGCCTGTCTCAATCTATTTCATTGTAATAGCTTGTGATAAAATAAATTATGTTTATTTTGCCTTGTTATTGATGGTGTTTTAAATCAATGAGTAAAGACAAAGTAGAAGAAGCCTGGAATTATGCTAAAACTTCCATTTTTCTTCTCTAAAGAAATCGAAAAGAGACATTTCTTTAACTCCATAATGTTTACAGACACCTGGTATCCTGTGTGAATTAGGAGTGTGTTTTTCAGCGTGAACAAGTATACAATCATGTATACGGGCCTGAGCAATAACAAATGGATCAGCTATTGGTTTTCCAGCCAGAATATTTTTACGTTTTAACAACTCTGGAAAGCGTGCTAACACTTCTTGAACAAAAGTCTGTTCTTCAATTGTTGGTTTAACAAAAATGTGTGAGTTTGATTTTGCCAAATACCCTATTTCATCATCATAATCTTTTAGTTCTCTCAGTACTTCACTAGAAGAAATTATTTGTCCTTCTTGTAACATGATGAAAAAATTATCCCAAAGCGTTGTGAAGACATCATTGGGATATTGTTTCATATCAATGAACGGACCCGAATCAAAAATATATTTTGGTTCAAACAACTCCATCAACCTTAAAATAGTTTTTGCTCGTATTCTCTAATGCGGTTAATTCTTATGCCAAGGAAGTCGGAAACTTGCGTTGGTGTTAATCTGCCTTGATGCATTCTGGTAAGGACTTGAGTGATGAAATTTCGTCCCAGATAGCTCATATTCGTTGCATGGTAATTACCACCACTTTGTTTTTGCTTTTTTTTATCTCTGGACTTTTGGTAATTATCTCTCCATTTCTTTGTGGTTGTCTCGTAGAACTTGTTAGTTGTAAGATTTAGATTCAGTAGCTTTCTTAAGACAACTTCTTTAGAAACCTTGAATGTAAAAGCTAAACTTTCTAATGTTTCATCTTCCCAGGATGTGTTTCCTTTGTTGGCCTTTACAATTGTTTCATTTAACAATTCGTCCGAAGGGAGCAAAAAATCTGCTGCAAAATAATTGCAAAAAACCTCAATTTGTCTGAGGTCTTTCTTTAATTCTCCAGAATTTACATCTCTAAAAACACCTCCAACATTAAATAGAATATGACACAATTCGTGAATCAATGTAAATATTTTGCCATTAGGACTATCGCTATTGTTTATAACTATTACGGGAAATTCTTTATCCATTAAGGAAAATCCTCTGGCTTGTGGTAAAGGGTACTGAAAAACAAATATGCCATTTGTCTCAAGTAAATCTCTATATGCGTTGAATGCTATTTTGGGATTCTTCCAACTTTTTTGGAGTTCTCTTGTAATTCCTAAATACTCTCTTAGTTTTTTTGCAGATGTTTCAGGGTTGCTGGTATTTCTAAAAGTAAATTCTCGATGTAAAGGCTTTTTTGAAGGATTGCTCCCTTCATATATCTGTTTTAACACTAATTGGTTGTGCTTAGCTTTTCTTACAACCAGTCTGAGTTGGGGTGAAAGTTTTGATATTTCCTTGTCAGGCAAAGTCCTAAAATCCTGCTTTGGGGTGGTTTCCTTTGGAGGTTCAGGTAAAAAGAAAACCGCCAATGGTCTCTTGTAAATATCGTATGCAAGTTTCTCTAATTGGGATAGTGTAGGATAAGACTTTCCTTCTTCCCATTGATGAATGATTTCTGGTTCCTTCTTTATTCTATTAGCAACATCATCTAATGATAAGCCGAGGCTTTCCCTTGCCCAAATCAAAATAGAGGGTTCAATTTTTATGATATGTTTAGATGCGCTCATTTATAAGGTGTCAAATTTACTAAAGATAAAGTACGCAATTATTTTATCTCTACTTATTAATTAACAATTCTTCCCCTTCACTAAGCCGATTAGTACTTCGATATCTTTCAGGCAGCTTTTTTCTATTTGCAGGGTGGGGAGGTGGTTGTCTAGTTTATCCTTGCGGGCTTGTTTGAGGGTTTGCTGGGCAAGGGCCAGGTTTTTGAGGATGAGGGCTAGGGTTTCTGGTTTCATTTCTGTTGGGTATTAAGTACTAGGTACTAAGTATTAGGATTGTGCCCTCTTCCCGAAATTCTTCGGGAGGGAGTGTGCGAGGTTGTGGGTGGTAAGGGGTATGTTTACTGGCATAAGATTGCGTGTTCAATGAGAGGTCGCGGGTCTGCGCCCGCGAACGGTGTTTGTTTAACTTACCACTTTTGGTTTTTTTGGTTGGTATAGGTGTGTATCGGCGAGGTCGGTGAAGAGGATGTGCTGTTTATCAAAGCTGACGCGGGTGTTGCCGATGCCGATGTTGCGGCCCTTGGCTATGATGATTTCTGCCGTGCCGCGGGTGGGTTGGTGGTCTGGGTAGGTCTCCAGGCCATATTCCTCAGGGCGGTAGATGAGTAGCACTACGTCGGCGGCTTCTTCTATCTGTCCGCTATCGCGCAGGTCGCTGAGCTTGGGCTCGCCATTGACGCGTTTGCTTTGGTTGCGGTTGAGCTGGCTGAGCAGTAGCACACAGCTATCGGTGGCTTTGGCAAAGTTCTTCAGTTCGCGGGCTATTTCGCCTATTTCCTGCTCTTTGGTTTTGTGCTTGTTGCCGCTGTTGTGGAGCAGTTGCAGGTAGTCGACCACGAAAAGCCTGATGCCTTTGCGCAGCACCATGCCGTGCATGCTGTTGAGCAGGTGGTTGAGGCTGCTGTTTTTGCTTTCTTCGATGTAGATGGGGCATTCGGTGAGTGGGCCCATTTGGTTGTGCAGGTTTTGTATCTCTTCGTTGCTGAGGTGGCCGAGGAGCATTTGCTTGGCGCTGGTGCGTGTTTCCTGTGCCATGAGTCGGGCGGTGAGTTGGGTGGTGTTCATCTCGAAGCTGTAGATGGCAACGGGTGTACCAGTATGGCCTGCTGCACGGGCTATGCCGAGTGCGAGGGCTGTTTTGCCCTGAGAGGTGTCGGCAGCTAAAACTACCAGGTCGCTGGGTTGAAGGCCGTTGGTGAAATCGTCAAGGTCTTCTAGTCCGGTAGTGAAGCCCGTGAAGCCGTTTTTGGTTTTGTTCTCGTCAATCTTTTTGAATACATCAGCGATGTGTGCCTGAATTGGTATGGGTTCTGATAGACGAGTCTCGCCCAGGTTAGAAGCGATGTTTCGGAGCTCTTCCAGCTTGTCGTCAATGCTTTTAATGCTGATGAGTTTGAGCAGGGATTGCTCCAGTTTTTTCTCCCGATAGGTATTAGTTGCTAGTTGCAACCATTGTTCAAAAGTGGAGTTATAGTTAATAGCGTTGATAATCTTATTCACGCCTTCTATATCTCCCACTTGCTCACCGATGTTCACCAGGTTGGGTGTTTGGTCTGCCTTTACCAATGCTACATAGGTTGCAAACACCTTGCGATGGAAAGGTTTTGCAAACAAACCTTCGTGCAACAGGCTGCTGTGCAGGTTGTAGTGCCTGGGGTCGTCCAGTAGGTAACTGAGTATTTGTGTTTCGTGTGTCATATTGGCTTTGAGCTTTTATGTGTTTTGTCTTACTCATGCTTTTTGCTTGGCCAAAAAGCATCAAAAAGTCAAGGCTTCCTGAAATAGTCTTGAAACACTACTTATCGCCAACCACGGATGTGTTGCAAGCCGTCCACTAAAGTGGACTTCGGGCAATCCATCCTCAGGTCACCCCTGCTAAGTGTGTTTGCTACGAGTATTTCAGGTATGCCAATTTTTCCTTACTTTAGCCATACTTATGTGGGAACATCTGAGCCATATTGAATTAATCCTTTCTATCACTTTATCGTCCATTACCTTGGGTGTTATGGCTTTTGCTGCGTCAAAAAAAAATCCCTAGTCGTTAAAATTTATCGATAAACGACAAGTTATACAGGTGAACAGTATCATTAAATCGACAAACAACATGTTTGTGGAGGCTCAAAGGGAATGATTCTTGAACAAATAGTCTTCTTAAAGCGATAAGTTTCACGTCTGATTATAGTGTCTTTTTACTAAAGTTTTAGTGAAAGCAATTAATAAAACCTGGGCGGTTTTGGAGGTGTAGGTGGGGGTGGTGGCTTGGCGAGTTGTATGTTGAGCCAGTTGATGAAGTGGTTTTTAACTTCTTTAAGGTTTTGATGGGTTTCATCGCGTACCCTTTGCTCAATGATAAAATCATCAAGTAGCTGAAGCAGACGTGCTTTGGGTATTTTCTTTAGTATACAGAGTTCTTCAATCCATCTCTCTGAGTTTTTTAGTTCTTCTGTATATTTTGAAATATCATCAACAACAATAGTGCCGTCAGGCTCTTTCTTATTTGTTGTTACTGTTTCATTTTCATTGACATTCTCATTAGCATTTACAGCTTGGTTTGTTTGATTTTGCTTAAGCAAATTCAATTTTGTTCTCTGTTTTTCTGCGTTTTCTGCTCTTTTTTTCCCACCTTTTTTACCTGCTTCACTTCTAGCCTTTTTTACTTTGTCCCACTTTTCTCCATCTCTTTCTGTTTGTTTTAGTAGTATCAGAAAATAACCATATGTAATGTCTTCTTTGTTGGGTTATGTACCATCCTTTCTGTAAAGATGTAAGGCCATTAGAATGTCCCCGATTAGTTTTCTATCAAGGTGTTCCAAGCAGTCGAGAAAATCGTCGTAAATAATAAAACTCTTTTTAGCCATTTGTTTTTACGTTTTTCATAGACACTTTTTGGTCAAGCAAAAAGTGTCCAAAAAGTCAAGGCTTCCTAAAATAGTATTGAAACATAGTATATCACCAGCCACGGATGTGTTGCAAGCCGTCCACTAAAGTGGATTTTGGGCAATCCACCCATCGCCCATCCCTGCTATACATGTTTACTACTACTATTTCAGGTATGCCATTTTTAATGTGTTTTTATGTCGCCCTCTAGTTACTATCCAGCAGTACTTTCCACACGTGGAAGGGCATGTAGATGGGTGAGTCGAGGGGTGGCTCGGTGTTGTTTTCTACGTGGTCAATAAGGGTTTTGATGAGTAGGTTGAACTCATCCTCTGGCATTTCCATTAGCATGCCAAAGAGGGGTTGGGGGATGATTAGGTTTTTCATTTTTTATTGAGCTTTAAGCTTTTTGTTGATATATTAAGATTGTTCTGCGGGCATGTTTTGTTTTATGATTGGTAGTTTTTGCTAATTGCTAATTTTTACTCGTCCCAAAATTCACCTTCGTGGTATTGGTTAAAGCTCATGTTGGGGTATTTGATTAGGTATCCATCGAGGCAGGTTTTGCAGCATACTTCGCCCCAGTCTGTCTGGTACATATCGGCGCTATGGGCGTAGTGTCCGCAGCCTTCGCACTCTAGCACGGGTTCGTGGTTGTAGGGGTCAAATTCTTCTTGGTTGGTGTAGTAGGGGCTCATTGGGTCGCTTCCGTCGTCGCCGTCAATGATGTGGTTAAGGGTGTATTTCATTTTTATTAAGCTTTAAGCCTTTAGCTTTTGGTTTGTTTATTGATGTGTTTGCACTATAATGGCTAGTTGCTGTGTCATGGCACTAGAGTGAGTTGGGTTACTATTGCCCTGTAGTATCGTTGCCATAGGCGGTTGATGGCCTTTTGTCGGGTGTCGGCCAGATTGTTCAGGTATTCTTCAGTGTAGAACACGGTGCCGTTTTTGGCTGATATCTGGTTGATGGCTGTTTTACGCCTGCTTTCCATCTCGTCAATGGCGTCGAGCAGTTTGATGGCTGCCTGGTGGTTTTGTTTGAGTTGATTTGTCATTTTTACTGGGTATTAAGTATTAGGTATTAAGATTGTGCCCTCTCCCTCGGGGCGAGGGATTTTTTACTCCCTTCTCCCTGGGGAGAAGGGTTGGGGATGAGGGCTTTGAGTTTTCTTCTTTCTGTTTTAGCTTTTTTTCAAGGGTTTCCAGTCTTTTCATGATGTCTAGGATTTGGTCGAGAGGTAGCATATTGTTTTAGCTTTTGGCCTTTAGCTGTTAGCTATTAGCGAGTTATTGTTTGTTAAGTTTTAAGCTTTAAGCTCCTTAGGTTTTAGCTGTATTGTTGTCTTGCTAATTGCTTATGGCTAGTAGCTTTTTTTGTTTGGCTTGATTTTTTGTTTTAGCTTTGTTCTAAACTTTACGCAAAGTAAATAAATATTTTACTATTTGTCAACAGTATCGTCAAATAAATGACGAATTTTTTAACATGTGGTGAAGTGGAAACGTAAAAACTGCGGATATGAAAGGTGAAGAACTTAAATTGTTAATCAGGCGCACTGGTATAACCATTACCGAGGCTGCCGAAAAAATAGGGGTAACGAGGCAAACCCTTCATAATAAATTTGGGATGAGTGAGGTGGATGAGGATTTTTTACTAAAAGTAAAAAGTAGATTGCCTCAGGATACCACCGGATTGATGCGTGTGAAAGAGGGGATTACCCTGTATGAAGACTTGGCTGAACTCAACATGCCCCGCACTGACCTGATACCTTTCTATGATGTGGATGTGGCTGCTGGTTATCCCGCCATAGCTGGTGAGGATATTAACCATGCCGACTCATACCTATGGATACCGGGTTTTGAGGATTGTGATTGTGCAGCTACCGTTCGTGGGGATAGCATGTACCCCAAGTATAGCAATGGGGATATCATTCTATGCAAGCGAGTGCCAGACCTGCGACATGTGCGCTACGGTGAGCCTTACCTGATTATTGATGAGGATGGACAGGTGGTGAAATACATCACCAAAGATGAACGCAAAGGGTTTTTTCTACTGGCCAGCGAGAACCCTAACCCTCGCTTTGCTCCCTACAGCGTGCCTGTGAACCGCATTCGCTGGGTTTTCCTGGTGAAAGGGGTGATAAAGAGGACGGCTTGATGATGAGCTATAAGCCTTAAGCTGTTAGCTTTTAGGTTTGGTTTTGTCATTCTAAACGGAGTGAGGAATCTACCTTATTACTTTTTGCTTGACCAAAAAGTAACCAAAAAGTCAAGGCCGCCTGAAATAATCTTGAAATACAGTATATCACCTACCACGGATGTCTTGCAAGCCGTCCACTAAAGTGGACTTTGGGCAATCCATCCTCTAGCCAACCCTGCTATACAATTTACTACGATTATTTCAGGAATGCCTATCATAAAAAAACAGAGTGCGTCATTGCGAGGACCCCGAAAGCATTCGGGGGACGAAGCAATCCCTGTTACTTGAATCGGTGCCCTATTTCTAATTGCTTTTTGCTGTTTATTATGACTTTATAGGCCTGTGGGCTTATAATTAATAAATATAGGTTATTTAGCCTATAATTTGTGTTTATAGGTTATTTGACCTATATTTGTGATATATAAGTTACTTGACCTATATTATAACAATAATATTATGGATAAGAAAATAGCAGTAATAACAGGGGATATCATTAACTCAAGCGAGATTAAAGATAAGAAATTGATGGTAATGTTGATGAAAGAGGTTTTTATTGAAATAGAAGGGTTTTACAAGTCATATATACCTCACCCATTCGAAATATTTAGAGGGGATAGTTTTCAAGTGGTGGTGGATCTCCGACAAGCACTTCGTATTGCTTTGGTTGTAAAGGCAGGTTTGTTAAAGGGAACAATAAAACTGAAAGAAGAATTGAATCCTCGCATTTCAATTGGGATTGGAGATAAAGGAGTAATTGTAAAGTTTTTAAGGGAGTCAAATGGTGAAGCTTTTCATATATCTGGAAAAGAATTAGATAATATCTTAGCTCAAGATAAAGAGATTGGGATGGCATCTGATAATCCATATCTTCTGGATGATTTTCATATTCTTTGCACTTTGCTAAATGTTATAGTGAGAGGCTGGAGTCCGCAACAAGCCGAAGTTGTTTACTATATGTTTATGGGGAAAACGCAACAAGAAATAGCAAATATGGTGAATATCAGTCAAGCATCGGTAAGCCAAAGAATGCAACTCGCAAGTTGGAAAGAGTTGACACATGTAGAGCATTATTATGATGTGTTAATGGATAGATATATATACAAATAACCAAAAAATGACCATCCTAGTTAAACTCTTAATAGCTCACCTACTTACGGATTTTGTGCTGCAACCCAGCAGTTGGATAGCACAGCGTAGGGAGAAGCATTTTGCTGCACCCATGTTGTATGTGCATGGCTTGATAGCAGGGGGCTTGACAATGGTGCTGTTTTGGAGTGAGGAGCTATGGCTGATTGCTTTAATAATTACCGTAACTCATATCGTTATTGATGGATTGAAGTCATACCAGAAAGATAACCTTACTTATTTTGTAATAGACCAGGTGTTACATATATTGGTGATAGTGCTGGTGTGGCACAATATGATGATGGGTAAGGATAGCATATCGCCAAGCGATGTAGCTGCAATGTGGGATAATGACTGGTGGTATGTGTTGTTTGGTTATATACTTGTTACTTTTCCTGTGGGGTATTTTATTGGTTTTGCTACCCGCAAGTGGAGTAAAGACCTGGGTGATGATGATGGGCTGGATAATGCCGGTAAATGGATTGGTATAGCTGAGCGTTTTATTATTTTAACATTTATACTTTTTGAGCAATATGAGGCCATAGGTTTATTGGTGGCTGCTAAGTCTATCCTAAGATTTGCAGAAGCTCAGCAGGAGGAGGTGAGAAAAAAATCAGAGTATGTATTAATTGGTACGCTCTACAGCCTGGCAATTACCCTTGTGGTAGGGATAATTCTTGTAAAGGTATTGGGAATAGGATAATAAGCCTTTTGCCTTATAATGTGTGTTTATAAGGTGTTTGGCTTATATTTTTACCAAGGTGGTGTTGCTTTATCGTACAGAGGTCGCGGGTATGCGAACACATATCGCGCAATGACGGTATTTGGGTTTGGCTAAAAAGTTACCTTAAAAGTTTTTTCTTTGCCGTCTCTGTTGATGGTTACTTTGGTTTTGTCGCCTTTCTCGAATTTGCTGAGGCCTTTCATGTAGCTCATCATGTCTATCACTTCTACGCCGCCCATTTTGATAACGATATCACCTGCCTTGATGCCTGCATTTGAGGCTGGTTTGCCTTCTGTAACGCCATCAATGCGCATGCCTTTGCCGTCGAACATGTAGTCGGGCATTACACCAAGTGTTACCTTGAAACGAGGGGTGTCACTGGTCTCGTCCTTGGTTTTGGTGAAGGCCAGTTCGCCGTCGTCGTCCAGTTCTTTGATGATGCTCACGATGATGTCTACCACGGTAGCGATGCCTTGATAGTTAATCTTTTCAATGTCGTCACTAGGCTTGTGGTAATCCTCATGCTGGCCTGTGAAAAAGTGTAGTACCGGAATGTCTTTCAGGTAGAACGAGGTGTGGTCGCTAGGGCCTACGCCACTCTCAGTAGTGTTAATAGTGATAATTGGTGGAACAGCTTTTTCCAGTGCTTCATTCCATACGGGTGAGGTGCCTACACCATTGATGGCCAGTTTATTATCCTTCATACGGCCTACCATGTCCAGGTTAATCATATAGTTAACGCTCTCAATTGGGATAGTGGGATTCTTGGTGAAGAAGTTAGAACCCCACAGGCCCTTTTCCTCACCACTAAAAGCCATAATGAGGTAGTTGTTGTTTTTGTATCTGTTCTTCACCAGTTCGGCAATTTGCAGGATGGCGGCTACTCCACTGGCATTGTCGTCAGCACCGTTATGGATGGCATCTTCACCGGCATGCAGTGAGCCTTCGCCACCATAACCAAGGTGGTCGTAATGGGCGCCTACAACAATAGTGGTGGCAGCGCCATTGTCGATATATCCAATCACGTTTTTACCAAAGATGGCTTTTGAGGTGTCCAGCTGGGTATTTTCTTCCTCACTGGCATGTGGATTGCGCTGTGGCTTGCGGCTAAACCCTTGAAAATAGGTGTCGTTGTCGCCCTTGGGTTTCAGGCCTATCTCAGAGTAGCGCAATGCGATGTGTTCAGCAGCCAGTCGGGCGCCGGGTGTTCCTGTTTCACGGCCTTTAAGCTTGTCGCTGGCCAGGTATTTAATGTCTCTCTTCATCTCGCGTATAGCGACTTCCTTATCTTGCCCAAAGGCAGTGATAGCAATAATTGAAAAGAGGATAAGTGCGTATAATCGGTTCATCGTATCAAAAAAATCTGGGTGTAAAGATAAGGTGATTAGCTAATTAGCTGATGAAATGATTAGCTAATGGGGTTAAAATGCCAGAAAGGGGGTAGGGGAATACAGTGTGAGTGTGAGGTAGGAGAGTATGAGATAAGATAGTGGGTGCGGGGTTACTCCGCCTTTAAATCCCTGAGTAGCCTGTCAAAAGCTTTGGTGTAGTTATCGTGGTTTTTCCAATCGCGGAAGTCGCCGATGTGGCGGGTGCGCTTGACTGTGGCAGCCCAAGCCTTGTCGGTGGGTGTATGTTTGGTTCAGGTGCAGCAAGGGGTAAGGTACTTACGGGTTCTTTTATTAAGAAGTAACGGGGATAAAATAAAATCGCGACCGAGAATGAACAGGGCCGCGATTTTAGGGAGATATAAACTAAAAAACTACTGCTTTCTATTTTACCAAGTAATGGTTACTTGTCCGTTACCAGATTGATGGTCAGCTGTGTAGGTTGTGTTGGTTCCTGATGAGTAGCTAGAGCCACCACCGCCACCACCGGCACCACTACAGCTTGTTCCGCCGCACCAGTTACCACCAGCAGCACCGCCACCACCGTAGTAGCCGCCACCGCCGCCACCACCGCCGCTCCAGTGGTCGCCGCCTTTACCGCCAGTACCTAGTGAGCCTGCCACACCGCTATAT
>JANQJC010000008.1 GCA_028281825.1 Flavobacteriales bacterium
ATAAAAGCAGTTTACAACCCATAGGGCCGTCATCCTGCACGCGGCATGGCTGGTTCAGAGTTGCCTCCATTGACCAATATTCCTTACTGCTGCCTCCCGTAGGAGCCTGGTCCGTGTCTCAGTACCAGTGTGGGGGATCATCCTCTCAGACCCCCTAGACATCGTAGCCTTGGTGAGCCGTTACCTCACCAACTAGCTAATGTCACGCATGCCCATCTTCAACCGCCGGAGCTTTAATCGTTCTTTGATGCCTCGAAACGATACTATGGGGTATTAATCCGAATTTCTCCGAGCTATTCCCCTGTTGAAGGTAGGTTGCATACGCGTTACGCACCCGTGCGCCGGTCGCCATCTAACCGAAGTTAATGCTGCCCCTCGACTTGCATGTATTAAGCCTGCCGCTAGCGTTCATCCTGAGCCAGGATCAAACTCTCCATTGTAAGTTTGATTTTTTCCTGTTTTTAAACTCCAGGAGTTTTGTTCAAAGTTTGTTACTCTTCTGAATTTTCAGAAGGGATACCTTGCTTGCTGTTTGCTTATTGCTTCTTTTATATTTTCAAAGAACTTATGTCTCTATTTCCCTTTATTTCAAAGGGCTTTCGAGTTATATCTTCTCTTGCCTCCTTAAAATTGGGACGGCAAAAGTAAAATCTCTTTTTTAATTCCACAAGTAATTCGTGAAAAATATTTTCACTTTAATTACTCTCCTCTTCACTTATCTCCTCTTAAAGAACTGCTCGTTTTTTTTGAAACGGGTTGCAAAAGTACAAATTAATTTCAATCTCACACGTCTTTTGAAAAAAATATTTTCAACTTCTATTGGTGCGTATGTACTTAAAGAACCCTCTCGTTTTTAAACGGGCTGCAAATGTACAATCTATTTTGGTTCCTACAAGCACACACATCACTTTTTTCAAAAATATTTTATCAATTACCTCAAATCACCGATGAATGGAAATTCTTTTAATTGATACCTATACAAAAGAACGCGAAAACAGTCTCGATAAAACTAGATTGAGGCACCTTATACTAAGAGAAGAAAAGAAGGTTTCAATCCACTAAACCATTCCCAAATTAAGGTGTTGAAAGACTCACTGGCAGCACTTTGCCATTATAGTATTGATGCCCATTGATACTAAAATCTCTTACATAGGCCGCCATTTCGTTTGCTGAAAGCAATGCCTGGTAACCTGGAAAGGCCAGTGACAGCATCTCCGTTTGCACCGCCCCAATAGCCAAACAATTGACACTGATGTTTTCTCCCTTGAGTTCTTCTGCCAGGCATTCCGTTAACCCAACCACCGCAGCCTTGCTAGAACTATAGGCTGATAAACCAGCAAACTTGGCACTGCCTTGAAACCCTCCCATACTGCTTATATTAACTATGTGTGGATTGGTGGAAACCTTAAGTAAAGGCATGCATGCCCTTATCAACCTGAATATCGCAAACACATTTACATTGTACTGGTCATATATTTCCTTATCTGTCAATTGGGCAAATGGCTTATTAACCAAATAACCCGCATTGTTCACGATAATATCTATCTGCCCCACCTTATCACTAATAGCCGGCAATAGGTCTTGCTCAAAATTGCCGCTACACAAATCAAACGGAACAGGTACCACATTTGCCTCACCTTCACACTCTTCCTTTAATTTATCTAAGCGCTCAGCATTGCGAGAGATGGCAAATACATTTTTCACACCGTCAGTACCCACATATAATTTCACCAACTCATATCCCACCCCTCTGCTTGCCCCTGTTACAATAATGTTCATATTTGTATAGTTATTCTATTGAATACAAATAAAGTATTATTCTACCAATCGTTTTATAACTTTATACTTTATATAATTGTGAGAAGAATGAAAAGTATCAGATATATATGCTTGATAGTGTTGGCAGCTATACAATTAAGTGCCATAGCTCAGGGTGACGATTATGTAAAACCTGAGAAAACGAAAAAGCCTAAAACCAATCAAAAAAGTGAATTTTGGGATAGGATATATGTAGGTGGTGGCTTGGGAGCTCAATTTGGCAATGTAACGGTTATTGATATATCCCCCTTAGTAGGTTACAGGGTCACAGATAGATTTTCGGCCGGCCTTGGACTGAACTACCAATATTATAGTATTAGGATTAATAACGATAAGTTCTCAACCAGTATATATGGTGGACGTACTTTTGCCCGTTTCAATGTATTGGATTTCCTATTTCTTCATTCAGAATTTGAGATGCTTAACTGGGACTGCCCCAGGTATGAACCTACTGGCTTCGTTACAGACAGGCTTTGGGTTCCAGGACTTTTGATTGGTGGCGGCCTTTTTCAACCATTTGGCGGAGGCGGAGGCTCTGGCCTTTTCCTGATGGGCTTATATAATATATTATACACAGATTGCACACCATACAACAATCCCTTAGTACTTCGTATGGGAGTTACCTTTGGACTATGAAAAAACTAATACTAACCTTAACCTGCGCTATACTCCTCCTCAATTCTTTCGCGCAACAAACTTTTAACACAGAATATAAGGAGTACTTTGAGAGGGCTTATCAATTACATCCTGATATACCAAGGGGCTTACTTGAAGCTGTTGCTTATACCAATACTCGAATAAGGCACCTTACTCCAAATGAGCAACAATCTTGTACCGGCATGCCGCAAGCTCTGGGAGTAATGGGTTTAGTGTTTGATGGTAAAGGTGTTTTCAGAGAAAATGGCCATGTTGTTTCATTCTATTCCAACCTGCATAAAAATGTGTTACTCACCTCGCCACAAAAGTGCATCGAAGGGTATGCAACAACTTATGAGACTTTCTTAAGGAGCACCAACTCACTGGAAAAACCTATAGAAGAACAATTGCATGTCATCACTGCTATAAGTGAACTGAATATAAAAGGCACCCAATCCGACTTTGCGATGAACTCGTTTTTATACTCAGTGCTCAATACGTTAAATAACCTTGATTTTCAAAAAGCATACAATACACCATCTTATAATATTGACCTCGAAAAAGTTTTCGGTGATAATTACCCAATACTCTCAAGTGGTTTCGTGAGTGTATCACATCATGGAATAAAAAATAAAGACGGAGATGTCTATATTGAAAAATCATTAGGCAACTGCCTTGACTACCCACAAGGCATATGGAATGGCGCAGCTAGCTGCAACTATAGCTCTCGCTCTGGGACTGCAGTATCCGCTGTAACCATACATACCATACAAGGCAGCTATTCAAGCGCTATTAATTGGTTCCAAAACTGCCAGGCCAACGTTTCTGCTCATTATGTGGTTCGTTCAAGCGATGGACAAGTAACCCAGATGGTATGCGAAAGCGATAAAGCTTGGCACGTAGGTAGTGAGAACCCATACACTATTGGCATAGAACATGAGGGCTACGTAAGCGATCCGCAGACATGGTACACCACAGCAATGTACAATAGCTCTGCCTCAATAGTTAGAGACATTACTAATAGTGGATATGGTATCAATCCGCTACGCACTTTTGACAATAATCCCCGCTATAATTGGGATGATGTATTAGGAGGCTGTGTGAAGATTAAAGGCCATATAAACTTCCCTAACCAAAGTCATACCGATCCGGGCAGTGGATGGGACTGGGAAAGATATTATCAGCTTATCAATAATAATCCTGTTACAAATACCCTAACAGCATCTTCTGGCAACTTCTATGATAGTGGCGGGGCAAACCAAAACTACTCAGACGATGAACGCACCTTATACATATTCAGCCCAACCGGAGCTTCATCAGTTACGCTCAACTTCACCCAGTTTGATTTAGAAAACAATTGGGACTACCTATACATATATGACGGCAACTCTTTATCATCACCGCTGATAGGCTCATATACAGGTACAACAAGCCCTGGCGCTATTACTTCATCGGGCGGCTCACTTCTGGTAGAACTGCGCAGTGATTGTGCTACTAATAATGCTGGATGGACTGCCACATGGACCTCAGATGCTCCGGTAGTGGATGTTACTCCACCTACCACTACGCTATCCATTAGTAATTGGAAAACTACAGACTTTCCTGTCAACTTTACTGACCAGGATAACAGTGGCGGCAGTGGAGTGGATAAAGCCTACTATCAAGTGATGGACTATAATGGAACTGAATGGCGAGCTAATGGGAGTCACGGTTTCTTCAATGACAATTTTGCAACAGCTATCCATAGCAACTGGACTACCTCAGTTGGTACTTGGGGAATAAGTTCAGGACACATTAACCAAACAGATGAAGTAAGCAACAATACCAATATATATGCCCCTGTGAGTCAGGGCAGTTCTAATAGTTACTTATACCACTGGCGGATGAACCAAAGCGGTAGTGGTACTAACCGTAGAGCCGGAATTCACTTCTTTTGCAGTGATGGCTCACTAACCAATAGGGGCAACTCTTACTTCGTCTTTTTCAGGGCAGATAATAACAAGTGCCAGATATACAAGGTGGTGAATGACAGTTGGACCTTGGAAACAAATGACACCTTGGTTATTAACCCTAATGTATGGTATGACTACAAAATAACCTACGACCCTAATACAGGTGTTATCAAAGCCTACCAAAATGATGTATTAGCCTCCAGTTGGACAGATCCATCACCACTCACAAGTGGAAATGCTATTTCATTGCGCACTGCTAATGCCAGCGTTCAATATGATGATGTGAAAATTTACAAATCAAGAACTTCCAATGTCAACATTTCCATTGGTAGCGCATCAGATGAAGTGCGATATCAAAATCCAAACCCATCAACACCTTCATGTAGGGTAAGAAGCATTATTCAGGACAATGCAGGTAACTGGTCTAATTCAGTCAGTCAGGATGTTAATATTGACTGGACTCCACCAAGCACTGTTACGATTAATGACGGCACAGGAGCAGATATAGACCTCACCTACTCCACCACTCAATTAGATGCTAATTGGAGTACCTCGGTCGACCAACACTCCGACGTAGTAAAATATTGGTATGCAATTGGCAGCAGTTCAGGAGGAATGGAAATTCTTACTTGGGCAGACAATGGATTAAATACAACTGCCACCGAAACAGGGCTTTCACTCAGTATTGGTACTACTTATTATTATATGGTAAAGGCAGAGAACGGTGCCGGCCTGTTATCTGACAGCATTGTAAGTGATGGACAGTTGGTAGATATCAATACAGGTTTGAATAGCACCGAAAAGCCTCATAAGCTCAACATTTACCCTAACCCAACAGGAGAATCCTTTACAGTAAGTTATAACCCAGTAGGAAGTCAACCAATTTTGAATTTATATGATGCTGCGGGTAAACTGGTGTACCAACAAAACCTTGATGGGAAAACACAAAAGCTCACTTTCTCCAAGAGTCAATTAAATCTAGCTAACGGCATTTATAATCTTTCCATTACCACTGATAAAGAAACGCTAACAGAAAAACTCATCATCAAATAAAAGACCATGAACCCAGAACACGCTCATTTGCTTATTAACCACCTACCCATTGTAGGTTCCCTAATTGGCTTCTTAATTCTGGTTTGTGGTATTGTTCTTCAAAGAGATACTGTAAAGAAAGTTGGGCTGGTGGTGTTGTTCTTGGTTCCCATCACTGCATTCCCAACACAAATAACAGGTGAAAAAAGTGAACACATCGTAGAAGAAAGAGAAACAACCACCAGAGAAGATCATCACCTTATCCACGAGCATAGCGAATGGGCACACTATGCCTTTTTTTGCTCTATTGCCATGGGGCTTCTTGCACTTATAACGGTATTGGGTGGTACATTTTCAGCTACAATACCACAAAAACTGGCTATAATAACGTTATTGCTGGCAGCAGCTACTTTAGGTTTAATGGCAAAAGCCGGCAACACAGGCGGCCAAATAATGCATAAAGAAATAAGGAAGTAAAGCCACCACTCATGGCTCAAAAAAAGCCCGAACGCATGTTCGGGCTTTGATTTTTATAGCCCCTTTCTCCTTCGGGGAAAAGGGTTGGGGATAGGGGCTTACGCTCCTTCGTTTTGCTTGATAAGGTTTAGCGCTGAACCAGCTTTATACCACTCGATTTGTTGGTCGTTGTAAGTATGATTAGCCATTACAGTATCCTTGCTACCATCTGCATGCACTACTTCAATAGTCAACTGCTTACCTGGAGCAAAATCTTGAAGGTCCACAAAGTTGAAAGTATCATCCTCCTGAATTTTATCGTAGTCAGTTTCGTTAGCAAACGTGATACCTAACATACCTTGCTTCTTCAAGTTAGTTTCGTGGATACGGGCAAATGATTTCACCAATACCACCCTTACTCCTAAGTGACGCGGCTGCATCGCAGCATGCTCCCTTGAGGAACCTTCGCCATAGTTGTGGTCACCCACAACTACTGTTTGCACACCAGCAGCTTTGTAAGCCCTTTGTGTATCAGGCACTGTGCCATATTCACCTGTCAGTTGGCTTTTCACTTTATCAGTAGCACCGTTGAAGGCATTCACAGCACCAGTCAAAGTGTTGTTCGCAATATTATCCAGGTGACCTCTATATCTCAGCCAAGGGCCAGCCATACTAATATGGTCAGTAGTACATTTACCTTGCGCTTTGATAAGAAGTTTAGCACCTGTAAGGTTTTGTCCATCCCATGGAGCAAATGGTGTTAGTAGCTGCAACCTTTCACTTCCTGGCTTCACAACCACTTCAATTCCACTGCCGTCAGCAGCAGGGGCCTGATAGCCTGGGTCTTCCACATCAAAACCTTTTGGTGGCAATTCCCATCCTGTTGGTGGGTCGAGTTTTACTTCCTCACCAGCCTCATTGGTCAATGTATCAGTAATTGGGTTAAAACCAAGTGTTCCAGAGATTGCCAGTGCAGTCACCATTTCAGGTGAAGTCACAAAGGCATGTGTATTTGGGTTACCGTCAGCCCTCTTAGAAAAGTTCCTATTGAAAGAGTGAACGATAGTGTTCTTTTCTTGCTTATCAGCACCTTCCCTTGCCCACTGGCCAATACATGGTCCACAAGCATTGGTAAATACTTTAGTTCCTAGTTTTTCAAATGTTTCGATAATGCCATCCCTCTCGATAGTGTAGCGCACTTGCTCACTACCTGGGTTGATACCAAACTCCGCTTTTGGCTTTAAGCCTTTAGCCACAGCTTGCTCAACAATGGAAGCAGCCCTGGACATATCCTCGTAAGAAGAATTGGTACAAGAACCAATCAAGCCCCACTCCACTTCTGTTGGCCATCCGTTTTTCTCAGCAGCCTCAGCCAATTTACTAATAGGAGTAGCCAAGTCTGGAGTAAATGGACCATTCACGTGCGGCTCCAACTCTGATAGGTTGATTTCAATTACCTGGTCAAAATATTGTTCTGGATTAGCATATACTTCTGCGTCACCAGTCAGGTGTTCTTTAATTCCATTAGCCATATCAGCTACTTCAGCACGACCAGTAGCTCTCAGGTAACGCTCCATACTTTCGTCATATCCAAAAGTAGAAGTAGTAGCACCTATCTCTGCACCCATGTTGCAGATAGTACCTTTACCCGTGCATGACATGCTTTGAGCACCTTCACCAAAGTATTCAACGATAGCACCAGTACCACCTTTCACAGTTAATATACCAGCAACTTTAAGGATAACATCTTTGGGTGCAGTCCATCCATTTAACTTACCTGTCAGTTTAACACCAATAAGTTTTGGGAATTTAAGTTCCCAAGGCATACCAGCCATCACATCAACTGCATCAGCCCCACCAACACCAATAGCCACCATACCCAAGCCACCTGCGTTTACGGTGTGTGAGTCAGTACCTATCATCATACCACCAGGAAATGCATAGTTCTCTAACACTACTTGGTGAATGATACCAGCACCCGGCTTCCAGAAACCAATACCATACTTATTAGATACAGAAGAAAGGAAGTTGAATACTTCATTGTTCTTGTTCATGGCATCTTGCAAGTCAGCGTCAGCACCAATGCGCGCCTGAATAAGATGGTCGCAGTGCGCAGTTGAAGGCACGGCTACTTTAGCCTTACCAGCTTGCATAAATTGCAAGAGGGCCATCTGTGCGGTTGCATCTTGCATCGCAACGCGGTCAGGCGCAAAGTCAACATATGATTTGCCACGCTCGTAGGCCTCCGAAGCAGGATTGTCCCACAAGTGGGCATATAATATCTTTTCAGCCAATGTAAAAGGCTTGCCAACTACTTTCCTTGCTGCTTCTACACGCTCGGGAAACTGGCTGTAAACCTTTTTTATCATTTCTAAGTCAAAAACCATGGGGGTATTTTAAAAAGTTAAACGTTTTAGCGGTGGCAAAAGTACTAATTCTGTACTGTACACCAAACATTTAAAAGGCTTAAATGTTTACCTTTCCGCCGCTTTTACAAATGTGATGAATTCTACCATTCGTGAAAATATCATTGTAGCGCTGCGAGCTATTAGAGGGCAATTGCTCAGAACCATTCTTACGGTGATGATTATCGCGACGGGAATCATGGCATTAGTTGGCATCCTCACCGCGATTGATGGTATCAAACACTCTATCAATTCCAACTTCTCAAGCATGGGCGCCAATACCTTTACCATTCGTAACAAGGGCTTGGGTATAAGGATAGGCAAAGACGGCAAAAAGCCAAAAAAATTCCGTCACATCACTTATGATGAAGCCATTAACTTTAAGGAGAAGTTTCAGTTTCCCTCTAATGTTTCTGTTTCTGTGAATGCCACACGAATTGCAACACTCAAATATGGTTCTAACAAGTCCAACCCCAATATAGCCGTGAATGGGGGTGATGAGCACTATCTGGTAACTTCTGGATTTGAGCTGGCAACTGGCAGAAACTTCTCCGCACTAGAATTACAAAATGGAAGTTCAGTAGTGATTTTGGGTAATGAAGTAGTCCCTGCTCTTTTCACTAATGGAGAGAATCCCGTTGGTAAAATCATATCTATTGGCAGTCACAAATACACCGTAATTGGAGTGCTCAAAGCAAAAGGCTCTACCATGGCATTTGGTGGAGATAAGAGCTGCATTATACCCATTGAAAATGTAAGGCATTACTTTAACAGCCACAACGACTCATACTTGGTAAACGTAATGACTTATGACGCTCAAAATCTGGAAGTGGCAGTGGGTGAGGCCACTGGAATATTCAGGATTGTAAGAGGAGTAAGAACTGGTGAGGAAAACAATTTTGAGATTATTAAAAGCGACAGTCTTTCTCAGATATTAATTGATAATATTAAGTATGTAACACTAGCCGCGACGCTGATAGGTTTCATTACACTGCTTGGAGCAGCAATAGGCCTGATGAATATCATGTTGGTATCAGTCACCGAGCGCACCCGCGAAATTGGAGTAAGAAAAGCCATTGGAGCAACTGCTCAGCTTATTCGCCAACAATTTCTCATAGAAGCCATCGCCGTCTGTCAGATTGGTGGATTATTTGGGATTGTACTCGGCATCATCATTGGTAATGTAGTTAGCTCATTTGTTGGAGGTGGCTTTATCATCCCATGGTTATGGATTACACTTGGCGTAGTGCTATGTTTCATTGTCGGCGTTGCTTCAGGCATCTACCCTGCCATCAAAGCTTCCGAACTTGACCCTATCGAGGCATTGAGGTATGAGTAACAAAAAAAGACCGAAGCTTTCGCTTCAGTCTTTTATCTCCATATTATTATCTAATATCTATTCTTCTACTACTTCAAATGTAATCTCAGTAGTTACGTCTTTGAAGAGCTGAACGGTAGCCTTGTACTCGCCAACGGCTTTGATAGAGTCGCTTGGCATAGTTACTTTCTTCCTGTCAATTTCTGTGCCTGTTTCAGCTTTAATGGCTTCAGCAATTTGGATGCTATTAACAGAACCAAATATCTTACCTGACTCACCCACTTTAGCCCCTATCTTAAGAGTAGTGCTCTTTAGCTTCTCAGCCAAAGCATTTGCTTCTTCTCTTTGCTTCTCTTCTTTGTAAGACTTTTGTTTAAGGTTCTCATCCCTAACTTTTTTAGCGCTTTCGCTAGCGATTACCGCCAATTTTTGAGGGATTAGATAGTTTCTTCCGTAACCATTCTTAACAGTTACCAAATCGTCCTTGTAACCAAGGTTTTCTACGTCTTGAATCAATATTACTTCCATGGCCACCTAATTATTTAAGTTGGTCAGCTACGTATGGCAATAAAGCTAGGTGCCTTGCCCTTTTCACAGCTGTTGATACTTTCCTTTGATACTTCAAAGATGTTCCAGTTATCCTTCTTGGAAGGATTTTCCCTTGCTCATTCAAAAACTTCAAAAGGAAATCCGGATCTTTGTAATCGATATACTTAATGCCTGCTTTCTTAAAGCGGCAATACTTTTTCTTTTTAACCTCAACCGCAACCGGGGTCAGGTATCTGATTTCTGATTCTGCCATTGTTTAATGTTTTACGCTTCTGCTTTTTCTTCTTTTTTGTTTTTGCCTTTGCTCCTTCTTTTCTCTGCATATGCAACAGCATGCTTGTCCATAGCCAGAGTAAGGAACCTGATGATTCTCTCATCCCTTCTGAAAGTCAATTCAAGGTCGGCAATAACCGATGAATCCGCTTTAAACTCAACCAGGAAATAAAAACCCGTTGATTTCTTTTGAATCGGATAAGCTAGTTTGCGTAAACCCCAGTTGTCCTGGTGCACTATCTCAGCTTTCTTGCTTTTTAGCAAGTCGGTGTACTTCTTTGCCGTTTCCTTCATCTGTTCTTCAGACAAAACGGGAGTCATAATGAAAACGGTCTCGTAGTGATTTGACATTTGTTAAGTAAATTATTTATAAAAATTCTACACCCCTAAAAAAGGGACGGCAAAGGTAAAAAAAGAAAAGACAATAAACAATATGCCCTTTGCACTTTTTTATAGTGCTGGTTTTGCCATAAAAAAACTCCCCACCATTGCTGGCAGGGAGCCTCCGCTTTTCCTTATAATTAAACCTATTATTTGTAGGCTATTTTTAACTCTTTAAAAGTATTGTCCTCAATAGCTGCAATGGCCTTTTGAACTTCATCGCTCATTTGGTTAATTACCCTAAAGTAACCTTCCGTTTTCCAAAACCCCTGAGCTATCCTTGCTTTCAACTGATTACGTATCAAAGCATCAGAAGTTTCCAACCCTTCTTCATCACGTTCAACTCCTTCTTTCTCAGCATAAGCAACAAATTCCTCTAAGAAAGTATCATCAATCTGAAACTGCTCGTCAAACTCTTCGAATGTCTCAAACCTCTCTACAATCTTAGCCCTGTTTGCGTCTATATATTCATTGGTGTATTGTAATAGCACACCCTCAGAAATTAAATCCCCTAAATAATCTGAACGCATAGAGGTATCCAGCGGAACAAAAACATCTGGCCATATACCACCTCCGCCATATACAAGCCTTTTGCGTGGAGTATAAAACTTGAGAGAGTCAGGAGTGTGCGCCTCCAAGCTGTCCTTGTTAAAAAGCTCCCCACTGTCAAACCTACGTTTTCCTTCTTTTCTATACTCATCTACACCCTCATCATAAGGTCTTTGTATGCAACGTCCCGTAGGTGTGTAATACCTTGCAGTTGTCAATTTCAATACTGAATTGTCCCTCAACTTAAACGGCCCCTGTACCAAGCCCTTTCCAAAAGAACGGCGACCAATCACCAATCCCCTGTCCCAATCTTGCACTGCACCAGAGACAATCTCTGAAGCTGAAGCTGAACCTTCATCTATCAGCACTACCAGTTTACCTTCTTCAAAATTCCCCTTGTTGGTAGAGAAGTACTCTCTCTTTGGGCTTGAAACTCCTTCTGTATACACAATCAGGTTCTTATCATCTAAAAACTCATCCGCTAAATGAATAGCTGTTTTCAAATAGCCACCAGAGTTACCCCGTAGGTCAAGCACAAGGTGTTTCATCTTTTCTCCTCTCAATTCAGCCATGCCTTCCCTGAATTCGTCCATGGTGGTTTCAGCAAAACGGTTCACTTTGATGTAGCCAATCTCGGGTGTAAGCATATACGATGCATCTACACTAAAAATTGGAATTTCATCCCGCAAGATTGTCACGTCAAATGTTTTCTTGCCACCACTTTTTCTAAAAATAGTAACGGTCACTTCGGTCCCTTTATCGCCCCTCAGTTGGTCTACAACATCCCTACTTGTAATCCCAGTACTGGCCACACTTTCACCCTCAATCTTGATAATCTTATCACCCGAACGTATACCTAGCTTCTCAGATGGCCCACCAGATATTGGTGATACTACCGTGATAGTGTCTTTTATGATATTAAACTGAATACCTATACCTTCAAAGTTACCCTTCAAAGGCTCGTTCATCTTCTTATATTCTTTGGCTGTGTAATACTCTGAATGGGGGTCTAGGTCCTTCATCATCCCACGGATGGCATCCTCTATCAATATATCCTGGTCAACAGTATCCACGTAGCGATTACTCACTAACTCCAAGACATCATCAAACTTTAATTTCGCATCAGAGTTAATGGTCCTCTGAGCACTGGCGGTTAAACTCACCCCCACACCAATTGCGACAGCAACTATTGCTTTCCTCATAATATATATAGTATTCATTCTTGCTCTGGTCAGATTATTCTCTTGCTTAAAAACACCAAATACCTTACCAATGTTTCTAACCTGCAGTTAGATAACACTTTACACAAAAAAACGATTATTTTGAATAAAAGTTGTGTTTTTGGATGTTAAAAAAGGCTAAAACTCGGCAAATTGTCAAACCAATCAGTTTAATTGCATCATTATACTTGTTTTTGACCTCAAGGTTATAAGTGGGTCAAATTCAGGTTTTTGCGGACTCACCAAAGTAAAGTCAAAACGCTGCGCAAGCGTCGCCAAAACAATCTGCATCTCCATCAATGCAAAGTTATTGCCAATACAAAGCCTTGGCCCACCGCCAAAAGGGAAGTAGGCATACTTGGGTATTTTCTTTGCATTCTCAGGCGCAAAGCGTTCAGGCTTAAACTTTTCAGGTTCATCCCACAATTCAGGATTATGGTGTATATCATAAACTGCTACCAGCACGTTGGTATTTTTATTAATTACATTACCCGCAAGCTCATCCGTATCAATTGGCCTCCTTCCTATGATATATGCAGGTGGAAACATTCTCAAAGTTTCGTCCACTATTTGACGAGTGTACGTCAATTTGGGAATATCAGCAAAACCAGGTAGCTTGCCATTTAATACTTCCTTCAGTTCTTCCTTGAGTTTAGCCATCACTTCAGGATGAGTAGCCAACATATACCAGGCCCATGAAAGCGCCAAGGCCGATGTCTCATGACCAGCAATAAATAAGGTCATTGACTCATCACGCAGTTGCTTGTGGCTCATACCTTCGCCCGTATCTTCATCTTTGGCCTCCATCAACATTGCCAATAAGTCGTGCCTCTCAATAGGATTAGCTATCCTGTTGTCTATAATAGAGTAAAGCAAGTCATCTAAAGCTTTGGCTGCCTTTTTAAATTCCTTGTTTTCTTTGGTGGGTATCCATAAGGGTATTCTCTTGGTCAAATATCTAATGCGGGCAATGGCAAACTCGTTAGCCACGGTAATAGCATTACGCACCAATTCTAAGTCACTACGCACATCAGCACCAAACAACGCTTTTGAAACTATATCCAAAGTGATACGGTTCATCTGGATGGTGATATCAAAGGGTTTTCCTTCTTTCTTTATTTCCTTCCATTCGTCAGCCATCTCACCCGCCAATTCCGACATGGTTTGGACAATCTCCGCTAATCGCTCACGATGGAAAGCAGGCTGCGCCAGCCTCCTTTGCTTGCGCCAAAAATCACCCTCACTGGTCAGCAATCCATTGCCGAGAAATATCTTTAGGATATCATAAGCGAAGCTCTTTTGGTAGTTTCGGTTTTTCTCTTGAAGCACATGCTGGGCATAGGCAGGGCTGGTAACAACTACCAAATTACCTATCGGTAGGTTTATCCTGAATATATCACCATACTTTTCTCGGTTGGTTTGAATGAAGTCCAATGGGTCTCTGCCCATTTGCAACAAACTCACAAAAAATAACCAAGGCCCTACACTGGGTATTTTCTTCTTTTCACTCATCTGGCTGGAAAGTTAGAAAAATGTACCTAACCCGCCTTTGTTTTACTCACTTAATATCTTGGCAAGCCTATCAGGATAGTTTGTAATAATACCATCCACACCTATATCTGCAAGATGCTTCATGTCCTCTTCTTTATTCACTGTCCAAACAAATATCTTTTGTCCACGATTGTGTATCTTTCTTACAATCCTTTTTTTGGCAAACTTCTTATTCGGGTTCACACCTGTATACTCTTTATATCTCAGCGCACTTCCACTTTTTAACCCATTATCAATATGCAAGGGCAATACGGGGATATTACCTACTACTAATTTATACAGGGGCAATCCCGTATTCAAGCTATTAAATATCTCAACAGCATCCTGTGAGAAAGACTGCACCTCACACCAACTTTGGGCATCATTGGCCTTTACCACTTCCCACACCGCTTTCTCCAAGCCTGGATAAAAATCTCCACCGTCTTTTATCTCAATCAGGAGTTTGGCTTTGCTGTTGATATGTTTGATAGCTTCATCCAACGTTGGCAATTTCTCATCCTTGAATTCCTCTCCTTTCCAACTTCCAGCATCTGTGTCTTTTATTTCATCCCAATTATAGCTCTTTACCAAGCCTGTTTTGTTTGTTGTCCTATCCAAAGTTTCATCATGCAACACTACCACTACCCTATCCTTAGTCAGATGTACGTCCAACTCTATCATATCGGCCCCTAATTCTATCGCTTTATCAAAAGCTGCTATAGTATTCTCAGGTGCGTAACCGGATGCTCCGCGATGGGCTATTATTCTTGGCTTTTTAATAGTCATATCTTGTGCACTTACTGCGTAACTGATTAACACAGTTAAAATTACACTCAATTTCCTGAAGGCTCTCATCCTATCTCTCTTTGGTGGCGAAAGATACGCTTCATGATTTAATTGAATGTACACTTGCGAAAACTTTACGTTCTTTGCTACGCCAATTCCTTAGACTTGAAACAGTCCTTTAATATCACCAAATATCGAAAAGCCATTTCATGGACCATTAAGATAGCAATAGTGCTGGCGGCTTTTTGGTTTGTTCATAAAGAAGTTTTTGCCAAGCAACATATTATCGAAAATTTTAAGGAGATGCTTGACAAGCCCCTTGAAATCAGACTACTTATATTAACCATAGCACTCACATTTGTAAACTGGGGCTTTGAATCCCTTAAATGGAAATCACTCATAGATAAGATTGAAAAGATAAGCTTTCTTACTGCGTACAAGGCTATATTGTCTGGAGTAACAGTAAGCATTTTTACTCCCAACCGAGTTGGTGAATATGCGGGGCGCATCTTCCACCTAGAAAAGGCTGACAGGATAAATGCGGTGCTAATTACCATGGTCTGTGGAGTGGCACAGCTTTTAGTCACCATTTTTGCTGGTATTATTGCATTATCATTTTTTGCCCCAACCAACCTTGATATTGAAAAGCATATCAGCATGTATTACTACTATGCATTATTAGTGATATTTATTGGTGGGGCTGGATTTCTCCTCTTTGCATATCTCAATGCTTCATTAATGGCACCCGTTATTAAGCGTATGAGGATATTAGGCAAGTGGCGAAGATATGGTAAGTTATTCGGCAGGTTTGAAAAAAAGGAGTTGTCCAAGGTGCTCTTGTATAGCTTCGGGCGCTTTATTGTATTCACTTTGCAATTCTATTTGCTCTTACTGATATTTGGTATCACTATCCCCTATTTTCCAGCTATTATGATGATATCCATTACCTATTTTGTAATGGCTATTATACCTACCATTGCCATTGCAGAGTTAGGAATTAGGGGTGTGGTTTCAGTATATCTTATTAGCTTGGTAACCCCTATTCCCAATGAGCTTGGCATACTTACAGCCTCTTTCGCATTGTGGCTGGTTAACCTCGCTTTCCCCGCACTTTTAGGAAGCTTGTTTATCTTCAACCTTAAATTCTTCAGGCAAAACGGTGCATGATATTTCTTTTGGTCATATCCATTCTATTGGCCTTCGCCATCAACTACTACTATGGCAATGCTACAGATATTGAAGGCAGTTTTTCAAGAATCCCAGACTTTGAAGTAAGCGAAAGCTACCAACCAATCACTAGCATAACAATTATCGTAGCTGCCCGCAATGAGGAGAAAAACATAGAAGCCTGCCTTCGTTCTCTTGTAAGCCAGCAATATCCAAAAGAATTACTGGAAATAATTATCGTAGATGATTGGTCAGAAGACAAGACTACAGAAACGGTGGAAGCTTACCAGCAGGGTTATCCAGATATCAACCTCAAACTCGTCAAGCTATCTGAAGTAAGCCCTGAGATAACTTCAAAGAAGGCTGCCATTTCGTGCGCCGTTACTCAAGCTTCAGGTCAATTGATTGTAACTACTGATGCAGATTGCGAAGCTCATTTCCTCTGGTTACAAACTATCGCTGCATTTTATGAGCAGGAAAAACCTAAAATGATACTCGGCCCAGTTGACTTTGTGCATAAGAATAGCCGTTTTGCACAAATGCAAAATTTGGAATTCCTTGGCCTGATGGCAACTACCGCAGTATTTGCTAATAAGAATAAACCAATCATGTGCAATGGCGCCAATCTGGCTTATGAAAGAGAAGCCTTTAATGAAGTAAACGGTTTTGCCGATAACAATAACATCCCCTCAGGAGATGATGTGTTTCTTATGCTAAAGATAGCAGAGAAGTATCCCAACTCCATTAAGTTCTTGAAATCAAGAGAAGCGATTGTTCTCACCCAACCTCAAGAGACAGTAAAAGACTTCTTTAATCAACGCAAGCGCTGGTTGAGCAAAAGACCAGGCTACAAAAACAAGATACTTATTAAAACCGCGTTTGCAGTTTATATAGCCAACCTCGCATGTATTATCTCACTTGTTACTGCACTGGTTAGCTTTTCTGTTTTCGCTTGGTTTATTGTACTCATAATATGGCCTTTCAAAATATTGAGGGATTACAGCCTATTGCACTCAGTTACCAAATGGTTCAAAAAAGACCAACTCATGAAATGGTTCTTTATTGAAGAACCGCTGGTTATTTTATATGTAGTTTTAATAGGTATTTTTGGCAACAGCGGCAAGTACCTTTGGAAAGGCCGCAAAATAAAGCCTAGTAAAATTGAATAACAGTCAGTCATCAGGTTCGCTATCACAATTGGCATGGCGCAAGTTCAAAAAGGACAAGATTGCCATTATCAGTAGTGTGATGATTCTACTGGCTACCATAACCTGCATCTTGGGGTATGTTATCACACCTGACAGTACTCCCAATGCCAATGAACAGATACTGGAACTTACTACCAAAAAGCCCGGCTTCACAGTTACAATATTGAAGATTAGAAAAAACAGCGCAAGCGAATCCCAAAACTTTATCACAACCATGCTCTTTGGTAAAAAGAGTGACTATACCCCTTTGCCTATTGTCAATTGGCAATTTGAAGATGATAGACTGATTGTCGAGACCTATACCGGCAGTGAGCCTAATAACGGAGAAGTCATTGAGTACAAGTTGGTTGATATTGCTTATGCCATCAACCTAGGTGACAATTACCAATTCAATGGCAGTAGTGTCAGTTACATGGATATTGATGGAAATCCTCAAACTATAGCACTAGCTGAACTTCAAAAACATGTCGAGACTAATATATCCGATAGGACTTTTATACTTGGCACTGACCGATTTGGTCGTGACATGCTAAGCAGATTGATTGCAGGCACTCGCGTTTCTCTCTCAGTGGGTTTTGTAGCAGTACTTATTTCTTTATTTATTGGTATAACCCTGGGTGCGCTGGCTGGCTTCTTTCGCGGCTGGGTAGATGATGTAGTCATGTGGTTTGTAACAGTGGTATGGTCAATTCCATTGTTGCTTCTGGCTATTGCCATTACCTTAGCAATGGGCAAAGGCTTTTGGCAAGTGTTTGTTGCAGTTGGTCTTGCCATGTGGGTAGATATAGCCCGTATTGTTCGAGGACAAATTATCAGCCTACGGGAAAAAGAATATGTTGAAGCCTGCCGCGCTCTAGGCTTTTCTGACATGCGTACTATAATCAGGCACATTCTACCCAATATTATGGGGCCAGTGATTGTAGTCTCGGCAGCCAACTTTGCGGCTGCCATATTGATTGAAGCCGGATTAAGTTTCCTTGGGGTTGGCGCACAACCCCCCACTCCATCATGGGGCAGCATGATTAAAGACCATTACGGTTACATTATTATGGATGAAGCCTACCTTGCCATACTACCGGGCGCTGCTATTGTTACCATGGTTTTGGCATTTACCCTGGTTGGGAATGGCATCCGTGATGCACTGGATGTGAAGGCTACCTGACAGAGTATCCAAAACCTGACACACCTGACACGGCTACTTCCAATTTTCATCTTTTTCTTGCTTAATGTCAGCAGTGTCATGTTCTATTTTTTTGGCATTAGCGTGCCAAAAAATTTTTACGTGTTATTTAAAAGTATTTAAACTGTTGATTATCAACTAATTAACAGTGAACAATTTTTTCAATCAAAAAGTTTGGCACACTCTTCTTCAAAAACTTGCACAGTACTTGCCTATACATAAGCGAAATTGAAAACAAATTTTAAACTTTTAAAACACAATTATCATGGAAGATGCATTCAAAAAATTCTTGTACGCTGGTGTAGATTTAGTAGCCGAAGCGTCTGAAAAATTTCAAAAAAACGTAACTGAGCTAGTTGACAAAGGTACTATCTCTAGTACAGAAGGTAAGAAAATGGTTGACGAGTTCTTGGAAAGAACTGAAGAGAGAAAAGAAGAGTTCGAAGCTAAATTCAACGAGTTGAAAGAAAAAGCTGGTATCATCAAGAAAACTGGTGAAGAAGAACTAGAAGACCTTAAGAAAAAAGTAAGCGACTTAGAGGCTAAATTGAAAGCTGAAAAAGCAGCCGAAAAAACTACTAAATCTGCGAAAGCTACTGCATAAGCAGACTTAACGGTTAAACATTAGCAATCAGAAAGGCCGGGATTACCCGGCTTTTCTTTTATATAATATTTTAGTTGTAATTTACAACTATTTATAAATTCAATACAAACTTATTTGTCCGAAAACACGAATATTTATCAAGCATTACGGATTATTTCCTAATTTCGCAATCCTCGAATTCGGTATAGATGTTATTCAACAACACGTTTAAAAACCTGCGGAGAACACGTGAAATAATCGCGGTTTTGGTAAAGTATGGCTTTGAGGACGTTATTACCAATTCCACACTTCGCAATTTTGTTTCTGAAAGAAGACGACTTACCTGGCTAAGACAAGAAAAGCCTGTTTTTGAATATACTCGCTGGGAACGTATCCGAATGGTGGCTGAAGAATTGGGGCCCACCTTCATTAAGTTGGCTCAGGTACTTAGTAATAGACCCGACATGCTTCCTGAGCCACTTATCAAAGAGTTCGAAAAGCTTCAGGACAATGTACCTCCGTTTGAGTTTAGCAGGGTTAGAACCATAATAAAAGCTGAAACAGGAGTTGAGATAGAAGAACTATTTGACGATTTCAGCGAAAAACCCCTCGCTTCAGCATCTATCGGCCAAGTGCATCGTGCCAGGCTAAAAACAGGCGAAGAAGTTGTCGTAAAAATTCAACGCCCTGACATTAGGGATACCATTCACCAGGATTTGAGCATTCTTCACGAAGCCGTTAACAGGGCTGACAGGTATCTCAAAAAGCAAGGAGTGCTTAATGCAAAAGATGTTGTAAGGGCATTTGAGCGTAGCATGCTCAAAGAGCTTGACTATAGAAACGAAGCCAGGAACATTGAAAAGTTTAGGGATTTCTATAAAAACTACAAAAACTTTTACATTCCGAGAGCATACCGCGAATACTCAACAGATAAAATATTAATCATTGAGTTTGCTGAAGGATGCAAGATTAATAACGTAGCCCAACTTAAGAAATGGGGACTTAGTCCTGAAAAAGTGGCTGAGAATGGGATGAGTATCTACCTCACCCAAATATTCGAATATGGGTATTTTCATGCAGACCCACATCCTGGTAACGTATTAGTGCGAAGAGATGGGGTTATCTGCCTCATCGACTTTGGTATGGTGGGCCAGCTGATGCCAAAAGATAAATCCAATTTTGCAGGTGTGTTTATATCCATAGCACAAAGGGATGCCCGCCAGATGGCTAACTACATGAAACGCCTCTCTATTTCTGATGGAATAGAAGACATGAGGGCATTTCAGTATGATATGCAGGAGCTGATTGAAGACTATGCTGACCTTGACTTGAGTGAGAGTAGCATAGCCGACATGGTTACCCGCCTTCAGAAGGTAATGTATGACTACCAGATAGTTGTAACAGGTGGGGTATTCTTGATATTCAGGGCATTTGCGATACTTGAAGGCATTGGCAAGCAGATACATCCTCATTTTAATACCTACGATTTTATCAAGCCCTACGGCCAAAAGATAGTAGCCAGCAAGTTTGAGCCCAAAACCATATTGAATGAGGTCACCTACAGGCTTGACCAGCTAAATGAATTCATGATTGCTTTTCCTCGTGATGCCCGCGAGATAGTAAGCAAACTGAAGAAAGGTAAAATTCATTTTGAGATTGAGCACCAAGGCTATGGTTACTTGCTAAAGAAACTAGATAGCCTTACCAATAGAATATCACTTACTATTCTTATTGCTTCCCTGGTAATCGGATCTGCTATTTCAATGACTGCTGAGTGGAGCGCTGAAATGCCTCGTTACTATGATATTCCCTACATAAGCTATGTCGGCCTTTGGATTGCAGGTGGGCTATTCTTGATGCTGATATACTCCATAATCAGGAGAAGGAAGTACAAATAGGATTATAATCTTAAAAGCAGTATTTGCAATAGACCTATCATAAAGCCAATAATGGCGCCTATCCATTCTATAAAAGCAAATTCCTTTTTCAAGATAGTCATGATTAGATTCTCTAACCTTGCAGGGCTTAGCTGCTCTACCCTTTCCTGGATAATCTCTTCCACATTGAATGACATTTCAATGTTTTTCAGGTATTCATCTATTAAGTCAGGTGCTGCCTTTTCCACCTCCATTACCAAGTCGTCCTTTATCTTGTTCTTTCTTTTCTGCCCAAAAAACACAGAGGTAATAGGATAATTCTGTGGAAACGTATGATTAAGGTAATTATCAATCTTATCCTCTATCATTCGTTTTATGAAATCAATATTGTCTTGGTTGGCAATTTTGTCCCTCACATCATCGGCAGACAAAAGCTCATCAGCAACCATTCTGCCTATCTTTTCGGCAACCAGCTTCTGATTTTTAGGAAAAATACCTTGAATAGTAAAGAAAAGGACCTTTACAGGCCTTTGCGGTCTAAAAAGCATCTTTACTGCAATGAAGTTGGTGAACCAACCCACAGCAGCAGATATTATTGGTATTAAGACGTATATCATACCGCACAAATGCTGACGCTAATTAACATTTTATTACGCTAGCAGCACAATTAAGTTATTATTAATTATAAACAATAGTTTTTTATCAAAGTTGTCTATGGCCCTATATATTGTTGTTGTTTAAAGACCCTAATAGTCAATTTCTCCATATACCCAGCTACTGAGTACGACATGATTTTGCTTGGCTCTTACCCGGAAATAGTTCATACCGTTCTTGTCAAGTAGTTTTTCCGGAACTATCACACTCGCAGAATGAAGTTTTTCACCCACGTCAGTCCTATATCCAAGCATTTGTTTAAATTGATTATAATCTAAACTAGGGTAATCAGTTTTAAAACCGTAAGCATTGCCAAGTAACTGATAGAACTTTGGCTTGTAATCTTCTTTCATAAAATCATCCAGACAGTACCCAAGGTTTTCTGCACCTTCCTCAAATGAATGGATAATCTTCATAAACACTGAATTAACAGATAATCTATCTACTCTATTTGCCACCCCAAGTTGTTTTAAAAGGCTCTTATTTAAAAGTGAGTCTATTTTCGTGGGAATGAAATTAGGTCTAGCTATCATGCTTTCCCGATATTTTGATTCAAAACCGTCAAGGCTGGCATAATTGACCCACCTAAAAGTCGAATCAGTTGATATTTGAAGTTCTAATTGTCCTGACTTCACACTGCCTTCACTACTGATTGTCATTCTTACACCATTGTCTTTAATTTTCTTAATGCTGTATACCCCTATCTTAAAAGGGATATTCTTTGGTACACTATCTATTATATATATTTTATACCACTCAATGCCGTAGTTTTCATGCCCTGCTTTAAACTCTACATGCTCATATTTTAAGTCTAGTGCATCATAAAAAATTTGCCATTTAAGCTTGGTTTCCTGAGCATTCTCAATCTTATTGTCAATTAAGTTGTCTAATAACCAAAAATGGTAGTTATAATATTGGTTATTGATAACCACGTAATTAGCTTCGTCTTCAAGTTTTCCAAAGCTTACTGGTTCAAAATGAGCCGCTTTTTCACTATATAAAAAAGGATAATACAGATACTTTTCAGAAATGTTGATAGGCATTTCTAAAATGGGTGGGTTGCTTATGCGCGGGTGGTAGACTGCTACCACAGAGCCTGGTGCGGCATTGGCTTCAATCCACTCCACTGCTGGAAATCGAGTAGATTCAATAGAGGACTTCACCTTAATCCATTGTTTAGAATGGTTCGCAAAGTGACTATATGCATAAAAAGCATTTGGCAAAACAAAAAGCAATAGCAAATAACTGTATAGGGGTTTATAATTGGTTGAAAGGTAATGTGCAGTATAGGCAAAGAAAATGCACAGCCAGATAGGGATTACAGTACCATATCGCCCTACTTTAGGCACTATCATTAGCATAAGTGATTGTACCAGAAAAGTGATTAACAACATTTTAGTGAATGCATCCTTTTGTTTAATAGCATACCAAACAGTAACAATAAATGATAGCAACCAGCCAAACAATAGGACAACTACCTCCCAAGAAAATCCTTCACTAAAAAACTGGTGTAAATGATAGTACAAATATGGTTGAATGCCCCAAAAGGTTACCCAATCATCACCAGTTTGTAATATGCCTTCAATGGTCGGCATTATCTCCTCAGGATAGAATATCCATCGCTGGAATAAGAAGACCCACATCACGGCAAAAGAGCCAAAAGCAATTATAAAATTCCTGAGACCTATCTTTTTAGTCGTGATTAGGTATATCATCGTGAACAATACAATCATTAGGTAAAAAGGAAAGTTCAATTTGGTTGCCATCACCATAGCAACCGAGGCTCCAAGAAATATATAATTCCATACTTGTTCTGGTGACCTAAAAAGTTTAATCGTAAAATATATGACCAAAGCGGCTGCAAAAAAGTAGTAATGGTCAATCCGAGCCAAGTCAAAATCCAGTATTTGCGGACTTAAAATGTAGTAGAGTAAAACCAGCAAAAATGAAAAGAGATAGTTAGCAAATATGAGCGACGTTATTAGAAATACTAAAACAGCAACGACACTTTGAAACACTGCACTGTTCCATCGCATCGCATAGATGACAATACTATTGTCTCCATCACCAATATCCGCTTGAATGATTCCCGCTTTTACCAACGGCCTCAACAAATTACCTGTTAACCCTGCAAAAACAAAATCCCCACTCTGGTAGGGTGGGTAATCTGTTAGCTTGTGAGGAATAGTTTCCTCACATGGGTTTTTGAAAAAATTGTAAAATGACTTACTAACACTTACACAGGCCTCTGAGTCGGACTCAAAAGAATACTGGTAATAAGTGTCAACAAAACAGGAGCGCGAAAAGAAGGTTGCAGCAAAAATAATAGCAGCCAAAAACCATTTGAAAGATGAATGTTTCAATACAGTTTTTAAGACCATAACATATCTGCGTATTCTAATAGGTAAGCACAAATAAATGCAAATTATACCATTTTATAAGAGCTATAAAGATGATTTTAGGTCTTGTAATGAAATAATTCCTAGAGGTTTAATACATTTAGTTCCGCAATATTTACCTCTTTTTAAATGGCTGATGATAAACTAATAACCATTGTAGTTCCTGTTTTCAATGAGGAAAAGAACATTTCTCCATTGATAAAAAGGTTGGAAACAGCTTTGGGCGGTATTATTGGTTATGAGTTTGAGGTGCTTTTTGTAGATGATGGTAGCCGAGATAGTACGGTGGCACAAGTTATCGCTCAAAGAAGTTCGCTCCTAAAAATTGGTTATATCAAACTATCAAGAAACTTTGGGCATCAATACGCTTTGGAAGCTGGGTTGAAACATGCAAAAGGTGAAGCCATTATAACGATGGATGGTGACTTGCAGCATCCACCAGAAATGATACCACAGATGCTCCGTGAATTTGCCAACGGTGCAGAAGTAGTGCAAATGGTCAGGGAAAATATAAAAGGCTACAGGGTATTAATGGCTTACACATTTTATGCTTTCTTTAAAAGAATCTCTAAGTACCCACTTGTCCCAAATGCTGCCGACTTTAGGCTTATTTCGAGAACCATTGCCGAAGAGATAAAGAAAACTGGCAAGGGCAAACTATTGAGGGCTATTATTCCCGCTTTGGGCTATAAGCAGGTTTTTCTTCAGTACACTCAAGAAGACCGCCTTCACGGCAGTCCATCATATGGTTTCTTTGATCTTTTGGCTTTAGCCGTTCGCACGCTGCTTAAGTTCACTACTTTCCCTGCCGTATTTGGTTTGGTTTCAAGTTTTATATTCCTTTTGGCAAGCCTGGTTGGTTTTATTACTCTGGCGGTTTTAGGTATACTTTCGACCACCAACTATTTGTTGATGGTACTTACGCTTTTTCTGGCTGGGCTTATCATGGGTACCTTTGGTATTCTCAGTTGGTTCTTGTACTTCATCCTGGAACAAACAAGACCTGACCCGTCATTTATTATCATGGAAATGGTTGAACCAACCAAAAAAGAACCATGACTCAATTGATAATCAATGCAGACGACTTTGGCTTACACCCTTCCATAAATGAGGCAGTTGCGAAAGGGGTTGAAGCGGGAGTTATCAATAGTATTTCTGTATCAATGCCTGGTAATGACGTTGATGTTCATCTGCTCAAAGAACTTGCTTCCAAAGGTGTTTTTATCGGCTTGCATCTCACCTGGGTGGGTGAAAAGTGGCTCACAGGCGGCAATCATGTTAGAGACTGGAAAGAGTTTATATTTCAATACGCACTTAAGAAACCCAGTCTAGTAAAAGCTTTAGAGGCTGAAGCAAATGCCCAACTTGAGGCCTATCAACAAATTGGAATTCCACTTGACCATATCGATGGACACCAACACCTGCATGTATTTCCCAGTATCAGCGATTTTGTAATAGAAATGGCTAATACCAACAACAGTTGCAGAGTCAGGGTCCCACACACACCTGACAACAGCCTTAGAAGACCTGGGCTTGGTGGCGCGGCTTTACAATATCTCTCTAAAAAACTCTTAGCCAAACAAAAGACACCTTTTTATTGCATTGGAATAAAGCACTCAGGGCATTATGATAGTTCTACTCTTTTATCTGAGATGCACAGATCTAGAGTGGAAAAATTAGAGATTGTTATCCACCCCGGAACAGATAACCATAAACTAAGTGCTAAATATCCTAGTTGGCGCTTTGATTGGGAAAGTGAACACAAGGCACTTTTATCAGAGAACTTTAGGGAGGCAATTGCCAAAAACTACGAACTTTTGAGAAAGAAAACCTAAGCTATTCAACAGATCTTTCAAGTACCTCCAATATTTTAACCATTGCAAACGTATCCATTTTGCAATAGTCCAAAAGATGTTGCCTAATCTCAGCTATCTTAAAAATGTCAGTCTCACTCTGTAATTGCTCGAATGAACTCATGGCTATGCTTCCACTGCCAATACCCAATTCCTCATAGCTCAATTCAGGCACTAGCGCTGGTAGAACCCCTTTGATTGAAAAGGAACCTTTCATTTCAGGATGGTAATACCATCTATTTTTAAAAGGCAACATCAAATCCTTTATTCTTGATAGTACTTGTGCCATCTCTTGCTTGTATTCTGGAAACAGTCGAGCCAAATTCTTCAAAATGCTAGTTTCAAAAGCCTGATTATAAACCAAAATATCCCCTTCTTTCTCAACCTGCTTTAAGAAATTTTCAATAAAAGACTTTCTTGGGTCGATACCTGCCTCGGCTAAAAACTCAAAGTGCTTTGAAAAAGCCTCTTTTTGTTCCTTCACATGCAAGGAGTACTGAAAAGGAAGGTTTTCATAAGGCCGGGTTCCATCATAAACTGGAACAGCTGGCATAAAAGTTTCCACATCAAAGAATGATAGTGGATATTCCAACCCATTTAAAAACTTTTTTAGCTCTGACCTATCAACTAAGACTTCTTGCTTATTGAATTGGTCTACTTGTATCCTCTGGTTTTGTCTTAAAGGGTAATTAGCAGGTACTTCATTAATCCTCTCAATCCCTTTTTCATACATTTTAAACTGGTCTATTTTGTTCATTCCTCCCAATTCAAAAATTGAGTCCTTAGAAATGTTTTTCCAGCAATGACCCATAAAGTCGCACTCATATGGACTAAAACACTGCGGTCCTATTTTAACATTAGGCACTGATGGTTGACTTATCATTTTTTTTAGATTCGGAATTTTTCCCTCAATAAAGCTTTGATGTTTTTTCACATCCTTAAGAACCGATGTTTTAGTAAACAATTTTTTAACTTCCACCTCTCCATTCTTGATGTACTTAGTATCAATATTCACAATCGAGATGTCCTCTAAGTCTATCCCACAGTTTGTAATAACCCAATACTGTAGTGCCGCATCAAGCCTATACGTATCTGTGATGCGCGTAGAGCTTTTTACTTCAAAGGCATACCATTTCCCATCTTGGTTTACCAGTATATCTAAAGCCACCAAAACCTCGTCATATACAAAAGCAGCCTCATAAATTACTTTCTGCCCTTTTTCAAGCAATTGTCTTGTCTTCTCAACTGATTCAGCGTATTTAAACGGGCTTTCAGGGCTAGCATCAATACCACCTGGAAACAATTGTTGGGCTAATAATCCAACATTGGTTCCTCTACTAAAAATAGCCTGTTTTTCAGGAGATATTTCATCTTTTAACTCGTAATAGTGCTTATATAGGTACAATGACTTGTCGCATTGCACTCCCCTTAGAAAGGTAGACTTAGATAGAATATGAATGGTAGCCATTATTGAAGCCTAAAGTAGGTATAAAGATTGTTCTTTGCCATTTAACTGGTTTAGCATAATTTTGTGTTTTGCCTTAAAATCGCATAGTTGATACGCCTTTTTATTCTATTTGTAGCCCTGCTTGCTTGGGCTTTGGACAACACAGCTCAAGATTTTGACGATTATCAGCTTTTGAAATCCCAAGGTACAATACCTAGTGACTTCCTTCTACTATCCACTGAGAAATTTGAAGTCGAAAAAAAGGAAATTTCGAAAGATGAAAAACGAGCAACCAGAAAATCAAAAGAAGAGTTCTTATTGGGTAGTAATTACATGGTTGACAGATTGCTGACCAGTGGTAGAGTGCTTTTCAATGACCCCGTTTCCGAGTATCTAAATCAAATACTTGATAAGATATTAGAATCACACCCAGAGCACAAGGGTAAAATAAGGGTATATGCAGTTAAGTCCTCAAGTGTCAATGCTTTTGCCACCAATAACGGTATTATTTTAGTCAATTTAGGACTTATTGCCCAGCTAGAGACAGAAGCGCAGCTAGCCTATATTTTATCCCATGAATTGATTCATTATTTCAATAACCATGTGATGAATGTGTACCTCGAGAACGAACAGATTGATAGAGGCAAAGGATCGTACCAAGGTTCCAGCTTAAGTGAGAAAATAATCTCTAGCAGCAATTACTCTAAAGAAATAGAATCGGAAGCTGACATAGAGGGCTTTGAGCTTTTTCAAAAAACTCAATACAGTATTGAAAGCCTTGGTGGAGTTTTTGATGTTTTGCACTACGCTTATTTACCCTTTGATGATATTGAGTTTGATAAGTCGTTCTTTGAAACTAAGCATTTGGTATTCCCTGAAGATTACCTGCTTGAAGAAGTAAGCCCTTTCTCCCCTTTTGAAGAAGAAGACGATTCCAGAAGTTCTCATCCCAGCACTTATAAGAGAAAGTTGCTTTTAGAGAAAAAATTAAGTGACATAGGAATTAAAGATGGCTCTAACTACATTGTTTCAGAAGAAAGGTTTGAGATAATTCGCAAAATAAGCAGATACGAACTTAGCAACCTTTACTTTAACAATGAGGAGTACGAATTGGCCATTTACAATTCTTACATGTTACTAAAGAATAACCCCGAAAGCAAATACTTAAAAAAGAATATTTGCAAAGCCCTATACAGTTTGGTGAAATACTCTAACAATAATGATTTCTACCAAGTACATACTCGCTACAAGAAAACGGAGGGAAGTTCTCAACAACTATATCACCTCTTTGAAAAAATGTCAAGAAGAGACCGGAATGCGACAGCGTTAAGATATGTATGGGAAGTAAAAAACGAGTATCCAGGTGATGAAGACCTTGAGAGAATAGCTAACGATCTTATTACTGAACTGGCAGAAAATCATTACGAAGAAGGCTTTTTCCTAGAAAGGTATCCTGAAGTTAAAGCAAGCGAATTAGAACAAAATGAAAAGGATGAATTACAGTTACCAGTGGAAGAAGAAAAAGAGCTGAGTAAATACGACAAAATACGCGCCCAAAGAAAAGAGGACATTGCCCAAATAGAAAACTCAGAGTTTATTCGGCTAGCATTTGTTGACCTTTTTGAAGATGACTACGATTTTAAAACTAGTCTTAATGATGCATTTGCAAAGGCAAAAGAAAAGGTCAACCTGGATAATGAAACTCGTTACAGAAATAGGGAGCGAAAAGAACGTCAGGAAGAAAAGGAATATCGCAATAGAATCAAACATGGATACCAATTAGGTGTCGACAAAACTGTGGTTATGAGTCCTTTCTTTATGAAATTGGACTTGAGAAAGGGGGAAAAAGTAAATTATGAGCAATCGGAAACGGCTCTTTTAAGATTTTATGATAAAATAAAGTGGACAGCTAATTCACTCGACCTTGACTTAGATATACTAACTATTTCGGGCCTTGATTCAGTTCAAACAGAAAGATTCAATGACATTGCCTTCTTGAGCAATTGGGTGGATACACGCTTTTCTCAGATAGATCAGGGTATAATTAATATGGAATCTAATAAACTAAACGAGTTAAAAGAAAAGTATGGCACTAAATACTTTTGCTGGACGGGTGTAATGAATTTCAGAAAAAGCAATTCATCTCAAATGTATAACCTTTGCCTGAGCTTATTTATGCTTCCCGTGCCCTATGTAATATACTCAATGGTGAAACCAAACTATAAAACCTACTACTACTATATTGCATTCGATATGGAAACAGGGGAACCTGCCATGACAATATTCAATCAATTTCCTCAAGGTGATGCACAAGATTACATCAACACAAATATTTATGACTCTCTCTACCAATTAAAAACTAAAAGGAGAAAAGAAGATTGAAACAAGTATTAATCATATTGTTTTTATTACTTGTTGTTCTTATCAAAGGGTATGGTCAGGCCCCTGGCTACTTGGGCAAGCGCGTTTTGGTTGCAGGTGAGCTAGGTAGCATCATAAAACCATTTGGTTTTCAACCCAATCACAACTTCTCTTACCAACAGTTTAATTTCTCTATCAGGGGAGTTTTGGATATAGATTATGTTACTAGCAGAAGAAATTCCATAGGATTTACTTTGAATTGGATAAAAACAGCTATGCCGTTTGCTTATGATAGTACTTCATCTAGAATAGAGAGATTTAACACCTACTTTGCTGACCACGCCCAAATAAAAGGGTTTAGTTACTGTATCAATTTTAAGTTGTTTCATGGAGGTTCAAAGGGTTCAATTGCTCCAGTAGGTAATTACTCTAAAATAGGGCTAGGTTTAATCCATTATGGCACCACTCCTTATATATCAGACCTTGAGTATTTCGATATGGCTCAAACTGAAAGATTTATTACTCCACTAGTAACCTATGCTTACGGCAAGCAGCGAGTACTTTTCAATAATGGTATTTTCCGCACTTCAGTTGAGCTTGGCTTCGTTCCAGGGGGCTTACTTTCTTGGTTGAGTCTATATTACGGAAATGAAGACTTATATGACTCACAGCAAGAAAATTTGAGAGCAAGAGCCAATGCGAGACTTGCTTCATACTATTTGCTTAACTTTAATATTGGTGTGGGCTTCCTATTGCCAGTAAGGCAAAAATAGACTGCAGGTTACTTCAGGTTTCTTGCATCAATATCAGAAACATACTCCCACTTCCCCCTCTTAAACTTTAAAGCATCATTGCTAAAGTCTGGCCCGTAATACTGGAATTGATTAAGTAGTGCTAAATCAGGTGGAGCAAGGTGGTCAAATACTATCATATTCTGCTTAAAAATAAGAAACCTTCTCACCTTATGATATTTGAGTGACATGCTTGCCTGTGCCGAATATTCAAAAATAATTCGGCGTTGTATCTTGTTTGGCAATTGAAATATAGGGGCGCCAAATTTTAACCTTCCCATATCATCAAAATACACTACGTCTATCACCTTACTATTGAGCAAAGCATTTTTTGGATGCCAGCCCAGCACAGTATACATCTTCTTTCCATTTATTTTTTTTTCAATGAGTTCATAATAAACAGCGCCAAACCAATCCTCAGGGCCGAGCATTTTTCTGTCCACTGCAGGAATGCTGACCGACTTGT
>JANQJC010000028.1 GCA_028281825.1 Flavobacteriales bacterium
TGATTACCATTATGCCAAAGTGTGTGATCGAATATCACTAGTTTTCCTTTAACTGGAGTGATTTCATGAACAACCCGATTGTCTGTCTTTGAATTGAAAAACTGAGTTTCACCACCAGTAAATTGATCGGTACTGTTTAAATACAGCAAAAAGGTAAGAGAAGAGGCTTCGTTCTCATTTGGATAGTATACACCATCCTGATGCTTAGTGAATTCTTGACCTTGATTATATTGACAGAAACGAAGTTTGTCGTTTAACCTCTTTACATTTTTAAGCTCATCAAGTTTAAGTTGTTTTACTTTATTGAAAAGCTCTTTCGTCAGAACTGGATTGTCTTCTTCAAGTCGATCATTGTTCCGATAGTACTTTGGATAATGAGAAATAGCTTTCTCAAACTTTGGAATTCGACTTGATAACAATTGATCACATTCCCCTTCTGATATGAAATTTTCCATCTCTATTACTAATTTGTTATCGATGATAGTTTTCGTAATCATATCACAATATATTTAGTTCGTTCTTTAAGTTTTTAATGGCTTGTTCCTCGTAGTTGTCAACGAAGTATTTGGTGTAGAAGATTGAAGATCTTTCTAAGGTGCTTTTAATAAAACTCTTTCTTCCTATGCGATACAGGAGAAAGGGAGTGTTGATAAACTCCTGTCTAACTTGTTTTGAATAGGTCTCATAGGTTTTCTCATCAGTTCCTAATATAGATAGGTCCATATCCAAGAACAATTGAGACAAAGGATCTTTTGAGTTGTGATTTTGCGTGTCCAATATAATCTTTGCTGCAGCTGTTACGACAGGATGAGTTATTTCCTGATTGATGAAACAATTATTCATAAAATCAGAACTTGAGGTTTCGTTCTCTGAGCTTCCAGTGATGTACACTATATCATGAAAAAAAGCGGTAATAATAAGCGTGATTCGATTATCTGCACTTAGCTCTTGCTTGTCAATAAGAAGTAAGAGTGAGTAGACATGATTTAAGGTGTGATAATGTCTACCACTTTCTTGATATGGTTGTAGTATGTAATCAAAGAGGTTTCTCCCAGATTCCTCTGTGATTTCGAAATAATCCTGAACTTCTTTCCAATACTTATGTAGATCTTTTGTTTCCATAGTTCAAAGCTACCATGGACACAATGGAGCTACATTGATGTATGTTAAGATTTACATTTCGGCCTTACTCAGTGTATCACTTTTTAGTTAGCTCTTTTCGAATTCTACTCATAGATTCTGGAGCTACGCCAATGTATGAAGCGATGAAATGATGGGGAATCATGTTCATTAGGTTTGGATATAATTTCAAAAATGATTGGTATCGTTCAGTTGCATTATGGTATTGTAATGCTTCTATTCTTTCCATAGCCAATACATAGTTGAACTCTGCCATTATTCTGCCGAATGTATTTAGTCTTTCACTCTTAGAATAAAGGTTTAGCCAGTCTGTGTAATTAATAGATAATAGTTCTCCATCTTCAATACATTCAACTATTTCGTGGCTAGGAGACTCAGTGAGAAGAGAAACAAATGAAGCTACAAATGGATTTCTGTTTTCATAGTTGAAGTAGCTTGTGATTTCTTTTCCTTCCTCTAGTTTATAAACACGATAGATTCCTGAAACGACAAACTTTAGTGATTGGCAAGTTTGATTTAATCGGACGATTTGATCTCCTTTGACGAAGGATTCGACCTTAACAGATGTTGCAATTAGTTCTTTATCGGTCTCTGTTATATTGACCTTAGCGCTAATGAAGTTATATAGGTTTTCAAGTTTATCCATTTGATAGTGATAACTCATATTCCTTACATATTACCTCAAATACAGAATCATAAGTACGGAAAATATAGTGGTTGTAGTTGTTGTCAATCTTACCAATGTGTTCCGCCTTATCTTTTTCAATTAGTTCAGTCAAAACTATCGAATCAATTACTTTGTCGAAGGATGAAGTGTATTCCGTTGTGTCATAATCAAGCTCGATAATCTTAAAGAGATGGACACCTGAAAAAGTAATGGAATATAATTTGTTTTCGGAAGATGTAATTTCTCCTTTTAATTGAAATGTAGCTTCGTTAAGCATTTGAAGTGAATCCAAGTAAATTGCATCTCTTCCCCAAATCTTTCCAATTTCTGTTAATACAGCTTCTGTTTTCATCAATTAAAATTTAATTAAAACTCGGGAAAATTCCCGAGATGATCAACGACCTCCGGAAAAACTCGGAAAGAAAATGACACTGTTTGAAGCTAAATGAAGAGAACCTTTAATGTACTTGTATGTCTTATGAATAAAGGTTTTCATCGTTTGTCATTTGCTTTCAAATAGTACCATGGTTACTTTCCGATACAAAACTTGCTGAAAATATTCCCCAAGAGGTCATCGGTGGTTATCTCGCCAGTTATTTCACCTAAGTGGTGTAGGGCCTTGCGGATATCAATGGCTAATAGGTCGGTCGGTGTTTTGCTGGTAAGCCCATTTCTTACGCTCATTAATGACTCCATTGCTTTTTCCAACGCGGTATAATGGCGGGCATTGGTAACTATGGTATCACCAGATTGCAGCTTTCCTGTATTTACCAAACTCAGCATGTGTTTTTTTACGGCTTCAATATTTCCGTAGTTCTTGGCTGAAATATATATCACATCACCTAAGCCTTGTAATTCAGTTTTTAATTGGGCTTCATCAGCCAGGTCAGCCTTATTGATTACAATAAGTATTTTCTCCTTAGCGATACCTGGTTCATTTACCAATCGCTCAATCTCACTATCTATAAGGGCTTTGGTGGCTTTAGTGGCATCAAAAAGGTAAAGTACTAAGTCACTACTTTTAATTTTATCAAAGGTTCTGCCTATACCCAGGGCTTCAATAGTATCAGCTGTTTCTCGAATACCAGCGGTATCAATAAACCTGAATAACAGGCCTTCAATTACTATTTCATCTTCAATGGTGTCACGGGTAGTACCTGCTATATCTGAAACGATAGCCCTATCTTCTTGCAAAAGGGCATTAAGCAGTGTAGACTTACCAACATTAGGTTCACCAGCTATCGTAATTGGTATACCGTTTTTGATGGCATTACCTAATGCAAAGGAGTCCATTAAGCCTTTAATTACTTTAGTGATATCTTCCACTAATTTGTCCAACTCACCGCGATTGGCAAATTCTACATCTTCTTCGGCAAAATCCAATTCAAGCTCAATTAAAGAGGCGAAATCAATCATTCTTTGCCTCAAAGCAGCTATTTCATTAGAGAAACCACTACGCATTTGTTGTAACGCTACCTTGTGCGCACTGGCTGATTGAGAAGCTATCAAGTCGGCAACGGCTTCTGCCTGGCTTAAATCCATCTTACCATTAAAGAAGGCCCTGAAAGTGAACTCCCCAGGTTCAGCCAATCGTGCACCTTTCTTCAATGCTAGTTGCAGAACTTCTTGTTGTATATAGGTAGAGCCGTGGCAAGATATTTCGATGGTATCTTCACCAGTGAAAGAATTAGGGCCTTTAAATAAGGCAACTACCACATCATCAATCAACTTATTGCCATCCTTTATTTCACCATAGTGCAAGGTGTGGCTTTTGAATTCACTCAGCTTTTTGCCTTTCGGGCTGTTAAACATTTCTTCACAAATAGTAAAGGCATCATTACCTGAGAGGCGTATCACAGCTATAGCTCCCATACCAGTGGCAGTGGATAGCGCTACTATAGTATCATCTGATTGTTGAAATCTTGCCAAAACTGTTCTGGTGAATAATTCAGTTTAAATTATATTTGCGCAAATTAACGACTTATTTATGTCAGCCAATAATACATTTTTGTTTGTCGTAGCCATGGCAGTGAGTATGGTGGCCTGTAAAAAGCCTTATATTGACCCAGCTTTAGAGGGTGCATGGATTGAAGTCAATCCGGTTACAAAGCAAACATTTAGTGGAGCATGCGAATTTGCAATAGGCTCATCAGATGTGGCTTATTGCGGGTATTCACCAATTATGAACATTAGTAAAACGAAACTTTGGGCTGATGGCGGGCAAGTGTGGTACAGGCAAAAAATTGGTATAATAACCACAGAAGAGTATTTATATGATTACAAGGCTGATGGGGCATATATGTGGATAAAAGAAGAAAATACAGATGCAAAAACCAATGCATCATTGAATGGGAAATTATTTAAACGACAATAAATTCAAAAACCAGTTATGAGCGTTTTAGTTGACAAGGATTCGAAAATTATAGTTCAAGGATTTACAGGTAGCGAAGGAACTTTCCATGCTTCTCAAATGATAGAATACGGCACTAATGTAGTAGGTGGTGTTACTCCTGGCAAAGGAGGGCAAACCCATTTGGATAGGCCAGTATTCAATACCGTTGAAGAAGCTGTAAAAGAAACTGCGGCCGATGTATCCCTTATTTTTGTACCACCGGCATTTGCCGCTGACGCCATAATGGAAGCTGCCGAAGCAGGTATAGGCCTTGTAGTGTGTATTACAGAGGGTATTCCCGTAAAAGATATGGTAGCTGTGAAATCTTATTTGTCAGATAAAGACACAAGATTGATTGGGCCTAACTGCCCAGGCATCATCACACCAGGTGAAGCTAAAGTGGGTATCATGCCAGGCTTTATTCACAACCCAGGTAAGATAGGCATTGTATCCCGCTCTGGTACTTTAACTTACGAAGCTGTAGACCAGGTAACCAAAGCTGGTATGGGGCAATCTACATGTATAGGTATAGGTGGTGACCCAATCATTGGTACTACAACCAAAGACGCAGTACAACTGCTAATGAACGACCCAGATACAGAAGGTATCATCATGATAGGTGAGATAGGCGGCAGTATGGAAGCCGATGCAGCCTACTGGATTAAGGAAAACGGAACCAAGCCTGTAGTAGGCTTTATAGCTGGGCAAACAGCGCCTCCGGGAAGAAGGATGGGCCATGCAGGCGCTATCATAGGTGGGGCCGACGATACAGCAGAAGCCAAAATGCGTATCATGCGTGAGTGTGGCATTCATGTAGTAGAGTCACCAGCAGTGATAGGCAAAACAATGGCCGAAGTACTAGGTAAAGTACCAGCTTAAAGAAGCCTTATAAATACACGGTGTTATTCGCCGACCAAGATTTTCCGTGAGTCCCTCGGGGGTATCGATAAACGCGCTTTTCGGCTTTTTTCTCTATTTTTTAGCTTGTTATTTACAGGTGCATACTGTTGAAAAAGGGAGTACAATATTATTGTTTTATTTCAATAACTAATTGGAAATCAACATTTTAAATATTATTAATTCTGTAGAGACGCAAAATTTTGCGTCTAAAGAATTAACCACAGAGAACGCAAAGCAGGCGCAGAGTTCACAGAGTCTAATATCCGTCATTGCGCGGAGGAATAACGAAGCAATCCCTGTCACATAAAGAAGAACCGCAATCCTTTAACACCCCTCTCAACCTACATATGATACCAACTTACATCCCATTCACCCCTCGAGGTATCGTTGCATATTTGTAAAGTGAAGTTAATGTCACCAAGACTCTGCCATCACTAGTATACTATCACTCAAGGTTTGATGAAACTTACTGGATAATAATTTGAGAGTGTATGGACAATCCTTGATTGTTAAATGAGGTTTTAGATAAATTCACTATTTGTTTACCATTCTCTCTTTGTTGAATAATCCAACAAAGATTATTAAATTGCGATATTAGGAATAAGAACCCCCACCAGAGGCAGGGGTTAAGTACAACTTCGATTTTTAAATCTTGCTGTAGTTTGAAATAGGTATGCCAAATATAACAATTATATAATTAAGAAATTAATGCTATGAGAAAAATTCTATCTATAGATGCCGGAACCAACAGTTTGGGTTGGGTAATTCGGGATCCGAACAAAGCCATCAAGCAAATAACACATGCTGGAGTTTTGATTTTTGAGAAGGGGGTTGGTGAAGAAAAAAACAATGAATTTTCATTGGCGGCAGAAAGGAGGAGCAATCGTTCAGCAAGAAGATTAAAAAAGAGAAAGCGCATCCGCAAGGGAGAACTGTTGGAGTTGCTTATGCCCAATATGTGTCCACTGAAGATAGAGGAATTACATATTTGGACAAAATATAGTAAAGGAATAAAGCGAAGTTTTCCTGATAATGAAAAGTTCCACCAATGGTTGAAAATGGATTTTAATGGTGATGGCGAACCGGACTTTAAAACACCTTATCATTTGAGAAAATATTGTGTAGAGCACATTGCAGAACCAATGATGGTAGGAAGGGCTTTGTATCATCTTATACAAAGACGCGGCTACAAAAGCAACCGTAAAGATGGAAAAGGAGGTGAAAGTGAAACCGCCAAGAAGATAAAAGAAACCGAAGAATGGTTGAATGGGGAAACATTTGGTCAAAAAGCCGCCTCATTGATTGACAAAGGTGAAAAAGTTAGAAAAGCTGCTGGTGAAGGTTGTGATACCTCAAGAGGTATGTTTGAGTATGAGGTGGACAAGATTTGCAAGAAGCAGGGACTTGATATTGAATTTACAAACAGGGTCAAGCAAGTTATTCTAAGAAACCGCCCTTTGAAAAGCCAAAAGAGCACTGTTGGTAAATGCACTTTTGAAACCGATAAACCAAGAAGTCCTATTAGCACCCTCGAATATGAAGAATTTAGGATGTGGGAGTTCATTAATAAGATAAAATGCAAACCCAAAGGTGCAGCTAAGGAACATTTTAGCTTTTTAAGTAAGGAGCAAAAGGATAAGATTAAACCACAATTCTTTAGAAAGTCAAAACCCACTTTCAAGTTTGCCGATATAGCAAAAATTTTAGAGAAAGATAGACCTTTAGATTTTAATTATAGTGAAAACCAAACTGTTGTTGGGTGCTCAGTTACAAGTCGTTTACAAGCAGTATTTGGAGATGATTTGAAGGCTATCAAAATTCCACATCAAGCCATAAACAAAAAAACAGGCGAAATAAAAGATAGCTTTTTAACTATTGAAGATATCTGGCATGTGCTATTCACCTTTGACGATGACGAGAAATTAGAAAAATACGCCCACGAGAAACTCAAATTAGAAGGTGATGCCTTAAAAGATTTTTTAAAAATAAATCTGCCCCAAGGTTATGCCAAATTGAGTAGAAAAGCAATAAACAAAATATTGCCTTTTCTGAGAGAAGGGCATATATACACGGTTTCATGTTTTTTGGCAAATATCCCTGAAGTAATTGGCGAAGACAATTGGAAAAGGGATAAGAATAAAATTATTGATAAACTGGATGAGATAAGTTCAAATGACAGGGATAGCAGAATACAAACCCATATCATAAACGGGATAATAGGGGACTATTTGAAAAATGATAAAAAGTTTGTGGGAAGCATTAGAGAAATAATATTGCAAAAAGCAATGCATCATTATGGCACGGAGAGTTGGGGGGAGATTGGTGCAGAGTTACAAAACGAGATATTCAAGCATATAGAGACAGAACTCAATTATTACGTAGTCCAAAATAATGGTGAAAGAAAGAGGTTTAAAGTTCTGCCAAGGATTGACGAAGCTATAAAAGGCTGGTTAAAATCTGAATATAATGTTTCAAAGGAGCACTTAGATAGGCTATACCATCCGTCTGATATAGATACCTACTCAGAACCTAAAAGAGCCGAAGATGGAAACAAGTACCTGGGAAGCCCAAAAAATGAAGGACTCAAAAACCCTATGGCAATGCGGACCTTGCATATTCTTAGACGATTGGTAAATCATTTGATAGAGGAAGGCTGGATAAGCAATGATGATACTGTAATGTTAGAAACAGCCCGAGAACTTAATGATTCAAATCTCAGAAAAGCAATACAACGTTATCAAAAGCAAAGAGAAGATGAAAACGAACAGTTTAAAAAAAGAATAATAAAAGACTGCCATATTCCAAATCCGACCGCGGATGATATTACAAAATATAGATTATGGGTTGAGCAAAACGCAACTTGTATTTATACGGGCGATAGGATTAATATTTGCGATGCATTTGGCGATAATCCTAAGTATGATATAGAACATACTCTCCCGCGAAGCAAAACATTTGACACAACTTTGGAGAATCTTACCCTTGCAAATAAGGAGTATAATAGAGAGATTAAGAAGAATAGGATACCAACTGAATGCCCCAATTGGAATAATGAAATTACGTTTCAAGGAAAAGCTATCCAATCCATAAGTTCTCGATTGGAGAAATGGGAAAAGAAGGTAGAAGAATTGAAAGATACGTTAGAAAGGATTAAAGCCGCTTCAGCCACTGCAAAGGGAGAAGGTGACCCTGAAAGGCATGCAATTTTAGTTCAAAAGAAACACCTAGCTCGGTTTGAGTTTAAGTATTGGAACGATAAATTAAATCGATTGAAAACCAAAGAAATAAAGGCAGGGTTCAAAAATAGCCAATTGGTAGATACCCAGATTATTACTAAAAGTGCAAGGGCATATCTTCAAACGGTTTTCAATAAGGTACACGTGGTGAAGAGTGTGATGACCAATGAAATAAAAGATGTTCTGGGTGTAAAATCCCGTTTTAAAGCCAAATCAAGGGATAAACATATACACCACGCTATTGATGCTGCCGTTATAAGTGCATTAACGCGGGATGAATATAACCGCCTATCTGAGTTTTATCGAGAGAATGAGAAATATTCAATTGGTGAAGGTAAAAGGCCTAAAATGACTGAACCTTGGCCTGGCTTTATGGAAGAAATAAATGAGTTGCGAAGAAATGTTATTGTGAAACATATCTATCGCGATAATGTAGCCAAACAAACCATAAAAAGATTAAGGAAAGGAGGCAAGATTGTATATTCGGAAAATGGTGCCCGCAAACCTAAATTAATGAAAGGTAGTGGCGTTAGAGGACAATTGCACAAAGAAACTTTTTATGGAGCTATACAAGTCTTTCAAAGAGATAGTAATGGCAAAGTGATAAAGGATGTAAATGGAAAGCCTTTGACTGAGTTAAAGTATCGAGTTAGTTCTCCTATAGGAAATCTTAAGGAGTCAAATCTGAAGAATATAGTTGACCCACGTGTAAAAGAAGCGGCAATTGCAATGGGTCTGGATGCTATAAAAAAAGAAGGGAGCATTAATGTCCCTGCTCGGAATGGACACAAAGGATTTAAGGTTAAGAAGGTGAAATATTTTGCTAACGATGTAAAATCCCCGCTTAAGTTGAAGGAGATTGATAAAGTTTATCAATCCGATAAAGAGCATAAAAAATACTTATACGTAAAGAATGAAGAGAACTACATGATGGTTTTCTACGAAGGAGAGAACAGAGGCAAAACGAAAACTGATTTTAAAGTACTAAGCCTTTTTGATATTGCACCTCTTATAAGAGTTGGTGTAGATGGAGAATTTTACGAAAAGTCTTATATTAAAAATGAGGGTAAACCATCCGAAGTAGAATTTAAGGTATCTCAAAGAAATGATAAGGATGTTGCATTGAAAAAGGGACAGATGGTACTATTTTATACTAATACACCTGAAGAATTAGAAGAATTGACCAAGACAGAACTATCGAAAAGACTTTACAGGACAATAGGATTTGAAAATGACGGCAGAGTTAGCTTTGTATTTCATATGGAAGCAAGACCAATGAAAGATTTAGGTAAAGGTGAATCATCATTTGATGCAACTAATCCACCACCAAAATTACGGTTGAGTTCTGGTAACCTTAATATGCTAATTGAAGGAATTGATTTTGACATTTGGCCTTCTGGAGTTATTGAATTGAATAATAGTATAGTATGCTAAAACGTTCGCTCTTCTTTAGCAGGCCATATAGGTTAACAACTAAAGACCTGCAACTCGTTATCAAAACAGAGGATGGTGAGGACGTTAAAACTGTTCCCATTGAAGACATTGGCTTTATAGTCCTTGAGGATCCTCGCATTAGTGTTACACAACGATTACTCCATAGGCTGGCTGATAATAATGTTGCAGTTGTAATATGTGATGAGAAATTTATGCCAAGTAGCATATTACTCCATCTTGATACAAACTACGTTCAGGCAGAACGTTACGCCAACCAAATAAATGCAAGTGAACCTCTCAAGAAGAATTTATGGCAGCAAACCATTAAAGCGAAAATAAGCAATCAGGCGAAAGTTTTGGAGTTAGCAGATAAAGACCCAGGCGCATTACCATCACTTGCCAAACGTGTACAAAGCGGTGATGCAGGAAATTTTGAAGCAATAGCAGCACGTCAGTATTGGCAAGAGTTGTTTGGCCCTGAATTTTCACGAGAACGATATGGTATCAAACCCAATGATGCTCTCAATTATGGTTATGCTGTTGTGCGTGCGGCAGTAGCGCGAGCGTTAACAGGGAGTGGCCTACTTCCGGCAATAGGCATTTTCCACCGAAACAAATACAATGCGTTCTGTTTAGCTGATGATATTATGGAACCCTACCGTCCTTTTGTTGATTGGTTGATTTGGCAAATGTATAGGGATATGGGAGATGATTTGGAAGTAAATACATCAACAAAACTAAAACTTGTGGAGCTACTAGCCTCTGATACATTGATGGGAGGTAATCTAAGCCCTATGATGATTGCTAAAACAACTACAGCATCTTCATTAGTTAAGTGTTTTGAGGGGAGTTCCCGTAAACTGGTATATCCTGAATTTCCACCGTCATGATCCGAAAGGACAGGCTTAATGCATATCGTGTTATGTGGCTTTTTGTGTTTTTTGATCTTCCTGTAACTACCAAGAAAGAACGCAAAGCAGCTACCCGTTTCAGAAAGGATATTATGAAAGATGGGTTTACTATGATGCAGTTTTCAGTATATACAAGGCATTGTGCAAGTGGTGAAAGTGCTGATGTTCATGTAAAACGAGTGAAAAGTTTTATTCCTGAAAGAGGACAAGTGAGTATTTTGCGAGTAACGGATAAACAATATGGAGATATCATTAACTATTGGGGACTAAAAGAGCAACCAAAACCTGATATTCCTCAACAATTGGAACTATTTTGATAGGAATAGAATCAAAAAAACGGGCTTATCGACCCGTTTTTAAGATAATGACGACCATTTTTCTACCTCGAGATTTGTCTTTAAACACCTAAAAATCAATGAAATGACGGGTTATATAATATCGTCATTCAAAGAACCTAATCAAACTACAACCTTTTTATGAGGGCAGGCACCAAGCAGCACAATATCGTCATTCAAAGAACCTAATCAAACTACAACTGCACCAATGCTTAAACTGATTGGGTATAAAATATCGTCATTCAAAGAACCTAATCAAACTACAACCGCCCAGGCACAGGCCCTAAGGTTGATCCTAATATCGTCATTCAAAGAACCTAATCAAACTACAACTGCGAATCTAGGCGACAAGAAAAGATACCTAATATCGTCATTCAAAGAACCTAATCAAACTACAACTAATGTGGTATTTAAGCTATCGCAAAAACAAATATCGTCATTCAAAGAACCTAATCAAACTACAACTAATAACGAGACCTTGATAACGTCGGTCCAAATATCGTCATTCAAAGAACCTAATCAAACTACAACTTATAGCTCTGATAGAATGGAGTTATCATAAATATCGTCATTCAAAGAACCTAATCAAACTACAACTTCACACCCTCTTTCAAAATAGAAGAAGTCAATATCGTCATTCAAAGAACCTAATCAAACTACAACTGAACATACACTGCAAGGTCAGTGATAAGAAAAACTATCATTAATAATCCTTCGAATTTATATAATTTAGTGGAAATTCTTATAACATGGCAATTCCGAATAAACAAGTAGTTAATACTGCTGTAAAAGAGCTTGTTAGGCATGCAAGTAATAACTCCCACCCTTCAAAAAAATCGAAGCTGTTTCCAAACTGGTATGCAGGCATAACCAATGATCCTAAAATTAGGCAAGTGGGGCATACGAAAAAAGCTAAAGTCGAAGAACTAAAAGCTTGGCTCCCTAAATATGCAAGGACCTTCGCAAATGCCAGGGCAATAGAAAATATGTTGTGTAATAAATATGGGTTTAGCCACTGTCGTTTACAAGGCAATACACAGGATGACACAAAAGTAAGACCTTCAAAATACGTTTATGTTTACTATCTCCCTGCACATTTGAGATAGCTTTTATCAAGTGGTAGGTTAATTATTCTTTTGAGCCTTCTCCTCTAGCAGGGAAATCAGCTTGTTTTTCAGCTCTAACTCCTTCTTTAACTCCTCTATTGCTTTCTTATCCTTGTCACTCGCTGAGCCTATTTCTTTAGATAATGAGGAGACATAATAAGTGAAAAAATTAACCTTGAGAACCTCTGAAACAGTAAGTAGAAGCTCACTATCAATAGACTGGCTTTTATAAATATGATAGACACTCGGACGTGTTTTATTTATCCTCCTTGCAAATTCAGCAACCGATAAGTTCTGATGCTCGACCTCTTTCTGTATCTCCTTTCCTATATGGACTTTCACACTCATAGCTTTTGAATGTAAAAATCATTGATACTTTCGACTGTATCACTATCACTTTAGTTTAAATAATATTCTAATAAGTAAATATTGTATTCATATATGAATAAAAAATATACATTTGTATTTCATTATGAATTATCAAAGGATGTACTTGCTTCTGCACGTTATAGTGCCACTTTGCTTGGGAATGACCGTTTATATCCTGTGGCGTAGTGAGGATTTATATATTCTCCAACAACCAATTTCTTCTACAAAGCTAGATTACAAACCATCAAATCTGCTTGTATATACACTACCTGACTTTCTCTGGCTCTATGCCTTACTCCACTCCATACGCCTTATATGGCAAGCTGACAAAAGAGTATGGTTCTGGCTCATCCTCTGTACACTTCTTTCAATAGGAACTGAAATATTGCAGCTACAAGACTACATCCCAGGTACATTCGACTACTATGATATAGCCGCATATCTTATGGCTTTTCTCATTGTATCTATTCACATACTCATTCTACAATTCAAACTACGTCAATATGAAAACACGCATTAAGACCTTACTTTCCCTCGGAACACTCTTTGTGTTCACTCTTCTGTTCATTGCTTCGGCTACACAGCAGAAAGTACCCATTCAAAGGAAAATAGCCCAATTTGATTATGTACCTCCTTCTGAGGGATTTGATAAGTCGGACAAAGTTTCGTTTATTCTTCTGTCACCTCGCTACGCACCAACATTTCAATATGGTTCAAGTGAACCGTATGTAACGTTCACCAAATCAATGGCCAGTGACTTTGAAGAAATGCTCACTGCTCGTGGCTACACCTACAAAGGTCCCTATCCAAGTTATGACGAGCTGGTATACAATGACAAGAAAACCTCTGACCTCATTCTCGAAGTTGAAGTAGATATGAAAATCATGAACGCCGGACTCTTGAAAAGCTTCGTGAATTACAGCAAACGAAGGGTGTATTACGCTGATGGAGAATTTACCATTGACGGTAAGTTAAACCTCATAGCCTACGAACCCTTTACCCGTGAAAAAGTATGGACCAAAAGTGTTCCCATAGCTCCTGCCAGAAGGCACGTGACAAGTGAAAACAAATATTACGACATCAATTCGGTAAACGGTGATGCAGCAGTATGGAATGCTGTTGTTGATGCCTTGCAAGAGCCTTATGCAGGAACCATGCGCCAAGCTTGGAACCACCTTGACCCTCATGAAATGGAAGTACTTCAAAAACAAGCCGGGGAAATCAAGAAAAATTCAGGATTTATCAAAAACTAAGTTTCATCATAAAATCAAATCACATGAAAACCAATGTATGTTTAGTGCTCATCATTACTGCGCTTTTTTCATTTGCATCGTGCAAGAAAGACTATACCTGCACATGCACCTATCAATACTCACCAACAAGCCCTGTGCAAAGCACGTCTCAAGTGTATGAAGAGTCCACTAGGGGTGATGCCAAAGATGCTTGTGACCAACAGAAATCCAATTTGCTCAATAGCGGTGGTGTTGATGTGGAGTGCAAGATTAACTAAGTTTACTTTTTTATAGGTGGTATAAGTACACCCCTGGCAAGAAGTATCTTGTCAGGGGTGTTAGGTTTGCCGATAATATTTTAGTTTTGTTCGAGATGGGAGAAAACAGCATACCAACGGTTGAAGAATTTGAGAACATGGATATTAATCTCCGTGTAGACTTGCTAGGGCAACATGGAACGCTCTTTGGCCAAAAGGGTGAATACGGGCAAAAGATTTGGATGTATTACCTGTTTGCAGGAAAGGTGGTTGAAGTGGAATATGACCCTAAAAAGATTATAGTTTGGGATGTTAACGTTTTTAAACCTTTTCACCCCAAAAACTTAACACGTCTTGAGCAACAATAACTAATCAGAAAGATAAAAATGCGTAATAGCCAGCGATAAGGCATCGAACATACCCATGTGATAGTCTTCCGGCATCCAGGGTTTGCGCAGGTCTGGCATCTTTTTCTTAAACCGCTCTAAATCTTCCGTTATCTTCCCGGCTATCTCATATTTCGTCCTGGCACCGAACTGCTCGAAGACAAGGCGAATATCTTCCCGGGTATATTCTTGTACTTTCAACCCCATTTGTTTTGCCAGCTTCTTTATCTCGTTTATTAGCTTACGCACCCGACCACCTTTACATGAATACTTGCCTTTATAATCTTGCAGTACAATTATTTCAGGCTCATAGTATTCAATAAAGCTCAATATCCTTTTAATACTTTCCTTGTTCGACATCGGTCTTACTTTTACTACACCACAATCCCAGGGCGTTCGTGCATTTTCCATAAAGGCATAGCCAAAGCCGATAGGATTAGGGTAAATGGCAAGGATGACAACAGGGTTAGTTTTCATGGGCAGGTTCTTTTAATCTGGCAAGGACAGCCTCAAGCTCAACCATTCTTGAAGCGACGTTTGCGGTGCTCTCCTGGGCCTTGAGCATTTCAATGAGTTGCGGAATAACTGACAGGAGCCTCTTTCGCATAGTGTTCCTGTGATATGCAAACAGGGTGGTAACAGGGACATCAAACAAGAGATGATAAGCGAGCATGACATCAAGGCCTGGGGTACGCTCACCACTTTCATATCGTGAGAGCCGCGAGTTATTATCCAGTTCTAATAAAAACGCAATATCGAATTGCGTTATATGTGTTTTTTTGCGGTAGGCCCGCAAGAAGTTTTTTATGTGCGACATGTGCTTTTGAAAAAACTAAAACCAATAATGAGTTTCATGGTAGAAAACCGCACATGAGAAAAAAAGAAGGACAAAATATACCGCCATGTCATATTTTTTTCTGCGGTAACGTAACGTTCAGTTGGTATACTCATAGGCTAAGGAATAACCTGCTTTTTGTGGTGCCGAATATACTCCGCATTGCCGGATGGTGAACAAGACCCGCCTGTGTGCTTTTTAAGGGAGGCACACAGGCTTATGCACCATCAGGCAATAACGGATTACTCTCCCCAACGACTTTTTCTGATAATCTCACCAATGCTTTTCACACGCTTTTCTTTTGTCTTTTTTAGTTTTGAAGAGTTAGTTTTGTTATGCATACCTTTTTGCAGATGTTTGGTTGCTTTTTTTGCACACGTTGCTGACTGTTTTTGCGCAGCTTTGAGGGCATAAAAGAGTGAACGCTGACCTTTTCTGAGTTCATGGGTTGCAAGTGGTTTATCTGAAAAATTAGTAACCGTAATTAGGCCCTTTTCAATGAGGGTTTGAATGGCTGGTATAATTGTCCTTCTTGAAAGTCCCGTCTTATCCTGAAACTGCCTGTGGGTTATCCTGTCCCGTTTCTTTCGCTCCCCTGTTTTCTTGTCAATCCACCCATTGGTCTGACGAATAATGACCAAGAGTATCTTGAGTTCAGCGAGGGTAAGCTCTTTGAGATGCATATCAAAGAGTGTATTCGGAACAAAAGTTGAACGTTTATAATCCACGGGGACATAGTGCCAGTACCACCTTTCTTTGAAAAGAAGGGCTTATGTGACGGGGTGATATATTTTGTACTTCTTTTTCAGGTACACCCTTTCCCATATGCTTTGTACCATGAGCATGCAAATACCAACCACCGTAAGTGATGAGAAAGTGCAGGAATTCAAGGAGTTATACTTGAAGCATTTTGATATTGAGCTTTCCGATAAAGAGGCATACGAAAAAGGGCTACACCTCTTGCAGTTCATGGCTACCATCCTTGATATATCAGGGGCATATTTTGTAGAAAAACAATAGTTGACTCAATCACTTCAATTTGCTATGAATCCAAAGAGGCAACCTCTGTTAGCAGGTAATCCTCACTATACGTATGAAATACTTTCTCTATGCACGAAAATCAACCGATACCGAAGACAAGCAAATGGCTTCCATTGAAGACCAGATTGCCGAAATGGAGCGTTTGACAAGAGATATTAACCTTGAGATTGTTGATACTATTTCAGAAGCCAAATCAGCCAAAGAACCAGGACGTAAAGGCTTTAATGACATGCTCAAGCGCATTCAAAAAGGCGAAGCGCAGGGTGTTTTGTGCTGGAAACTGAACCGCTTGGCCCGAAATCCCATAGATGGTGGGCAAATCAGTTGGCTTTTACAGCAGAACATCATCAAGCATATCCAAACATACGGACGGGATTATAAATCGCATGATAACGTGCTCATGATGCAGGTAGAGTTCGGTATGGCCAACCAATTCATAGTAGACCTGCGGGAAGATGTGAAGCGAGGCATGAGGCGAAAAGCAGAACGTGGATGGTACCCCAAGAATTTGCCGCCTGGGTATATCCATGCGCCCAAGCACGAACGGGTGCCCGGAAAACAGGAAAATATGCCGCATCCCAGTGATTTTAACTTAGTAAAGCAATTGTGGAAACTCTTTCTTACGGGTAAATATTCAGTATTGGAGATGAAAAAAGAAGGTGACAGGTTGGGCTTACGCCATAAAAACGGTAAGCCATATTCCAAGAATGTATATTACAGCCTCTTTGCCAATGAGTTCTATGCAGGATATTTTTTGTGGAAAGACAAGCATGGAAACATGGTACGACATAAAGGCAAGCACAAAGCCATGATTACCCTTGCCGAATTTGATCATGCCCAGCGAATATTGGGACGAAGGGACTACTCCAAAGTCCATACCCACACCTATCCCTATCGTGGTCTTATCACTTGCGGTGAATGCGATGGTCATGTGACCGCCGAACGGAAATTACAGGCCATTTGTACCAACTGCAAACACAAGTTTTCCATTATCTCCCAGACTACATGCAGCAAGTGTGGTATGGAACTTTCAAAAATGGATAATCCTACCTTTATCAAAAAGGTGTATTACTACTGCGCTGGCAATACCAAACAGTGCAGTCAAAAGCGTGTCTCTGTAACCCAGGAACACATTGAAGACAGAATTAAAGGTGAACTTAAAAAGATTGAAATACACAAAGACTTCCATGCCTGGGGGCTACAACAAATCAAGAAACTCAACGCTGAGCCATCAAACGATGATACAAAGCTCTTATCCCAATTACGAAAACGGGAAACTGAACTATCCCAACGAATTGATGGTCTTATACGAATGCGGGCAGATGGTGAGATATCGGTTGAAGAATTAGGTTCACTCAAAAGCCAGACAACAGGAGAATTAAGAGATGTGCAGGCTCAGATAGAAAGAGAGAAGAATAGCAAAGGTTACCTTGACCAAGCTGTTACGGATTACTTCGATTTTGCCCTGAATGCCTCAAAAGACTTCCAAAGTCGGGATTGTAGTGAGAAAAAAGCCATTGCCACCAAATTAGCATCGAACCTAAAAATACGAGACAAAAAGCTATATATTTCAACAGATGTAGTGTATAGCAAGATACAGGAGTGCGCAGTCGTGTACCACCGTAAAATCAAGGAAATCGAACCTAAAAAAAGCCTTATACAATCTACCTGTTTGGCTGATTATCTGATGTCATTTCCTGACATGTGCGCCCGACTGACTGATATCCGAACGTGCGTAATGAACACAAATAATAAAAGAAATACTCATCAGAGAGAAAAGCCCCATACAAATACTCGCGTGGGATTAC
>JANQJC010000037.1 GCA_028281825.1 Flavobacteriales bacterium
ACCAGTCCAACAACATTCAATAAAATTTTCTTCATTTTGAAAAGTTTAAGTTAAATAGTTAATACTGGCCGCCGGGAGAAAGTAATTGTGATTGCTCACGAATCGCTTTTTTCCCGAAAGCATTCTCGTTTTTTGTTTTCGGCAGGTCTTCTGACTTGTCCCTCACTCTTTAAGGCGCCTTCCCAAGCAGTGTGGGCTGCTAAGTGGCATATGCCTTAGAGTTATTCGGGGCTTACAGCAGCGGGAACTGTCCCTGACTCTCACAGGGTTCCCTTTTAATCATCTCTATCCTTGATGGATATCAATAAACCGATAACACCACAAATGTAAAAATTATAACGCTCCTCAAAAGAGTTATAATTATTTTGTGCTCAAATTTTTACCAGCAAAATGAAAATTACCATAGTAGGATGCGGCAGTATGGGCGTTGCATATGCCAAAAGCCTGAGGAAGTACAATATAGTAAGCCAGCAGGATTTATTGCTTGTAGAGAAAAGTGAAGACAGGAAAGAACACTTAAATTCACTGGAAATTGGCAATGTAATTGCAGGTATAGGGGCAGGTATCGCTGAATGCGATATTATTATCCTATCTGTAAAACCACAAGACTTCTCTGCAATTGCCAGTGATTTGGCCAAATATCTTAAGCCTGAAAATATAGTCCTCTCTATCATGGCAGGGATTACAATCAACCGACTACAAGAGTCCCTCCATCATCAAAACGTGGTAAGGGCAATGCCTAACTCCCCTGCCCAGCTTGGTATGGGCATTACAGGCTATACTTCAGGACAGGCACTGGGGGTAAAACAAGTATTATTAATAGAAAAGCTTCTGAATAGTACAGGTCGCTCAGTACATTTAGAAAATGAAAGTATGTTAGACTCAGTCACTGCGCTTAGTGGTAGCGGGCCCGCTTACTTCTTCTACATCGTTAAGGCCATGATAGAAGCAGGCAAACAAATGGGTCTTGAAGACGATGTGGCAGCTGCATTGGTGAAGCAAACCATGCTTGGGTCTTATCACCTTGTAAACCACAGTACTCAAAACTTAGACGAATTAATTAAGGCTGTGGCGTCAAAAGGAGGAACTACTGAAGCCGCTTTAAGTGTTTTTAAAGCGTTAAATCTTGATGAAACACTCATTAAAGGGATACTTGCAGCTGAAAAAAGGTCACAAGAGCTCTCTCAGTCATAATTACATTGTATCCTTCTGATATCAACATATTTAGCCCGCTTATTCCTTCGATTTATAATACTCTGAAAAAATTATTAGCGGTCGTTTGTCGATAAATTAGGTATTTCTATCGCTAAAATCAGGTTGTTAATCTTTTAATTTTCATATCTTCGTTGCACAAACACAAGAATAAACACGTCATGAAGTCATTATTTACTTTCGCTTTTGCCTTGGTTTTTGGTTTAGTAGCCCTTGCTCAAGAGAAAAAGACAACCGAGATAGTTATTGATGGGAAAGCCCATACTGTGACCATCGGTGAAGAGTATAAATACGTTAATGCAAATGGAGATACCGTTACCTACTTTGTAGAATCCGAAAATGATGCACCTAAGTATATTAAAACCGAATTTGATAAAGCTGAAAAAGTTGCCGTACCTAAAACACAACCAGCAGTTACAACTGCAAAAACCCAGGAAGGTAAGCTCCAAAAACTACCAATAGGCCAGATTCAGAAAAAAACAGATGAAACCACTACTGCTTCTGCCCTTCTAGGTAAGGCATATCGTTTCAACGATGTTGAGTTTGGTGAGAAAGAATTGGCTGGGAACAAAAAATTAGCATTGGTAAAGGTCGAAGATGTTTTGCACACTGAATATCCAAGTCTTGAGTTTTTACCGGAAAAAAATGTTGCTTTCTGCTACAACCAGCCCGTGATTATCTATCACGGTGATATGGAAGAGTTCCAAAAGCTAAATACTACTATGAAGGTATGTAAGGATGGTAAATGGAACGAGAAAGATAATAACCTGCAGTTGAGTTTTAAACTTGAAAACAAAAACAAGAAAATCAACTACAACATCAGTGAGTTGAAAGCCGAGACTCTTGTAATGGAGAAAAAAACTGAGCACGTATTCTAAAAAGTTAAGAGTTGAATATTAATCCACTAAGAACCTTAGAGGGAAAAGTAGTTTCGCTATTTTTCCCTTTTTTGGTATTCATTTTTTGCGCCTCTTGTGAGCAAAATGCTAAAGAATCTATACCAGAACCTAAAGAAAAAGAACAAACAGTTATGACTCAAAAGAAAAAAGTAACAGGCATTGGCGGTATCTTCTTTAAGTGTGAAGACCCTGAGAAAATGAAGGACTGGTATAACAAAAACTTAGGCCTTGCTACCAACGAGTACGGTTCCATGTTTGAATTTAGAGAAAGTGATAACCCTGATAAGAAAGCTTATTTGCAGTGGAGTCCTTTCTCAGAAAAAACCAAGTACTTTGAGCCATCAGAGAAACAGTTCATGATTAACTATCGCGTTGAGAACATCGAAGATTTAGTGCAGGAACTAAAAGCAGCTGGAGTTGAAGTACTGGATGATATCGAGTCATATGATTATGGCAAGTTTGTTCATATCATGGACCCCGAAGGCAACAAAATAGAGCTTTGGGAACCGGTAGACGAAACATTCACAAACTCTGAATACGGAGAAGAAACTACGAAATAAATATCAAGTACCCCATAAAACAAAAGCCTCACACCGAACTCAGGGCTTTTTGGCCTGAAGGATTGGTTAGAATTAATGGCTCTAATTTATCTATGTGAAAACAAAAAGCAAAGGTGAAACTTAACTTTGTTTGATAAAATTGTATAGCAATGTATCAAGAAGGAAATACATTTGCTGCAGCTTGCATTGACATTGCAAAATCCGGCTTACTAATATTGCTTGCGATATTATTCTCATCAATAAAGGACACAAGGTTTTCAGTCGGCATATTCCCTACCAAATCATCCTTGGCCATAGGGCAACCACCATAACCCTTAATAGCACTATCAAAAGTTCTACAACCACTGTCCCAGGCTGCTTTCACTTTCTCTTCCCAAGTATCTGGGGTGGTATGAAGATGTGCTCCAATTTCTAATTGCGGGAATGCAGGGATAAGTTGTAAAAACATATGCTTAATACTTTCAGGGTTTGATACTCCAATGGTATCAGCTAATGAAAAGTATTTGATATCCATTCCAGCTAGCTTCTCTGTCCACTTGATGGCAATATCACTGCTCCACTCATCACCATAAGGATTGCCGAATGCCATTGAAATGTATACCAATAACTTCTTATTGTGTGTTACACATAACTTTTGTATCTCTTCTACTCTCGCCAAATTCTCTTCAATAGTACTATTACCATTACGCATCTGAAATGTCTCAGATATCGAAAATGGTAACCCTAAATAGCTTATTTCATCAAATACACAGGCATCTTCTGCACCGCGCTTGTTCAGAACAATAGAAAGCAGTTCAGACTTGGTGTTACTCATATCCAGTTTCCCAACCAATTCCCTTGTATCTTTCATTTGAGGGATAGCTTTCGGAGAGACAAAACTTCCAAAGTCGATTACATCAAATCCTACTTTCAGCAATTGATTGATGTAATTAGCTTTCTCCTGGGTAGGTATAAATTCCTTTATCCCCTGCATTGCATCTCTTGGACACTCCGTTATTTTTATCTCTTGGCTCATTTCAATGTTTAAGCAACAATTTTACGATTTTGCCATTAAAGCACCTACTTCTTAACAAGTAAACACTCAACTTGTTGATGAGTCTTGAGTATCAATCAATTAAATCAGATAACAACTCTTTAGCTTTCTATATTGGTAATCATTTATCCCTTAAATTAACTGTTGATTGTGAATAACCATTTTTAATTATGGTAATTGACAGCTTTTTTTTAATTTCATTTGTTGTGAATCAATAAAACACTTGATTATGAAAAAACTATACACTTTAGTTTGCGCATGTATCGCTGTTTCTACGGCGTTTTCGCAGGTAGTGCAAAATGGTGACTTTGAAAGTTGGGGATTGGAAACTTACTACCGTGACCCTTCCAACTTTGGTTCCAGTAACCCTCAAGCCTATTACTTAAATGGGTCAATTAATGTCACAAGAATAGGAAACGCCCAGCAAGGCTCTTACGCGGCTCGCCTTGAAACAGTAGTGGCTTACGGTGATACAATACCAGGCTCAATATTTATTGGAACTCCTGACCAAAATGGCGTTGCTGGTGGTATACCACATACTGATTTACCTGATTCAGTAGTAGCATATGTAAGATATAACTTGATGCCTGGGGACACAGGCTTTGTTGGAGTAGCTTGGAAAAGTGGCGGACAACTTGTAGCCCAATCGTTTGGCTTTTTAACAGGTAGCGCCACCAACTGGACACGCATATCTACACCAGTAACTTCAGGAACAACAACAGTTGATACTTTGGTAGCCTTCATCTCAAGTGCAAATGTTCTTAGTGATGCCGTCGGCACACCAGGTAGTTACCTTGAAATTGATAATATCCAATTAATAGGCTCATCACAACCTTTCCCAAACGGAACGCTGGAAGGCTGGACAGACATTAATTCAGAGGAACCTGCGAATTGGACCACTTTCAACTTAATAACTACAGTGCTAAACCTACCTAATTCTGTTACCAAATCATCAGACGCACACGGGGGTAACTTTGCTGCAAGCATAAAAACTGCAGATATCAATGGTGATACCCTTGGTTTCCTGACAAATGGCAACATAGGAGAAGATGGGCCACTTGGTGGTATGCCAGTAAATGCTAACCCTAAAACACTTTCTGGTTTTTACAAGTATACGCCTGTAGGACCAGATACTGCTGTTTGTGCTTTGGTTTCGTACAGGTACGATGCCCTTTCAGGAAACACCATGGCACTTGACTCAGTATTCATTTCTCTACCACCAACAGCAGGCTATACGAACTTTTCAGCATCTTTGATGTATAACACTTTCCCATATGCCGATACTTTAGCCATAGTATTCTCTTCAAGCAATATGAATGACAGTACTTCCTATATGGGTATTGGAAGCGAGTTACTTATAGATGATCTTTCATTGGAATACTACCCTGTGGGAGTAGAAGAAAACGACAGCGAAATAAAAGTACTTGTTTATCCTAATCCAGCTACTGACAATTTTTATATTGAATATGCAGCTGGTCAGGGAAATTTACAATTTGAACTATATAATGTAATTGGCAGCTTGGTAATGAGCCAACAAATTAATGCTACCAATGCTGGCAAGCAAATAATTCACACTAATAACTTGCATAAAGGAATATACTTGTATACTTTAGTGCATGGGGATAAAAGGGTGGCTGGAAAGATAGAAATTACCGAATAGCAACTAAACCAATCTCAATATTGAAGTAGGGCTGGGAGTTTTTCTCAGCCCTACTTCTTTTTTAGTATTCCCTTGTTTATTCTCTTTATTAGTGCAGGCCCCTCATATATGAATCCTGTATAAACCTGAACCAGGTCTGCACCCGCGTTGAGTTTCTCAATAGCATCTTCGGCGCTATGTATGCCACCCACACCAATTACTGGGAATGCATTACCTGACTTTTCCTTCAAGTATCTAATTACGTCAGTTGACCTTTTGGTAACTGGTTTGCCGCTCAAGCCTCCTGCTCCAATTTCTTCAATCACTTTTTTATCGGTTTTCAAATTATCACGACTTATGGTGGTATTGGTCGCAATGACACCAGCTATTTTGGTTTCGCTCACTATATCAATGATATCATCCAGTTGTTCATTAGTCAAGTCGGGCGCTATCTTTAATAGTATAGGCTTTGGGCTTGGTTTAGCCTTATTCAAAGTTTGTAACTTGCTAAGTAACGCCAATAAAGGCTCTTTATCCTGCAAGGCTCTCAAGTTGGGCGTATTGGGCGAGCTTACATTCACTACAAAATAGTCCACGTAATCAAATAATGCATGGAAACAATAAACGTAATCGTTTTCGGCTTCTTCATTAGAAGTTACCTTATTCTTACCAATATTACCACCAATAATTAAATTCTCTGGCCTATTTTTCAGCCTTTCAACGGCAGCATCAACACCGCCATTATTAAAACCCATTCGATTTATAAGTGCTTCATCAGTTGGTAGCCTGAATAATCTTGGTTGGGGGTTGCCATCCTGTGGCTTAGGTGTCAGTGTGCCTATTTCAATAAACCCAAAACCGAAAGCTTCTAATTCGTTAAACAGCTTCGCGTCTTTATCAAAGCCAGCCGCTAGTCCAACAGGATTAGGAAAACGAATACCAAAGACTTCTTTTTCCAGCCTGGTATCCTTTAAAGTGTATAATGTTTTGAAAACAGCCTTTTTGCCAGGGATGGCAAACATTACCTTTAATAGCCTGAATACAAGGTGGTGAACCTTTTCAGGTGATATCAGAAACAGGATTGGCTTCAGTATTCGGTACATCAGGCTTAATCAACCCCAAAGGTATCAAAAACAAACCTACTTCTTTCTTAGGCAATGCCATTAGTTTTTGTCTTTTTTCCTATCCAACTTCCACCTTACCCCAAGTACAAGTTCCCTGCCCATCATTGGTGAGTATGCATAAGCAGTGTCAAAAAAGTCGCTAAAACCTGCAAAAGCATTAGGGTCATTAAAACCTGAAAGTGGTGAAAACCCTTGTATATGATTAAACATGTTCTGCAAACCAACATACACCTTCAAGTTGCTATTTTTAAAAGATTTGGTAACCTGACAGTTATGTATTGCAAAAGGTACTGACCTAACAGGGCGCGACGCACTTAATGGCTCTCCATTTTCGTCCAGGTCAAATACTTCAGGTAACTGCATTGAGCCTGTTGCATTCACGGTATAGGCAAATCCAAGATTCAGCTTTTTAAAGTCATAATTCGCACTTAATATCCCACTCCAATCAGGCGAATACTCGATAGGGCTTACTTCCTTCTCTCCTTCTTCATTGGTCTCTACTTGCTGCGTTCTTAAAAAGTTGACACCCAAATTAAATGACAATGGAAAGCCAAAACTATGATTAACATTAAGGGCAACTCCCTCACTAATAGCATGACCATTGGTATTTTCATAAACTATCTTTCCAGGCAATTCGTAATCAGGGATTATCTTATTAGTAAAATAGGTATAGAACACATCAATATCAAAAGTACCTTGCCCACCCAATAAATTATATACATGATTAAAGTTGATTGCTCCATTATAAGACCTCTCCGGCAACAAGTCTTCCGTTATCTCTACACTTCTATTACCTGTAACAAAAGCGTGATCTTCAGTAAATAGGTTAACTACCCTAAAGCCAGTACCAAAATTACCCCTAATGGTGGTCCACATACCCGGCTTGTATTTCAGGTTAAACCTTGGGGTAAATATCAAACCATGTGCATCGTAATAATCTAACCTGGCACCCACAAGTGAAGTTACCTTTGGGCTTATCGTCCATTCATCCTGAACAAACACACCTGGTATAAACTGCCCATTGGGCTTGTTGCTTAATGAATCACCAGTAGCCTGTGTATTATCATCATAATACTGATAGCGGCTGGTAAGCCCTCCCGTTATATCGTGGTCATCTTTTATCACTTTGTTCCATATCAAGTTACCAAAGGCAATATGCTGCTCTGCCAGATAATGTGCATCACCATAATAGCTATCCTGAAAATGGGTACTTAATGAGTAGTCTAGCCTTAAATTCTCACTTGTAGGAAATTGATAAGTACCAAACAACTCAGCTCTTTTAGTATAAATACTCTCACCATATATGCTGTCATTGCCTCGCAACTGTTGATAAGCCCTGTCTTTGAAGTATGCTTCCACCCCATTGCGCCTATCTTCATAATACACCTTACCTGAAATAGTGAACCTCTTGTCGTTCTTTCTTTTTAACGACCACTTGGTAAAGGCAGAAACCCTGTCCATGCCAATAATATCGCCAAAGCCATCCTTATTCTGATCCTCAAAATTATTCATGTAGGCATAATCAACACCTACAATACCATTCCATTTACCTATTTTTGGGGCAATGGCAATATTTCCAAAACTCTCTAAATGGGTAGTAGCTCTTATATCAAAAGCCAATAATGGCTGGGTCTCAGGTCTTTTAGTAATAATGTTAATCACACCTGCCACTGCCTCAGAACCATATAGTGTGGAATTAGGCCCCTTGATTACTTCAAATCGGTCAATAATCACGGCAGGTATTCCATTCAGGCCGTATACAGAAGCAAGGTTGCCATAAATAGGCGCCCCATCCACTAATACAGAAGTGTATGGCCCAGGTAAACCATTAATGCTAATGTTGTTAGTGTAACACACTCCGCAGGCTACTACTTCCTGAACCCCATTTACCAATGAAATGCTTTCCACAAGGTTTGTGGGTGATACTGTATTCTCAAGGTATTTGGAACTAATCACTTCTACTTTTACCGGTGAGTTGGAGATATATACCTCTTTCATCGTCCCGGTAACTACTACTTGGTTCAACTCCAGGCTTGATTCTTCCAACTCAACGTTAAACTGCAATTTTTGCCCGTTAGTGAGAGAAACTTTCTTTGCAAACTTTTTATACCCGATTACAGAAACTACCAGTTGATAATCACCCGCTGGAATATTTTCTATTACATAATTTCCGCCTACATCAGTGGCTGTACCATAATCAGTACCAGTCAAACCGACGTTGGCAAATGATATTGGCTCTTCCCCATCTATCACTTTACCAACAATGGAAGCGTTCTGCGCGCTAGCCAGAACTACTGAAAGACCCAGAGTAACTGTATAAAGTAACTTTTTCATACTTATTTCGGCTCAAATGTAATTATTTTTTAGACTTATCTAAAAATATTTTTTGATTATTTTGATTTATTATATTTGTCGTAGAGACTTTAAGCATGCATTCCTACACTGAAGAAAACTATCTAAAGGCTATTTATCGCTTGTCAAACAAGACTGATAAAGGGGTGAGCACTAACTCAATCGCTGAGCGTATGGAAACTAAAGCCAGCTCAGTTACTGATATGCTTAAGAAACTATCCGAAAAAAAGCTCATCAACTATAAGAAGTATCAAGGAGTCACCCTTACTAAAAAAGGTAAACAGGTAGCAGTAAGTATTATTAGAAAGCATCGTCTTTGGGAGTATTTCTTGGTGGAACACTTAAATTTTAATTGGGACCAAGTTCATCCTGTAGCAGAAGAGCTGGAACACATCAAAAGTGAATTGCTAATTGAAAGGCTGGATGAATTCCTAAATTATCCAAAGTATGACCCACATGGAGACCCCATTCCAGATAAAGAAGGCAACTTCCCTATCCCATCAAGAATAAAGCTCACGGAAATGAGTAAAGGGCAAAAAAGTGTGATACTTGGGGTAATGGAAAACGCTGCTAGCTTTTTGCAATACCTTGATAAACTGGGACTTAACATAGGCACTGAAGTGAAAGTTGTTGAAAAACATAATTTTGATAACTCGATTGACCTGCTCATCAATAATAAGCAGACAGTTCATGTGAGCCATGAAGTAGCGAGGAACATTTTCGTATCTAATTAATGTCTGATTGCGTTGCTTTCTTCAATTGCCAATCCGTTTCCTGTTATTTTATCCTTAATAATTTGTAATATAGAAGCCGTGTGTTGTTAACATGGGCAAGAACTTTACTTTATTATTCCTACTGTTATCCTTTGGTTTTGGGCTATCCGCTCAAAACTTAGTTCCAAACGAGAGTTTTGAGAAGTTTCTCGTGTGCCCTAAGCGCATCGACCACGTTAGGCAACTTTACATTTCAAACTGGCAACAAGCCACAGCAGGTTCCATAGATTATTTTCATGCATGCAGCATTACCTGTGGAACGCCCCATAATGCTGCTGGTACACAAAACCCCAAAACCGGCGAGGCATATATAGGCATGTATTGCTATAAAGGCAATTACCGTGAATATGCACAAGCTAAGTTGCGCAGCCCACTTAAAGCTGGTGTAACTTATTACATTGGTTTTTCTGTGTGCCTTGCTGAAATCTCGGGACTGGCTATTGATAGAATAGGTGCTACCATTACTAAATCAAAAATAAATAGCCGGGTTGAAAACGTTCTGGAATGCCTGAAAATTGAAAAAGTAGATGGACAAACCAAAAAAATCAAAACTACTTGCAAGCAACAAGCTAGTAATTCGCTTGGCAACATACTATCGGACACAAAAGGTTGGGTAACCATTTCAGGTACTTTTGTTGCTAAAGGTGGTGAAGAATACATCACAATTGGCAATTTCTACAATACTGAGGAAACCAGTATCGAAAAGGTAAACCCGGAAAAAGATGAATCAGCTTACTACTTTATTGATGATGTGATAGTAAATGAAGGCACAAGTCCTGTTGCTATATCCTATACTCCGCCAACCCAAAAAACCGAGAGAAAAGAAGTTCCCGGCGAATTACTAACTAAAGTAGATACCCAAAAAGAGACGGATGGAGAAACCAAGACAACCGTCGTTTCTCGCACTTCTGCCAATAAATCAGAGACTACATCACAACAACCAATACAGGTATCTGCAGACGATTACTTTGAGCAGGCAGCCAAAGGAGAAACTAAAACACTACCCAAAACGCCAATAGTGTTGGATAATATCTTTTTTGCACCGAACGACTATACTATTTTGGAAGAATCTCAATCAGAGCTACTCAAGCTAGTTAGTTTCATGAATAAGAATGAAAACGTAAGGATAGAAATCAGTGGACATACAGATGATACTGGCACTGCCCTATTCAACATGGAATTATCAGAGAACCGTGCTAAAGCGGTATTCAACTTCCTGGTAATGGAAGATATAGACCCTGGGCGTTTGTCATACAAGGGCTACGGGAACTCCAAAGCAATCTCAACTGACGGTACCGAGGAAGGTAAAAAGAAAAATCGCCGTGTTGAGTTTAAGATAGTTGGACAATAGTTTGTTTTTTGCATAATTAGCTCCAAGTGCAGTATATTGCAATCCATTCGGGGTAAACAACAACTAACCGCTATTATCTTGAACCGCTTTTCAATCCAAAATATCGTTCTAATTATTTCGGTTGTAATAGCATTCTTGTTTGCAATTAATACCGATAATGCTTTTTGGCTGCTCAATCCAGATAAATGCGGGCAATTGATGGCTGCCCAATCGTTATCAAACGGAGAGGGTTATACAACCTGCCAGGTGATATCGAAGGATTTAGCAGTCAAAAAATGTGCCTTCCTTTTAGGTTTTCCTCCCGGCTACTCTATCATTGCAGCAGGGCTTCATTCTTTTACAGACAATCATTACACCATAGATAGGATTTTCAACTTAATCTCCCTTCTACTCTATTTTTCTGGCCTTTTAGTTTTATTGGGGTTGATAAAGCTAAAGCCCCTTTACATAGCACTATTCTTTTTTTGGCATGCCATTTCAAATAGTCTTATTCAACCCCTCGGTGGCACAGACTTATTGAGTTTAGCTTTACTTATATGGGCTATCATCATCACTTTGAAGTTGCTTAAACTACCAACTAAATGGGGATTGGCTGCCCTTATCGGGCTAGTTATGGGCTTTAATTGTGTGGTAAAGTATTCATACTATCCAATGATAGCAGCTATACCATTAGCTTTGGCTATAACTGGCTTCTTGCAAAAAAACAGGAGCCTATATATCAATGCAGCATTAGTATTGGCTGTTAGCATTGCAGTTCTGGCAGTACAAACCATTTACATCAAAGCCAATTCAGGGTCTACCGCACATGTTTCATACAATAATGAAGACGAAACCGTTGAAAAAAAACTCTTTTACTTTGATAATCTAAATAAGATAAAGCCTTTCCCTGCCTATGTCTTGCTTAAAGAACCATTCAGTTTTCATATTATCCCTGATAAGCTAGCTCAATGGGGTATCAAAATTCCCTTAACATTACAAGGTATTATACTTTTTGCGCTATCTGGCGTTATCTTATTGCTAATTTTTTATACCCATTATGTCCAAATAAAAACGTTGGGCAGAGATGACACAAAGCTACATTTTGGGATAATCGCAACAGTAACCATATTGGTTAATGCAGGTTCAATCAAGGTTCTCTCTTTACTTATTCCACCACTAGCCACTTTTGGTGACTGGACCTACGTTCAAGAATACAGATACTTCGCCCCAGCTATGCTTTGCTGTGTGCTTATGCTAATGCTTAGTGTTGGCCAATTAAAAGAGTGCGCTTTAAATTATATTGGTTTTGCCCTATTGCTTGTTGGCCTACTATACCCACTCCCCGATAAGTTGTATAAAACCATGAGTTATGGCCTTACCACCAATACTTTTAACCCTAATACCCTCAAAGAAGTTAAAGTTACAGGAACTGATAAAATAGGCTTCGAGAAGTTTCGCCAAGCCTTTGATGATGAGAATGGACAGGTTGTTTTTAGCCAAAAAGGTTTTATTTCAGATATTTACGCACTGGAAGGGGCAATTGTGTGCAGGCAGTATGAGGATATCATCTCTGGGAAGTTCAATAATAGTGGGCCAGTAACCGTCGTTTTAAGAATACCAGATATGATGTCTCCTGCAGAAATGGAGTTTATTGATAAATACAATGCTGCGCCCATAGTGAAGATGGATGAAGAAAAACTTTACAAAGCAACCCTAAACTAAATCCCAACATAAATGGAGAACAGCCTTGAACTAACCATCGTGATGCCTTGCCTTAATGAGGCTGAAACCCTGGAGATATGCATAAAAAAGGCTAAAGGCTTTTTGGAAAGTAATGGTGTATCAGGCGAAGTATTGATAGCTGACAATGGCAGCACTGATGGCTCACAAGAGATTGCCGAACGCAATGGCGCAAGAGTAGTCCATGTAAAAGACAAGGGATATGGCAGTGCCCTGAATGGTGGTATTATGGCCGCTAACAGCAAGTATGTAATCATGGGTGATGCTGACGATAGCTATGATTTCGTGAACCTGATGCCATACGTAGAAAAACTACGCGAAGGCTATGACTTGGTCATGGGCAACCGCTTTAAAGGTGGTATTAAGCCTGGTGCGATGCCTTTCCTGCACAAATATCTTGGTAATCCAGTGCTATCGTTTATTGGTAAACTATTCTTTGGTATCAAGGTAAATGATTTCCATTGCGGATTGAGAGGATTTAGCAAGGAGGCCTACCTAAGAATGGGGCTCAAGACCACAGGTATGGAGTTTGCGTCGGAAATGGTAGTGAAAGCTGCATTGCTTGATATGAAAATGATTGAAGTGCCAACTATACTATCTCCTGATGGGCGCTCTCGTCCACCGCACTTACGTACCTGGCGTGATGGCTGGAGACACCTGCGCTTCCTGCTAATGTATAGCCCTAAATGGTTGTTCCTTTACCCTGGTATCATGATTGCCCTGGTTGGCTTGGTGGCAACTATCATGTTAGCCCTTAATCCTATCACCTTGGGCAACACCGTATTTGATGTACATACCATGCTTTATACCGCCTTAATGGTGTTGGTAGGTTATCAATTTGCATCTTTTTATACTATCTCAAAGGTGTATGCCACTTCTAGTGGTTTATTACCATCTACAAAACCTTTTGACAGTGCCTTTAAACTATTCAACCTTGAGAGAGGCCTGATTTTAGGTACATTAATGCTCTTAGCAGGCTTTGGTTTGACCATAAAAGCCATTTTCTTTTGGCAGTCAATGAGCTTTGGTGATTTGGTGCCAGCCGTGACACTCAGGCAAGTGATACCAGCCGTATTGCTTATCACGGTTGGTGTGCAAACCATATTAAACAGTTTTATTCTCAGTATCCTTGAGTTGAAGAAATGAGTTCACCGATAGCGAATAAGGAAAAAGGTGCTGTAAAAAAAGCCCTCATCAATTTCCATCAAAAGGCATCTCACAACCACAGGGTTGATTTGCTGGCCAAAATGATTGGAGCCATTATAGGCAAACTATTCCCCAACGATAATAATATCAAATGCATTGATATCGGTTGCGGGGATATGACCATTGCTGAAAACATAAAGCTGAAAAACAATAACACCAACTGGACTTGTATTGATATCTACCCCTTGCCTGAAGAACTTCAGGGAGAAGAGAAATGGGAAAAATATCAGGAATTTGATGGAGAGCATATTCCTTTTGATGATAACCACTTTAAGGCGTCTGTGTTTTGTGATGTGTTGCATCATATACCTGGTGATTTAATCATGAACGTTAAAGAAGCAGCAAGAGTATCGGAATACGTTATCATTAAAGACCATTTTGAGAAAAGCCTATACTCCCGCACCATGCTTCAATTGATGGATATCGTAGGCAATTGGGGATATGGGGTAAGCATACCGGAGAGATACTTCTCAAGAAAGCGTTTTGAAGCCCTTGTAGAGACTTGCGGACTTGAAATAGTAGAAATACATCCTGAAATATCACTATACGAGCACAATCCCTTATTTAATGCCATACTGCGACCTGGATGGCAGTTTATAGCAGTATTGAGAAAAAAGGTTTAATCATCCTCTTTTGGAATGTAATAATCAATTTCTTCTTCGCTGGATTTAACTGGTATAATCTCATTAGACATTCCCAGCTTCCATTTCTTATCAATTTTGAATTTCCTGCCTCTATGGGTGTATGGGTACAAGCCAAAATAAACTATCCCCGCTCCTATTAGCAAATCAACTGCTCCACCAATCACCATCACATTGTCATTATAGATTACACCAGCCGCTAAAATAAACGCTGAAAAACCCGCATATACCAAACCGCCAAGCACCACAGGCACTGCCACAATCATACCGGCAATGCGCCATTCAAATGGTTTTATCACCTCCAAAATATTATCAAGTGCAATGGTGTCAGAACCAACTAATAAAGCCCCATTGGCAAATCCTTTAAACTTACCTTTTACTTCAGGTAAATCATCTATTGTTTTTATAATCAATTCATTACCTATTTCTATAACTTTAACTTTTTCATTCTTTATTTTGGTTAGCGTCATATTCTTGTTTTGTGTATAACCAACTTTAGCCAATACAAGAACAAGAAAAAGCAATAGATATCTCAAGGTGTTTGTTTTTTAATGTTTGCTAAAATTAATACCTTTATTCCTTAAATCGTAAACCGATGAAAGCAATAAGCATTTTTGCAGCCATTTTAATAGGTCTTAGTTCATGCACTACTATGGTGTTAAACGAAATGAGGGGTGGTCATAGCCCTATGATGCAATTGGATGGCGAATGGAACATTGACAAGAATGTAGTGACCATAGCAGGTACTACCACTGAAAATACAGATGCAAGCAAAGTTTATTTTGATGCCACCCAAGATCAGGGCGGGCGCTGCCTGGGCACCTGGCTTAACCTTGCCAACAATAACGTTGAACCTGAGTTTCTGTGGGGTTTTAACGATTATAAGGGAGAAGACTTCGTTTTGGTTGACCCAATAAAGGGTGAAGTGACTTGGGATGTTATAAAGCAAGACCAAAACGAGTTCATTATAGAGCGCACAACAGGCGACGAGAAGTATAGAATGGAATTCAGCCGTTAAGCATCTGCTTAACTCCTACTGCACATCTTTCGCCATCCATAGCAGCTGAAACTATTCCACCCGCATAGCCTGCACCTTCCCCACATGGGAATAAACCTTTAACTTGAGGATGCTGCAACGTTTCCCTGTCTCTCGGTATTCTAACTGGTGATGATGTTCTGGACTCCACTCCTACCAATACTGCATCATTGGTATAATAACCCTTCATTTTTTTACCAAAAGCCTTTAACGCTTCTTGTAGTCCATGATGAATAAAGCCTGGAAGGGTTTCTTTTAAGTCAATTGATTCTATTCCTGGTTGGTAGGACACTTCAGGAAGGCTGCTTGAATGCTTACCATTCACAAAATCAACCAACCTTTGAGCTGGAGCTGTTTGCTCACCACTGGTCAAGCTATAAGCCTTTTGCTCCCACTTTTGTTGAAATTTAAGCGCAGCTAGTGGCCCGTACTTTTCATACTCTTTGAAATCTTCAGGGTTAATACCTACTACCAAACCAGAGTTGGCAAAAGGGTTATTCCTTTTTGAAGGCGACCAACCATTAGTCACTATCTCACTAGGACTTGTTGCGCAAGGTGCTATAATTCCACCAGGACACATACAGAAAGAGTAAACTCCCCTGCCATCTACTTGTTGAACCAATGAATAAGCTGCTGGGGGCAAGAATTCACTTCTAATGTCACAATGGTATTGTATACTATCAATTAAAGACTGAGGATGCTCTACCCTCACACCTAAGGCAAAGGGTTTGGCTTCTATAAGTATATGTTTATTATGCAGTAACTCAAATATATCTCTTGCAGAGTGGCCAGTTGCCAATATCAATGCTTTAGCTTCATGACGCCCTCCATTTTCCAGTTTAACAGCCTTAAATTCACTACTTGCAACTTCAATATCTGTTATCCTGCTATTAAAATGGATTTCCCCACCATACTCTTGAATAGCCTCACGCATAGCAGTGATAATCGCTGGTAACTTGTTTGTGCCAATATGAGGATGGGCATCCACCAATATATCTTCACTAGCGCCATATTGAACAAATATCGAAAGTATCTTTTGTATGCTACCTCGCTTATTACTTCGCGTGTATAGCTTACCATCAGAGTATGTTCCTGCACCACCCTCACCAAAACAATAATTACTATCGGAGTTAACGATATGCTGCTTGTTCAATGCCGCTATGTCCCTCCTTCGACTTCTTACATCCTTTCCTCGTTCAAATATGATAGGCTTTAAACCTAACTCTATCAGCCTCAGGGCTGCAAATAATCCAGCTGGACCTGCACCAGCAATAGCCACTGGAGATGCCTTGCTCACATCGCTGTATTCTGTCTTCTGCCAAAGCTCTTTAACTGCCTCACCTTCCTCATACACATCAACTCTTAGGTTTACCTTGATATTCTTTGAGCGAGCATCAATAGAACGCCTAACTACCTTATAAGTGGATGAAGAGCTAACCTCTTGCGCAATTCTATCACGCAACAATTCAGGCGTAAAAGCCTGTTCTGGAGTTACTACAAGATTAAGCTGGTGAGGCATTTATTCAAAAAGGAAAGATATCAAAAACGTTTTCGAATTAAGGCTTGATATCGATTGCGTAAAGACAGTTTCATCCTGTATTAGTTGATTGTTTAAACCAAAGGAAACCTTCAATTCCGGTGAAAATTTAAAATACTGCAAATAGAAATCAAACCCAACACCCACTTCGGCTGAGTAGTCCATCTTATCCAACTTAATTATCACTTCTCCCTCTCTCTCCTCAATATTCTTTTGCGATGCCAGGTCGTAACTAAACTTACCGCCTGCCAGCACATAAGCTCGCCAGTTACCATCGTTAGGCCTCACTGATTTAAACTTGATTGATAAAGGAAATTCCAAAAATGTAGATTCTACTTTATGTTGTTTAGGCTTAGGAACAGTATCATTCTTACCATAGATGTTATAAGTCAATATCCTATCGGTAAAGGAAAGGGTTGGTATAAACCTTAGGTTGAACATATTCCCGATTCTCATATCTGAAATAATACCAAGGTTAAAACCCATTTGCGGAAAGGGCTCTACGGTGTATACAGAATCAAGAGACTCCAGGTTGGGGATACGCTTAACGATAAAGTCTGTGCTGTTTATGCCTAACGAGAAACCAAAATGAAAACGTTGCCTATCATAATCGGCAAGGTTTTTATTGCGGTCTCTTAGTTTTCTATTGAATACCTGGGCGCTCACATCGCCTGCCACAATGGCAAACAGCATTACACCCAGCAAGGTTTTAAAAACCTTGCCCATGCTCAAATAACTGCCAATACGTGCGCTACCTATGTTACTTTTTCCCAACATATATCGAGGCAATACCAAAAGTTAAGGGCATGCTCCGTGTTTGTTTAAATCCTATTGTTTCTAAAAGTTGGGTAAATCTCACACCATAAGGAAAAGCGTTTACTGATTGAGGCAAATACTTATAAGCCGAGTTATCTTTTGAGATTGCCCGACCAAAAAAGGGTAATATGTTATTAAAATAAAAATTATACAACTGCTTAACCGGAAAACGTTCCGGCTGTGAAAACTCTAAAACGACAAATGTGCCTCCAGGTTTCATTACTCGATAAATTTCGGCAATGCCTTTTTGAAGGTTCTCGAAATTCCTAACGCCAAATGCAACTGTAACAGCATCAAAAGTGTTTTCTTCAAAGGGCAGGTTTTCTGAGTCCCCGTATTTTAACTCTATCCTATCCTGATTATTGCTTTTCGCAATCTTTTTCCGACCAACTTCAAGCATCCCTTCAGATATATCTACGCCAATAATCTGCTCAGGGTTGAGTTTAAGCGCTTCAATTGCCAAATCTCCAGTACCTGTAGCCACATCCAACATCATCTGAGGCTTCTCACCTTTCAATTGACGTATGGCCTTTTTACGCCACAACACGTCAATACCCATTGAAAGGAAGTGATTCAAGAAATCATACCTGGGCGAAATGTTGTCAAACATCTCAGCCACCTGTTCTTTCTTGGCGGCTTTAGATTCTTTGTATGGAGTAACCGTAGACAATCGACTGGTTTTCTAGCGTACAAAGATAGGATTACTTCAACAGTTGTACACCACTTTAGTTTACCATTAATCAATAAAACCTAACACATCATCGTTAATTACATTGCAAAACAGTAAATTTGCAACCATAAATCCCATAAAAATGAAGACCCGTATTCTACTGCTAGCATTTATTCTCAGCACATTCACATTCTCTTTCAAACCAGCTATAATTACAGAAGGTAAGATAAAATATGATGTTTCTGTAGTTAAGTCTGAGTTGAGTTATTTAGAGGAAATGATGATAGGCATGTCTACTATCAGTATTAGCTTTAAAGATGAAGCCGTTCGTACTGATATGGAAATAAGCATCGCTAATACTACAGTTATACATGATGGCGCCACCAAAAAAGGCTTGATGCTTATTACCAGCCCAATGGGCAATAAAGCCGTAAAGATTGATAATGAGGTGAAAGGCGATGAAGGCAAAGGTAAGTACAAGATAGATTATCAAAGTGAGACTAAAACCATTGCAGGCTACAAATGCAAAAAAGCGCTAATATCATTGGAAGACGGTACTACTCTCAATGTTTTCTATACTGACCAAATAGCCCCTAAAAATCGTAGCACCAAATACACTTTTGACGAGTTAAAAGGCTTTCCACTTGAAATGGAAGTAAAACAAGAAAAAGCCATTATCAAATTAACTGCCGAAAGCGTGAGTACCAATAAGCTGGACAAAAGCAGGTTTAGCCTTGTAATCCCTACTGGTTATGAAGAAACCACCATGGAAGAATTGGCTAAATTCGGGCAATAAACTAACCATATCAATGCACAAAAAGCTACAGCCACTATACAATAAGATGGAGAACACCCGTAAGGAGTTGTTTCAAAAACTGAACAGCTACCCAGCGGAGAAAATGAATGAGAAACCTGATGAAAAAAGCTGGTCTGTAGTGCAAGTGATGGACCACCTAACCAATGCAGAAGGCAATTCAGTAAAATACATCAATAAGAAGCTGAGCTTCAATCCTAAATTGAAAAAGGCCGGTATAGGTTCATCAGCACGGTATCTGCTTCTTGTAACGGCCTTTAACCTACCGCTCAAGTATAAGGTGCCAGATGTAGTTGGCGATGCCAGCAATGAACATAGCTTTGATGAAGCCAAGGCCAGATGGGATAAGGTTCGCAGCGATATAAAAACCATGTTAGACGGGTTAGACGACAAGCAAGTAAATGCCGAACTATGGAAACATCCTGCTGCTGGTAAAATGAGCATGAGTAATGCCCTCAAGTTTATGGAACTGCATGTTCAAAGGCATCAAAACCAGATTGATAAGATTTTAAACGCCGTAGCCTAACCCTTACAGATTAATCCACCATCTGAGTTTTATAACCAAGGCCCTATTCTTCACAGCAACTCTTTGGTCATAATTATCGGTATACACGATAAATAAGTCACTCATTGGCCTGAAACGCCATTGGAAACGGGCGTTGATGTTTACATTATCAATCTGGGTATTGTATTGGGTAAACACCGTTAAAAACAAGCTCTTGGTAAATGATAGTTCCGCCTTAGGCCCAACAAGTGTAATGAAGGCACTAGGCTTACCCTCTCCCAACCTTATCTCATTCCTTTCAGCTACTAATGAGAATATACCCCACGGCTGCTTGCGATAAGCCATCTCCAAGGTATAATTAGTTCTGGTACCGGTAAAGTAACTGCCGTATAATGCACTTATTCTGCCATATAGCTTCTTGCGCTTATCACTCAGTGCTATTAACTCAACATCGCGGTAGGTGTAATCACCTTTTGGTAAAGCAGCATTACCACTAAAAGTAACATCTGTATCAAATAGCAACTTGGTGAATACTTCCCTATAATTGAACTCAAAGTAGGTAGTGCTCTCCATCTTCACTTTATAGTTAGGATTGATAATCCTATCTGTAGTAGTAAGAGTAGACTTCATATAATGGTCATAGTAAATACCTGGCCCATGCCAGTTTACCTTTGAGTCCTTGGGATAGAATTTGTAATTAAAAGAAGGCTCTAAACGCCAATAGGTCAGCTTTTGGATATCATTAGTTTCAGGGTTGTATACGCTACCGCGGGGCACAAAACCTACATCTGCATTGTAATTCCTATCAACATATTCATGATTCCAATGAGCTTGTATCCTGTTGGTGTTATACATTATCCACGAAGCATGTGCCATCCCATTGGTTTGTTCCGTAAAGGAATGATGATAGAATAGCTTACCCAACCACTTATTATTTCCTGATGCCAAATTATAATCCAAGCCTACTATCCTGTTAAAATCAGCATAGTTAACTTCCCTATCGGCAAAACCCTGCCTATTCACTATTATCGCTGCTATGTTGGAACGTTTAAATACCTGCCTTTGCACAGCAGCTACTGAGTAGTTATTAGCATTGGGTGCGTAAGTGGTATCAAAACCCGTTTGCATATTCATTAACCCAATACGCCAGTTACGGTTTATCTTCCCACTTAGTCTTGCTCCCGCCAGTATGGGCACCTTTTGACCTTCATACAGCCCTATCCTCCTTGAAAAGAAAGGCCTTATCTTACTGAAGCCATAACTAGCGAACAAGTCACTATTTTCGATAAAAAACTCCCTTTGCTCAGGAAAAAACAGGCTAAACCTTGATAGGTTGGTAATTTGTCTATCTACTTCCACTTGTGAAAAGTCAGGATTTATAGTTAAATCCAAATTAAGGGAAGAACTAACAGCTATCTTGGCATCACCACCCACATTCCATCCAGCATCTTGTATTGTGGTACCATCACCCGTTTTATAGTTTTCAGAGCCATCCGCTGTTGCATAAGGTATCACGGCAATGTTTGAACCAGCTTTTTTAGGGGGCTTATCCCATTTCATTTGACCTGTTTGTGAAAGCACTGCAATATTATACACCCTGGGTACTGGCGACCACGATGAATTTTCATTCCTTTTCAAATCATTCCGCGAGAAGTTGATGCCCCATATCTCTCGAGTATCACTATAACGCATGGTTTTAAAGGGAATAGCCATTTCCACTATCCACTTTCCTGCATAGTGTTTCACCCTGGAATACCACAGGTTGTCCCAGGCTGTTGTAACACCAAATGTACCGCCTGACTGAATAGCTCCTTCCCTTTGTGCCCCCATAGGATTAACCCCAAAGCATAAGCCGTTTTGTCCGTCATTAAAAGGATCCAAATACACCGCAAAGGCATCACTTACAGGATAGGAGAAATCTCTCTTTAAAGATTGTATCACATAGTCACCTTCTACTTCATCATAGCACACAGCAGATACATACAAATAGTTATCATCATAGGTAACTCTTGCTTCGGTTTTGGTTAATGCATAAGAGGTATCCGCTGGATAAGTTTGAAAGAAATCCCCTGCTACTTGGGCTTTATCCCAATCAGGCTCATCTAACACGCCATCAATTCTTATTTCCCCTTCGGCTTTTTTGATAATTAGGCTAGGCTTAGGCTTTTCGATTGGCATAGCCATACCCAATTGAGAAACCAGTAATATGAAGATGGTTAGATAGCGCATATATTCCCCAATGGAGGCTGCAAAGGTATAAATTAAGCCCTGCATTAAAAGCAATGAGAATAACTGTTTTTCATATCTTTGCGCCCTGTTTATGGGTAGAATATTAGCTATTGATTACGGCACTAAAAGAGTGGGATTGGCAGTCACCGACCCACTACAAATGATAGCTAATGGGTTGGAAACAGTTCACTCAAAAGATGTGATTGCATACTTGAAGGAATACCTGGATAAAGAAAACGTTGATTGCATAGTAGTAGGTGAACCGAAAAGATTAAACAACGAAGCTGCACAAGCAGAAGAGCATATCGCCCCTTTCGTGAAGAAACTAAAAAAGGAGTTTCCGGAAGTGCCAGTGGAAAGGTTTGATGAACGCTTTACATCTAAAATGGCTTTTCAGGCTATGATAGATGGTGGCTTAAAGAAAAAAGATAGGCAAGATAAGGCTATGGTAGATAAAGTGAGCGCCGTGATTATCCTGCAATCATACATGCAAAGCAAAGGATTGTAAAAAATGATTTTACCAATAGTAGCATACGGAGACCCCGTTCTCAAGAAAGAGGCTGAAGAGATTGACATTGACCATCCTGACTTGGAGAATATTCTTGAGAATATGTACGAGACCATGTATAATGCGCATGGTGTAGGGCTTGCTGCTCCTCAAGTGGGTTTGTCATACAGGATATTCATCATAGATGCTGACCCTTTTAAAGATGAATACCCTGAGTTGGAAGGCTACAAAAAAACGTTCATCAACCCTGTGATATTGGAAGAAAGTGGTAAGAAATGGGCTTTTAATGAAGGCTGCTTAAGTATACCCGGCATTCGTGAGGATGTAGAAAGGCAACCTGATATCATAGTGGAGTATTATAATGAGAAGTTGGAACTGGTAGAAGAAACCTTCACGGGTGTAGTGGCTCGTATCATTCAACATGAGTATGACCACATTGAAGGTATACTCTTCACAGACCGAATCAACTCATTAAGAAAAAGGCTGTTAAAGGGTAAACTAAACGACATCTCAAAGGGTAAAGTGGATGTAGATTATAGAATGAAATTTCCTAAATAAATAATTGAAAATGAATAGGTTATTAATATCAATTACAGTATTAATTCTAATTTTAAGTTCTTGCACTAGCACAGGCATTGATAAGAAAGCACAAGCTGAACTTTCTGCCAAAATAACAGAGTTAGAGTCTAAATTGATGGATGCTAATACTTATGCACTTGACTATCAAGTAGCCAAAGAGTTAATACCAGCGTATATCAAATTTGTGAATGATTACCCTAAGGATTCATTATCACCAGATTACCTTTATAAAGCAGCCGAGATTAGTCAGGGCTTAGGCCAGGGAAACCAGTCAGTGAAGTACTATGAGAAATTCATTACTGAATATCCTGAAAACAAACGAGCCAATATCGCCCTGTTTCAAATGGCTTTTGTTTATGAAAATGTTGTACAGAATAAAGAATTGGCCGTAAAGTATTACCAAGAGTTTACAGAGAAATATCCCAACCATGAGTTAGTTCCTTCTGCTGAAGTATCAATAGCCAATATTGATAAAAGCCCTGAAGAATTGATAAAAGAGTTTCAAGAGAAGGAGAAACCCGAAGTTGATAGTCAAACCAAATACGACATCCTTTAAGCTTGACTGATAAACATAATATTTCTACTAAAACACCCTCCCCTCTCCAGTCATTCAGAACTTACTGTTTTTCCATGTTTCCCTTGAGGGAAACATGAAGCCTAACTTTGGGAATAATAATTATCAAAGAGAAGGGTGTGCAAAATAAAAAACGGGCCTTGAGCCCGTTTTTCTTTCTATGAGGTGATTGGATTAATCAGTCAACCTAGTAAAGTAAGTAGTAAAGTTCATCATCTCACCAATGTTTGAGATTTTGATTTTACCCATCATTACCGCCATTTGAGGATTACTGCGGCCCAACTCCACATCTTCGTAGTCACTATCTTTAGCTTTTAAAATACATTTAGCGGTACCTTCGTGTCCATCAGTTACAGTGCAGGCACCATCCTTAATGGCAACAGTAAATTGCCCACCGTTAGGACCTTCCAAATCAAAATGGAAAACGGTATCAACACCGGCTATTTTATCAGCTTTTGCTCTTTCAGCTAGTGAGCGAACGATATCAGCTGCTTTTTCTGGTTTGTCTGACATTTTTGTTTGTTTTTGATTATTAATTGATTGATTATTTTCTATTTGTCCATTCTTGCCATAAGCTGATTCATAGCGCTTATCGTCGATAATTATCTTGGCAAGTATCTCTTTCATTATCTCACTGGTACCTCCTACTATGGTTCCTACCCTTGCATCGCGATACATACGAGCTATAGGGTACTCCTCCATATAACCATAACCACCAAAGCACTGTAAACACTCATCTGCTACCTTTTTACCTAGTTCAGTAGCTTTCATCTTCACCATACTACACTCCTTCACAGCCATCTCACCTTTAGAGTACAACCATGAGGTATGATGCACCAATTGCTTGGTAGCTTCTATTTCAGTAGCCAGGTCTACCAACCTATGCCTAAGCGTTTGAAATTTGGCTATTGGCCTACCAAAAGCTTCTCTTTCTGAAATGTACTTGAGGGTAAGCTCCAGGCAATGCTGTGAACCAGCTGCCCCACCTATACCAGCTACCAGTCTCTCCAACTGGAAACTTTCCATAAGATAATAAAACCCTTGACCTTCAGCACCTATCAGGTTACTGGCAGGTACTTGAACGTTATTAAAGAACAATTCAGCCGTATCAGAACTGTGCCAACCAATTTTCTTCAACTTGCTTTTGGTAAAGCCTGGTATGTTTTGGTCAACCACAATTAGGCTGATGCCACTCATGCCCGCATCTGGGTTGGTTTTAACAGCAAGTGTCACAAAATCACCATAGTATCCATTAGTGATAAACGTCTTGGAGCCATTGATGATGTACTCATCTCCATCTCTCACAGCTGTTGTTCTGATAGCGCTCACATCACTACCAGCATTAGGCTCCGAAATAGCTAAAGAACCCCACCATTCACCACTAATGGCCTTGGGTAGGTATTTCTGCTTCAACTCTTCACTGCCTGCTTTTAGGATGTGTGCTGTAGCCATATACTGGTGCACACTATGCGCAGCAGCAAAGCCACCCATAGTGCAACGTGACATTTCTTCCAATAAGGCTACTGTGAAAAAGAAATCAACATCACTACCACCATATTTTTCAGGAAAATTAATCCCCAGAAAACCCAACTCCCCCATTCGTTTCCAAACATCTTTGGGTACTTGCTGGTTTTCCTCAAACTCATTGGTACGAGGCACAATCTCGCTTTCAATGAATTGCCTTACACTCTGGCGAAAAATATCGTGGTCTTCTGTAAAATATAATGAATGCATGCATTCAAATTTAGTGGGACGAATATAGAAATTAATCCCTTACCCTTATATAGGCTTTGCTATGCTGAATTACCTATTTTTGTTCAAAACCAAATCTATGAGACGCATTATACTCTTTATACTCCCACTTTTGGTCCTTACCTCGTGCAGTAATGCCCAGCAAGGCGACTTAAGCCGTATCAAGCTTCCTGAAGGATTTAAGATAGAAATTTTTGCTGATAATGTGAAGGGAGCCCGTTCACTAGTGCGTAGCAACAAGGGTACTATATTTGTGGGTTCGCGCAGTGCAGGCAATGTATACGCCATTGTGGATAGCAATAATAACTACAAGGCAGATAAAGTGTATACCATTGCCGAAGGGTTGAACATGCCTAATGGTGTGGCTATTAAGGATGGAAGTCTATACGTTGCTGAAATCAATCGTGTAATTCGTTTTGACAATATTGAGGATAACCTGGCTAACCCACCCAAGCCCGTGGTTGTTAATGATAAATTTCCAGATGATACTCATCACGGGTGGAAATTCATTCGTTTTGGGCCCGATGGTAAGTTATATGTACCAGTAGGTGCACCTTGCAATATCTGCGAAAGTGAAGATGAAGTTTATGCCTCTATCTTGCGTATGAACCCTGATGGTAGTGATTTAGAAGTATTTGCAAACGGAGTAAGAAACACAGTAGGCTTTGATTGGCACCCAACTACTAAAGAACTTTGGTTTACTGACAATGGCCGTGACTGGTTTGGTGAAAACAAACCTGCTGACGAATTGAATCATGCTCCCAAAAAAGGAATGCACTTTGGCTACCCCTATTGTCATCAAGGTGATATGGCAGACCCAAAGTATGGCGTATCCAGAAACTGTGATGAGTTTACCCCTCCTGCACAAAAGCTGGGCCCTCACGTAGCTTCTTTGGGTATGAGGTTTTACACAGGTAGTATGTTCCCTGCTGAATACAAGAACCAAATCTTCATTGCCGAGCACGGCTCATGGAACAGGATAAGCCCATTGGGTTACCGAGTTACTTTGGTTAAGCTAGAAGGAAATAAAGCTGTAAGCTACGAGGTATTCGCTGAAGGCTGGTTACAAAAAGGCGGTAAAATAGGCCGTCCTGTGGATGTAATGCAAATGCCAGATGGTTCACTACTGGTATCGGATGATTATGCAGATATGATATACAGAATAAGCTACAAGAAATAAATGCAAATCACCTTCCCCGATAATACTACTAATACCCTCAATATCTTCGAGACCAAAGACAGGAATGCTCCTGTGATTATCATCTTCACAGCTATGGGTGTGGTAGCTAACTATTACAGGCATTATGCTGCCGCAATGGTGGGGAAAGGGATTAATATAGTTACGGTTGACCAACGTGGTAATGGTGCTTCAAGTCTTCGTCCGAGTAAAAAGGTAGACTTTGGCTATAAAGAGATAGTAGAAGTTGACTACCCACATATCATTCAGGAAGTAGGCAAACTATTCCCTGACAGCAAGAAATACATCATGGGTCATAGCTTGGGTGGGCAGTTGAGTAGTGTATTTGTTAGTAAACATCCCAATGCTGTGGATGGGCTTATCCTGAATGCTACCTGCAATGTGCATTACATCGGTTGGGATGGCGCTCAAAAATGGGGCGTATTACTTGGTGCTAAAATGTGTCGATTAGTAGCATCTATCAAAGGTTACTATCCTGGTAAAACCTTTGGTTTTGGTGGTACTGAAGCTAAAACACTCATCAATGATTGGGCATATACTGCTGAGACTGGTAAATACAGGGCCGCTAACTCCACTTTTGATTATGAAGAAGCCATACAAAGGGTAAGCATCCCCGTATTAGCCCTCTCCTATCATGGGGATAGCGCTGCGCCTCAAAGGTCGTTGGATAACCTGGTAGTTAAGTTCAGCCAATCAGCCCCTGTGGATAGGCATCATTTGGTTCACCCTGAATCACCAAAAAAGAAATATACCCACTACAGTTGGGTGCGTGAACCTGAATTGAGTAGTGATTTGGTGATCGACTGGATAAAAAAGCAGGCTTAGGAAATATTTAGGGTGCTTTCTGCGTTTTTAAGTATCTTTACTACACTAAAGCTACCACATGCTGTACAACTACTATAAGATTTTAGGTGTTTCAGAAACAGCGTCAGTGGATGAAATAAAAAGGGCTTACCGAGAAAAAGCCAAGCTCTGCCATCCTGATATCAACCCTTCAGAAAAAGCACACGAGGTATTTGCATTGCTTAATACTGCTCATTCTACTCTTACGGATGCAGCTAAAAGAGAAATGTATGACCTGAAACTCAATTACCAGCTTTTTGATTTTAAGTCAGCAACCACAAAACAAAGGGACACCAGAGCTTATAACTACGTCAAAAGGCAATACCAAAAGGTAGAAAAAGAAGAACAGTTTGAACCGAACGATACACTCTTTTACTCTTTCTTTAGTGTAGGTACTGTTTGCGGTTTGGCTTTTGTGTCTATACCCGGTATTGGCTACTACATGGGTTTCTGGCATCCCATCCTCCTATTCCCACTGATACTAGGTGGTGTTATCATGCGTGATGGAATTAAAGAACTAGCTGCTGGCATCAGGCAAAACTTATTGAAGTAATTCATTTATTTTAGCGCAAAGCTTTACTGCCTTTGCAAACCATTCAACAGATACTTACCCGCTATTGGGGCTATACTCATTTCCGCTCTTTGCAGGAGGAAATAATTACTTCCGTGTTGGATGGCAATGATACCCTTGCGTTGATGCCAACAGGTGGGGGAAAAAGCATCTGCTATCAGGTGCCTGCTTTGTACAATGAGGGTATTTGCATCGTTATCTCCCCTTTAATTGCTTTGATGAAAGACCAGGTAGATAGCCTGAACCAAAAGGGTATCAAAGCCATAGCCATCAACTCATTACTGAACTGGAAAGAGATAGAAACAGCTATCGAGAATTGTGTATATGGGGATTATAAATTCCTTTATGTGTCACCTGAAAGGCTTACTATGGATAGTTTCCGTAACCAACTGGAGCGCATGAAGGTGAACCTGATAGCAGTTGATGAAGCCCACTGCATCTCTCAATGGGGATATGATTTTAGGCCACCTTATTTGAAAATAGCCGAGATAAGGGAGTTATTCCCAGAAATACCTGCACTGGCACTTACTGCTACTGCTACCCCATATGTGGTAGAAGACATACAGGATAAACTGGACTTTAAGAAACCTAACGTATTAAGAAAAAGCTTCGAACGTAAGAACGTAGCTTATGTAGTGCTTCAGGAGGAAGATAAGTTTCAGCGACTGTTGAAAGTGGTTACTAATGTGAAAGGCAGTGGCATTGTATATGTCCGTAGCCGAAGGATGACCAGTGAGATTAGCGCTTTCCTGAGGAAGAATAACATCAACGCTGATTACTACCATGCAGGCTTAGACGCACAAGAACGTGCCCAAAAACAGAACGACTGGATGAATAGTGATAGCGCTGTGATGGTGAGCACCAATGCCTTTGGGATGGGTATTGATAAGCCGAACGTACGCTATGTGGTGCATGTAGATGTACCTGACTCATTAGAGGCTTACTTTCAGGAAGCAGGGCGTGCAGGCAGGGATGGTAACAAGTCATACGCTGTATTACTTACCAATAAAAGCGACCAACTGGATTTTGAACGCAGGGTTGAGTTTAGTTTTCCTGCCAAGGATGAGATAAAAAAGGTGTACCGAGCTTTGGCTAACCACTTTCATGTGGCTTATGGTGCTGGTGAAGGTGTATTCCACAGTCTGGATATACAGGAGTTTTGCCATGATTTCAACTTCACACCTGCCATAGCTTATAATAGCATCAAATTTTTGGAAAGGGAGGGCTATTTGCTTACGACTGAAGCTTTTGATATGCCTTCGAGGGTAATGATTACCGCAAGTAAAGATACACTGTATAAAATGCAGGTACAAAACAAGGCTTTGGATAACTTTATTAAGCTGATGCTACGCTCCTACCCTGGCTTGTTTGATAATTACATCAAGATTAACGAAATAGACATCGCTAAGAGGGCACAAACCAGTGTGGATATGGTTGTGAAATCATTAGACAGGCTGCATAAGTTAGAAATACTCGATTATGTTCCCAAGACTGGATTACCACAAGTTAGCTTCATTCAAGGGCGCCTGCCTGATAATGAGTTGACAATTAGCGCTAAAAACTACGACCAACGTAAGGCCGTTACCGTAGAAAGGATGCAAGCCGTTACCAATTACATCAGCACCTTTGATACCTGCCGCAGCCAAATGCTATTGGAATATTTTGGTGAGAAGATTGAAACCAGATGTGGGCAGTGTGATGTGTGCTTGGAAAGGAACAAACTCGACCTGAATGATTATCAATACGAGGAACTGGAACACCTAATACAAACAAAACTAAAAGAGCAACCCTTAACCGTTGACGAGCTTATGCAAGGCATAGAATGGCAACATGAGGAAAAAGTCCTGAAGATGGTTCAGTTGCTGACAGATAAAGGAAAACTAGCCTATAATGAAGAAGGTCAGCTCACCTGGCAGAGCTAGCGCTTACTTCTCTATCACCACTTTTTGGGTGTAGCTCCTATTTTCGCTATCCAACCTCAGGTAATAAACACCGACAGCTATCGCGTTCACATCAAGGCTGGTCCTATTAGTTCCTTTATCGGCAATAAGCGTGTTTTGCATCACCACAGCACCAGTAACATCAAAAAGCGTGATGTTGATATTCTCACTTCCATCAACATCCAGCACAATATTCAATTCATCTACAACTGGATTAGGATAGATAGCCAAACCTTCGTCATCAATAGTTAAAAGTGAAGTAGCAGGTGAAACCAAAATATCACCAAAGTATGGGAACATATTAAAACCCGTTACCGTCACCTCAATAGTGTCTTGCACGTATATCGGGTCTATATCAATGGTTACCGAGCCACCGCTTGCAAAACCAGTACCGATTATTTCTCCGTCATTCATTAGGCTAATGATAGCATCTTCAAGGTCACAATCCACAGTTATTTGTCCTACTCCCGTTGATACGATGGTGGCGTGGTCTACATTCATTTCGGCTGGCGGTGCTGTTCTCACCATTACTGATGGATCACCAAAAAGTGTCCATGTGTCTGTCATTTGGTCTCCTGCACTGCCGTATTCATCGTTCATCTTCATGCAACCATTCATGGAAATCGCACCAAAAGAACGTTTGATATTATTCTGATTTACTTCCGCAAGTATATCGTTCATTTCATCCTGTCCGCACATGGGTGGACTCCAACTTTGGTTGATGGTAGACATCAAAGTGGCAATGGCACCCGTTGGCTCACCAGTATTATCATCGGTAGCCCTAAGCCATTTCTCAGCAAAGCAAGTACCATTGGTAAACTCACCGTTCACACATGCAACCGAGAAAAAGAAAGGATACATATCCACGTTAGTCAGGTTGTCAACGTCACCATTGTTAAGACCTGTTGTGCCGCAGCTTTGGCTGCTACCATGACCAGTATAGTTAATCACACCCAAGCCATTTTGCAACAAGTTGAAAAACTCAGATGCTGGTGGGTTTCCTGGCTTATCCCATCCACCTTGACTACCATCATAAAGCTCATAAACAGTATCATAAGTAAAAGCCAAAAGGTCAGTACGGATATTCCTTGAATGCTCAAAGTCCATTTCGCCATCATCACCAGGGCCTTCATTTGATGCAATACCAATACCTGTTTTATACCACTTGCCACCTGCAATTGGATATTTCTCGTAACGCAACACCCTATCAATCATGGTATTAAGGTGTGTGAGGTTCTCTACAGAAAAACGCCCAACAAATATCTCTGGGTAGGCATCATTACCCTCTATATAAGCGTAATTATTGTCTGAATCACCTGATGAAGTTGATGAAGCAGGCACATATTGATGGTCACCTACCAGCAACAGGTAAGTCAACCCATTTTGATGGTAGTAGTTAGCCACAAAGTTTTTAATGTCCGCTGAGTTGCCGATAGTAGTCACATCCACTACTTCAACAGGAATACCACACCTCTTTTTCCAATCAACAAAAGGTGCCAGGCCATTGATAAAGTCAGGATGACTGATTATCAACATTTTGCCGTGTTCTTCAACTGGAGTGTATTTCAGTTCATTAACACTATAGTTAAGAAAATGATGCTGATATATCCTGTTATACTCAAAGTCGCTTCTCTCATTCTGTAAAGTAGTTGCCTTGGTGTTTACTCCCGCCTGATTAGTTGGCTCAAGAGAAACTGTAATGCCATGATAAACCCTAAGTGCATTAGTCATTGGATTGTATTGAAAAGGATAAACAATTACTGTTTGTCCTCTCATATCCCTAAGGATGTATGGGTCTCTGGTATCGACCAGCTTACCAGGCCAAAAAGCGTCTGTATTATAAGCATCACCATAGGTATAAGGCACATCAGACGGAGAAATATCTCTAGTGAAATTACCCTTTGATGGTGCGATATAAACTTGTTGATAGTCAGTATAGCCACTATGAGTTACCTTACCAATCTTCATTGAGCCATCATTTGGGATGATTAATGAAGTAGTTACTTTTGGCAAATCAGGTGCACCTTTTTCCAGTATGGGTGTGCTTCCCTCCTGCTTCACGATGAATGAAGCGCCTTGCGGAGTAGTCACATCAACCAAATCATAATAGCCATTGGTAACTTTAACCTTGGTATGGGTATCGTCCTGGCTTAATAGCTTTACACTAGACTGAGCTAAAGCAGAAGTGACAAATAAACTGAAAATGGTTGTTAGTAGTAGTAAATTCCCCATGTGTGGCTGAGTTGTTTATAATCTGTTAAAGATACAAACTATAAGGGTTAATACCTATTTAATACTGGATAATATTCACATTTTTTTCAACTAATTTATTTCACTACACCCCTTATCTGGTCAGGCTATTCAGCCCTTCAAGGTTTTGTTCACCCCTCAAGGGGTGAACCCTGACTTCACCCTTTATAAAAACAACAATTTGAGGGGGTGTTAAACAAAAAAGGGCTTTTTACAGCCCCTTTTCTATATCTATTTGCTCATTGATTACTCGCCACCAGCTTGGTGAAATGAAACATCATCCAGCAAGTCATAGTCAAACTTACCTGCTTCTTCCCTGAAAGTAATCTTTGCAACTGTATTCAAATCTTCTAAGTTTTCCAGTTGAGTAAAGTCTACTATGAAAGCAAACTCTTGGTCGCTATCCAATAGCCCCGGTAAAACATCAGTCTCAATGAAAAGCGTTTTATGTATACCACCCAAAGCAGCCACTTCCAACATATAGGTGCTGTTGTAGTCTAGTTTGAACTTAAACTTAGCGTTACCATTTGTCATAAATTGGTCAACTGGCCAGTAGTCGTTATTACCATATGGGTCATGGTAAAGCGTTACTAAAGCATTCTTGTGAGGCTTATCATCTTTTATGGCTTGGCCAGATACAATGAAGTTACCCTTATTTTGCGCTAGTGCATCTACTGATTGGAATATGATGATAACTAAAGCTATCCCTACTATTCTTGCGATGGTTGTAACATTCGTTTTCATGAGCAAAACTTTTTAATTGGTTTTGGGCATGATTACGGCAAGGTTTTTCCTTTGTTCCTTTTAATCGATGAATGACACTCTTATAGGGTAAGCGACATTTTGCGATTTTATCCACTATTCTGCTAAATTTGCGCATCTATTAACTAATCACTCCTATGGGAAGAGCATTTGAATATCGTAGGGCGGCCAAAGAAGCCCGTTGGGACAAGATGTCTCGTGTATTTCCTAAACTGGCTAAGGCTATCACACTGGCTGCCAAAGAAGGTGGCCCGGAGCCTGAAATGAACGCTAAGTTGCGTACGGCTATCAATAATGCCAAGGCACAAAACATGCCTAAGGATAATATTGACGCTGCCATTAAGCGTGCCTCAGGTAAAGATGCTGATGCATATAGTGAAGTAAACTACGAAGGCAAAGGCCCGTATGGGGTATTGGTTTTTGTTGAAACTGCCACTGATAACCCTACCCGCACTGTGGCTAACGTAAAGTCTTACTTCAATAAGGCTGGCGGTGGCATGGTGCCCACAGGCTCACTGGAGTTTATGTTTAACCGCAAGGCTGTATTTGAATTTCCGAAGCCTGAAGATGTGGATACTGAAGAACTGGAGTTTGAACTGATAGACGCTGGCCTGGAAGAATTGGAAGAAAACGAAGGCACACTATATGCGTATGGTGACTATACCAACTTCGGGACGCTATCAACAGCTTTTGAAGAGAAAGGCATTGAGATAACCAAGGCTAACCTACAGCGCATACCTACTACTCCGCAGGAATACACTGAAGAACAACTGGAGGAGATAGAGAAAATGCTGGACAAAATAGAGGAAGACGACGACGTACAGGCAGTGTATACTAATATTGCTTAATAGCCCTTATCACCAAGAAGGGAGCTTGAAAGTCCCTCTCCCTTGGGCGAGGGCAAGTTGTCCAAACTCCATTAGCGTAATTATAGCATCAGCGCAGACCCAAGAGACTAACATGGTGTTTCTTTCGTTTCTTTGGAGACTCAACTATCAATCCATGCATGTTTTAATACTGCTAATGCTCCTACTCTGTTTTGGCTGCAGCCAGAACAAGAAGCTAACTGAAGAACAAAAGTTTGAAAAGTCAAATAAAGTGGGGCCCTTCTTTAATTTTGACAAGATATATCATTACTCAATAGATATTGCTGACTCTGACTTGCCAGGTGGGGCTGAATACCCCGAAGACCCCAATGAAAGCTATGAGATAAAAAAATGGCACATCATTCAAGGGCATGACCCTAAAAAACTGGATACACTTATAGAGGTAAAACTTCTGGAGAACGGTTTTTTGGTTAACGAGATACCGAAAGCTAAATTAAAGCCATTGAACGAATTGTTTAGTACACGATACGTAAAGTACCGTTACGAGTCAGAATGCATCCCGGTCTATCGAGACATATTGATATTTAAGAAAAATGGTAAGATAGTTGGCATAGCCAAATTGTGCTTTGCTTGCGATCAACATGTCATAAGAGGTAGCAAAACCTACGCTGACTTTTTTGGAACTCGAGAAGATTTTACCAAGCTGAGAAAATTGCTCGGGAAAAAGCCGAGAGATTAGGACTCTGCGACCTTTGTGCCTTCCTTATGTTCTCTGTGGTTAGTTCAATTATTGCGCTGATTCAGGTGACAGAGATTGCTTCGTCGTTCCACCCCGCATTAACACCCCCTCCAATACCTGCGCTTGAAAAAGGCAAGTCAGTAATCTCCCCTCTAGGGGAGATTGAACACAAAAATGTAAATAGAACTGCAAAGTGGGGGTGTATTGACGCATTCAGGATTTGTGATCTAGGTCTGTCTTAATACCTAATACTTGCGAAGCTTAGGTAAGCTCCTTATACCTAAAACAATCCACCACATGATCATTGACCATACCAGTGGCTTGCATGTGTGCATATACTACGGTTGAACCTACAAACTTAAAGCCTCGCTTTTTCAAGTCCTTGCTCAGGGTATCGGATATCTCAGTTGTTGCGGGTATGTCTTTCAGGGTTTTGCGCTTATTGATGATGGGCTTACCCCCTACAAAACCCCAAATGTATTTATCAAAGCTACCGAACTCTTCCTGTACTTTCATGAAGGCTTGTGCATTGGTAACAGCAGCCCTCACCTTAAGTTGATTGCGAATGATACCCGGGTCTTGTAGCAGGCTTTGTATCTTATCTTCGTTATATTGGGCTACTTTCTTGTAATTGAAGTTGTCAAAGGTTTTTCGGAAGTTTTCCCTCTTGCGCAGCACCGTTATCCAGCTTAAACCTGCTTGAAAGGTTTCCAGTGTAAGAAACTCAAATAGCTTCCTCTCATCATGCACAGGCACACCCCACTCTGTATCGTGATAATGGTTGTATAGCTCATCATTCTGGCCTGTCCAGCCGCAGCGTATCACTTTGGGCATATCTACTCAATAGTGTGTTTTACAAATTTCTTGATAGTAAAGTAATCTCCTACCTGCGCCATCACTATATATATACCCCTCTCATACAGGCTCACATCCAGTATCAATTCTTGCCTTGTAATACCTGCATTGGTCTGGTAATTGTCAAAGTAATAGAGGTTACCGTCCAGGTCATAGATATAAAGGTTAACAGGTGTTTCGTCAAATTTGGTTACTAGTGTAAGAAACAAATCATAAGCCACGGGGTTGGGATAGAAGTCAAAATCAACCAACTCACATGGCCCATCCAGCCATTGCAATAGCCCATTGCTACGGGCAAAACATTGATTGCGATAAGTTGTTCCATCGCAGCCACAAGTAGGTGTATAATCTGCATAATTACAATTAGGCCCCACTACTATAAGTAGGCTATCCACGCAACCAAAGCTGGTTTGTGCGATTGTTCCCAAGGCAAAAAGTGGGATAGATAAAAGGCTTAGTAATAAGTTTCTCATGTTCAGTGACAAATGTAAGCAACAACAAGCAATATCAAGGCATAAAAAAAGGGAACCGTTTTGGCTCCCTCTTTCAACGGGTTATCGTAGTATTTATTTTACTTTCTCTACAATTGCTTTGAAAGCTTCAGGGTTGTTCATAGCTAAGTCAGCCAAAACCTTCCTGTTTATCTCAATACCATTAGCGTGTAGCTTACCCATCAATTGTGAATAAGATAAACCGTGCTCCCTGGCACCAGCATTAATCCTTTGTATCCACAATGAGCGGAACTCACGTTTTTTGGCTCTTCTGTCTCTGTATTGATATTGCAAGCCTTTTTCAACAGCGTTTTTAGCTACTGTCCACACATTTTTCCTTCTTCCGAAGTATCCTTTTGCTTGCTTAAGGACCTTTTTTCTTTTTGCGCGGCTCGCTACCGCATTTACCGACCTAGGCATCTTTTTTAGTTTTTTGGTAAGAGGCGTCCCTACTGCTACTTCGGAAACTTAATACCCAATCCCTGGTTAAACAATTAAACTTAAATTACTTACCTACATTTAAGAGAAGCTTGATGTTACCTTCGTCAGACTTGTGCACCTGGCCAGTCTTAGTAAGGTTGTGCTTTCTTTTAGTAGACTTCTTAGTAAGGATGTGGCTTTTGAAAGCGTGTTTCCTCTTGATTTTTCCAGAACCAGTAAAAGAGAATCTCTTTTTAGCGCTGGAATTTGTTTTCATTTTTGGCATGACTACTATATATACTTATTTACTTTTCTACTTTACTTTTTGCCAGGGCTTTTAGGTGCAATAATGATAAACATCTTTTTACCTTCAAGCTTTGGCATCATTTCTACCTTACCCAAGTCTTCCAGTTCTTGAGCAAATTTGAGTAGTAATATCTCTCCTTTCTCTTTATAAACTATTGACCTACCTCTGAAGAATACGAAGGCCCTCACCTTTGCACCTTCTTCTAAAAACTTTTGAGCGTGCTTCAACTTGAAGTTAAAATCATGCTCATCTGTATTGGGACCAAAGCGAATTTCTTTTACAACTATCTTACTCGCTTTGTTCTTTATCTCTTTCTGTTTCTTCTTTTGCTCGTACAGAAACTTCTTGTAGTCCATCACCTTACACACTGGTGGGTCTGCTTTAGGTGCTATCTCTACCAAGTCAAGCCCTGCTTCTTCTGCTATTGCAAGGGCATCTCTTAGTGAGTGAACTTCAGGTTCTTGCCCTTCAACTACAACACGTACTTTTGGGGCAGTTATCCTTTCATTAATCCTGTGTGGATCTTCAGGTTTCCTGTAACGTGGTCCTCTTCTCAAATTTTTTCTAATTAAAACCTCCTATTTAAAATTCAATCAATTTCTCTTTTGCCTCATTTTCAACCAATTCGGCAAAGCCTTCTACACTATATTCACCCAAATCACCTTCACCTTGTTTGCGCAGGGAAAGGGTTTCGTTTTGTTCTTCTTTCTCGCCAACGATAGCCATAAATGGTATCTTTTTCACTTCGGCATCACGTATTTTTCTGCCCACCTTTTCGTTCCTTTCGTCAACGAGGGCGCGAATATCGTAATTTTTTAGCAGATTAGAAAGTTTTTTCGCGTATTCATTATACTTTTCGCTAATCGGCAAAATGATGAGTTGTTCGGGTGTTAACCACAAGGGGAATTTACCTTCACAATGCTCAATCAAAACAGCTACAAATCGCTCCATTGAACCAAAGGGCGCCCTGTGTATCATTACTGGGCGGTGCTTTTGATTATCGCTACCAGTGTACTCCAATTCAAAGCGCTCAGGCAAGTTGTAATCTACCTGTATGGTACCCAGCTGCCACTCACGCCCAATGGCATCTTTCACCATAAAGTCGAGCTTGGGGCCATAGAAGGCTGCCTCTCCATACTCTACAACGGTGTTC
>JANQJC010000049.1 GCA_028281825.1 Flavobacteriales bacterium
GCTTTCTCCTCCTCTTCAGCTTGCTTCTTGGCGGCTTCCGCTTTGGCTAACTCCTCTTGTTTGGCTTTTTCTTCGGCGACCTTCTTAGCCTCTTCTGCAACTATACGAGCTTTCTCCTCCTCTTCAGCTTGTTTCTTGGCGGCTTCGGCTTTAGCTAACTCCTCTTGTTTGGCTTTTTCTTCGGCTACTCTCTTAGCCTCTTCTGCAGCTATACGGGCTTTCTCCTCCTCTTCAGCTTGCTTCTTGGCGGCTTCCGCTTTGGCTAACTCCTCTTGTTTGGCCTTTTCTTCGGCTACTCTCTTAGCCTTTTCCGCAGCTATGCGAGCCTTCTCCTCCTCTTCAGCTTGCTTCTTGGCAGCTTCCGCTTTGGCTAACTCCTCTTGTTTGGCCCTTTCTTCAGCTACTCTCTTAGCCTCTTCTGCGGCTATACGGGCTTTCTCCTCCTCTTCAGCTTGCTTCTTGGCGGCTTCCACCTTGGCTAACTCCTCTTGTTTGGCTTTTTCTTCGGTTGCCTGCTTAGGTTTTCCTTCTAATTTAGCCTGCCCTGTCTCCACTTCATCAGAAACCATTTGTTCTTTAGCACTCGCTCTGGCTGCTGCCAATGAGTTTAAATACTCCTTGGCTGCCTCTTTTTTCTCTTTCTTAAAGGTTTCATACTGTGCAAGACTCATCACACTTTTTCCTTGCTTCTTGGATTCTACGTTTAACTGCTCTGGAGAGTACAAACTTGTTTTAGTCTCTTCTACGAGGTTTCCTGCCCCATCAAAACCATTTACCATAACAACTTTTTCACCTTCGCTTGCTTTACTAAATATAATTTTCTGACTCAAGGCGGGTACATCAAACTTAGAAGGTAATTTCACCTCCAACCGGTGGGACACAAAACCCTCAGGCTCCACAGTCATAATATATACTTTGCCCTTGGGTAAGGACAGCAAGTATTTTCCATTTACCTTATTACTATTATATATACCTATCAGCTCTCCACTCTCTTTATCCGCAACAGTTATCTGGGCTTTTGTAAGCATAGTATCTCCCATTGAGAAATATCCACTCACTATGCCAAGCGCATCCTTATCGTTCGTATTAGAAACTTTAAAAACGGTTATCTTTCCTGGTTCGGTAAAATTTCGGGTTGCGAAGTAAGAGAAGTCTCTTAAATACTCCGTTGCATAAAATAAATCATCATCGGGAGTACAATAGGGATATCGCATATTAACTGGTTTTGACCAGGAACCATTCTCCCTATCAAAAATAGACATGAATATATCAAAACCACCCATTGTGTTATGGCCTTTTGATGAGAAATACAGGGTGTCGCCTTCAGGGTGCATAAATGCATACGCCTCATCAAACTCGGTATTAATCACATCAGGCAACCTTTGTGGAATAGCCCATTCACCGTTAGGCAACTTATATACCCTATATATATCACTACCCGTTGCTCCTTCTTCACCATAACCAGAGAAGTATAATTCCCTGCTCAGTTGAGATACAAACATCAATGAGTTATCATTGATTTTCTTGTCGTACTTCGATTTAAAATTATCCGCTTTTGGAATTATTTTGCCTTTCAGTGCCCTCTGATCATATTTCCTGTAAAACTCTCCTTCAATCGTCTTGCTTTTATCCGCAGGAAAGAATATTAAATCAGGATCAAAAAGCTGCCTGCCATTCTTGCACATAGCAATTTGCCTGTCTACCTCCTTATCGTCAGCCGCACCCTTTAAACCTGATTGGTACTTGTTGTATTGAGTTATGGCAGCATCAAACTTAAAGTTCAAATGATACCCTTTTCCCAGGTAATAAAAAGCCTCATTTGAAACACCGGCTATACCAGCAGCAGCTTCTAAGTAAGTGAGAGCTTCATTCTTATCCGCATCAGTGTATAGTTTACAAACACCAAATTTGTAATTGTAATCTGCTACCTCAGGGTGCAAGCTTAATAGCTGCGAAAAAAGAGGCTTGGCTTGAGTAAAGCTTTCTGCTGTAAAAAATTTATTAGCCTGCTCTATTAATTCCTCTTCGTTATTAAACGTTTGCGCAAATGCATTGCAGGAAATAAACAGCCCTAAAAATATTAGCAAAATAAGCTTACCATAGCCCCACAATTCCTGCATTAATCCCTTTGTTTTCAACAATTTCCGTTTTTCTATGAAAGGGGTAAAAATAAAACTTTTTACCATCTAACGACGGTCAGCGGCTTAAATTTTATCAAAAGAGATATTAAGCCCCTTGCAAACAGAAACGTTTTACTGAAAAAAGTGATTTTATAGCTACCAGGGGATTACCCTTTATCTAGGTATCCCACAAAAGACCAATCACCCTTATTGTTGATACACTTGTTGTTTGGTATCTGCATTAAATGCAGCAGATTGCTTTTGAGTGGAAAGAAATTAAGATGTAAATCGAAAGTGTATTTACTAAAACGCTGAACCGGAGTAGCCAAAATTATTTTTTTCCTGGCAATTCGCTTTAACTCAGATACAGCCTTGTGCGGGTCTAACACATGCTCAATGGTGTGGTTACATATCACAGTATCAAAAGCATTATCAGAATAGGGCAAGTGCTCAATATTGCCCTGCTTAAAAGGAATATCCGGCCCCAAATCAACCTCCACTATATCACAGCCCGCCAAGTTATCATAGCCCCATTTCTTTATTTCATACAGCATATATCCACTTCCACACCCTATATCTACAATAGATTGGCTTTTATCATTGCCTAAATGTTCCTTAACAAACTGGATACACTCTCTACTCATATCCGTCCCCCTATTAGTAAGCGGCCTGTGAATGCGGTAATACTCACCATACTCCTCCTCAGTTAACTCATGAAAGTGACTCTTAAACTCCATAAGCTTCTCTACGTTTTTCCCTTTATACCATATATAAAATAAGGGATACATAAACCATTTGCTTTCCCTTAAAAATGGGGGGAGCAAGGCATCCATGGCAACTCTTATGGTATTCGTTACGTTCTTGTTCATTGAAGGCTTCTTTTTGCGGCAGGCAATTTAGCCAATAATTTAAAACTTGTGAAAAATGAAGTCTGCCAAGATTTTGTTAAGCATATGTAAATACAATTACCAAAGGAATGCTCTTAATAACACTGTTAATATCTTCTCTCCCGGCGAGAAAAGTACCGCTTCCTTATTGGCTATTTTTGCTCTGCACGAAACTCTTGGTTTTGCAAATCTTTAATACCAAAACTTTAAGGCTTTCAGGTTGCATTTTTGTTTCCTGGTTAGCCCTTAATTCAGCTATTGCCTACAGCCAAATAGTTGATGTAGGGTTACTCCATTATCATAAAATCCCCGAGGTACTTGTTTCCGTTAATTCAGGGGAATATGAGTTATGGGGAGACGGTGCTAAAATTATAGACTTGCCATACGATGCCATTATCTCGATAAGAATAAACAGGCAGACAATTGAAGTCAAAGGACTAAACTCCAATCTTGGATATTACCATGGCGTACACTTAAAAAGCATCAAAAAGCTCGGAACACTCAAATTAAGAGCTGTTAAAAATCCCCCTGTCTCTAACCTGTATGATGGAGAAATAATGGTATCCGTGGGTGAAGACAAACTAACGATTGTTAATAGAGTGGATATTGATAACTATGTGGCTGGTGTTGTTGAAAAGGAAATTGGCCCTTCAGCCAATATGGAATATTACAAAATTCAAGCTGTAATGGCGCGCACCTATGCACTCGGTAATCTTAACCGTCATAACAGTGATGGCTATCAAGTATGTGACGAGGTACATTGCCAGGCTTATGATGGTAAAAGCACAAGACGCAGAGACATCATAATTGCTACTGCCGCCACTGCTGGAATAGTTTTGGCCGACAAAAAGGGGGAACTAATACTTGCCGCCTATCACTCCAATTGTGGGGGAGAGACAAGAGATGCCGCGCAGGCATGGAAAAGCTCACGAGACTATTTGCAGCCTATCAAAGATACCTTTTGCCTTGACGCTCGAAGTGCAAAATGGGAACACACCATCACAAGAGAAGATTGGGATAATTATGTTTCTCAGTTTATTAGCGATGATACCTATGAAGTATCAAAAGCAATGGTATGCTTCTATCAAGGCAAAAGGCTGACCTATTATAAATCAAACGGAGTAGAAATACCTATCAAACAAATTAGAAGAGATTGGAGACTTCGTTCTTCGTTCTTTGATATTGAAGAATACTCGGACGGAACAATCATTTTCTCGGGTCGCGGGTATGGCCATGGTGTTGGCCTCTGTCAACAGGGCGCATTAAAAATGACCGAACTTGGTTATGGCTATCGGGAGGTGTTAAGTTTTTACTTTAAAGATATCAGGTTGGTGAGTCATTCTGATGTAGATTAAGTGAACCCCTGTTCAAAATGCTCTACAATTTCCGGAAAAAACAGCCTGAACTCATAATCATACTCATCCATATACAACTTCAATTCTTCGGTTGCATTTTCCATCCCTGATTCAAATTTGGCTCTTCTAGCCATACCCTCAAACACGCGTTTTATACCTTCAAGTTTCGAATATTGGGTCAATATGTCATTACTCACCATGTAGTGATAAAACCTTTTTGAGCGTTCAGGAAAAGTTGGATAATGCTTTTCCAATGCCTTGTAGCAACTCGCTGAAAAATTACCTAAAGGAATATCCGAATATTCTTCCCAGTTTTTTGCCAATAAATAGTCATAGTAGATATCAATTACCACTGCTGCATATTTCCCATAAGCTGGCCTTAATCTTTTCTTACCTATTTCCACCAGCGAGTGATTATCCATAAAAAAATCAATTGCCCTATGCATCTTCACACCATCAGCTATTTCATCATCAACCTTATTATATGGATTGCCTTTTACACCATCAGCAATAAAATTACCAACCATCAGTTTTTCTGAATGCCTAGAAAGATATAAGTGAGCTAGAAAGTTCAATTTCCTTTTTTAATGCCTAATTTAGTGGCTACCTAACACTACAAAAGTAAACACTATGAAGCTAAAAGCAGTTATAACTATTCTGGCACTTTTTATAAGTGCATCACTTTCAAGTTATACGGTGAGTCGTGAAATAAACTATACACATATAAAACCAGGGGGAAAATGGGTAAAATACAAAAGCGAGAATGGAAAAGCAAGAATCAGCTTTCCAGTCGAACCTGAAATTAGCATGGTAACTTCGGGGCTGACGCTGACAAATTCTTTAACTCTTTCAAATCAAAGTAATTCTTGGCTTGGTATTTGAGGCTATGCGCCTAAACTGTTTGTGCAGATTATATAATTTTGTGACATGAGAACTATCTTAACTAGAATAATTTCGCTTACCCTATTTACGGTGCTCACTTTAACAACTCAAGCCCAAGAAATTAAGTGGGTGAGCTTTTCAGAAGCTGCTGAAGCCTGGGAAAAAGAGCCAAGAAAATTTATCATTGACGTGTATACCGACTGGTGCGGGTGGTGCAAAAAAATGGACGCTACTACATTTAGCAATCCCGTGATTGCAGCCTACATCAATGAGAAATACTACGCAGTTAAGATGGATGGTGAGTACAAAGGTGAAATAGCTTTTCGAGGAAGGACGTACAAATTTGTTCCGAATGGAAGAAGGGGATATCACGAATTACCCGCTGAATTAATGGGAGGCAGGATGTCTTACCCGACCATTGTCTATCTCGACGAAGAATTTAACCTTATTCAGGCATTACCTGGATTTAGGTCAGCCACAGATATTGAACCCATACTCAAATTCTTTGGAGAAAATAACTACAAAAACATGACTTGGGAATCATATCAACAAGTTCACAAGTCAGATTTATAAGACCTATTCCAGCTTCAAAATCTTTTCCGTGAGGCTTCCATTTTCTCCGCTAAGCTTCAAAATATAATTACCCTTAGCCAGGTTTAGTTTATCACCGTCTATTTCTACAGAGTGAGAGCCTGCATTTCTATTACCCTCAAACAGCACTCCTGCCGATTTTCCAATGACGTCAAACAACTCAATACTAACCCTGCCTTCATATTGTAGGCTATAACTAAGGGTGGTTAACTTATTAAATGGATTAGGATAAACTTGAACATCAGCAAACACATTTGTCTCCTCCTCTACTCCCAAATTCAAATCAGGCTTCACTATCGTAAAATCATCCAAAATTTCACCTTCTGACGTAAGATAACGACTCCTTAGCTTATTTCCTTCAACTTCAATTATAGTTGAACCCACGCAATCACTACACCCATGGCTATAATACATAGAAGGATGATCTAGAGGAGGGTCGCTTGTTTTGCTAGCTGAGTTTCCCTGTACAATATATATAGTCCCTTCTGTGTTCATATCCTTCACATAAGCCTCACCAAGTGCTTCTTTACCAGACGAACCATCCACTACATATGAAGTATTCCAGTCGCTTGGCAAACCATAAAAACCATGCATTAAAACTGATCTCTCATAAACGTGGCTATGACCATTAATTACAATATCAACATTATAATCCTCAAGAATAGGCACTATATTTTCACGCATGGCTTCCATATATATCTCCCAAGCATCACTTGATAAATGCGAACCCGCTGTGTGAGGAGGTTGATGAAAGTATGCTATAATCCAAGGCTGAGTATTCGCCTGTAAATCAGCTTCTATCCAATCAGTAAAGGGTGATCCGTCAAAACTGTTGAATGGGTTGGCACCAATCCAATCATGATTGGGATTAAGTGGTGACCCAAGTTCTGAATTGAGAGACAAAAAGTGAACATGCCCATAATCAAACGAGTAATACAATTCAGTGCCCGAAGCAAGACCACCAGCCTCGCCATTTGTTGGCACGTCAATTATATCATAGTAAGGCCCAGCATGATTGTTTGGATCCACAGTACTTTGAGGTGGTGATATCTCACCATAATCATGATTACCTGGAGCAGGCATAAAAGGAATGTAAGTCATTACCTTTCCATAGTAAGCAGTATCAAAAACTTTGGTTTGATATTCCTCGTCTTTACCATCATCGTAAGCATTATCCCCTAGCCAAATCCATGCACTAACTAATGTATCACCATTGTAGTCAATAAAAGACTCCATCACTTCCTTCTCTTCATTATTGGCTTTACCAAAGTCACCAATCGCCCAAATACGCACTTTTTGGTCATAGGTACCCGGGGTCACAGAAGTTGTAAAGTGATGCTTGCTATCAGGGCCACTTAACACTTGTGAACTAGTGCCAACTGAGTAAAAGTATTTAGTATATGGCTGCAACCCTGTTATAGCTAGCGTATGGTCAGTCACGGCTGAAGCATCCTCGATAGATTGATCCAAATTTTGCGGATTGGTTCCGTAGTAGACTTTGCTATCAGTAGCAGTACTCGTTCTCCACATTACCTTGATACTAGTGCTAGTCGGATTTTGAAGATAAGGCCCCCTAACTACGGTCTGAGCCATAGAAAGAGTAACTGACACTATAAAGAATGCTACAGTTGAAATTAATTTCATAAAAAATGTATTTAACTTATTGTTATCCAAATAGTATTAAATGGTTATTATATGGGATAAATTTACAACATCTAATCCAATTCGGGTATATTTTTATTCTACCCCTTTTCTATTGAAGCTTAAAACACTCATTTTCACTAACTTTATACCTCAGTTTTTGCAGCTAATACTATTATGAGGGGTTTTCGCAAGTTTGTGTTTTTAATTTCAGCCATTGCACTTTTTTCTTCATGCAACACGGACGAGTTATCACCATGTGATAGCAATCAAGAAATGAAAGGTTTATTGTGCAAAGAATACCGCCATCAAAAAGGTGAAGCCATAGGCTACTTAAGTTATTTCTACAATTCTAAAAATCAGATAGTTAGAACAGAATACAATACTACCAAGGGTGCTACTAAAAAATACGTATTGTTTGAATATGAAGGTGAGAATTTAGTCAAAGAAGCTGCATTCAAACCCAATGGCGAAATGCTAAGAGAAACCACTTATAGCTATAATAGTGACAATAGCGTAAGCGATATCAATCATGCAGAAAATGGAACGAATGTTTTAAGGCGTGTTTTTGAATATCAAAACACAATCCTAACACGTGAAACAGAATTTAGCAATGAGCTACTGGATAATTATATAACCTACCAGTATTTCAGCGACGATGGACAGCTTTACAAAAAATCATATTATGATGAAGCTAGCCAATTAATAAGCTACACCACGCACGAGTATTTTGATAACCTTAAAATTCGATACAATCATTACTCTGCAAATCATAATTTTACAGGCTACGATATTGAACACTATAATGGAGACAACACTATTCAAAAGTTTGTTTCATACAACTCGCAAGGCGAGATAGTAAGCACTGTAAAATATGAATATGACCAACTTAACCTGCTCACTCGTTCTGAAAGCCTTGATAGTAATGACAACATAGAATCGTATACGGTATATATTTATCACTAATCTACAAACTACCTAAACCAAATATGGAAGAACACACCGACAGCACCAATGCTTTAATGGCAAAAATCAACAGTGTTTATGAGTTCCATGAGGCTTTTAAAATAAAAAATCGCCAAATGCCCGAAGGCTCAATCGATAAAAACACCTTCATCCTCAGGTATAACTTAATGAAAGAGGAAAACGAAGAGTATCTTGAGGCTTGCGAGAATGGTGATTTGGTTGAAATAGCAGATGCGCTGGGAGACATGCTGTATATACTTTGCGGTACTATTTTAACACACGGGCTTCAGTTTAAAATAGAAGAAGTGTTTGAAGAAATACATCGCAGCAATATGAGCAAGTTGGATGAAAATGGAGAACCCATTTTCCGAAAAGACGGCAAAGTGATGAAAAGTGAAAAATACTTTAAGCCTGATATAAAAACGATTTTGGATAAATAACTAAAAAAGGCGCTCAAATTGAGCGCCTTTTTTATACCATTTTGTTCTATAAGGATTAATAGAACTTGGACCTATTATCTACTACGTTAGCATTCTCTTTCAAAGCATTATAAATTTCAGTTTGCCTATTGGCCAAGTTATTTGCAATCCTCAACTTTTCTTGAGGATAAGCATCCTTTGCAGGAGCGTCATACACATTATCTACAACGGCAACAAACACGCCATTCCTACCTTTTATTGGTTTTGATATCTGACCCACTTGCAACGATAGTACTGCAGCAGCCAACTCAGGTTCACGACCTAATCCTGGAATATTGGCAACTGCAAAATTTACATTTTGAGCAGGCTCAACCGGCAAACCAGTAGCAGTTCCCAAAGCATCAATATCCTTAGCTGAATTAAGAACTTGTTCAAACTCAGCCTTAAACTTCTCTGCCTTCTTATCTTTTCTTACTTCGGCTTCTACCACTTGCTTCACACTCTCTAGCGGTGCATAACCTTCTTCATCAACACCGGATAAAACAGCTACAGCAAATTTATCACCCAAGTCAAACACCTTTGATACATCACCTTCCTCTGATTCGTATGCCCACTTCACCATTTGTCTGGTATTTTCCATACCCAGTATTGTAGGGTCATTTGGCTTCATTGGTGGTGGCACCCTTTTGTTTAATCCCTGTTCTACAACTGCCGCTTCAAATTGGTCAGCAGTGCTGTTCTCCCTGGCAAACCTGTCAGCCTTGGTGTAAAAAGATTGATAAGTCTTATCGCTAGGAACAATATCGCGCTCAATCATTCCAATGTTTACTTTTTTGCTCTTAGAGCTCACATCAGTTATCTCAATCAAGTGTATTCCAAACTGAGATGCAACGATAGGCATGTCACCTTTCTTGCCATTAAAACAAGCATCATTGAATGATTGAACCATAACTCCTTCTCTAAACCAGCCTAAATCACCACCTTCAGTGGCAGAACCTGCATCCTTAGAAAGCTTTGCAGCCAAATCTTCAAATTTCTCCTTTCCAGACTTTATCAATTGCTTTAGGCTATCGGCTTTAGCCCTAATAGTTTCTTCGGTATCATCTTGCGTTTCGGGCTGCAATAAAATATGCCTTGCCTCTACTGAGTCTGGCGCCATTTTAGTACCCAGCAGTTTTGCCGCTTTGTAAGTATCGCCCACTCTATATGGCCCATAAACAGTCCCAACCGATGCATCATAAAGCACAGTATCAAGGCCATCAAGCAACTCTTCCTTCGTTACCCATCTCTGCCTATACTCTTTTCCTGGATCCGATTGCTCTGTAATAAACAGCGTATCGTTTTCCACTGTCTCAAACTCTTTGGCAACATCCTCAATCCACAAGCGTACTTCATCTATATCCTCTTGTGAAGGCCTTACATCAAAAGATACAAACTCAATTTCACGCCCCTCATCTTGTTTATACTTGTGCTTATTAGCATCGTAATACTTCTTGATATCACTGTCACTCAAGCTGACGGCACTATCAGCCAATGAGATATACCTTTTGGCTACAAACCTAATATCCACCCTTTTCTGATTAGCCATGTAATCATTCTCAGCCTCAGCTTTGGTCACATACAATCCTTTCTTAATCAAGTTATAGTACTTATCAGAAACCCTTTGCTTCTTCAGGTCGCCAACAAAAGCCTCCCATCTTTGCTGGGTTTGCCCTGTCTCATCCTGCCCCATATTTCTTACAAAGTTTGAAACAGCTGATGGGTTAAAAACACCAGTATTCGGATCGGTGAAAGCCTGCACTATCCTTTGATCTGGCATTGGGCCGGTTATCATGTCAACAAGCTCATCGGTAGTAATAGCCACACCCAACTCTTCCATCTCATCGCCCATAATCATTTCACGAACCATTTGATCCCACGTTTGAGAACGTATTGCGTCTTGAGTAGCCGCATCAATATTGGCTTGCTCATAATTCATTTTGTAGTTCTCTATTGACTGGTCTACTTGCCTTTGAAAGTCTCTTACATCAACAGCCTCGCCATCAATCTCACCAATAATGGTTTGATTATTGCGAAGAATAGAACCGCCAGAACTCGCTATATCACCAAGAATGAAAAGAAGCATTGCCCCTCCTATCATTATCAAAAGGAGCGTTGACTTCTCACGAATTTTACCTATAACTGCCATTTTTAGCCTTTAAATTTTAATTGGGGTGCGAATATACGATTGTTACTTCAAACTTGAAATAGCTTCAATAAATTCAGGGATTTTGTTTTGGCTGCCATCTCATAACTGCATCTATCTGCTCAAATGAGTTTTGTCCACCATTTTGCACATTAATCATAAGGTTTGTAAAAGCTTCTGCTTTTTCAACCTCACCATAATGCTCATATATCTTGCGCGCCCTGTCCAAGCTGTAAACAAAATTAGGGTCAATCCGCAAGGCTTTATTCAACTCAATTAGAGCATTTTCAACTTGATTCATTTCAATATATATTCCAGCTATATTATGGTGTGGCTGTGGAAAATTATCCCATACCTGTATAGCTTTTCTGTAATAATTAATGGCTTTATTATGCATTCCCCTGTCTGCATAATACATACCTAGGTTATTATATATACGAACTGCATCACCCGTGTACTTCAACTCATTCTTGTAAAACTTCTCAATGTCTCCCCACTCCTTATTTCGAGCATAAGTCCTACCAACTGCTAATAGCATTATTGGAAAAAAGAAAACAAGAAAAATGCCACCAAGTTTTTTTTCTGCCAAAACCTCATACAACCTAATAACCAAAATAATTAACCCAATTATCGGCACATATATCCAATGTTCCAGATACATGGCATTTAAAGGTATAATTCCAGTAAATGGGGCTAGGGCCAATAAAAACCAGGCTATGCCAAGCAACAGCTTAGGCGCTTTTTTGCGATACACTACAGTAAGCACCAAAGCTGCAAAAAACAGTAAACTAAAAATGCCTGCCCTTGTTGCTATAGTAGTATAAGCAGTATAAGGCTTTTCATAATTCAACTCTACAGGAAATAAGAACATTTTTATGTACTCCGGCATTACATTTAGGAATGTAATAATCCTAATGTGCAAGTTTTCGGTGTACAGGTCTGTCTGTTCTGAAAGGCCCGCTGCTTCTGAAAACCTGAAAATGGTAAACTTACCTATCAAGTACAAGCCAGTCAAAATGGCTACACCCGATAGGTATGCAATATTTTGGGTGTTTATCTTAATCGCATCTCTCACAAAAAGGTAAAAACCCATCAGTACCACTAATGGCAAGAAAATGACTGCACTCTCTTTGGTGAATAAGGCTAATACATAAAAGACTAATGACAACCCAATAAAAAGCAATGAAGTTTTTCCACCCTCTTTATTTCCCTTGACGAACAAGAGAAAACCTGCCAGCATACAAAAAAGACTAAGCGGGTCTGCAAAGCCAGAAATATAGCTCACTGCCTCTGTTTGTATTGGATGTAATAGAAACAAGAGACCGCCAATCAAAGCCGCAACTCTGTTAAAATCCAATACATAAAGGAGCAAAAATAGCAGGAAGGAGTTGATAATGTGAAAGAGAATTGATTGTATATGATATGGCTCTACCTTCTCACCGAATATTTTGTACAGAACAGCAAAAGCCATTTGCTGGTTAGGCCTGTAAAAATTACCATCCAACCCGGCCCCATCAGTAACACTGGTGCTGTATATTTTCTTGATGTTCAGTTCCTTAACATATTGATTTTTCTGTATAAAATGTTCATCATCAAATAGAAAAGCTCCCTTTATCACGTTGGCATACACACCAAAACCCAGAACAAGGAAAATCAGAAATACCTTATAGTTCCTATCAAATAGTTTTGTCATGGAGTATCTTCACCAAAAAGTTTACATAGCATGGATAGATGCCCTATATGTTGAGCTTCATGCCTAATAGCGTGCTGAATCATCATCCTTTTGCTATTGTCACCAGCAAAACCCATCCCAAATACATTTTCCTTATCCAACTCCTCATTGGGTATGGTTTTCAAAAACTCCATCGCCACTTGATGCACTTCTTTTAGCTTATCAATCATTTCTTTAATACCGGGCAAGCCTTCCCGATTGATTGGCTCGCTGCCAATTTTAAACTCCTTTGCCCAAGGTGCATCCACTTTTGGCCCTTCCAGACTATCCAGCAACAGCATCCTCTCAGCCCACACCAAGTGCCCAACCAACCAATAAATACTATTCAATTTTTTACCACTAAGCTCAAATTGATAGTATTCATCCTTTCCTTTCAATTTTGAGAGATAAAACCGGGTTAAATTCCTTGTTTGGTCCATTGCATCGGCTAAAACCTGGGCTTCTGTTCTCATAGTTTTAATCTTTTTCTAAAAAATTCATTAAGAGCACAATATCGCTAAAACTATTTCGTTTTTAATTGGTTTTATATAAAAGCAACCAAAAATTCTAAAAATACGTCTTGTTTTAAAGCTTTATTTGGTCAATTCAAAAAAAAAGCGTATATTAAGAGGTTTTTAGGAGAGAGCAAAATTAACGATTAAATTTTTCAAGGATTATGAGGCAACTTAAGATTACGAAGTCAATAACTAACAGGGAGAGCGCATCGGTTGACAAATACCTACAAGATATAGGTAAAGTAGACTTGATTACGCCAGAAGAAGAAGTAGAATTGGCTTCAAGGATAAAACAGGGTGACCAAGTTGCATTAGAAAAGCTTATTAAAGCCAACTTACGTTTCGTGGTATCTGTGTCAAAACAATACCAAAACCAGGGTTTGAGCCTGCCTGACCTTATCAACGAAGGGAATCTGGGTTTGATAAAGGCAGCCAAAAGGTTCGACCATACCAAAGGTTTTAAGTTTATTTCTTATGCAGTTTGGTGGATTAGACAATCTATACTTCAAGCGCTTGCAGAACACTCAAGGGTAATTAGGCTGCCTTTGAACAAAATCGGTTCACTGAGCAAAATCAAAAAAGTATATTCTGAACTAGAGCAACAATATGAAAGAGAGCCAAGTGCTGCTGAGTTGGCAAAGGCAATGGATTTACCAGAATTTAAGGTAAAAGAAGCTTTAAGTGTATCTGGTAGGCACGTTTCTTTCGATGCTCCATTTCAGGATGGTGAAACTGGAACATTATTAGATGTTCTGCCTAATAGCGACTCACCCAAAACGGACGCTACAATGATTGACGAATCATTGTCGACAGAAATTGAGCGCTCGTTGGATACACTTACTGATAGGCAAAAAGATGTTGTAAAGCTTTACTTCGGTATTGGCGTAAAGCATGAGATGAGCCTTGCTGAAATTGGGGAGAAATACGGTATCTCTCGCGAAAGGGTAAGACAAATAAAAGATAAAGCCCTTCGCAGGCTAAAGCATTCTGCTAAAAATAAGCACTTGAAAGCTTACTTAGGATAATTTTATTGATACCTCCATCAAGCCCCGGACACTCTTGTCTGGGGCTTTTTTTTGCCTTTTTCATCTCATTTTAAAAAATAGTATTTGGTTTTTTGACAAAAATTACGTTATTTTGATGACGTAAATATTGTCAAACATGAAACAGCCAAATATTGGAAGTTCCATGTGATACTTTGAAATAAATATTGTTCACATGAAAGAGAAAGAAGTTAAAGTATTTTTTGGATCTAATATAAAACTGCTACGTACTCGAAGAAAAAGGTCACAAGACGAAGTAGCCACAGCTTTAGATATTAAACGCTCATCACTAAGCGGGTACGAACTTGGCACTTCAGAACCCAATATTGAAACTATCATCCGTTTCTCCAACTACTTTAAAGTATCCATTGACAAGCTACTGCAAGTTGATTTGAATACTTTGAGAGAAAGTGCCTTATCTCAGCTTGAAAAGGGATACGATTTTGACATTACAGGAACACACCTCCGTATCCTTGCCACAACTGTTGACAAAGATAATAATGACAATATTGAACTGATTCCTGTTTCAGCTAAAGCAGGTTATGCTGATGGGTATGCCGACCCAGCTTATATTAAAGTATTACCTACTTTCCAACTACCCTTTTTAGCGCGCGAAAGAAAATACCGCACATTCCCTATTAGTGGCGACTCTATGCCTCCAGTTTCAGATGGCTCATGGGTAACAGGCGAATATGTTCAAAACTGGAAAATGCTGAAAAATGGCTTTCCTTATATCATTATTACCAAAGATGATGGTATTGTTTTCAAATTGGTATACAATCATGTGGAAGAAGATGGGAACCTTCTACTTTGCTCTACCAATCCTGAATATGAACCATATGAAGTTCCCATCAGCGAAGTATTAGAAATTTGGAAATTCGTAAATTATATAAGTGGTGACTTACCTGAACCTAATATCGCCAAAGACAATTTGGCACAATCTGTACTAAAACTACAGCAGGAAATTGCCCAATTAAAACTGAAGTTTAAAGAAGACTAATCCCCCACTCCTTTTTTAAACTTAAAACCCCGGCAGTGCAATTAGCCCGCCGGGGTTTCTCCCTATTTCCCAACTTCACTTAAACTAAAAAACTAAG
>JANQJC010000075.1 GCA_028281825.1 Flavobacteriales bacterium
GCCATTCAATTCCAACCTTGGGGGCAAAAAGCCACGCCTGTCACTGGTTAAGTCCAATACAGCCTGTGTATTAGGTGTAAAAGTTGCATCACTGATACCCACGGTTTGGGCATCCAGCTTTGTAAGCGCAGTAAGTAAAATAAAAACAAGTGTTAAAGAACTTAATAAGAGAGTACGCATGAATTGATATCTAATTTTCTATCGTCTATTCTAAAATTAAAGGTTTGATGATTGGTGATATACTGTTGCACTAATATTAAAATTAGTACCAGTTGGATTAACAAACCAACCTGAAACGGAAAAACCAAGATAATAATTTGAACCACCCGGGTCAAGCCTGATCACTACATAACCATCACTGCTCTTGTATTGAGATATACTCACCCCGTTGGAGTGATTAACATTTTGCATGTTGATAAGACTACCATTGGTATAGGCATAACCCACAGCCTCAGAATTAATTGCCCTACTCATTCCATAATTATAACCTTCTACTAAGAAACGATACATAATAGCCGTGAAAGTGATATTGGTTTTAATATGAATAGGCACATTAGTATTGCTGGTTGTATTCCAGGTAAGAAAGTCACGCTTCACTTTACCATTTTGGCTCACAATAGCACCATCCACGTGCAGTTTCTCTGTTGGGCTAGTAGTTCCAATAGCCACATTACCATAATGGTCTATCGTCATCCTGTTTTGCATACCTGATGCATAGCTTGGAGTAGTGAAGAAATGTATCTTAGTACCATAAGAACCCGAACCTTGGAATAAGATACCACCTTGGGTACCGCTTGAGGTAGCTGAAGTAGTAATACCTACATAACCGTCATTTCCAGCATTTTGGTCAAGGTGTACACCACCATAGCCGCTCAATCCGGTCATTCCACCTGATGATGTATGGGCCAATTGCAACTTAGTACTTAGGCTTGTTGAGCCAATACCTACATTACCGTTCAAATCTATAAGCATCTGGTCAACAGAACCATTTGAACCTAGGCTTAGCATGTAACCTGAGAAACCATTCATATAAAAGCGATTACCACCGCCCCAGGTTATCCTACCCACATTATCGGATGAGCCAAAAGAAAGCCAATCTCTCATCCTTGATGGCCCATTAACATCAAGCAAGCGTTGTGGCCCTGCAAGGCCAATACCTACATTACCATTTTCCAATACCGTCATCAAGGCATTTCCACCCGTTGGCCCTGTGGCATTCTCCCTGATGCTAAAAGGTGTGCTGGTACCATTACCATTGGCATCAATATTTATGCTTATCCCCTCAGGGGCATTAAGTGATAGGCTGTAATTACCATCTCCAAACAAACCAAGGTCTGTCCTGTTATTGTAGCTTAAGTAATTTGATAAACCTGCCAAATCAGCATTACCATTCACCTGTAATTTTTGAGCTGGTGCAGTGGAACCTATACCTAGGTTGCCGTTACTGGTTAGTGTCATACCATGTGCATTGCTGCCTACATAAAAATCAAGTCCCGAACCATGGGTCAGTAAGCGCGCATTACTAGCATCATCCAATGGGCTCAACCACACGTAGTCACTATTATCATTATTCTGTATTTGTAAGGCAGATGTCCATGCTCCAGGATATGAGCCATGATTAATCTGCGCTTGACCATCACTCAACACAGTAAGTGTCCTGCTGTTTGAGCTTGAACCATTGGTCCCGATAATTTGCCCACCGCCTGATACATGAAACTTGGCGGCAGGAGAAGTACCACCTACACCTGCATTACCACTCACCCAGAAGTTGGCGCTCTGCGATGAGCTGATTTGGTTTTGCACATAACTACCACTGCCTGTTGGCAAAGTTGTTACATTAGGCACAGTAGTAACATAGTCATAACCCGACAACGAAGTTAACTGAGTAATAATCCACCCATCAGCATAAGCCTCATTAATACTGCTATGCCCTTGCATAAAAGAAGTTACATTCAACTTTGGGTAAGGATAGGTACTTCCCTCACTACCCAAAATAATAGCAAGTGTATTTGTACTGGTATTCCTGGCATATCTTACTTGAAGGTCTTTACCACCCACATTCACATAACCTATATTATAAAAGGTATTGTTGTTATAAATATAACCACCCATGGTGCACTCAAAAGGGGAAGATGAATCATAAAAGAAACCTTCCACTTTCACCCTAAACATGCAAGAGCTATTCCAAGGTTGAGTGGTATTAATAATAAATGCACCAGGTGCCGCATTGCTACCAGAATTGAAAGAAGCGAGGTTTCTATACACCCTCCATGTAGAAGTACCCTCCACCATCATGTTGTCATCCAGCTTTATGTTTCCATTTACTTGCAGCCTTTGTGAAGCTGAAGTTGTTCCTAAACCAGTATTACCCTCTACTAAAAGCCCATTGGCAGGCACTGCTTGCCCATCATAACTTGAACCAATGGTAGTACCACCATCAATATGTAGTTTTTTACCACTCACATTGGCACCACCACCACCAATAGCAAAGGTTTGGTTACCCCCATTATACCAAATATAGCTGGTGTTGGATGCATCAGAGAAACCAATACCACTCCAGGTATCAGTACCTTTTAAGTACAATGGAGCATCGCTGGTACTCTCTATATAAACCTGGTCTGAGCCAGCCCTCACATCCAACTTATAAGCAGGGTTGCTAGTTCCCATACCTATATTGCCATTATGCTGCAAGCTAAATAATGATGAAGCTGCAGTAACAGCGCCATATCTTAAATCAAGAAATGCACTACTGACATCGTCCCTGGCAACAAAATTAAAAGGCCCTCCAGTATGTCCATAAGGCTGCAATGCCAACCTGTAAGCCTCGCCTACCGTGCCTGCTGCATCCACCTGCTCACCCACGTGTAATTCTGCATCACCATCGGTATCAACCAAAAGCCCTCCATTCTCATTGTAAATAGTAGTAGTTCCCGCAACGGATAGTTTTGAGCTGGTAGTAGAAGTACCTACTCCCACATTAGTTCCATCATCAAAAAGTTGACTGTTTCCAATAGTTGTTCCATCGGGTGTCCATTTTGAGATATAGTTCAGCGTACCTGAACCATAAACAACATTCGAACCAGTCGCAACCTGAGTCCAGGCGCTTCCTGTCCAGTAATACAAGCCATCAGGGCCAATAGCACCACCTGAATTGTATACCATCAATCCAGCAGGCTTTGTACCGCTAATAGGTAAATCATTGCCATTCAGCTCCAACCTAGGTGGCAAGAAACCGCGCCTGTCACTTGATAAATCAAGCACTGCTTGTGAATTTGGAGTAAAGGTAGCATCACTGATACCTACTGTTTGTGTAAAGCCTTCAGCAGCTAAAAAAACTACTATTAATAAGAGTATCAGTTTTTTCATATCGATTAACTTCAAATATCTTTAGACGACTATCCACAAAATAAAGACATATATCTTTAATATGTAGATAAAATTCGACTAACGCAAAGTTAATAATCGTTTTTCAGCTATTTACGCCAAAATTAAACTGTTTTTAATTTCCCAAGATGGAAATTATCAAACAACTAGCTGAAAAACAGCAATATATGTGTGAGAAAATTAATTTCCTAATACGGTATACCAGAGTGTTAATGCTTATTTACTCTCCACTTTACGCTTTAGTTCCTCCAGTTCTTTTCTTAGGTTCTTTATTTCGGTATTTTCTTGCTTCAATTCGTCTATTTCTTCCTGCTGCTCTTGTATAGCCCTTATTAACAATACAGACAACAATGGATACTTCACTCCCTCAATCTCCCCATTGTCATCTTTTATCACCATCTCAGGATAATATTGATTTAACTCTTCAGCTATCAGTCCCCAACCCCTGTTTCCAGGCGTACCTGTGTTTTCATTATCAATAAAAGTCACTGGGCGTAGCTTACGGATGAATGACATATCCGGCTCGTAGTTCTCAACGTTATCCTTATACTTGATACTTGATGCGTTTCTGTATAAAGTACCATCAGTACCTACTACCACCCAGGTACTAAGGCTCGAAGTATTATTGTAGATACGAGGGGCAACTATATCACCATTGTTCTTCACCGTAAAGTGAGCATAGGTGGTTTGAGCTGTGCTCTCGTCATGCGCACTCACACCGCTTTTTCTACCAATAATATACCTGTCTGATGCGGCATATGGGGTACCTGCATACCACTCAGTGTTACCACCATCATCATGCATAAAAACACCCAAACCACGGTAGTGAGTGGAGTTGGTAGCCTCTAATATCACACCTGCATTGGTATATCCAGTGGCGCCACCCCTCAACCTAAGACTTGAAGTACCAGTACTATGCACATCCAGTTCATAAGATTGACTGGTAGTGCCAATACCAACACTACCTGCAAAATAGGCACTACCATTACCCCGCAAATAACTAGTCCATGCTGAACCATTATAAACGGCAAACCCATATGTTGCACTATTAGCAACATTCACTCTCATACCATAATCATAACCTGTTTTATCACTGATAACACCCCAATCAGAATTGCTTCTATCTGATACCATCAATACAGCATCAGTATTACCTATAGTGTATGGATTAGAACTTCTATAGAATACTACAGAACCATTGGTTACTCCTCCAGCAATCAAAGAACCAGCTACATCCAACTTAGCATTCAAGTTACTGTTACCAATACCCATGTTCCCGTTCAAACCCATATTAAACCATGAGCCACCGCCACTAAAATCATTATAGAAAAAAACATCACCAGAATTATTCTGGTAAATCTGCAAACCACCACCCGTAGCCGAGAGATTCCTCATAATAAAGCCCCACGGGCTTGAATTGTCTGTGTTAATAGTAAGCGCAGTAGTTGTTCCTGCATCAATAAATAGCTTTGATGACGATGATGTTGAACCTAAGGCCATATTACCACTGTTAATGTATGAAGTACCTCCATTGGCATCCAACATAATATTATTAGTGCCCGATGGATTAGTAAAGGCATATCTCCCAGTATTTGTATTCCTGAAGCGAGTATATCCATTAGTTGCATCCTCATTAAAAATATAGGTAGAAGAGCCGGGCCCAGCAATATTGATACCTGATGTCCAGGCCAATGAACCATTCTGGTCAAATCGGGCAGTCAAGCCACCACCCAATACATCCAAATTATAAGCAGTGGTACTGGTACCAATACCCACATTACCATTTACAAAAAGCCTTCCCGTTGATGAACCAGGTGAGGCATAACCAATACCCACTTTATTTTGGTCAATAAACAAACCATCAGTCGGCATGGCGGTAGCTTGGTCTCCATTATATCCTGTGGCTAACACTATTTGTCCATTAGCATTTTCATGCCATATCCTCATTTCAGCATCACCATTATCATACACTCGTATACCACTGTTCCAGGCATTGGGCTGCCCAAACACAAGGTTTGACCTATATACATTGGCAGGGTCACCAATCCGAATACCGCTGGCTGAATAAACATCCAACTTATAGCCTGGGGTAGTCGAACTCATACCTACATTACCATTGTCGTCAATAGCCATTGCAGTGTTGGTAAGCCCTGTTGCATAAGTAGTTGATGTACCAAACAACATAGTGGAACCCGCAGCCGTAGTATTCAAAAAGATACCTGCTTTTGGCTTAGTAGGATTCTCATTATCCGTATTCCAAAACACCCCTGGCTGGTAATTTCCACTACCAAAACTGCCTGTAAGCAACAAACCATGCTTATCAGTAATCGTTTGAGTATAATCTGTCAGTGTAGAACTATTACTTCCAGCCTTCACTGTAAGCTTAGTGCCCGTGCTAGTAGTATTGATACCCACGTTACCATCAGGGTTAATAGTCATTCGAAGCTGGCCAGTATTATTAGTTTCTGTATAGGTCGGTGCTGTATAGAAATTAAGCCTTGTCGCATCGGGTCTATTCCAGTTGCCACCTCCAAAATATCCTATCCTGTCTGTACCATTGTCCCAAGTACCTAAAGCCATAAAAGGAAGGGTTGAATGATCTTTTCTCATCCCTGTAATAATACCCCCGTTGTTAGCTAGGTTAGTAATACTGCTTGATAGGGTTATATTATTCCAGTCACTACCCGAAACTATATGCAGCTTTGATGCTGGCGCAGTGGTACCAAAACCAATATTAGTGCCATCATCATAAATCACACTATTGCCAATAGCAGTGCCATCAGGCGTAAATTTAGGCACATAATTAAGCGTTCCTGAGCCTTCAATGGTATTAGCATCGGTAGTTATTTGCGTCCATGCACTACCTGTCCAGTAATACAAGCCATCTGGGCCTATCGCACCACCTGAGTTGAATACCATCAACCCTGCAGGCTTGGTTCCTGATATGGGTAAGTCATCACCATTAAGCTCCAATCTCGGGGGCAAGAAACCACGCCTATCGCTGGTCAAGTCAAGTACAGCCTGAGTATTAGGAGTAAATGTCGCATCACTGATGCCTACTGTTTGCGCATATCCTTCGATAATTGCAAAGCAGGTAAAAAGCAAAATTCCAATTCTCTTCATGATTATTAGATTCTAATTCAATAGCTTATTTCTGTTGGTCTTTCAGCTTCTCAACTTCCCTTTCAAGCATTTCTATTTGAGCTTGCTGCTCTTGTAAGGCTTTCACAAGCACTGAGCCTAGTTTGGAGTAATCTACACTCCACAAGTCACCCTCCTCATCGGCTGGTTTATTGACCATTTCAGGTATTATTTCGTAAGCTTCTTGAGCAAGCAAACCAAATGTGTTTGAACCCTCTTTTGATAGTTGCAAACTACCATCTTTAAACTCGGAATTGTGATGGTAATAACTCACAGGCCTCAGCTTCATTACGGCATCCAACCCATAGTTCAGTTCTGCCACGTTTGTCTTTAGCCGTTTATCTGAATAAGTAGCATAGTTATAGGCTCTCACCCACCCTTCTGATACTGAACTATTATTGGGCAACTCTAGTTTATAGGCAGGGCTCATACTACCAATACCTACTCTACCCAAACCTGTGATAACCATATTCTGATTACCGCTCAAACCGCCATCTTTAAAGCATATAGCCTCACCGCCTGAAGTAGCAACTATAAGCCCAGCAGCACTTGCGCCAGCGCCACCATACTCACTACCTTCCACGGCTTGTATATAACCACGTGTATTGTTTGAGCCAGTACCATATATTGAACCAGCATCACCGCTTATATACACATTACCACCTTGTACATGCAATTTCTGACTTGGAGCCACAGTACCCATACCTACATGTCCACTTGACGGTATTGAAATAGCTTCAACACTGGAAGTAATCACGTTACTGGCATTCCTGCTATTGAAATCAATAGCAATACGTGGCGAACCACCTGAGTTTGATTTCATTGCAAAACGGCTTTGCCACAAAGCATAGTCGCTTGAGTTTTGCGCTAAGATTGAGATACCAGCATCCTGGTTATTACTATACAAATTACCCCAAACATCCACATCATCATAAACAGCCCCTGGTGTACCATAAGTTCCATGCTGCGTTTGCACTACAAGGCTTCCATTCACATGTGCTTTACCTATTGGGTCTGTCACACCAATACCAACAACACCACTAGCCTGTATTCTCATTCTCTCGGCATTGGTAGTAGCAAATTGTATCGGTGTATTATCTGTATTCCAAATTTCATAGCCACTACCTGCTACCCAACCCATGTGTCCTCTATTTCCATTTGAGCCATACAACTGCAACTTAGCGTCCGTTACACTGCTTATCCTAATGTCTGTTGAGGCAACCTCTAGTTTAGCTGCTGGGGCCGATGTGCCAATCCCCATGTTGGTAGTGTTTGGGTTAATAGCTGCCAAAATATTGCCCGAAGCATCTTCCCAATGGAACAAGTCTCCATTGCTACTTACTTTAAACAGCATACCAGTTCCATCATGCGCTACGGTTGAGTATCTGCCATTTCCACTATTCTGCAACCTTATATATCCATCTTCGTTTCCAGCGCTGGTAATATGTAGCTTAGCATTCGCTGTGCTTGAACCCACACCTACATTACCACCCTGGTCAGCCATAATGATAGTTCCGTAAGTGGTCGCTGGTGAAGTAGGTGTGCCTGGTCTTAGGTAAAGGTGACCACCCCTGCGGGCGGCATTATTATCCGAAGGACCACCAGTCAGTATCAATTCACGCCCATTACCGCCATTGATAACCGATGCTCCAGAGTAAGGGGCAATGGTATATGAACCAATTCCATTATCAACACCCACTGCCCCAAGCGTGATATCACCGGTAACTACCAGCTTTGAACCCGGAGTAGATGTTCCTATACCCACATTGCCGCTCACAGTCGAATATTGATTACTACCACTCACGGTCCAGTCACCATCAGATACGGTAGTTGGGTCAGTCCACGTCATTGCACCATTAGCATCTGAAACTGGTATGTAACCAGCAGCAGCACCACTGCGCATTCTTATCTTTCCGCTCACATCTAATTGCTCCGTAGAATTGTTATTACCTATCCCAACATATCCATTGGTTGAGTGAACAAATATCCTCTCAGTACCACTGGTGATGATGGAAACACCATCAGAAGCTAAAGTACCAAACTCAGTATCAGCACCATTGTATCTCCATATTGCTAAGGAAGAAGGTGTTCCTGCACGTCCCACCGCCACACCACTATTAGTAGCGTGATACACATGCAGTTTAGTTGAAGTGGCATCGGTACCTATCCCTACTGTACCACCATTCACCACTGTAAGGCCACGGGCAGCCTGTCCGCTATCATCACTAATCAATATATTACCATTACCAATAGATGGCCTTAAATTCACACGGCTACTTCCCTGACTGAGTACGTGAAGCCCACCATTGCTATTACCTATCCTTGCATCACCTACCACATCCAATGAGGTTCCTGGTGATGTTGACCCAATTCCGATATTGCCCAAATCATTGATAGCCATCGCAGTATTGGTAAGCCCTGTTGCATATGTAGTTGATGTACCAAACAACATGGTGGAACCCGCAGCCGTTGTATTTAAAAAGATACCTGCTTTAGGTTTATTGGCATTCTCATTATCCGTATTCCAAAACACACCCGGTTGGTAATTTCCACTACCAAAGCTACCCGTAAGCAACAAACCATGTTTATCGCTCAAAGCTTGGGTATAATCTGTAAGGGTTGTTGTGCTACTTCCAGCCTTCACTGTTAGCTTGGCGCTATTGGAGGTAGTACCAATACCTACATTGCCGTCATCATAAATAGTACTATTACCTACAGTAATGCCATCCGGTGTAAATTTAGGCACATAATTAAGCGTTCCTGAACCACCTATAGAAGAAGCATCAGTAGTTATTTGGGTCCATGCACTACCTGTCCAGTAATACAAGCCATCTGGGCCTATCGCACCACCCGAGTTAAATACCATCAACCCCGCCGGCTTGGTTCCTGATATGGGTAAGTCATCACCATTGAGCTCCAATCTCGGGGGCAAGAAACCACGCCTATCGCTGGTCAAGTCAAGTACAGCCTGAGTATTAGGAGTAAATGTCGCATCGCTTATACCCACAGTTTGGGCAGTAACTTGTTGAATTGCAATTACAACAAGAGACAAAAGGATAAAACGCTTCATTTTTCTATGCTTTGATTAAAACTTCCGACGAACAAATACAAAGTAACGATATTTTGCCATAACAGCAAGATAAACTTCGACTAACGCAAAGATAATATTGCAAGCAGGTAAGATAACACCAAATAACCCTATTTTTTAGCCTTTTAATAACCTTACAAACTAACTATATCATTGATTTTGAATTGATTACATATAAATACCTTTAAGTTTTTAATTCATCACAAAGCGCAAACCAAAGTTTTCTCATTCCATTTATAAACATTTGCACCCCTTGTTGCGCAAGTCTAAGAACAAGACCAATTGTAATTTATATATAAACTATATAGTGTTATATGAAAATTTAGACAATTAATCACCTGAAAATATTTCTAAATCCAAAATGAATTAATACCTTTAACCAACATCAATGACCTAAAGCTGTATGAAAAAAATAGTACTTCTCGCTACACTGCTTATCACTTTTGTGCCATTCTCAATGGCTCAGTTTGACATGGATGAAGAGATAATGAAAGGCTCCACCCTTCTGCCCTCCGTGGGTCAAAAACTGGTTTATGGTGTGGATTATTACGGCAACAGCTATGATTTCATTGTCACCATCACCTCATTGAAAGATGGAATTAGTTTTGAATATGAAATGACTAACGCTACTAACACAAAAGGCACCGTTTCTATCTCAGCGAAAGCTATGGACGATGCTTTGGCTCAAAATAACATGTTTAGTGGTGGTGAAATGAATTTATTAAACAAAACCACAGTATGGGTAAGCCACAAGGTATTCACTGACTTACAAGAAAGTGGTGTGGCTGGTGTATTGCCTGATGGTGTAAACCAAACTAAACTCAGGTATAAAAAAGTAGCCCATGACTACGAGGCGATGAATGGTATCAGCGGAAAAAAGATGAATAACCTATCCTATGTATATGCTGAGTCAGATGACCAAAAATACAAGTACTGGGTTCACCTTGATGATAACTACCCGCTTATCTTAAAAATGGATATAGGTTGGTCTATTTGGCTTAAAGAGATTAAAAAGTAAACAGGACCCTCGCACAGAATTCATAGTGTTCTTATACCAACAAGAAAAATCCCCTCGAGTGAGGGGATTTTTTCATTATTGATCCAGCCAACCATTAAACCTAACACCTATGAAAAAGCTGGAGTTCAAATGTAATTATTTTTATTTTAAAATTTGTGTTAGTTGGCGACAAAAAACCTATCAAATTCACATTTGTTAATTCTAACATTGCAAACCGTCTTACGAGTAGTTATCAATAAAACACTGTTACTACTACCCCTATCTTCTTGAAAACCGCACGGTAACTGTAAAGCCGTTAAATTGTTTCCAGGCAGTTATCACTATCTCATGCCTTTCTTCACCCACTGTCTTGGCAAATTTATAATCGCGCTTGTCCCTATCCTGAATTTTCGTTCTGTCCTTCCCTGTCCAATCATCTGATAGGCAAGCCGTAACCTCTTTTACCAATTCATCATATTTGGCAAAGGCCTTTTCTTTTGAAGGCTCATTCTCTATAAATATGTTTTGGCACACTACCGTCTGGTAATCCGGTATTCGTGCCTCAATAGCTCCGGGTAGTTTCTTGGTAGCCATATACTCGTCTCCCTGGTAGCCTGAATAAATATCACCCTTTATATTATCAAAATTGCTATCCATCTCAGTAAGCATTTCATCAATACTCGTGCACATGGCACTTTCTGATTGCGCCAAAGCCCATGGGCAGTTTACCAAAGTCAATAAAGCTACAATGGTTGTAAGTGTTTTTTTCATGATGCAAAGTGTTTATTAGGCTAAAGATAAAAAGATTTACTGCTTGCCTTAACCAATATTTAATGCCCGGTTCACAAGAGCAATGCTTATCTTTCGCCACCCAAAATTAACACCATGAGAAAAGTATACTTCACAGCCCTTGCAATACTCATAGCCTTTTCAGGCTTTTCGCAAGATGATGAACCAGCTCCACCAACTACCTATCCAGGTAAAACCATTAAGCGCATCACTTTCGGTTCATGTGCTGACCAAAACAAAAAACAACCCATACTTTATCAAGCAGCTGGTGTCAGGCCAGACCTATTCATTTACCTTGGTGATAACATATACGGCGACACAGAGGATATGAAGGTATTAAAAGAAAAGTATGCCAAGTTGGGAGAAAAAACTGAATTCAAAACCTTGAATAAGGCAACTCAAGTGCTAGCCGTGTGGGACGACCATGATTATGGCATTAATGACGGCGGTAGAGAATACCCTAAAAAAGCGGAGTCAAAAGAGATATTTCTCGACTTTTGGAAAGAACCTGAAGTATCACAACGCCGTGAGCATGAAGGTATCTATCATAGTATGCTTTTTGGGCAAGGTGACAGATTGGTTCAAGTGATATTGCTCGATACACGCACCTTTAGGGATAAACTTATCTTCTGTGATAAAGAAGATAGAGACTACAAAAACGACTATATGCCCAACCCAAGTCCAGACTCTACGTTTTTGGGTGAGCAGCAATGGCAATGGCTCGAAGAGCAATTCAAGATAAGGGCTAACATCAGGATAATAGCCAGCAGCAACCAATTCAGCCATGAGTACAACGGCTACGAAAGCTGGACTAACGTACCCCACGAGCAACAAAAGATGATTGACCTGATAAAGAAAACCAAAGCCAATAACGTCATCTTTATTTCAGGCGATGTGCATTGGGGTGAAATATCCAAGCTACCTGTCGAGGGGGGCTACCCTATCTATGACGTTACAAGTAGCGGCATTACACAAGAATGGGGGAGTACTGAACCTAACAAATACCGCGTGGGCCAGGTAATCCGCGAAAACAACTTCGGACAAATTGATATCGACTGGTTACTGGAAACCATTGAAATGAAACTGGTTAATGTAAAAGGCGAGGTGGTAGCAAGCCACTCTACCAAGTTTCATGAAATCATGTTCAAAGACTAGTTTCAGAACACAAAGTCAAAGTTACAATCTGGCGATTTTTAAAAGAGTTGTTGTAGCAACACCCCAAGTATCGTTCTTCACATAAAAGTACACGTCTACCGTATCATTATTCACCTGGTCATTCCACACCAAGTCATGGGTCATTTCACGTGTACTGTTTTACGCCTACAGCCAACAATAAACAAGAACCATAAAAATCTATTGGTCCATAGGTATCTTCAAAGATTTTATACCCCCTGCAAGAATCTGGGGCTTCCCTTAAACCAGCCAGGTATTTATACAAAGCAGTATCAATAGTCAATGGCAAGCACTCCCTTGTTTGTGAAAAAGCCAATTGAGCAGTAAGAATGAATAATAAAGCTAATGTTCGTTTCATGCTAATAACTATAGGCTAACTGCTAACAGCTAGTTTAGAAAAAACATCTTGGCATCATTAGCAGACTTAATGGGTATCTCCTCTTGAGGGATATGCCCCGCTTGGGTGTACACCAACATCTTTGAGTTTTCCAGGTCTTTGCTAAACTGCTCACCATGGTCCAATGGCAGCCAAACATCCTCCCTACCCCATTGTATCAAGGTTGGTGTTTTTATCTCTTTTATCCTTTCATGTGATTTGGCTCCCCGTTTCCATATTTGTTTTACACGCTCTACATAGGCTTTCCTATTTCCCTTTCTCAGCAATAGCTCATAATGCCTGTTCACCAAGTCCTCTGTTACCAATTCATCATTATACATCACCTGTATCAGCGAACGTTTCACCAGCCGCTTGGGTGTCACCTTCGTCATCAGCTGATTAATCACAGGTATCCTGGGCAACTTAAAAGCAATAGGTATAGGCCCTTCTTTAGGATATCCCGCCGCATCTATCAATACCATCTTCTGCACCTTCTCAGGGTGGGTCAATGCATAATTCCAAACTATCTCACCACCCAAGGAGTTACCCGCCATCAAAAAGCTATACACCTCCAACTTGGCGGTAAACTTGTTAATAAAATCAACATAGGCCTGCATACTATAATCATCAGTGGCATTTGGCCCCGTAAGCCCAAAAGCCGGGATATCCACCCGTATCACCCTAAAATCACTTTTCAGGTGTTTAGCCCAACCATCCCAGGTATGCAACGAAGAAGCCGTACCATGCACCAACACCAACACTGGCCCACTACCCTCATCACGATAGTGTACTTGCATGCCATCCAACTCCATAAACTCACTCTCCATATTGGCATACTTCATCTTCAATACTTCCAGAGGAATATCATTCGTCCAGTATAGCACCGTGTAGCCCAACACTATTAACACCAAAACCAGTAATATTCTCTTTAGCCACTTTTTCATAGCTCAAACTTTGCACTGTGAATTTAGTTAAAATTTAAAATCCCAATCACCCCACTTTGTTATCGTGGGAGTTTGATTTTAGCTTGTTAAAAGTAATGTTTATCACCTCTAGCTTGTCATTTAATTCTTACATTAGTGCCCCTCTTAAAATCGACTAATTGGCTAAGAAAGAAGAAAACAAACCCCAGGTAGAAACCCTTTTCCTGGATGGTCCCGGCGGTAGAAGTATTGAATTAAGATTTGCATTTGAAGTATTCATGGAATTTTTCAAAGGCTTTAGAAAAATGCACTTCATTGGCCCATGCATTACTGTATTTGGCTCAGCCCGATTTACTGAAGAACATGAATATTACAAAGCCGCTATGGAAGTAGGCAAAGGTATTGCTGGTATGGGTTTCACAACCATGACAGGTGGTGGCCCAGGCGTGATGGAAGCAGCCAACAGAGGGGCATTTGAAAACAGGGGCCGTTCCGTTGGTTGTAATATAGTACTACCCATGGAGCAACATCCCAACCCATACATGCATCGCTCCATCAACTTCAAATATTTCTTTGTGCGCAAGGTACTACTACTCAAGTACTCTTATGGCTTTGTGGTGTTACCAGGTGGTGCCGGCACCATGGACGAGTTTTTCGAGACGCTTACCCTCATTCAAACTGGGGTAATCAAAGACTTCCCAATAGTGCTTATCGGTAAAGAGTTCTATCAAGACCTGATTGATTTGGTGGACAAAATGATAAAGAGGGGAACCATGTCTCCTCAAGATAGAGACTTGATATTACTCACCGACTCGGTAGATGAAGGCATCGCACACATTAAAAAATACGTGTACACCAATTACCAAGTACGGAAAGGCAAAGCTCCAAAACCACGCCGCTGGATGTTTGAAAAACTATTTGATATCTAAAAACTGGATGTACTCCTTCCGTTAAAGGGGAAGGCTGGGTTAGGGTGTAAACGCAGATATGTATGTATTACAAGGCTTCCCCCAATGCTCTCACTTTCCTATATTTACCGCTTTCAAAAAAATCAAATCATGAAAAACATTTTTCTCGCTATTCTTGCCGCTACACTATTGCTATCTGCTTGCAAAGAAAAGCCCAAGCCACCAAAAGTGGTTTTCAACCCTGCAAAAGACTTTGACTCTACCAGGCTGGATATATATGCACCTGTTAAACTCACTACTGACCTGAGTCAACTAACTGAGAATGAAAGGAAAATGATTCCCATCCTTATCAAAGCTGCTGACCTGATGGACCAAATCTTTTGGAAACAGGCCTTCGACGGGGATAAAACCGAATTTTTAAGCCACATTGAAGACGAAAAACTGAAAAACTTTGCCGAAATAAATTATGGACCATGGGATAGGCTGGACGGTGATAAGATTTTCCTCAACCACTTCTTCAAAAAACCATTGGGTGCCAACTTCTATCCCAAGAAAATGACCAAGGAAGAATTTGAAGCCTGGGACGACAATACCAAAAATAGCCTTTACACCGTGGTAACACATGACCATACAGGTAACCTGAAAACAGTACCCTACCACCTGATGTATGAAACACAGGTAAAGAAAGCATCGAAATACTTGAAAGAAGCAGCCCAACTGGCTGAAACTGAAGACCTAAAAGCCTACCTCAATGCCCGTGCTGAAGCACTGCTGACTGACGACTACGACCCAAGCGATATCCTTTGGTTACAAATGAAAGACAATACGCTAGATATTATCATAGGCCCTATTGAAACCTACGAAGATGCTCTTTTTGGATACAAGGCAGCCCATGAAGCATACATACTGGTAAAAGACAAGGCATGGAGCCAAAGATTGAAAAAATATGTTCAATTTTTACCCGAACTCCAAAAAGGCCTGCCTGTGGATGACAAATACAAGCAAGAAACCCCAGGCTCTGATGCGCAACTAAATGCCTATGACGTAATTTACTACGCTGGCCATTGCAATGCAGGGAGTAAAACTATCGCTGTCAACCTGCCCAACGATGAAAACCTTCAACTCAACTATGGCACACGACGCTCACAGTTGAAAAACGCCATGAAGGCCAAGTTCGATAGGATACTGGTTCCCCTGGCAGATGAACTAATCGCCAAAGACCAACGCAAGCATATTACCTTTGAGGCTTTCTTTGCCAACACCATGTTCCATGAAGTAGCTCATGGCTTAGGTATCAAAAACACCATTAACGGCAAAGGCACCGTTCGTGAAGCGTTGAAAGACCAGGCTTCTGCTTTGGAAGAAGGCAAGGCTGATATTTTAGGCCTTTACATGGTGACCCAACTGTTTGACAAAGGCGAGATAAAAGAAGGCGAATTGATGGATTACTACACTACCTTCCTTGCCGGTATATTCCGTAGTGTCAGGTTTGGGGCTTCAAGTGCTCATGGTAAAGCCAATATGTTACGCTTCAACTATTTCTGGAGGCAGGATGCCTTTACTTATGATAAAGAGACACAAACCTACCGCGTAAATGAGAAAGAATTCAGGGCAGCCATCGAGTCACTTTCGGCTTTGATACTCACTATGCAAGGCGATGGCAATTATGAAGGCGTGACCAAAATGATGGAAGTAAGCGGCAACGTAAGCCCCGAACTTCAAACCGCTTTAGATAGATTGAATGAAGCAGGCATCCCGGTTGACATCGTATTTGAACAAGGTACAGAGGTATTGGGGCTGTAAGCATCACCAATATTCTTACCTTTGCAACCATTCGAGAAAGACATGGATTTTAAAGGAACTGAAAATTACATCGCATCACGCGAGTTACAAGTAGCTGTAAATGCTGCTATACACTTACAAAAACCCCTACTGGTAAAAGGTGAGCCAGGAACAGGCAAAACCTTGTTGGCTCATGAAATAGCCAAGAGTATGGGTAAAAAGATACTTACCTGGCACATCAAGTCCACTACAAAGGCACAACAAGGCTTGTACGAGTATGATGCCGTATCGAGGCTGCGCGACTCTCAGCTAGGCTCTGAGAAAGTGGAAGACATCGCCAACTACATCAAAAAGGGCAAACTGTGGGAAGCCTTTGATACCGATGAGCAAGTAGTGTTGTTGATTGACGAAATTGATAAAGCAGATATCGAATTCCCGAACGACTTGCTATTGGAGTTGGACAAAATGGAGTTCTATTGCTATGAATTACAAAAGAACATTGTAGCCAAAACCCGCCCAGTAGTGATTATCACTTCAAACAATGAAAAAGAGCTACCTGATGCCTTCCTGAGGCGTTGCTTGTTTCACTACATCCGTTTTCCTGAAAGGGAATTGATGCGTGAGATAATCCAGGTGCACTACCCCAAGCTGGAAGATGAAATGATGAACAGCGCCATGAAGGTGTTTTACAACCTGCGTGAAGTAAAAGGCCTTAAAAAACGCCCAAGCACTAGTGAGCTTATCGACTGGATAAAACTCCTATACATGGACCAGGTAGGCCCTGAGTCATTGGACAAGGTAGACCTTATCAACCAACTGCCACCACACCTGAGTGCATTGGTAAAAAATGAGCAAGACCTTAATGCCATTGTTAGTGGAGGTAAGACCTACAACAGGTATTAAGCTATGTTTTTGTGAATTTTTAAGAAAGTATTACCACCAAGAAAGTTTATCTGAGTAAATTCGCCAGCCAAAACAGGCTAACACCTAAAGCAAATGTATCCAACTCTATATCACCTAATAAGCGACCTTTTTGGCATTGAATTACCAGCACTCAAGATAGTTCAAAGCTTTGGCCTTATGGTGGCTCTGGCATTTTTGGCAGCTAGCTACACCCTGGTACTCGAACTCAAGAGAAAAGAAAGAGAAGGCTTATTGGGCACAATTACCCGCAAGGTATGGAAAGGCCCCGCTGGCATGCAGGAATATGTTGTTTCTGGTATCATTGGCTTTATCGTAGGCTACAAGGCAGTTGCCATGGCTATGAACTTCTCAGTAGTATCTGAAGACCCACAGAGCTTTATCCTTTCAATGGAGGGTAGTTTTTTGGGCGGTATAGTCTTTGGTATACTCTCCCTCGTTTGGACCTGGTATGAGGACCGCAGCAACCCATACAAAGAGAAAAAACTGATAGATGTTACCATGCACCCTTATCAGCACGTGGGTACAATCACCATAATTGCAGCAGTAGCAGGTATATTGGGTGCCAAGGTATTCCATAACCTGGAGTATTGGGACGATTTCATGTCAGACCCATGGGGGCAATTGATGTCATTCAGTGGATTGACTTTTTATGGAGGTTTGATTGTTGCCGCAACCGTGATACTCATTTATGCCCGCAAAAACAATATCAAGATACTCCACCTAATGGACTCTAATGCACCAGGCTTGGTATTGGCTTATGGTATCGGGCGCATAGGATGTCAGGTAGCTGGTGATGGCGACTGGGGCATCCCTAACCACACTACTAAACCTGATTGGTTGAGTTGGCTACCTGAATGGGCTTGGAAATTCAGTTACCCACACAACGTTATCAATGAGGGGGTGCTTATCCCCGGCTGTGAAGGCAAATACTGCCGTATGCTGGCCGAACCAGCATGGCCTACCCCTATTTATGAAACATTGATGTGCTTTGCCATATTCGGGATACTATGGGCGCTGAGAAAAAGGATAAAAACCGCAGGTGTGATGTTCTGCTTGTACCTGATATTAACTGGCATAGAACGTTTCTTTATCGAGAAGATAAGAACCAATATACCTTACCACATCTTTGGCAGGGAAATCACCCAGGCTGAAATCATATCTGTGACAACCATACTAATTGGAATACTTGGCATCTGGTATCTAAGAAAATACGGCAAGAAATTGGCGGAGATTTAAAATCGACCACACTTAAATAATGCAATAATCTTGTGTATGTCATATCGCCATGCACGCTGATGTCCAAGAAAAGTGCAAACCGTGAACACCCTCGTTGCCTAGCGTATCACGCAATAACGGTTTCTACCTTATTAATGGCACTCCTGAAATAGTAGCAGCAAATATCCTGGCAGGGCGGACCGAAAGATGGATTGCCTTCATCCCCACTCATTAACACTCCCTCCTACTCATTAAATACCAATCCATTCTAGTTATTGTTCCCCCCTCGAGGGGGAACCAAGCCCAGCTAGTTAATAAATACAGGAAAATGTGGGAGTGTAAAGAAAAGGAAGCCTTGACTTTTTGGTCAAGCAAAAAGTATTAAAGTAGATTCTTCGCTCCGCGCAGAATGACAAAACCCAAAGTCAATAAAGCTTTAAAACTAAATTATACCCTGCCTACTGGCCTTTTGCACGGCCTCCATCTTGTTGTGCACCTGCATCTTCTTGTAGATATTCTCAATGTGCTTGCGAACGGTAGATGGTGCGATAAAAAGGTTCTCCGCTATTTGTTGGTAATTAAGCCCACGGCTTACCTGCTCCAGTATCTCCACTTCTCGCTTAGAGAGCTGCACCACAGCCTCGTCAGTAGTGGCAGTGCCAGGTGCATCTGCCTTACGCATCAGGCTCAGCACCTTCAAAGCGATAGATGGCGTAACAGGAGCACCACCTTCCATGATATCTAATAAGCCACTATGTATCGCTTCAGGGCCTGTATCTTTCAACAGGTAACCATCAGCCCCTGCCTGTATAGCATTAATGATGTTCTGGTCATCATCAAACACGGTAAGCATCACTACCTTTATCTGTGGGTAACGCTGCTTCACTAGCTGGGTAGCTTTGATGCCATCCATGTCAGGCATCTGTATATCCATGAGTATGATATCCACATTATGGTCATTCCTCAACTGCTCCAAAATCAGCTTCCCATTATCTCCATGAAACTTCACTTGAAGGTCGTCATAAAACGATAATTTTTCGAGTATAGAGTTAAGAAGAAACGAATTGTCTTCGGCTATGGCTAGTTTTATTTTCATGTTGCTAAATTACTTTCATTCACCTTTTTCACCAATACGACTAATGCCTTATTTTTTAGGCATGCGGGCTATCACTTTAGTACCTTTCCCAGGCTCACTTTCCACCTCTAGTGTGCCGTTAAACTCCTGCGCTCTGCGCCTCATATTACTCAATCCGTTACCTGTGTCTTTACTTAAAGCATCAAATCCAATTCCATTATCTAAAATATTGATTATCAACTCGTTATTTTCATAAAATTGAATAACTACCTCACTAGCTTCAGCATACTTAATAGTATTATTTAAGGCTTCCTGTATTATCCTGAATAGGTTAATACCTTGGGTGCCATTAAAGCGATAATCCTTATCCACGTTCACTACAAATTTCACGTTGGGCATAGTACCCGTTTCCCTGGCTTTTGTGATAGCATTCAAGGTTCGTGATTGGATATCTTCAATCGTGATTCTCTCCTTGTTCATTGCCCAAATGGTATCCCTAAACTGTGCAATCGTATCTCGGGTAAAGTTGTTGATTTTCTCTATCCTTTCCCCCACATTTCTCTCCCCTTTTTTCAGCAAAAAATTCAGGTTATCCAATGATGAAATAATAAAGGTCAACTGCGAACCGATGTTATCATGTAAGTCTCTTGATATACGTAACCTCTCCTCTTGCAACTCACTCACTAGTTGTATTTTGGCTATCTCATCTTTCAATCTATTCTCTTCCACCAGTCGGGCCTGCTTCATCCTTTGCTGCTGATATATAAACCAAGCCACCAGCAGAATAACAAAAAGGGATACTGCCAATCCAATTATCCATTCATTTCTCTTTTTGAGTTTTATGGCGTTCTCTGCCAATACAACTTCCTGTTGCGCTATTTCTTTCTCTTTCTTCTCCGTCTCATAGCGTATCTCCAACTCAGCAATAGACTTGTTAGTCTCCGTATTCACCAGGCTATCGCTGTAATGGCTTGCCAGCTTGTAATACTTCAGTGCATTGCCCTGATCACCTACTACCTCATAGCTCTCCGAAATCTTCTGCGCAGCATATTGCATCAAATACAAGTACTGATGCTCCTTTGCCCTATCAAGTGCCACCTGATAACTCTCTATAGCTTTTTCATAATCTCCCTTCTTGATGTAATAATCTCCGTAAAGCACATAGTTCTCAGTAATACCTACTTCATCCTTATTCCTCTGCCGAATCTCGGCAGTTCGCTCCAAATAAGGCAAGGCACTATCTGGCTGGTTAGCCAATAGCAAGGCCTCAAAAATGTTATTCAATGAATAAGGTATCCCCAAGCTATCGCCAGACATCTCTATCAACCTAAGGCCATTCTTGTAGTAATACAGGGCACTATCAATATCCCCTTTCATCTCATGCAGCACCCCAAAGTTGTTGTAATTTCGAGCCAATAGACTTTCATTACCATAGGCTTTCACCAACACCAATCCATCCCGCATATATTCAAAAGCCTTATCCAAATCTCGGCGCTTCATCATGTAGCCTGTCTCACACTGCTGGTTGCCCATGTGGTCCCACATCTGCAACTCACCAAAAAGTTTGGTAGCCGTAATAGAGTACTCAGTGCTTTTATCGTAATTACCCATATAGTAATGAGCCAAGGTAAGCCTCGTATATAGGGTAGCCATCGCCTCTTTATCGCCATTGCTATCGGCAATAGCTAAATAGTGCTCAAAAGTTTGGGCAAGCTTTTTGGGATGAGCCACTATCTCCTCAAAACGGATATCAATAACAGAATCAATCTCCCGCCTCACATCCGCTTGGGCAAAAGCACCGCTGGAAACAATCAAAATAAGTATACCACAAAACCAGCAAAGTCGGTTCATCTTTCTCTCATAGGTTTAGGAACCCGAAAGATAAGAATAATGCTTTTTGTTCGCGGGCGCAGACCCGCGGCCTCAAACAGAATCGTCGTCACAAAAAAGGGAAATCTCTCGGCTTCCCTTCTCTTATATTATATATACTGACTCCTAGCTACCTAATAACTTATTGCCCCTCTATAGCTTCCAATCTCCTGCGCAATTCCTCATTCTCCGCTCTCAACTCTTTTACAGCTTCAACCAACACAGGTATAAAGGTGGAGTAACTCAATCCATAATTACCCTCTTTATCAATGCTAACGGCTTCAGGCACTATAGCTTCTACATCCTGTGCTATAAAACCCAATTGTTTCCTGTTATCAAATTTCTTTTCAGGAAACTCCTTCAATTTCCAGTCGTAGCTCACACCCTGCAGTTGATTGATTTTATCTAGTGCACTGCCACCAATAGGCTGTATATTGGTTTTAAACTTCCTGTCACTGGTGTTTACATAAGCTCCAATACCAGCCACAGAACCATTCACATGCAAATTATAAGATGCACTGGAGTAGCCGATACCCACGTTACCCGTTGAAGCATTTACAACCAACTCAGGGATACCATTATTGGTTTGCTTGATAATAAAGTCATCTGTGCTACCACCACTATTACTGTTATCCATCCCTACTTTCCATTGCTCTACGCCACTTTCTTTAAATGAGATAGCTTTCTCCCTGGTATCAGTTCCGTCGATATTAATTATAGCGTGGTCTTGCCCTTGAAAGGTAGCCACATTATCAGAGGTACTATAAACCGCCAATCTGTTAATTGGTGTGCTAGTGCCAATACCCACATCTCCATCTTTCATAATCACCATAGCATCTGACCTACTTGAGGTGCCAGTTCCATTACCTACTACAAATAACCTATCACCTGTATCCCAATCAGAAGTATCATTAGGGGTGTAATCAGTATTGTAAGCACCAATAGCCACTTCTCCATATGATTCTGCTGTAGTTACAAGCCCCAAAGCAGTTGAAAAATAACCTGAGGCAATTGTACTGGTTCCCATAGCAGTTGAGGCATGACCATTAGCATTCGTGAGGGAGCCAAGTGCGGTAGCATAATCACCACTTGCCTCTGTACTATATCCCATAGCAATTGAAGAACCACCACCAGCATCCGTTATGAGACCAAGTGCAGTAGCGTAATCACCACTTGCAATTGTATTGTAACCAAGAGCTACAGAAGCATAACCAGTAGCTTGTGAACTATTTCCCATAGCGAACGAGGCAAAATCTTTAGCCAAGGTATTAAAACCCATAGCTACTGAGTGTAAACCTATACTATCGTTGTCCCAATAACCGTCTGAACCTGCAATTTGACCAGCTCTAAACGCACCCTTGGATGGATTAAAGAACATTCGCATACCGCTTCCACTAACCTTTACCGTATCACCACTTAGGTAGGTACCTGTAACTAAAAATCCATCTTCCCCGCCAATGTGAACAGCACCACTATCTGCAATTATCATTTTTCCTGCACCTGTTCCTCCACCATCATAAGCTTCATCAAGCGTACTTGCTCCACTAGCAGCAGGGGTTTGCCAACTTGCAACACCACTGGCATCACTGGTCAATACTTTACCATTTCCTTCATTACCGTCCTCTATCATTACCTCACCTACCACATGTAATTTAGCATCAGGTGCACTGGTACCTATACCTACATTCGCTGCATTTCCTAATACCACTGAACTATCCTGTGTAACAGTTGCATCTGAACCAATTGCTGTGGCATTTACCAGTGTTGCACTACCATCAGCACCACTACCTAAATAAGTATTTCCAGCCCCATTGGTATTGCTAATTCCTGCTTGATAACCTATTGCTGTGTTTTTGTAACCAACAGTATTATCAACCAAAGCTTTAGAGCCAACAGCAGTATTGTTTGTTGAATGCTCAGCAGAAGATGCTCCAGAACCATTTGAAAACAGAGCACTATCACCTACAGCTACAAGATTACTTCTAGTGGTATTAGTATATAAAGCCCTTTGACCAATAGCCGTATTGGATGTTCCTGATGTATTGTTTCTAAGTGCCTCTTGTCCACTTGCCGTGTTTCTATGCCCAGTAGTGTTTGAGCGCAAAGCCTGATTACCCACTGCTGAGTTGTTAACTCCTGTCATATTTGAAAACAGAGTTTGAAATCCAATGGCTGAATTACCTGTTCCAATGGTGTTAGCCTCAAGTGTTTTATAGCCCACAGCAGTGTTGCCAGAACCCGTGGTATTGGCATAAAAGGATCTACTGCCAATAGCTACATTAAGCAAAGAACTAGTACTATTATATCCGGCAGAGTCGCCTATAAAAACATTATCGTTATTACTAAAGTTATCGTTATAACCAGCACCAGCGCCGTAAAAAACAGATCTTCCAGTATTAATCACCTCAAGGCGACCATTGTTCATGGTAAAAAACTCTGTACCTCCCATATCAAAACGTATAATATCCTCATCAGGGTTTTCTTCTGCTTGTATCTTGGTATCTTTATCTGCATCCATCACTATCGGTAAAGTATCATTTGAGCCTCCGCCAGCATCCATCCAATCGGTACCAGTAACAGTTGAAGAAAGAACCTGACCTGAAGTACCTGTTTCATTATTGCTATCATATATAGCACCAGTAATTCTGGCATCACCTACCACATGCAGTTTTTGGTTGGGCGCACTGGTACCAATACCTATATTCGCGGCATTACCTAATACCACTGAGTTATCTTGTGTTACAAGAGCGTTTGAACCTATTGCGGTAGCATTAACCAATGTTGCACTACCATCGGCACCTGTACCTATGTATGTATTTTGAGTTCCTGTCGTGTTGTCTCTTCCAGCCTCATAACCTATAAATACGTTCTCATTGGTAGTAGTGTTAAATCCACTATTCCTGCCTATAAATACATTATTGTTACCTCCATTCAGGCTGAAACCTGAATTGGTTCCCAAGGCTACGTTATTCACACCACTTGTAGAATTGTAACCTGCATTCAAGCCTCCATAAAAGTTGTTACCACCTATCGTGTTGCCGTAACCAGCCTTATAACCAAGGAACATATTGGCAACACCTGTGGTATTGTTGTAACCCGCCTGATAACCAATCATGCTGTTGTTGCTACCAGATGTCGTTCTCCATCCCGCTCGGTAGCCGATAAAATTATTGTTTACACCAGTAGTTAAATCTTGCCCTGATTGCCTACCTTGCATGATGTTTCTACTGCCATCCATCGCCAAAGCCCTGTCGCCGTCAAAAGTAATTTCACCACCAGTGCCAAGCTCAATATTTCCAATCACATGCAATTTAGCCTCGGGGCGGTCAGTGCCTATTCCAATATTAGTGCCATCATTAAATAAAAGTGAACTTGCCTCCCAATCGCTGCCATTATGCCTGATGGTTTGACCATCTATTCCACTAAAAGGGATATCCCTGTATTGGTCTGCGTTTTCTACGTCTTTGGCCATGCCAGCCTTCTCAGCATAAAAAGCATAAGGCACGCTTAGTAGCTGGCTCACACCCATTTGCACAAAATGCCCGTTGTTCTCTGCATCCAACTCTACTGCTATAAAATGGTCGGCCTCACCCCACTCCACACTATTAAATGAACCATCCACAACCTGCCCTTCACCTATCTTCAGGTTAATCAGGCCAAAAGCATTGGTAGTAGTAGTTTGCATTTCAGAATATACAGGGTTGTCTATATCCTGCTCACTTATTATATGCAACTTGAGGGTTACATCCTTGTTCATTAATACGGCGCCATTCATATCGCGAACAGCACCTTGATAACTCATTTTCTTGGTGACTTGGGCATAACTCAATAATGAGCTACCAATAAGGCAAGACAATACCAATAGAGACAACAGATTTCTCATCGTAGGAAAGGTTTGGTTAGTAAATCAATACCAAAAATAAGTTAATCCAGCAGAAAGCCAAACTACTTAGATATTAATTCTTTCAACCCTTTCCTGAATATCCAAAGTATAACGATTAACATTACCTCCTTCCTGGGAATATGGATATGTGAGAGGGCACAAAAAAGGGAAACCTCTCAGCTTCCCTTCTCCTGTATCTTAGTAATGGATTACTTAATCAAATCCTCATTCACTCTCAATGGCCTGTTATTCAGGTACAGGTTCTTAAAGCGGCCACCAGCCTTGTGGGCCTTACCTCCCGTTATCTCAAAAAATGAGTGCTTCTTATGCACGGTCACTTCGCCAATAGCAGCTCTATCTAGCTTGCCCTGCTCACACACAAAATCAATCAAGTCCTTCTTTGAAACTGCATCTATACTACCCACATTAATAAAAAACCTTACCATGTCACCATCGTTTCTTCCCTTCTTCCTGTCACGGCCTTTGTGACGCTCGTCATTCTCAAACCTATCGCCCTTCTTACCCTTCTTCCTTTCAAAGTCTTTCTTCTTGCCGTAGTCGTTCCTTATCTCACGCTCTTTGTGTTTCTTTTTCTTTTCGCCCCTGCTGGCAGTATCGTTCAGGTCACGGTCGCTGCCATATCCTTCCATCTGCTTTAATTCCAATGCAATTAGCTTTTGTACCAGTTCCTCACCTGTCATGTTACCAAGGGTATCAGCTACTACCGCCATCAACTCAGGGTCAACTGTATTAATATCCGCCTCAACCAGGTTTTCGGCCCATTGCTTCACACGGTTGTTCTTGATATCCTTCATGCTAGGCACGGTAACTTTGGTAAAGCCCACGCCCAACATCTTCTCAAGTTGGCCTACCTTCCACAACTCCTTGCTACCACTCACAAAAGACAGTGAGATACCCTTCTTACCTGCCCTGGCAGTCCTTCCGCTACGGTGAGTATAGTTGGTAATATCATCTGGCAACATAAAGTTGATAACGTGGGTAAGGTCATTCACATCAATACCACGTGCCGCTACGTCAGTAGCTATCAATAGCTTCAAGTGTCTTTCTTTAAAGCGCCTCATCACTCTGTCGCGCTGTGCCTGGCTCATATCACCATGCAATGCCTCAGCAGGGTATTTGCTCTTCATCAAGTCATCAGCAAGGCTTTGCGTACCCAACTTAGTGCGGCAAAACACAATACCATGCATATCAGGCGATTGGTCAATAAAACGCTTCAATGCCTCCACCTTGTCATGCCCCTTCACGGTAGCAAATTGGTGGTCTATATTTTGGTTCACCCTTTGTTCGGTATTCACGCTCACTTCCACACGGTCTGCCATGTATTTGGCAACAATACCCTTTATCTCCTTTGGCATGGTAGCCGAAAATAACCAGGTCGAGTTATCCTTAGCCGTGAAAGAAAGTATCTTATCAATATCCTCCTGAAAACCCATGTTAAGCATCTCATCAGCCTCATCCAACACCACCAACTCAACCACGCTAAGGTCTAGCGCCCTGCGCTCAACCAGGTCAATCAACCTACCCGGGGTAGCAATCACAATTTGTGGGTTTCTTCTCAGCCCTTGTATTTGGCCAGATATAGCAGCACCGCCATACACAGGCAACACATTCACCCTTTGCATATATTTTGAGAAAGCCTCCAACTGGCTGGCTATCTGCTGCCCCAACTCACGAGTAGGTGCCAACACCAATGCTTGCACCCTCTTCTCATCAGGGTTAATAGCCTCCAATAGCGGAAGGCCAAAGGCAGCAGTTTTACCAGTACCCGTCTGCGCCAGGCCAATAAAGTTTTGGCGGGGTTGCATCAGCACTGGTATGGCTTTGCTTTGAATTTCGGTAGGTGTTACGATATTCAAATCGCCAAGTGCCTTCAGCAAGTTAGATGAAAGCCCTAATTGGGAAAATGTATTATTCAAAGGGGGAGTTGTATTAATGAGGGTGCAAAGATACCCTATTTATTGGATTTAACACAGTTTTACAAGTAACAACCCATTATTTTCGACCAATGGGTATTCTTGAGCTACTACGGGTTATTGCTAGAAAAGTTCAAATCTTTACTCTGCCTCCCAAACCACTGACCAATGTCACCCCCTACCCATGACCTGTGTTATCGTTTCCATCACTCCTATCAAACATCTTTGCCCACATAAATCTACAATACAATTGAGCCATGAAGAATAAACTTATAGGTCTTGCCATTATCACGGTAATCTTTATCATATCATTTACACCTGCCTACCTGACGTTTGATATCAATAAGCCTGCTATCCAATTGTTAGCGTTTCTATCATTGATTATAGGCAGTTTAGCGGCATGGCTTATAAGCAATAAAGAGGTAACTCAGGGATAAGTTACCTGGCTCTATCCCACAAGGGCCACCCTTCTGAACTGAGGATTAAGGCAAGGGAGCAAAGACACTTGTGGGACATACGGGATGTGTTTATGAGGTCACAAACCGTAACCTAAAAGGAGGCACATAGCAACCCACCCGGAACACGGTTGCTAGCCTCCTTTTTTATTGTTTGATTATCTTAACAGATGTAGCATCATCACTACCTAGCAAACTGAGCACATATACCCCGCCTGATAGCTTTCCACCCTCCCAATTTACCTTCACTTTGCCCCTCAAATCTATCTGTGCCACCTCGCACCCAAGTAAATCACTCACAATAGCATATTTGTAATCATGCCCAATTTCTAATTCAATATTTATCTCATCTACAAATGGATTGGGAAACACTTCTTTTATCGATGATTGCTCCGTATCATTTATGCCCACGCCTGACAACCTATATGTTTTAACTTTTCCTGCCCAATCTCCATTAATACGATCCGTTGGTGAACCAACTATAATCCTATCTCCAGCAGCGTTTAACTCAATCGCATAACCTGCCAATTCACTCTCCAATTCCCCAATGATGGTATGACTGAGTTGCCAATCATCATTTATCCATCTGTATATTCTCACCAGCCCTTTGTTTTCAGGACCCCAATAGGGCACACCAATAGCCAACACTTCACCATTCTCATTCAAGCTCACCACTCCACCGCCAGAATATTCCGAACCAGCCGATATATCATCCCCCATCTGCGACCATTGTGAACCCGTCCACCCAAACACTCTAACACTACCAGGTGAAGAAGGTGGATTTATTAGTTCGTGTCCTAATCCAATGGCAAGAATAGTTCCATTCGCATTAAGACTAACCGTTGAACCCGAAGCAATCCCCCAAGCTTCACCACTAATGTCAGCCTTTTGCTGCCAATCACTATTTTCATACTTAAAAACTCGGACTCTCCCATTGTTATAGTCTAAACCATCATGAATGGGTGAACCAATAGCAATAACATCTCCAGTGGAATTTAGACTTAGTGTAAACAATTCCATAAACCAAGATGACTGTGTGGTTTGCTCACTGATAGTATTCCCTTTTTGAGACCATATATTTCCATTCCAATGGTATATTTTGGTATAGCCTCCACTTCCATTTCTCACATCGCCACCAAGGGCAACTGTGTTACCGTCAGCGCTCAAAGCAATCCCATCTGAAGCTGCCACTATATCAAACAATCCCTTTTGTTGCCAACTGCTTCCGTCCCAATAACGCACATGCACACTACTATCATTGGCAATGGCTATGGTATTTCCATCTGCACTTAATTGTATGTCACCAACAAAATCAATACCTATGCTACCGCCAGGCAGGTGAGATTTAGGCACCCAATCACTGCCATCCCATGAAAAGGTTTTTATCACCCTAACTTCTCCAACCCCAGTTATATACTCTTCATCATTCATCGCTATTGTACTACCATCAGCACTCATACTCACCCAGCCACCCAAATAGGTATTCTGCTCATACCCCAAAAAGGTACTCCCAAACTGTATCCATGGCTGGCAATAGGTTCCTGGTGAGAAAAAACTGGTTACTAAGAAAGTAAAGGCAAATAAAACTGGTCTCATGGCAGTAAATTGGTTATTAGGCATATCAAATGTATGAAACAATATTAACTAGAAAAGTTCTGCAACGACCATTTACCATAAAAATCATATTGTAAAATATATTTATTTTTTGTAAATTAGTTGCATGACAGCGACTAAGCAAAACCAATTCTGGAAACTCCGCTCAAAGCACGGTAGAGACACCCTATTCAGCAACCCACAAACCCTGTGGCAAGCCGCTTGCGAATATTTCCAATGGTGTGATGACAACCCACTATACAGCAGCGAAATGATGAAGGCAGGCCCATTGAGTGGTGAGTTTGTAAGTATACCACACGCCCGCCCTTATACCATTGAGGGCTTTTGCAGATATTGCGGCACAGGGGTTAACTACCTTCAAAATCTCAAAAACACGGCTACCCCTGAAATGCAGGAAGTGATTGACATGATACAAGCTACCATTCGTCAGCAAAAGTTTGAAGGTGCAGCAGTAGGCCTTTTCAATTCAGCCATTATCTCCCGCGATTTAGGCTTGAAAGAATACACCCCACAAAACAGCACCATCCACATCACTGTCGCCAACAACGATGAACGCGAGATAATAGAAGGACTGTAAACCGTCGCTGCGAGCGGGTGATAACCACCGCGGCAATCTCTTGAACAAATATTAGCCGTTAAAGGCTAACAGCTAAATGCTTAAAGCTCATTCATGAAATTCACCTCAGTATTCTGGAAAAACGCCAGGGCCAACACCCGCTTTGTCATCAACCAGGGTGGCACATCATCCTCTAAAACACACTCATTGCTGCAACTGATGTACCTCAAGGCACTCAATCGCTCACAGCAAGGCAAGTCTATACTTATCTCCGTGCTGGCAGGCACCATGCCCCACCTTCGCAGGGGAGCCATGCGTGATTTCCTCAAAATGCTGCAAACCGAAGGCGTGTATGACGAGAGTGCCCACAACCGCTCTGAAGACATCTATCGGGTAGGCAACTCACAAATAGAATTCTTTAGTGCCGATGATGCCGCCAAGGTACGTGGCGCCCGCCGTGACTTGCTTTTCATCAATGAGTGCAATAACGTATCCTTTGACGTATTCGAGCAACTGGAAGTACGCACCAAAGAACAAGTCTTTCTGGACTACAACCCCGTCACCGAGTTTTGGGTACACCAAAAGATAGCACCTCTAAGCGAAGCCACCTTTATCCACAGTACCTATAAAGACAATGACTATCTCGACCCACGAATCGTTCGAAGTATTGAACTACGCAAAAAGATGCCAGGCATGGAAAACTGGTGGCGCATCTATGGCATGGGGCAAACAGGCCAGTTTGAAGGGCTGATTTACACCAATTGGGAAACAGTAAACGAATTCCCCGCCGATTGCAAATGGATTACCTGTGGTCTCGACTTTGGCTTTACTAATGACCCAACCGCCTGCATCAAGGTGGGTTACTACGATGGTGCCCTTTGGCTCGACGAACTCTTCTACGATACCAACCTCACTAATGGTGATATCTGCCGTCAACTGGCTCAAAGCCACCTACCACCCCATTCTGAAATCATTGCCGATAGCGCCGAACCCAAAAGCATTGAAGAAATACGCCGTACCGGTTACCACATCAAGCCAGCCATCAAAGGCAGGGACAGTATAGCGGCTGGCATCAGCCTGGTAAAAAGCTACCCACTCAAAATCACCCACACCAGCACCAACATCATCACCGAGCTACGCAACTACAGCTGGCAAAAAAACAGCAACGGCCAATGGCTCAACACCCCTATCGATAGCCACAACCATGCTATGGATGCCCTGCGCTATGCCATTCAATACAAGCTCAATCGGGCGGGCATCAGAGTACCTACCTATCATTTCTAACTTGCTCGCAGGCAAAGACCCGTAATCTCTCCACCATTCTGTTTCCTAAACAATCTCTTGTACCTGAATCACCGCACTTCAAGTCAGGTATTGTTGTTCTCCTGCAACCAATTCTATAACAATCATTTGCATTTTTGTTAGTAATTCAATATCATTGTTGAGCATTACATTGTTTTACCAACCAAACCAACCGCCATGAAAAGAATTCTCCTCGCTTTTCCAATACTGTTATTTTCTTTTTTCACCATCGCCCAAGAGTTAGAACATGAAGCCCCTACGCTACAAGTAGGCTTAAATGGCTTAGGCTTTTCACCAGGTAGCCTAGACGCAAAACTGGTAATGGAAATAGTAGCAGAAAAACAACAAGAAGTAAAACTTAAAATTGTCCAGAACATGTTTCTAGAAAAAATGGGAGCTACGGGTGGCACTTTTTATTCATTTGCTGACAATATTGTGAAAAATATCATAGAAGAGCACAACCCCCAGATCAGAACCAAAAAGATTCTAGAAAATGCCGTAAATCTAGTATTCGTTGTTACGTTTCTTGATTACTACTTGCGTACGCTTGATAATGCCAATAATAAGGATAATCTTGAGAAATTCCTTGAATATTACACAATAGAAAACCCAACATATACACAAAAAGGCCTACTGGGCCTGTGGAAGGAAAATAATACCCATCGGAGAGAGAAACGTGTGTTTTATGATGAAAAAAATATCAAAGCCATAGCTCTTCTTATTGATATGTGTAGTGATGTGATAAAAAACAACGAAAAACTAGAAGAGCTTGGACTCATGCAAACCTCCTATTCTGCATCCTATGATAGGCTCAATCTATATCTTAATCCAAAAGAGATAAAACCAGCAACAACACAAGCAATTTATGACGACCTTACAAAGAAACTAAACCAAGTAGTCAACTATATAGGTCTAGCCAATTACTTAACCCAGCAATATAGTTTTCTATACACTGAATTAGGAAGAAGAGGTGTCACAGAAGGAATATCAAAAAAACTCGAACTTTTCGGTGCAGAAAAAGCCCAATTAATGTTTCAAAAACAAAACTTCAAGTATGAGAAAGAACAATTAGAAAGTACAAAAAACCAATTAATTAACAAAAGAGATAGTTTTAAAACCTTCAAGAAAAGACGGAAGAAAAAACTTAACAAGGAAATTAGAGAAGTTGATGATAAAATAACCCTTTATGAAAAACAAGCCCAATCCTTTCAGGATAAGATAGATAAAATAAACAAGGAAATTGGTGAAGGTCTTACCAAAAAGGTAAGTGACATAGAAGAAGAACTGAAAGGACTGAAGAAAAAGCTTGACGAACAAAAACTTAAACCAGAAGAGGTTATAGCCACCTCAAAAAAGGTTATAGGATACAACGGCGTATACTTTAATGATAATGCTCTAATTACTGGTCCACTGAACAAAGTGGCAGATAATTTAAAAGAGGTGATAAAGGGCCTAGCCGTGAAAAGTAACACAGATTTGTTATCAGAGGAAAACGCGGAGATGACTAGACTAGCGGTAAATAACCTTATTGAAATACAAAACTACCTATACAAAACTGTTAATCTACTGGATGGCACAGCTAGAGCTTCAAAAAAAGAAGTTTTAAGCGATGTAGTTTATAGTTTGTTTACTTGGATATTACCAGAGATAAGGCAATTAGCTTGGGTTAATGCTGAACTGGCAACACAACTAAAAACCCTTCAAGGTATTACAGATGACCTAGCAATGGGCCTAATTGCAGATAATCCCAATTTCATAAATCTTAAAAAGGTTTACCCATTCATCAACCTCGCTGGAAAACTCTATGAATTTAAAGATGCCAAAACATTCTCAGACTACCTGGCATTCATTACCATGCTCGAAGACGTATTCCCAGGTGGACATATAAAAGATGCAGTAGCCACCCTTGTATCCTTTGTAAAAGACTATACTGTAATTGAAACAGATGGAAACAACAATGAGTATGTCAGCTTTAATGTAGAAAGTTTTTTAGTAAAACTCCAATCTATTAAGCCAAATAAACTTAGACGTTTAGGCTTCCAGTTTACTGTTGGTGTTAACCATACCTTCTTTGGCAAAAATGTCACGATAACTACTAGTGACAATTCACTCACCAATGTGCGCAACTTCTCCTATGTAGGGGAAAAAATTGGTGTGAAAATAAAAATATTAGATAGGGAATTTTGGATGACACGTAATCCTGGTGAAGTATACAAAAGATACAAATGTGGAAACTGGCTAATAAAAAACACACCTCCCAAGGAACCAGTATTGAGTAATATTTTTCTAAATATTTACGGTTCTGGTATTCTATACAACTTAGTGAATACCAGTACCAATGAGGAATTTAAACTTCCGTTAGTAGGTACTGGTTTGGGCTTTACTTTCTTTAACGGCCTCGATATCACCTTCTCAATGGGCGTACCCATTTTTGATAACAAACCATTTATATCCAAATTAGATTCATACACCGTTAATTACAACAATGGAGAGAGCATGACTTATCGCAAGCAACTTAACTCCTTCGACTATGCATTCTTCAATGTTGGCTTCGATATCCAATTCACTGAGTATTTGGATAGGTTGAACAAAAGAAGAAAAGCCAACAAAACACAAAAACAATTAGCCAAGGCAGTTGCTGCTCAAGACTCAAAGAATAATCAAAATTAAAATCCACTTGTAAAATATATTCACATTTTGTAAATTGGCGTCTAATTCAAAATAGATGCTACTACCCTACACCATCAATAGTAAAACCATTGACTGCCCTACCAATTGGCACGAAGTAAGTCTTGAGCTACTCCTCAAACTGGAAGGCAAAAACATCTACCAAAAGCTGGCTATTGTCACAGGCTTATCCGTTGGTGAAATAAAAGCCCTGGAGCCTCAAATAGACCAGCTTTTTGGTGTGGTACTGCAATGGATGACCCGTCAACCCGACTTCAGTAAGATACCCCTGCCTCAAGAGTTTTTGGGGCACCCTCTCCCCTTCGACCCCAAGAAAAAAACCTTTGGGCAAAAGCTCTACGCCCAGCAGATAGTCACATTACCTACTGCCGAAAAAATTGTGCAGTCCTTCCCTGAACTGATAGGCACTTACTTGACAGATGAATTCAACGACGAAAGGATTGAGCATTATACCCAACTAGCCCGTGATGCCAAAGCCATCGAGGCTGTGCCTATAGCCCTGTGGTTGCAAAAGGAAGTAATTAAAATACTGGAAAGCGAGAACAAACTCCTTAAAAACGAACCCACCAATGAAGAGCGACGTGCAGGCTTAAAAAACTTCGACAAGTTTGGTAGCTTCAACCTGATAGACACCCTTGCCGGTGGCGACATACTTAAACACGATGCCATCTACCAGCAAAACTATGAACGTATCTTCATCAAGCTACTGAGAGACCTTGAGGTAAGCAAATTCCAACGCCGCCTTAACGAGATATACTCCCAAAGGAAGTGATACCGTCATTGCGAAGAGGAACAACGAAGCTATCCCTGACCGTTACGGAAACACCGCGTTGGTGAATGCCCTCATCCCTGCCCCTCTCCTGAGGGAGAAAGGAGTAAAAATCCCGCTCGGCCTGTCCCGAAGAATTTCGGAAAGGGGGAGGGCTGGGGATGGGGTGTAAAACAGGCTCTCAATGACACCCTACTCCTTCACAAACCTACCCGTACTCACCTTACCCTCCTGTATCAATTGCACAAAGTAGTTACCTGTTGGTAATTGGCTCACGGGCAATCTGTTCACCTTACCTGCAACAGGCTGGCTCACCACAATCCTTCCCTCGGCATTATAGATAACCACTGTGCCTTGGGTAGGCTCATCCAAATTGAAGATAATTGTCTCAGTAGCTGGATTTGGGTAAATGCTTAGCTGCGTATGGTCCAGTTCCTCCGTACTTTGATAAGTGTCATAAGTATAGGTATGCCTGCTGTGGTTTTCCCAAACATTTACCAACCATGATTGGGCAATCTCCTGGTAAGGTAAATCATTATTACCATAAATAGTCTCTATCCTGCCTGCAATCTCCCAATCACTGCTATTCACATTCCAGTTTGAAATTACTTCCATAATAAGGTCGCTATCACTATTGTAGGTATATTCTCTTTTGTTTTGGCTTCGCCATCCGCCATTCTCCCACAGCTGGGTTTCTCTCAATGTTAGCAATCCATTGCCATTGTATGTACGAAGTACCTTACCATCCGTGAGCCACGTATCTATCTGGTCATCCCAACTTTCATAAAGTTCTTCTGTTAACACCCCATTGCTGTAAGTATACGTCCCCCTGCTTGAGTTAACCCAAAGGCTATTGTTGCTGTCCCATACTTTAGAAACCGCTTGTATTTGGTTGCCATTGCCATCATAGGTATACTCAATCCTATTGGCATTAACCCACACGCTACCACTCTTAAACTGGTGAACATAGGTAGCCACATTGCCGTTGCCATCATAGGTATATAGGTCTCTACCTGTGTCTTCCCAGCCATTGTTTTCACTTTGGCTTAGCTGCTCTGTAAGTTGGGTGCTAGAGTTATAGGTATAAACAGTCCTGTAAAATGGAATCCAAAAGCTTTGCAGTTCATCCCATGTATAAGAATAAACTTCCTCCTCATTCAGGTTGAAGTTGTAGAAGTAGGTACTGAGGGTGGTGTACTCCCACTGCCCACTTTCCCATTCTTCATACAAATCCTCAGTTAACAATAACTGGGCATTGCCAACACCAACAAAAGTGATGAAAACGATAAATAGAAGTAAGGGTCTTTTCATGGCCTGCAAGGATTTTGGTTTACTGCAAGCCAAAAATAAGAAATAACAGCCTAACGGGAAAGCTAGTCGCCCACCTTCTTTTCAAGCACCTCTAGGCGGTTCATAATGGTTTTCAGCATGTCTTTTTCTTCTTCGCCAAACATGGTGCCTTTGCCCGTGAGCAGCCAATGGCCATTCACATCATAGCGTTCGCAAAGTTTAGTAAGCATTTGCAGGCTCACGCTGCGTTGGTAAGCAGGATTTTTAATTTGTGTAATGGCTGAAGCATTACTACCCAAACTCTCGGCAAACTGACTGATATTAGTGACTTCTGTGGTGCGCTTGGCTATAATATTGTTCATAGCCTCCAGAAAACGCTCATTTACACCGTCCAGGGCTTGATTTTTACGTGGCATCGTTATTATACAGTTGGTTTGCCCTGTAAAGATATATAATTTACAAATGGATTAAAAGTAATTCGTAGGACAGTTTATAGCCTCACCTAATCATCCACCTTATGGTCTCGGGTACTGTAAATATTACTAAAAACAATTACCAAAAAGATGATAAATCTTTCTGCCTATTCAAGGTACGGCTATTTTGAGTCATCTGTGGACGTTTGTTAGGTGCAGCCATTCAAAAACCCCATCTTACTTTTACGCCGTCACCATCTCTTTGTAGCTCTTGTCCTCCAGTTTACTATCTATCCAAGCCATGATATTGAAATACTCCAATGCTTCCCGCTCATATGGGTCTTTGATAATTTCCTCCAGTTCTTTTTTGCCGGCTTTTAGCAACTTGAGGAACTTCTCTTCACTTATTGCGCGGTTTAGCTTCTTGATAAAATTAATCACCAGCTTCTCAAAGGCAAAAAGCCTTTTCTTTTTGCGCAGATATCGGTATAATGATTTCAAACTTGACTCTACCAACTCTTGGTTACCTTTTTCATAATGGATTATTAAGTTAATAATCTTAGCAAAGGTCCGGATATCTTCACGGGCATCTTTATGAGCATCATCAGTCAATATCAATTGTAGCCATTTGCCCGATTCAGTCAGCTTGCCTTCGGCAAAACACAACTTTGCAAAACCAAAATGATTGAGCAACTCCAGTTCTTTGGTTAGAGCTGTGTTGCGCCTCATTTCTGCATTCACTTCGGCTATTTTTGAGTAACCCACTTCAAATTCCTTATCCACAATATGCAAATATACCTCCAATGAATATCCGTTAATCCTTGCCAGGTCATCCATCAAACTTGAGCCCGTTTTTATCGTCTTCAGCCAATCCAGTGATTGCCCCACTTCATCCATCTTACCCATAGCATGTGCAGTAAGAACATGATTTCTGAATATCACGATACACCTACGGGGTTGTTTCAGCAATACTTCAGGGTTAGTTAGGGCAAGTTTTACAAGTTGCTGGTCATACCCAAAAGCCTTTTTCACATCACCCTTCAGGTGGCTGTATACACTATGTAGTATATTAAATATCACTTTGGCTTGTACCGTTCTCGCCTTTGACTCATCCGACAGTAATGGATGTTCCATTATTTTGAGATACTCCTTCTTATCATCCTCTGAGCGAATGTTCATGTACTTGATATTCATGATTGAGAGGCGGCTATCCAACAACTGGTATTGAAACACATTCTCAATATTCTTCAACTCATCAAATATGGTATTATAAAGCCCTTCAATTTTCTCCTCCAACTCAGTTATATTAAAAGTGGCTCTCAGCAGGTCATCTTCCAACTCCGCCAACTCAATAAGCTCCGTGTGTCGCTCATGCTTAATAGCCAAGGTCATTACCCTTTTCAGTTTTTTAGCACACTGTTCATACAACCCTTTTTTAAGCAAAAACTTCAGGTCATCCATCAGCCCCCTAAACTTCTTATCTTCATCTATCTCGGCCTGGTAGGTTCTCATGGTGCGAAGGATACAGTGATAGAGATAGTTTTTGGTCACCGCCAGGTGCTTCATTAAGTCTTTCTTTTCCAGTTGCCGTTGCAAAAGCTGCTCACCATTGCCATTAGTATGGCTTGCAAGGTGCTTATCTATGGTATCAAAAAGCTCAAGGTAGGCCTTTTCCCCTTTTTGTATTGACGAGGCCAGCTTGAAATATCTTTTTTCAGCAGGGGTGAGTGAGGAGATAAGGAGAAACAAGTCGTCAGTCTTTTTCACTTCAAAAAAATGCTTGACGCAAAGCTATGGCTCTGGCAAAAACTTAAGCTGCAGTTAACCGAATTTTCACATCAATAAAGATGAGCTTGTGTTTTTAATTCAATACCAAGCCTATATGTTGATTTTATTAATAATAAGATGCATTTGCCACCTATAAAGTTAAGCTGTGTTTTTAATAATTCAAAAAATTTAGTTTGAAAAAGACCCCAACAAGAGGGACTTTTGAGTGGTGGTAATTTTTAACAAAACGCACATTTTAAATGCAAAGTTTAAATAACAATTACCACAACGTTTTCTCATAACATATATAAAAAGGAAGGATAATTCTAACAACAGACGCAATTAATCTAAAAATGAATGCTTTGTAGAGCCTCCTTAGGCATAACCAAACCAGATTCCAAAATCGTGAAAAGACTTTACCTTACCTTCATATTGCTCGGCTTGCTCAGTTTCGCCTACGCCCAAACTCCACAACTTATTAATTATCAAGGTGTGGCACGCGATGCCAGTGGAAATGTACTCGCTAATCAAGCCATAGGCCTAAGGATAAACATACATAGCACCAACGGCACAGGCCCTGTCGTGTACCAGGAAACTCACAGCGTTACCACCAACCAGTTTGGTTTATTCAGTATCCATATTGGTGGTGGCACACCAGTCACAGGTACTTTATCAGCTATCGATTGGGGCAGCAACACCTACTTTACTGAAACTGAAATGGATGCCAATGGAGGTACCAATTATATAAGTATGGGAACCAGCCAATTGGTTACAGTACCTTACGCCTTTCATGCCAAGTATGCTGAAAACCCCGGACCTGAAGGTCCCACAGGCCCTACTGGCGCCAATGGAACCACAGTACTCACGGGCACCGGAGCAACAAGTTCCATCATGGTGGTAACGGGTGGTGATATACAATATAAAAACACTGCCACACCAGGAGTAATACTTATTGACCCCAACAACCAGTGCTGGAAACTCACGGTTGACATACAAGGCAATCTAAATACACAATCTGTTACATGTCCTTAAATCAAAATTAACTAACCCCACAAATAGCAAGAACTATGAAAAATTTAATCAACAAACTACCAATTGCCCGCAGCATTTCGAGGATATTGCTCCTGGGTTTATTGTATACTTCAATGGGGGTGCTGGATATACACGCCCAGGGAGTAGGTATTAACGAATTCGGTGCATTGCCTGATGCCTCAGCCATCCTCGATGTGAACGCAGACCGCAAAGGTCTGTTGGTGCCACGTATTTCATTAGTATCAATTACTGACAATACTACCATACCCAACCCTGCCATCTCCCTTTTGGTTTATAACACTAATGATGCCATCACTAATGGCTCTGGTAAGGGCTTCTATTACTTTAATGGTATCCAGTGGATGAACCTGAACGAAGGTGGAAGTGGTGGAAACAGTGAAAACGCCTGGGAACTTCAAGGTAACTCAGGCACCACAGCTGGCCTTGACTTTGTAGGTACTATTGACTCAGTTGACTTTGTAGTAAAAACCAACAGTAACGAAAGAATGAGAGTAATGGGCTCAGGCCGTGTTGGTGTCGGCACAGCGTCACCTGATGCTTCTGCCATCATGGAGCTAAACTCAACTGAAAAAGGAATACTCATCCCACGCCTCACTTCATCTGAAAGGGATGCTATCACATCACCTGCAATAGGCCTGCAGATTTACAATACCGATTGCAGGGCATTCAACTACTATAACGGCACTTGTTGGATATCAATGAGTACACCATTGAGATACCCAGGCACTATCACCACAGATACTACAAGTTTCTGCTCTGGTTCTTCACATACCTATTCAATAGCTTCAGTACCAGGTGCTAACTCTTATACCTGGACGGTGCCAGCAGGTGCATCAATCACTTCAGGACAAGGCACAACTTCAATGACGGCAACTTTCTCCAATTATTCAGGCGAAGTATGTGTGGTAGCCTATAACGATTGCGAAACCAGTTCTGAAAGCTGCATATCAATCAGTGTTGACCCGGTGCCAGATGCTCCGGGAAGTATCACAGGTTTAACTACGGTATTACCTAACCAATCAGGTGTTACCTACTCCATCAGTGGCACAGGCTCCTTCCAGTGGACAGTGCCTTCTGGTGCTACCATCACTTCAGGACAGGGCACCAACACCATTTTGGTAGACTTTGACTGCTCTGCCCAATCAGGCAACATTACAGTTACAGGTAGTAACGCTTGTGGTCAAGGATCACCAAGCACACTAGCTGTTACAGTAGATGTATTGGTTGCAGATGCAGGTGGTGATTTTGATGCCACTGCTTGTCCTAACTCAACACCTATAGGCCCTGCAACGGCTACTGGCGGTAACGGCGGTTACTCCTACTCATGGAGCCCAACAACCAATGTATCAAGCCCTAACTCTGCATCACCAACACCTACAGCATGTGTAAACGAGACTTACACTGTAACTGTAACCGACGCCCAGGGATGTACTGCTACAGCTTCAATGAGCTTTACTTTTGGTAACACTTCTCCATTAACGCTCAACTTTACTGACGGTAGCGTAAACTGGACAGTACCATCAGGCGCTTCAAGCATTACAGTTGATGCCACAGGAGCTCAAGGTGCTGGCGGTGGTGGTAAGGGTGGCCGTGTGCAAACCGACCTTGCCGTAACACCAGGCAGCGTATTGCAAATCAACGTTGGTGGCACCAATGGATTTAATGGTGGTGGTAACGGTGGCGGCGTGAACAATGGTAACAACGGCTCCAACGGTGGTGGCGCTTCTGACATTCGCGTATCACCTTATGCCCTTGGTAATAGAATGGTATCTGCCGGTGGCGGTGGCGGTAAAGGTGGCTACAGCAACAATGGCGGTGGCCAGGGTGGTACTGGTGGACAA
>JANQJC010000093.1 GCA_028281825.1 Flavobacteriales bacterium
ACTTTCGTTTTCTTGCAATAGAAGATAGTGAAAAAATGCCTAAAAACACACTCAATGAACTACCTATCAGTGAGTTGCAACAATCTTAAGGAGGGACTAATTATTCCTCATCAGATGGAGAGTTGATCCTTTCATAGACTTTTGGATCAAATCTGTTCGCGATCAGTATTTCATCCTTTTTTATAGTGAGTTCAAAGTAAGTTTCTGGAAGTTGCTCAAACTCTCCTTCCTCTTCTTCTATATACAGGTCAACATAGTTTGTGGTGAATGTAACTTCGTGAGTATTTGTATCCCTGTATCCACTAAAAAGAGGTATGAGTTTTATGTAGTTTTCACCGGGCTCTTCTACGGTCGCTACAAAACCAACGTATACTTTGCGGTTATTTAATGTTATAGAAATTGAATTTCTATTCTCCAAAGCATCAAGTAGCAATGACTCCATTCCATCACCTTTTCTTCTGATCAATGATGTCAAATACTCTACTCTATCGAATCGGTAATTTGAAACATGACCAGCCAAAATAGCTATGATTAATGAGACTAAGCTAGTTCCTAAGTAATCCAGAGTTATGGGTACTTGAGACCTTAATTCGATTAGTGTTTGAGGTATAAATTTATGCGCTGTGGTAACAATGAGAAAAGAGAGAAAAAGAAATACTAATCCGGCAATGGCAGAATTAAAAATAAGGCGTTGTCTGTCGAGTCTCTGATGTATGTATTTAAATCTTAGGCTTGTTACCAGAAAGTAATAACCTCCAACTAATGGAAAAATGAGGAGATTATAGGGCATGGATACCTTAAACTACTTCTTGGTTGACTTGTACGTACTAGAGTCTTTCAAAGACTTTAGATAAGACTGAGTTTTGGCATTAGTAATAAACTCTTTTGAGTTTTGATAAATTTTGCCAGATCGTGTAGCAGATAATTTTACTTTCGCCATGACTGAATAAGTCTATATCAATATTAACGAGTCAATTGGTAAACTCGTTCTAGTTAAGGAAAATAATACATAAAGGTAAACGATTAGTACTTAGAATTCCAAATGCTCAAGTTGTCCGTGAGCTTTATATTAATTAAATCATTTTCACGATCGATTTACGTAATCTTGGAGGAGGTAGTGCTATCTATTACTGAATTTGCGTTTTTGTACCAAGTATTATTTTCTTAAAACTTAGGGCCGAGTTCCCGCATTTCGCTGTGCTGCTACGGGATAAACTTCTCCTCCGTCAAGGTATAGAATACAAAAAGCCCCTCCTAAGAGGGGCTTTTTGTATTTTAGTACCTAGGGCCGGACTTTAGTCCATGTGTTACAAAGTGCCTTATCAGAGAGCCTGAGGAGGTTTTTTTGTTTGAAATACAATGCGTATCACCGTATCAGTAATAATCCGTGCCAAATAGCCAATATAAGCTTGAAAGCATCATAATTACTATTTTCCCAATTTTGAATGTCTAAAAGTAGAATTTTACACGGCTAAAGTTCCGTTTTTAGCGGTCCATTTTGTCCCCTTTAAGGTTTATTTAGCAGCAGCTTTTTGCACTTATTACGATTCGCATATATCTAAATGAATCTTCTTATCTTTATATAGTTTTAACGCGTAGGAGAAATGATGGGAAGAATTTTAAAACTCAGAGATAGGCAAAGGGCAAGATTAAAAGATGTTATCATCGACTATGTCTATTATTATTGTTTTGATCAAAAGGTATTAAGAATAAGAACTCACTCAGGGGATGTCTTTTCTTATGATACGAGGGAATTAGCTAAGAATGATCCTCTATTAGAGCATTTCAAGGGAAATGTGAAAAGGATCGGTTCTGAAACACGTAATTCGGAGTACTGCAAAATTTTATTGGGAGAACCGAAGGTTCATGAAGCTTTAACAAGGAGGTTGCTTACGCTTGGATTCAAAAAATCCAAATCCTTGTACAAGGAACTCGAAGAGTCAATCGATTATTTGGTAGCTGGAAGTTATTTAGTTAGAGATTTTGACGAACCGCAAAAAGTCAAGCTCTCAGAAAAAGGACTGAAGCACTACAAAGACGGAAATTCGTTTGAAAAGTCTCATGTCGGAAGCAGTAACACCAATAAGGCATTGATAATAAGTCTTTGTTCAATTGCAATAGCATTACTCACGTTAATGCTGAAATTGAGTGATGTGAAGCATAAGGTAAATAATTCATTCAATTCAATTGAGGATAGTATTAAAAAGCCAAAACCAGAGTCGATACAGGAAACTGGACCAATGAATGATATAGTCCCTAGTAAGTCCAAAGAGAGTTTTGATTGATTTAATCTAGTATGGGATTGTAAACTTAAAAAGAGTATTCTCTAATTGATCTGGCCACGATGTAGTACCTAGGAACGGCCTAGGAACTGGCACGAGTTTTCACAAAGAAGTTATACCGACAGATTAGGTCAAGTAAGGGTTGTTTGAAGTGGAAATGGCGGTGTGTAGTATTCAGTAGAATCTGTGCCATTGGCTAAAAATCCGTGCCAACTAAAGAAAAAAGCGTTATAACTTACTGGTTATCAGATAGTTATAACGCTAGTACCTAGGGCCGGAGTCGAACCGGCACGCCCGAAGGCATTGGTGTTTGAGACCAACGCGTCTACCAATTCCGCCACCTAGGCTGATGTCTTTGCTCAGGAGCAAATCAGCAAATCTACCAGTAGCCGCAGCGAACGCGTTGCAACGCGCCTGCCTGCCGGCATAGGCAGGTCTACCAATTCCGCCACCTAGGCATTTCTGTGTGACTATACCAATCTGCCTTCGGCAGGCAAGTACCGCCACCTAGGCATTTCGTAATAACGCTATCAAGGCATCTTCCGAATTGGGTGTGCAAAAATGAGTAAACATTTTTGATTTTACAATATGCCGACTGCTGAAAATTAGGGCTTGACTTCTATAAATTTTTGGGAGGAGAAGGCCACCGGTTTGTCCTGGAATTTGGGCTTGGTTTGAGCCCAAACTGCGGAGAAAAGCTCTGAATGACGGTAGGCATCCAGGGCCTGGTCGTTTTCCCAAAGGCTGTAGGTAGAAAAGATATTGGGGGCATGGTAGTCTTTGAGCAGCTCTAGATGTTGACAGCCGGGAAAATTCCTGATCTTGTTTTTGGACTGTTCAAACACGGCCAGGAAAGCATCTACCTCCTCTGGCTTAAAGGTCATTCTAACGATTCTTATCAACATTAGTCTTGAAATTGAATATACACCGGGCTGTCAAAATTGAGCCCTAAGAGTTGTGAAGCATGGCCCTGGTTGATACCGATAAGCAAGAGCCCTTCCTGGTTGAAAATGAAAAAGGCTTCTCCGGGCTCTACCTGTGCAATTGATTGATGTACGGTATTGCTTTGCTCCCGGCCAAAGTGCAGGCTATAGGTCCGCTCGCGGCTCAGGATGTCAAAGTCCTGCTTTTTAATGTTGGTCACCAGGTTGCCATAGTGGTCTACCCTGATCACGTGCCCGGCAATCTCTTTCCGGGTGGCTTTAGGCTGCCTGAGCATGAGCTGCGTATAACTTTCTGCCAGACTCCCCAGGTTTTCTGGCTTTTCTCCCTGTGCCAGTTGGGCTGCCAATTCGGCCGCCCTGAGGCTTGGAAAGTTAGAGGCTGGGGCCTCGGCCCATCGATAGACGGCTGCCAAAGGCCGGTCGCTCAGCAGGCTGATGACTCCATTGTCGGGAGCGACAAAAAAGTGCTCATTGATTTCACTTAGAAGCAACACATCTTGCGCTGTATCGTTTGCGTTGGCAGCAATGAGGTGAATGGTGCCAGCTGGGAATCTCTGGTAAACCGAACGCAGCGTATAAGCCATGTGGGCAATGTCAAAGGGCGCAATGTCATGGCTGATGTCTACCAGTTGTATGTCTGGCTTGGTCGACAAAAGGGTTGCTTTCACTGCCGCCACGTAATGGTCGCTTGTGCCGAAATCGGAAGTGAAAGTGACGATGGGCATGAAGCAAATCCGGTTTATTTACCTAATTTT
>JANQJC010000131.1 GCA_028281825.1 Flavobacteriales bacterium
GGCTGAGTGAATAATACTAAAGTGTTGAGCAAGATTAAATTTTTCTATTACAAAGGTGATGATGCGCATATTGGAAGATGATGCAATAGACATTTTCAGGTCTCTACTGGCAAAGAAGTCGATGGCGTATTCAACACCTTGCATCAACTCTCCTTTCTCATCAATCAATTCAATTACCCTATCTACGATACGTTCGCGGATTTCATCTTTATTTGGGCCTTCCCACGGTTGGTAATTGAACCAGTGTTCCACTACTTCGTCAATACGGAGGCCCATCATGCTTTCACACATGGCAGTGGTGAGTTGTAGGTCCACACTACCAAATATTTCTTTCTCTGCCTGTTGCCAGAACGGTTCTGAGTTGATGAGCAAACCATCCATATCAAATATCACTGCATGAACCATTTTCTGCCTCTAGTTTTGTAATTTGCTGCTATCTTACATAAAAGAATAAATACCCCCAAGCAATGAAACAAATAATAGGCCTGCAGGCAGCATATAATGTATGGGCGAACAAGCGGATAGCTGAGATATTAAAAGGCATAGACAGCAAGTTATTGGATAAGGAAGTAACCAGTAGTTTTCCGTCGTTGCGAAAGACAGTGTATCATATTTGGGATGCAGAGTATATTTGGCTAAGAAGATTGCAAGGAGAATCAATCAGTTATTGGCCGAGTGAGCGATTGGGGGCGGAAACCGCAATTGATGGTTTTCTTGAAGTGTCAGGGGAGTTATTGGACATTGTGAGGCACAATGATGATGAGTGGTTGAATGAGGTGTGCGAAAACACTAACCTAAAAGGAGATAGATTTGTGCAACCCAAGTTTCAAGTTTTGATGCATGTGTTGAACCATTCAACCTTTCATAGGGGGCAGTTGGTGACTATACTTCGCAATTTGGGGGTGTCTGAGTTAGTTTCAACAGACTTGATTACTTACTTGAGGCAGGGTTAGTTTTTTGTTTTTTAATTACTATCGGGAAGTTTTTACGCGCATTTTCTTCTAATTCAGTTCGGTATTTGGTCATTAGTTTTTCCCGAAGTATTTCTTCACAATCTTTTCGAACTTCTTCAAAAGGTGGAATCACGGGTGATTTTACATAAGTCAGCAATATGAAAACCTTACTGCTTCCAACAGTTAACGGGCCTTTTATCTCACCTACCTTCGCATCTTTATAAAGTAAGTAGAAAGGCTGTTGCGGATCAAATGGCTTATCTGCTGAATAGGCTATGTAAAACTCATTGTCTTTGCTTTGCTTAGGGACATCACTTTCACTTTCTACTTTCTTTTTTTTGTAATCTTCGAGTATTTGAAGAACCTTATTAATCATTACTTTGCTGGTATCAAATGCCTGCCCTTTGATGTAATTCACATACCCATCCTTTTGGAAGAGAGTTTTATTCTCTTCATATATTTTTTTTACTTCATCTTCGGGATAAGTCAATTTAGGGTAGCCCTTTTCTGAATATGTATCTGCTAGTATCCTTGCTTCAATCAACCGCTTAGCGTGTTCGATTTGCTTTTTAATATTAGTATCCTCATTGAGGTTTAGGCTGTCTGCCTGCGACGCGATTTGATTGGTAATGGAGTAATACTTAAAAATTGCCGCGTGAAGCGCCGCAGAGTCTTCAGAAGGTGCAAAATCAGGATATACAGACTGCATTGCCTTGAAAAAATCCGCATCGGGATACAGTGCTTCTTTTGATTGAGCCTTAACCAACCAACAAGATACTATCAGTGATAGTGTTAATAGCCACTTAACCATGTAACTATTTAACTGGACAAACAGACCAACCTTCACTATCGTCCCTGTTATCATCCAGCACCTTACCATTACTTACAATAGGGTAACCCCTGCTGCTGCTCACCTGGAAGCCTATGGTAGCGCCTTGTCCGTTCATTGAAGGGCTCATGGTGTCACGGTATTTCACATTGATTAAGCCAGAACCTTCATGTATTTGCACCTGGAAGTTTACCCTTTCAGAAGAGCCGTATTCACGCATAGAGTAGTCTACGATATAGGTTCTGTTTCCAGTTGAACCTACATATCCGTACCTTACCCATTCTCCACTGCCATAATCACGTAAGTCATCCCAGTAAGGGAAGATAACTGGCCCACTAAATGTACTTGATGGAAGCGTAGTATGACTCAAAGAGGTTGAACTAATGCTTCCGAAAGCAATCCAACCGTTGGTGCAAAGCGAAAGTTGGTTGTATGAGGTACCATCAATAGTGATAGAGAAAGGCATTGTAACCGTTTGAGTATAATCGTCTTGATTATCTGGTAATGAACCTGCGCCAGAGCAGCCTGAACACCAGTCGTCAGGGCTGTGGCTAAAATTAGCACTCATTGACCAAGCCGAGTTGTTGGTGCCATTTGAGGTCAAAATTTCTTTCCAGCCATCCCAAGATGAGCTTTGAGGTTGGCCTTGGCGCCAGAACAAACCACCTTCGTTAAAATTGATTTGATGGTTGGCATCACCGCTGTTGTCACCCCAAGGAGCGATGGTCATCATGCCTGAGTAGGTACCACTGCCTGGTACGCCAACAGTAGAGCGGCTTTTGAAGTCGAAACCTACCTCATTATCCCATTGGTTAGGGCCATCATTGGTGCTTCTGGTGTCATCTACGTGGATATTACCATAGAAGTCTCCAGTAGTCCTGGTATTACCTGAAACATCTAAATCGTAAGATGGACTGGTTGTTTTGATACCAAAATTACCGCTATTGAAGTAGGAGCTACCGCCATTTGCATTTAACCAAATGTTGTTGGTTCCACCGGGGTTAGTAAAGCCATACTGACCTGTGCTTGTGTTTCTAATCCTGGTGTAACCGCTTGAAGTATTCTCATTAATTATATAGGTATCAGAACCAGGGCCATTGATAACCAGGCCTGACGTCCATGCCAATGAACCATTTTGTTGGATTCTCATTGAATTGCTACCACCCACTATATCAAGTTTGTATGCTGGGGTTGGAGAACCAATACCCAAGTTGCCACCGCTTGTTAAGCGCATGGTTTCAGTACCCGTGAGTGCGTAGTATACAAAATCACCATACTCATAAAACTTCATCAGGTTGTTTGAGCGGTCAAAAAATATCCTATGATTATTATCTAAAGAGCGTATTTGACCATTGTCAGCAAAGAAAATTTCGCGATTGGCTGCTATATCTACATCACCATTAAATCTTCCATCACCGCTTATCCAAAAGTTAGCACTTTGTGCGGATGCGTTTTGGTTTTGTATATAGTCGCCGTCACCAGAAGGAAGGTCATTACTTGCTGACAGGTTACCCGAAGCATCAGCCATCACCACACGTGTGCCAGAACCAGATAATGAGTTAATCACGACATTTCCTGAATTGGTACTTAACGCTATCTTTCCTCCAGAGATTTCATTGCTCATGGTAAGGTTGTCATCAGAAGAACCACCATAACCTATCCATGCTTTTCTGCCGGCCGCATATCCATCAGGGTAGTACTGTATATACACATGGTCGTTACCTTCAATAGTCAATACACCAGCATTACCGGCGGCGTGCAAAGTTGCATTTGGTGAAAGTGTTCCAATACCCACACGACCCAAGTCATTTAGTACCATGCCGGTGCTTGTGATACCAGAGGAATAGGTAGTGGAAGTACCAAAGAGCATTTTAGTGCCAGCGGTGGTTTCTTGTAAGAAGATACCAGCTTTTGGCATAGTTGGGCTATCATTGGTTGTATTCCAGAAAATACCAGGCGTGTAGGCGCCATTGGTGTAATCGGTTGTGATTAATAAACCACCATTTGCAAGCGATTGTGTAAAGTTGGTGAGTGTGCTACTCTCGTTGCCATTAAATACATTAAGGCTGGTTGCAGGGGTGGTGGTTCCTATACCTACTTTACCATCACTGGCTATGCGCATTCTCTCAAGGCTAGAGTTCCAAAAAGTAATGGGATAAGGTTCATCTGTCCACATATCTAGTGACCATCCATTGCCCAGAGAACCCAAATGACCTATTTTTCCTACCCAGTCTGAGCTTGTGTTATAAATGAAACCAACTGCATGATCGGAGTTAATGCCACCAGTGCCCCTGGCTACAATTTGTGGACCAGTAGCGTCATCTCGTACATCTAGTTTAAAGGCAGGGCTTGAGTTGTTGATACCTACGTTTGTGCCATTATCAAATAGTTGACTATTACCCAGTGTGCTGCCATCAGGTGTCCATTTTGAAAGGTAATTTAAGGTACCCGAGCCATGTATCACATCAGAACCTGATGCAACTTGTGTCCATGCTGAGCCAGTCCAGTAATAAAAACCATTAGGGCCAATGGCGCCACCTTGATTATATACCATCAAACCAGCTGGTTTAGTGCCTGAAATAGGTAAATCATTACCATTTAGCTCTAACCTGGGTGGGAGGAAGCCCCTACGGTTACTTGATAAGTCTAATACTGCCTGGGTATTAGGGGTAAAAGTAGCGTCACTAATACCAACGGTTTGCGCTGAAACATAGTCAGCTGTAAAACCAAGGACAAAAGCGACAATCAATGTTTTCAGTAAATGTTTTTTCATGCACTCTAGTTAAAGGATATCGAAAGTTACATAAAATAGACGAACACCGCATTAAATTTCTATTAACGACAGAAAACAAAGCATGAATTTAATATTGGGGCAAAATGATGTGCTAAAAAAAGTTAGTCTATAAATATTTCGTCAATGCATTTTCCTATCCAGCAAGCAGGGGTTTCTAAGGCAAATATGCGAGCCAAAGTATGGGCAGTATCGTAGGTGTTTACTTCATCATTCACCTTGTGCCCAGGGCTTATGTCTGGCCCCTTTAGTATCCATGGGATATTCACTTCTTCAGGGGTGTTGCCGCCGTGGCCTTTGCCAATACCACCATGGTCTGCTGTAACCATGATGATGGTTTCTTCCTCAATGCCTGCATCTTTTACAGTTTGTATTACTTCACCAATTAATATATCGGCATATTCTACCGCCTTGTAATATTCAGGTGTGCCATGCCCGTCATGGTGGCCGGCATGGTCTACGTGGTCCAGATGGACGAAAATAAAATCGAAGTCTTTCTTTTTCACTATTCGCTTTGCCCTGTTGATGGCCCGCTTATTGCCTTTCTGGAAAATAAGTCCGTATAAACCGGGGCCTTTCTTTTTGTCGCAAACACCCGGTTCCACCAACCTGCCATAATCCCACCAATCGTGAAAGCAAAATATTTTTGAATTGGTTTTTTGCTCCCTTAATAGTCCATAAATGGTGGGCCACATTTCACTGTTTTTGCCATTGCCTTTTTTTCCAGTGCATTCCAGTTTAATGGTTTGTTTGTTAGGTTCCCAACTGTTTGAGGTAACGCCATGTTGGTCGGGTCCTGCACCCATTATCATTGAAGCCCAGTTGGGGCTGCTACTTGTTGGTAAAACGGCTCTTGCCGTGAAGGTACTTGACCCACCGTTAACGAGGGCATCCATATAGGGTGTATTAGCATTATTGATTCCGTCGGGGCTCATACCATCAACACCGATAAGGATTACACGCTTGGTTTTTGTAGTTTGGCTAAAGCCTGCATTAGTTATGAGGATGAGAAGTAATAAGAGGTAGCTTTTCATGGCGTAAAAGTAAAAAAGCCGTCCAGTTAATGGACGGCTTTTTGGTTATCAATAGATTAGCATTTTAGCCTAGGAACCACTTAGCAGCAAACTTGATAAAATTTAGTTTGCTCTTGTCGTAGGGTGGGTATTTCTGTTTCACGTCTCCAAAGAATGCTTTTTTCATCACTCCACGCTTATGTGAGAAGGTATCAAACCCATACCAACCGTTGTATGAGCCCATACCACCACTATATCCTACGCCACCAAATGGCAGCTCAGTTGTAGCCATGTGCATGGTTATCTCGTTGATACAAACACCGCCCGATGATGTTTCATTGATTACTTTATCCTGTATCTTCTTGTTGTTTGAGAAGATGTATAGTGCCAATGGTTTTTCACCTGCGTTGATTTGGCTGATTACGTCGTCCAGATTGTCATAAGTAATGATAGGCAATATTGGTCCGAATATCTCTTCTTGCATTACTTTATGGCTTGGTGTTACGTTATCTATAATCGTTGGCTCGATAAACCTTCTCTCCGCGTCGCTTTTACCACCGTGTATTACGTCACCTTCAATCATATTAGTAATGCGATTGAAATGCTTGTCGCTAATGATAGAAGAGATGTCTGTACTTTGGAATGGGTCGTCGCCATAAAACTCTTTGAGGTAGTGCTTTATTTTCGCGATGAGTTTGTCTTTTATCTTGCTATTAACAAATAAGTGGTCGACAGAAACACAAGCCTGGCCCGCGTTTAACATTTTACCCCAAATAATACGCTTGGCTGTGATATCCAGGTTGATGTCAGTATCCACTATGGTTGGGCATTTGCCACCAAGTTCTAATGTACAAGGAGTTAAATGTTTGGCAGCTGCCTGATATACTATCCTGCCTATTTCAGTACCGCCTGTAAAGAATACAAAGTCGAAACGTTGCTGAAGCAACTCCGTTGTTTCTGGTACACCACCTTCAATCACTACCATGTATTCAGGCGCAAAATACTCGTCTATCATTTGTTTGATGACACCTGAAGTAGCAGGTGAAATCTCTGAAGGTTTCATGATAACGGTATTGCCTGCGGACATGGCACCCAAGACGGGGCCTAGTAGGTTTTTAACCGGGAAGTTCCAAGGGGCGATAACCAAGGAAACGCCAAATGGTTCGCGGTAAAGGCGGCTGGTGCCTGGTTGAAAGAACAAAGGGGTTGCCTTTCTTTCAGGTTTCATCCACCTGCCCAGGTTTTTAATGTAATGGTCAATCTCAGCAACAGTTACACCTATTTCAGTGCTCCACGCCTCCATTTCACTTTTACGAAGGTCTTTATTCAGGGCCTCGATTAGCTTAGGTTCATAAGCTGTCATAGCTTCTTTAAGCCTTTTAAGCTGCTTAATCCTAAATTCTAGCGGCTTAGTGGCGTGTGTGTTAAAAAAGTCTCTTTGCTTTTGTACTACCCGGGCCATATTGCCTGTTGCCGCGTTAGCAGCTTTTTCTTCTAATGTTGCTGTCTCTGACATGATAATCTATTTTAGTCTCGGTTAAGAGATACAATTTACGAAATAATTCCCAGCCTGTGGCTTAATACTTTATGCCTACTTTCTTATAGATAAAGCTCATCAACCATGCTGGCCCTATCATCAAGAATTGAAGGTCTTGAAAGAATGACGGTTTTTTGCCCTCAATATTGTGACCAATGAATTGACCAATCCATGCAGCTACAAATATTATCGCAGATACTAACCAAACTGGAGCTCCCGTTTGCGCTATGGCATACTGACCAGCCAAACAGGCAGCAGAGAATAATAACATACCCGCAGCAATGGGCAATGACAAGAACACATAGTAAAAGAATACTACTACTAATGCTATCATGGCGCCGTTTAGGGGCTCACCACCCAGGAACGCAAGCTGGATAGGTAATTTGATTTCCCAAAAGAAACCAACGATGCTGAAGAAAATAAAGGGTACACAAACCCAATGCACCAGTTTATTGGTTGGGTTTTGGTGACTTTCACCATAAGCTTCTAGCCAAGTGTCAATGCTTCTCATTTCAATTTTTTTATACCCATGCAAAGGTATGAATTAAATGAGAAACTATTGATGAATGCGACTGAATCAACAGAATAGGCTTTAAGTGCTACCTGGTTGACATCAGCTTATATATATGGACGGGTTGGCGTATTTCTAATTTATCAACGTTATAGGTGTCATCAATGTATTCCCTCACCTTGTCATCAAACATAATTGTAGAGTCACCAGGCTGAACGTCCTTGTAATGCACAAAGCTGAACTCCTGGCC
>JANQJC010000133.1 GCA_028281825.1 Flavobacteriales bacterium
CGCTAGACTCTAACATCACAGATGCCGACGGTGCTGGTATTTTCAATTTCGGGAATATCAATATCCAAAATACCACCTTGAGCAGAAACGTATCAACAACCGGAGCTGGTGCAGCTATATGCTCTGCTCCCGGAAGCATGAACTTATTGAGTAACTCGACAATAAGTGGCAACAACGCGGCCAATGGCGGCGGGGGCTTATATTCAATTGGCACCAGTTTGAGTATTACCAATTGCACCTTCACCAACAACCAGTCTGTGTTTGGTGGTGGAATATGGCTCGCCAGCTTTGGCAATACTATTAAAAACACCATTATTGCTGATAACTCAGCACCTTCTCAAGTTGATATTTATGCACAAGACGAAGTAATTAGCTCCCAGGGATACAATATCATTGGTGATACTGTTGGTTCAATGTGGGTTCCTGCAACGGGAGATATATTAGGAAGTAGCCTTACAAGTACCATTAGCCCTGGTTTATATCCATTGCAAGACAATGGTGGTCCTACCTGTACTCACTCTTTTGACTGTAGCTCTATTGCCAATAATGCCGGCACCGATTCAGGTACACCAGCCAGTGACCAACGTGGGCTTCCAACAGTTGGAGCTAAGGATATTGGAGCATACGAAGCTCAATTTGTAGTACCCAATCCAGACTTGGGTGCCGATATCAGCGTCTGCTCAGGTGAAGATGCCATACTGAGCGCTGGCACCCCTTCTGACTCAGCTAATTGGTACGATATTCACGGCACTTTACTGAGTTCTTACACGATGGATTACTCCTATTCAGTAAATGAAACCGATACTATTATCGTTGAATTATATACTACAAATGGCGGTGATTGTGTCGGTTTCGATACTACTATTGTGAATGAACAAATACCTATTCAACCTACTATAACACAGAACGGATGGCTAACCTCAAGTACAGCTCAGGAATACCAATGGATACTAAATGGCGACAGCATTCCTGCGGCAACAACGGACTCCTTATACCCAACACAGGCGGGGCACTACCAAATAGCTGTTGTTGATACTAATGGCTGCTGGTCTATTTCAGATAGCCTTTATGTTGAAATAGTAGGTATTAGTGATGAGTTCAATATTTCTTTCCTAGTTTACCCTAATCCCGGTAAAGGCCTTTTCAATATCTTATTATACGGTGCAGGTGCTGAAACATGCTCACTGACTGTATTGGATTTAACTGGACGAGTGATTTTCTCTCAAAGCATAAACTATTCAAAGCAACAGGTGTTAGACTTGCAGCATTTACCAGCGGGCAATTATCTATTACAGATAGAAAACTCAACCCATAGAATGGTAAAGAAAGTTGTAATTCATAAATAGATTGGTCTTGTGAGAAGCATTTTCCAAGTCTTTAGATTCGTTTCTTGCACGATACTTTTAATCTTATTGATGACACAGAAAGGACAAGCACAGAGCGCAGAGATAATATACATTGGAGACCCAATGTACTCTTGGTGTTATGGCATTTCTGAAGAACTAGCTAAGTTAAAGGAAGCTTATCAAGACAAAGCGGGTTTTAGAGTTGTGGTGGGTGGCCTAAGACCAAATGAGACTGAACCAATGGATGAGCAATTAAAGGACTTTTTAAAACACCACTGGCAAGAAGTAAATACTAGGAGCGGCAGGCCTTTCGCTTTCGATATTATGGACAGGAATGATTTTGTCTATAATACCGAACCAGCTTGCCGAGCAGTTGTAACTGCCAGGCATCTAAAGCCCAGTGCAGAATTTCAATTCTTCAAAGATGTACAGTTCGCCTTTTACGCAAAGAATGAAGACACCCATAAAATAGAAACTTATATGGCCATAGCTGAAAAGCATGGTATAGACAAAGAAAAATACAAAACCTACTTTGAAAGCGATGAAGCCAAGAAAGCTACGCAAGAAGATTTCGTTACTTCAGCCGAAATGGGTGTGAGGGGTTTTCCAACGGTAATATTGAGACTAGGCGATAAATGGTATCTGGTTACCAATGGCTACAACACTTTTGAGGCTATGAACGAAGCCCTTAAAACTGTTATTGACTAATCCACTTCCTCTCCATTCAGTTTTCTGATAACGTAGTCGGCATTAATATCCAATGACTCTTCAATCGTTTGTCGCTTCCAGATAGCCATTCGTTTTACACTTCTATACCATGCCGCATCGTTTTGCATTAGCACTTTGTAATACTCCCGGTCTTCTTCCGATGGAAAAACAAAAGTTTGCTCCCCTATGTGTGCTTTCATGCTATCCAACTCCCATTGATTTACAGCTTCATATTCAAACAGCTTAAGCCAATTGTAAGGAGCATATACCTCTTTCACAATCAATGCATGATTAATAGACTTTATTTGGACTAACGAATCATAAAAAGTCGCTTCCCCATATAGCCTGCCCACTCTATTGAAAACTATAAGCCCTTTAGGATGCCTGTCCAAATACTCATCAAGGTCATCATGCTTTGTTCTTCCATGTTTAGCACCTTCTGTGATGTACACCCTGTTTTTAACATGTAGGGTTGTGTAATAAGTTCTATCCCACCCAAAAAAGTCTAGTACTAACCCATTGCCTTCTACGCTATGCCCATTAATCGTCTCCAGCAAAATCTCAGTTGGTTTATCTCTCAGCAAAGGGATAGCTTCAAACTCCTGAAACGTCCCAACAGCCATTTGGTCTACGGCCTTGCCTAAATTAGTCCAACGCAGGGCTATTTCATAAGGGAATAACCACCAGCAAAATGACAATGGAATAGCAGTAGCAATTGCAACTACCATTAATTTAGTTTTTAGCTTTTTCTTTTTTTCATCTTTAAAAGTCATTGTCAGAAAAGGCAAACCAAGTACAATCCAAGTGAGAATAAAACGGTGTTGAAGCATCAAAGTGCCCGCCCATGCCTTCTGCATAAACACGACGAACATTACCCCAAAAGGGATAAGCCACACCCATTGAGTCTTTTCCATAGCCCGTTTTTTAAGGGCTACAAATAGTCCCCACAACAGCAACGCCAAAGTAATTGGAGAGATATTAAACATAAAAGACATAGGAAAAAACAGTACCCGCTTTATCCGCTCAATAGCATCCACATTATCATTAATACCCTCAAGCTGTATATTCCAAACGTCATTCTGGTTTACGCTATAAAGAAAATCCCCAAACTTAAGTTGATTACCAATCATCCATGTAGCAGGGAATATCATTGCACAAAGCCAAAACACCACGGTAAACTTCCATTGCTTTAATATTGATAATACCAAGGTAAAAGCAGCAATGATAACCCACGCCTCATACCTTGTAGCCGCGGCGAAAGTAATGGCTATACCAGCCAAAGCCGCGTAACTAAGCCTAACATTCTTCTTTATCCCTTCTGAAATAAAGTACATGGATGAAGCCACAAAAAAAGCATAAGAAACTCCGGCCAATGCCTGAAAACTATTGCGCATCACAATTGGGCTAAATACATACAATAAAGCCACAAAAACTGCTCCTCTGCGATTATCAAACACATTAAGGGTAAATCTATACATAGGAATTACCGTTAATGAGGCTAAAAGCACGTTTAGCATCTTAGGGCCAAAATCCCTACCAGGGAATATGCTCAGAAATAATGCATTCAGGTAGTGATGCATTGGCCCCCAGTAACCATCTGTAATGTAATGTGGATGTTCCAACCAATTTAGGGCCAAAAACACACGAGTTACAGCATCTGCATGCACCATCTGCGACCATGGTAATATGGCAAGCCTGGTGAGCAAGGCAGCTAGAAATATCAATAGGATATTACGCCTGTTTATGTTTTTAACTAAATCTTTCAACCTGTGCAAAATGAGCTGCGAAAATAGGAGTATTAATAGAACTCACACTTTATATCAGATATCACAAAATATTCCTTGCTTGGATTCCAAGGGTATATCTTTAGAAGGTCTTCATCCGATTGAAAAACGGGCAAGTCGACTGAAAAATAAACGCTTCCTTCCTTTCCATGAATTATAAAAGGCTCAAATCGCATATTGTTCCAGTAATAGTTTTGCCCCTCATGACTTAAATCTACAACCAACTGTAATTCTCCAACACCCTCAGTAATACCAGTGAGTTTGATCCATAAAGTAGTTGCACTTCTTAATTGCCCCGTTTTAACAGACAGTGTTGGGCCAAACTCGGTTTCTGGCTTCATGTCAAAACTTCTTCTATCCAGCCCTTCCCTTATATTCTGTTCATTTACATTCCATTCCTCACTCCATTCTATGAAGTTTGTCGAAAACACTACCAGTGGATTTTCAGAAGTACTCCCGTCCGATAACTTACTGTATAAATACACTCCAGTATTCACAAAACTCTCCTCGGCAATTACATATGGATACTTTTCTCTTATAATCTGCTCCACTTCAGGGGGATGAAACTTAGTGCTCCACCCTGTCATAAAATATTCTGTATTGCTTTCCTCCACCACCCTTGCCAGCTTTCTCAAAGTAGTATCTCTTTCCAGTTTGTAAATCTTAAAATCCAAATCATCAACCCCATACTTCTCCAGATAATAATCGGTATAGAAAGGAGCGTGAACGTTGGTAGTATAGGTAATGTTATTCTTACCGTATTTATTGGCCCATTCCACTGCTTTGACAGTGATTTGATTAATCTCCCCCAAATGATTGGTAGAAAAAAACTTGTTTTCAATCACGGTGCTATATAGCACCACAGGCACAAAAACCAATATGGCAGCCTTTGATAGCTTGCTTAAACCTGTTGTGAAAAAAGAAAAACTGAAGAAAATGAAAAACGGGAAAGAAAAAATAAGGACAGAATTCTGAAGCAATGGTGCCTTAGCAATGGAAAATATGTATCCTACAACAAAAGGAACTACAAACCAAACCAAGGCAATAACGTGAAATGAGTTAAAGGAGATATTTTTGAAATTGATAGTAAAACTCAAAGCAAACAGCAAGGCTACAAGCAATATCACAAACACCGAACCATTGAAAATGTAGAAAAAATGGTCGGCAATCCACTGGGGTGTTGGTGGGGCCAGCCAGCTTCCTATCTGCCCTACATTAGTGAATTGATGCAAGGTTAAAGCAATATGAGGCGAAAAGAAAATAAAAGAGAGCCCTAAAGCAGCAAAATACCTTTTGTAAGTATCATTCTCAATAAACAGAATACCAGATACTAAAACCATTACCGCAAACAAAAAACTGAAGTAGTGTATATACATGCAAGCGGCTGCACTTATGGCTAAGCCTAATACTTTCAACCATTTAGGCAGCTTCCCTTCCATTAATGAGCCCTCTCTATCACCAAACAAAAGCAGAGTCCAAAACCAGGCAGTACTCAGAGAAGTCATCATTCCTAAAACGTAAGGCCTTGCAATTTGACTGTACAGCAATGGAAACTCAAGGCATCCAATCGCTCCAGCGGACAATAACCCCGCGGCCACACCAAACCACCTTGAGGCTATTAAATACGATAATAAAACTGATAGCAGTCCGGCAATGATAAAAGGAAACCGTACTGCTCCCTCTGAAAACCCAAACAACTCAGTCCAGAAATAAAGAAAAGTCTGTACACCGGCAGGGTGTCCATCTGGGGTTATACCCTCTTTAAGTACTTCACCATAACTATCAAAACGCAACCTATTGAGTGCACTCAGTTCATCATTGGAGTAAGACACCTGAGTATAGTTATAGAACCGCAGCATACCAGCTATCACTAAGATGCCTAATAAAAACCAATGATGTGAACCCAGTTGCTTAAACATCAGGTAAATTTAAAGGCTTAACCGTTCCTGCGTTGCCTTTGCACTTCATAAAGGATGATACCAGTAGCAACAGAAACATTTAATGAGCCTATCTCACCAAACATAGGTATTTTAACCAAAACATCAGAACGCTTCAAATACTCTGGCGATATCCCATCTTCTTCAGAACCCATTATCAGGGCGCAAGGACCCGATAGATTAGCTTGGTCGCAATAGTCTTCAGCCTTTTCTGTCGAAGCTATCACCTTTAAGCCGCTATTATGCAAAAAATCGATGGAGTCTTTTAAGTTATCTTCTCTACATACTGGTATTTTGTACAAAGCTCCAGCCGATGCTTTCACTGCATGTGCACTTATCATAGCTGAACCTCTTGAAGGAACCACTATTGCATGCACCCCAGCACACTCAGCCGAACGAGCAATAGCACCAAAATTACCCACATCTGTTATTCTATCCAGCACCAATATGAAAGGCTCTTCACCTTCTTCATAAAGCACAGGTAGTAGCTGTTCCAAATTTTGATAAGTGATTGGTGATGGAAAAGCTATGATACCTTGGTGGTTCTTCATGGTAATCCTGTTCAGCTTTTCCTTTGGCACATATTGATATGGGATGCCATGTAGTTTCATTTGCTCCCTTAGTTTGGGAATTTGCGGCCCCTTCAAATCTTGCTGCAAGAGCACCTTTTCCATTTCTTTGCCGCTATCAATAGCCTCAAGAACTGGGTGCATCCCAAAAATAAATTCGTCTTTCTTTCTCTGTCTCACGTCGCAAAGATGCGGAAAATTATCCTTTAGTTCCAGTTGTGCAAAAGGAATGAGCGTGCGTCCATCGAAGTTTCATAAGGGCACTCTTCCATTGGCACATGCCCCATGTTATCATAGATGATAAGACGAGAATTAGGTATAAGGCTTTGAAAACGATGAGCATTACGGATAGGCAACCACTTATCTTTATTGCCCCATACAATCAGGGTAGGCACTTCTAATTCTTTTAGGTGGCGAGTATTATCTTTCAACTTGCTGTTTACCATTTTCACAAAGGCGTCTGGATTGCCCTTGAGCGTAAAAAGCTCATAATACCTATCCACCAATTCGGTGGTAACCCTGTCTTTGTAATGATATACCTGCTTAATATAATCAGCCAAAATATTATACCTAACAACATATTTAAAAGCCATATTCACAAAAGGAGTACGTGCCATTTTAAACGGCAATGGAATACTATCTGGGTCAAGAAAACCCGCTGAGTCCAGTAATATCATCTTATTAATACGGTCTGGGTGACGCAGCGCAAACTCCCATGCCAACCAACCTCCTAAGGAGCTCCCTGCCAAGTGGCATTGCTTTATCCCAAGTCTATCCAATAAATGACGAAGGACGGTAAGATGACCGTCCATAGTATAATCTTCATCCGATTTAGGGCCCGTTAAACCCAAACCAGGTATAGTATATCGAATGATTTGAAAATCACCTTTTAGTTCTTTCACCCACCCATCAAACGTATGTAGTGATGAAAAGGCACCGTGTATCAAAACCAGTGGTTCCCCTATCCCCTCTATCCTATAATGCACCTTGGCACCTAAGATATCAATGAACTTGGAGTGCTCATTGGTATACTTCTCATAAATCCTGCCCATTAAGTACTGGTTAAGCGAAATTGAACGGAAAATTAAAAATAAGATTCAAATTTTCACAGTCCTTCGTCCAAAGGATGTGACATTTTATCTAAAAATAAAGCCAATATTAATGCTCAACTGCTGGCATTCCCAAGCGCTTGCTGATAATAGAATCGATTTTATAAAAAAGATGGTGTGGTGCATAGGTACGCCAATTCATATCTCCGAATTCTCCGCCAAAGTCAATATAATAATCTATGTTGGCCACCTGCATGTCTTCCACAACATGCTCCCTAAAGTTAAGACCAACTATCCACCCATCGTCAACTTCTTCAAACCATTCCTCGTAGTAGCAATCATCTGAGTAGTGGAAGTTCAGTACATTCTCACCAACCAAAACATACTTGTTTACCCCCTCACCAAGCATTATTTCAATAATATCCCGCTTCAGGAACATGATGTCATTATTTAATAAGTCATTCCACTCGCCTATCAACTCTATCACGGCAAACCCCAAATCGTAATCGGCATAAAGTATTTTAATGAATAAAGTGGGAGAACCCATACTATCCCATTGAGGGTGTATCAGGTAATTGTATATCTGGTCAGTAAACTCAAACTCACTATACTCACGCCCATAGAAAGGCGAGCGCTCATCTTCTGAGGCAACGTAATAACTACGCCAATTGTAGTGAGGTTCAATATCGTGCATTGCTAACCAACATTATATCCTTAAAGTAACTCTAAAATACTTAATTTGAAACGAATTAATTGTGAAAAAATTTAGTTCGCTTTAAAATTTTGTGATAAAGTGATATACCCAGGATAATCTATTGGCACAGAGCCTAGTAGCAAAGTGGGTCTCACTTTCAATTTCACATTGCTTGGCTTGCCATTAGGGTCGGTTAAATTCATAGCCAGGTTTACCAATGCTTCTTTTGATTTGCCACTTAAAACCTCTTTCAGGTCCACATTTATCTTTATTGGAATTGTGGTTTTACCATTATTGGGTGCTATAACTATCCTATCGCTTAAAACCCCTTGCAACATTTCCACACCATCAAGATAGGCTATCCATTCTAGCTTATTGATAGCGGCCTGCGTAGGGTTAGGGTTCTTTGCTTCAACATTAAGCGTAAAACTTAGTGGGAAATTACCTGATAAAAATGCTGTAGTAACCATAGTAGCATCTAGTAGTGATAAATCGCTGAAACTATTTTTATTATCCAGCCTCACCCCTGCTAACTCAGGTTGGGTCAGGGTATCCATCCTAAACTGGCACTTGGAAAAAGTACTCAACTCCTTTAGCGCTTCGCAAGAGCTGAAGAATACAATTATGCAAAAAAGAAAGGCTTTAGTTTTCATTGGCTGTTTGTATTTAAATGCAAATATACATTTGCAAACTCTTTGCCAATAAAACCAAAGCCTTAAAATCGGCTCAGGTAGGATAATTACCTATTGATAGCCAAGTCTTCAGATATTTTTTGGAAGCTACCATCACCATTGCTTATGTACTCAGCTTGGTAAGTAGTACCATTTATCGCCAAGAAGAAGTCTTTAAAGCCATCTTCGTTTTTGTCATACCAGGCTATGTCTGCATTCATATCAAGGTTGCCAAGTATGCTTATCTCTGGTAATGAAAACTTGCCTAAATCCGTTTTTTCAACTAACACATATACACCATTGTCATTAGTGAAAATGCAAACAGACTTACTTTTGTCACCTGAAACAGTAATGAGGTCATAATCACTGTCATTGTCAAAATCCATCCAGTGTGCAGTTACACTTTGGTCATTTGATATTTCTGCATTTGGGTTTTGAGCCAACACTTCATCAAGTGTTATATTGGATTGGGTTAATGTTTGTATTTTATTTTGTTCAGGGCACTCGTTCTTTTCTTGGGCATTTAAAGCGCTGCAAACTAAAAGTATGGGGATTATTATTGGTTTCATGATGTATATATTTATGTATGTGATTAATTTTATAATGTCAAAACTATGGCATTTAGTCTGGTCAACATCATAATATTCCCTTTAGTTGTTGCATTATTAACTTAGGTTAACTCAAACAGCTAAATTCCACACTTCATACAATAAAACAAGGGTATATAACCAGAAAAAGCGGGGCCAAAGCCCCGCCTTTCTCAACCTAAACCAACCCCACATTAGTTCGCCGAAACGAACTCCGTCATCTTCGTATATGTACCATCTCCATTATTGTAGTACCCAGTTTGGTATTGCGCCCTGGGCTGAAATAGCACAAAGTCCTTATAACCATCATTGTTTTGGTCACACCACATGATGTTGGACGAACAACTTAAGCCTGCCATCATTTTGATTTCAGGTATACTTAATGCTTCTGATTTTAAACTCTGAACAAAAGAATATTGCCCATCTTTATTGATAAATATCTTTACCATTTCCTTGCTTGCCTTATCCCTGCCCAATATAACCAAGTCTAAGTCCATGTCACCATCAACATCCATCCAATGGGTTAGCAAGCAATTAAGCTCATCCTCAAAACCTTCTTTTTTCTCATGCCACATTTTCATTGACATTTCAGGATCACTGTTTACAATACCTACAAATTGGCTTTCAGTTAAAGTTTGCGCTGAAAGCTGATAAGCAAACATCAAAAAGATTATAAGGAAATATAATTTTGGCTTCATAAGGTTTGTGAGAATTTTATTCTCTTTCTTACATCAAATGTAACCTAAAAAAGGGCTGAGTTTTGATTTTTTAGACGGACACCCTTATTAACAAGACTAACATGTACTACCCTACCTCGAATTTCCTTTTTAATAATACGGTTTGTATGAGGCAAAATTCATCTCACCACAAACCTTCCAAACTCCCTATTTTCAGCACTTCCAGAAATATGGTAAATGTAAATACCAGGAACTAATTTACTTACATTCAACTCAAAAATTCCATCATTTGAAACTTGACTTGAGATGCTTCTTCCTGTGATATCAACAACCAACAATTCCCGCTGTTTGCCATGCTCATTTTTTGAGTCTATAAACACAGTTTCACTCGCAGGATTAGGATAAACCGCTGATTCCTGCTTACTTGCATTGTCTACAATACTAGTTGGCCCTCCATTCCATTGCAGTATTCGTATCCCACCCCAATCCGAATCATATGGCACACCTATTGGATTATCTACCTGTGCCAATACCGCATAGCTGTCATTTACATCAATACTCCAGGTCACATTACTATCTAGTATTGCATGGTAAGTACCTATTTGCACTGGGTTTACCCTGTCAGTAATATCATAAGCTATAATCTCCGTATCCGCTCCAGACACAAACAAAATACTATTATTTCTATGCGTTCTCAATTGATTAGTATGGCCCGGCGCTCCATCCCAGGGGGTATTCTCACAATCCCAAGGGTCAAGCCATCCAACATTTTGTGGGTTAGCTGGGTTACTTATGTCTACTATGTCTACTCCACAATAATCCACTGCTATATAGGCATAGTCGTCCACAAGCACAACATTATTATAGGCTGGCTGAGCCACGCTATCCAACATCCAATTGATGTACCGCCCTACTTCATTCAAGTTTTGTTTGTCTGATATATCTATGACACGCAAGGCTCCAGCATCGTAGCATAAATAAAGATAATCACCCTTTATTGTCATTCCCCTGGCATTGGGGGTTGAGAAAATCCCGGGTATATGTGGCCAGTTAGGGTCTGGAGCATAGTCTGAAACGTATTTTATATCATTCTTATCTGATACATCCAATACTATTACTCCTTTTTCCATTCCGCCCAAAAAGGCGTAATCACCATCTGCTATCGCAATCGCTGCCCCCTGATTAAACACTGTTGAGTCCCACGTATCGCTTACACTTACGTTAGCTGGGTCAGAAATATCAAATATGGCCATCCCAGCTCTTTGGGCAATCCCCTGAAAACCTCCAAGAGAAGCATAGATGCAGTCACCATTCTGAGAGATGTTAGACACTTTAAGCCCATCAAAAACTGCTGGCAGAAAAGTATCTACTGGTGTTGGGTTGTTGATATTTGAAATATCATACACTATAAAACCAAGCTCGTTGTTGGCTGTATACAAATAAGGTCTTTCCTGTGCGTCAAAAAGTGCCTCATAGCACGAATACGTCCAGGTGTACTCATGCTCTGAAACATAATTGAAATGAATGGTATCAGGATTTTGCCCATTAGAAGAAAAGGACAACATCAAACCTAGTATTAAAGCAAGAGAAAGAAAACTTGATTTCATGATAGATAGTTTAACTATTTACCAAGTGAATACCATTATTGGGTATTGGCCTCGTTTCGTTCAAGGTGATACCATGCTCTAGCCAAGCCTTTAGGTTCACCATCCAAAACGACCACCCCAAACTACAACCGTAATATATGTTGTACTTGCTCTTTTCGTCTTGCCCGATAACTTCCTGTACCAGGTCTACCCTAGTCATTTCATCTTCTTCAGTCAGTTGCACACTCACAGTTCCATCAGCAAAACCGAATTTCAGAAAGTCTTTTCCATTGGCTTCTAATATTTCCCCTTTCTCAAGATTATCCCAATTGTGCCACTTCCATGCGTAAGCATCTCCTTTTTGGCAATTGTTTGTCCCTGGAACCTCACCCCCCAATGGATTAGTATATATAGCCCTTTCTAAAAACCACTCTTCTATCCTGTCAGGTACCGTCCATGCATCGTACACTTCCTGCACATCACTATCTATGTATATTCTACGGGTAAATTTTGTCCAATCAATTTGGTTTTCCATCTTTATAGCTTGTAATGGTTATTACTTCGAAAGTAATAAAAAATGAACATCGAGGCTGAACTGAAAAACCAAAGCACCCGCCGAGACGCTGAAAAGATAGCGCGATACGTGAGCGTAAGCAGGCAGCGCATGGCTGAGTTGATGGATATCTTCTTCAACGGTAGCTTTCGCATGAACCAAAAAGCTTCATGGCCGATGAATATAGTAGCTGACAGGCACCCTGAAATGGTAAAGCCCTATCTGAAGCAAATGGTTGACAATCTGGATAATGACGTTCATGATGCTGTGAGAAGAAATACCATACGCATGCTCCAGTTTATTGATATTCCTGGTGAATTGCTAGGAAAGGTAGCCGACAAATGCTTTAGATTTTTGGGCTCTAATGACCAACCCATTGCCGTTAAAGTTTTCTCTATGACGGTGCTTTATAATATTTGCCTGAGGGAACCAGGTCTTGCCAATGAACTGAAGTTATTGATTGAAGACCAAATAGATACAGGCTCAGCAGGATTTAAAAGCCGCGGCAAGAAAATACTTACCAAACTAGAAATTTTGGAAGAGAAAGAACAAAATGAACTAACATGAAAGGTTACCTAAAGTCATACAACATAATACTCTGCCTTGGTTGGACTGCCATGCTGCTTTGGTATCTCGCTAATGGACTTGTATTTGATGACACTACCCTCTTGATGCTTAACATATTTCAAGGCTTAGCTATTTTAGAGATATTCCATGCCTTGCTTAAATGGGTTTCATCGCCCGTTACAACCACGGTAATACAAATATCTTCTCGTATATTCGTACTGGTACTCATCAATTTTTTAGCAAGTGACCAATACATCAATATTTTAGGTATAACAGGACTTCACCTGATAATGATAGCCTGGAGTATCACAGAGGTTATTCGCTATGGTTTCTATTTCACCAGTCTTATTGCCAATGAAAGCAAGCTTCTCTTAACCCTTCGCTACACCACATTCATCTTTCTCTACCCTATGGGAGTTGCTGGCGAACTATTGATTGTTTTCTCATGGATGAAGAAAGACGGATTGAATTGGGATATTATAGATATTGCATTTGCAGGCATCACACTTTTGTATGTCGTCTTCTTTCCGAAAATGTATATTTACATGTGGAACCAACGCAAAAAGAAACTCAATTAAGCCATTGGCTGAATTTATTGAAAAAGACTACAAGAGTGTACTGAATGTAAAGAAGTACATCGACAGTTGGTTTTGGAATAAATATTCTATCAACCCATACAATGGCTGCCTGTTTGGTTGTATTTATTGCAACAGTAGAAGCGATAAATACCACATGCCTGAAGATTTTGAGAACAATATAGCTATCAAGCATGATATTGCCACTAACTTGAACCAAAGGCTAAATAAGGCAAGAACCTTATTACCAGATGTGGTAGCCATGAGTGGTGTGACAGATCCATATCAGGGGGCTGAGAAGAAATATGAGAACACCCGCCAATGCCTTGAAGTGCTCCAAAAGTATGGCTATCCAGTACATATCATTACCAAATCTGGTTTAGTATTGCGAGACCTTGACCTTTTGCAAGCCATAGCTGAGAAGAATTGGTGCACCGTTTCTATCACGATTACAAGTACTGACAATGCTAAGGCCAGGTTTTTAGAAAAACGTTCACCCACGCCTGAAAAACGCTTTAAAGTAATTGAAGAAATAAAGTCCAAAGCACCTGAAATACAAACAGGAGTTCTAGCTATACCTATTGTTCCTTGTATTACTGATGCACAAGAAGAGTTAGAAGGACTCTATCAAAGAACTAGAGAAAGCAATGCAGATTACCTCCTATTTGCTGCCGGCATGACCATGCATGATACTCAAGCTCTTTATTTTCTATCGCACCTGGCCCATACTTTCCCAGACTTGATACCTCAATATGAAAGTCTATTTGGCTTTGAATACAACGATAAGCAATACAAGGGTTCTATGTCTCCAGTTTCAAGTTACATGAAGGAAAAGAGTCAACTAATGCTCAACTTGAACAAGAAATATGATTTGCCTTATCGCATAAAAAGATTCATTCCGAAAGATTACCGCAATGTCAATTATCAAATAGCTGAAATGCTTTTGAATGAAGCCTACGATGCACAACTGGTTGGCAAAGAGTATCAGTCTCTACATTGGGCGGGGCAAAACATTCAGAATCTAGACATGTCCATTGTTCAGTTGCATCAATTTGGGCAACTTGAAACTATTGATAATCTGGAAAACGATATTTTGAGGAAGGTGGAAGGGATACTTATGCAAATCACTCAATAACGTTATATATCACCTCCTGTATGCGGGTTCTCACGTCCATTGTGATAAGCTTCTTATTCTCAGCATCAGGATATACCCTATTCGACAAAAAAATATATACTACATTCTTTTCAGGGTCAGCCCAACCATAAGTACCCGTGAAACCAGAATGCCCAAAGCTCATATAGGAAATACAGCTACAAGTTGGCCCTTTGTCTGATTTCATGTCTGGCTTATCAAAACCAATACCACGCCTATTACCACTCGCACAAAACTGGCATTTGGTAAACTCTTTCATAGTTTCTTCTGAGATGTATCTTTCGCCACCATACTCCCCATAATTGCAATACATCTGCATCAGCTTTGCCAAATCATTGGCATTAGAGAAAAGCCCAGCATGACCACCTACTCCACCCATCATAGCAGCACCTTGGTCATGCACATCCCCTTGTATTTGCTGATGGCGAAAGGCTACATCAAGCTCCGTAGGCACTAATCTATCCAAAGCAAAACGCTCTCTAGGTTTGTAGCCCATGGTGCTCAACCCCAATTGCTCGTAAAACTGCTCTCGCACATATTCATCAAGCGACTTTCCTGTTAAACTTTCCAACACCTTCTTTATGTAGTAATACCCCAAGTCGCTATACAGATAATCTTTTCTGCTATTGACTTTCGAATCATTTATCCTTTTGTAAATGCTATCAACATAGCTCTTGTTACAATACATATTGTCGGCGACCCTTAATGTAAAAACATCCGACTGAGTAGTACTATAAACCAAGGTGTCCAACTTCCCTTCCTTAATCGTTTCCAGGTAAAATGGTATCCATGATTTAAAACCAGCCTGATGCGCCAGCACCTCCCTGAATATCATGCTTTTTTTGTTGGTAGTCAATAACTCTGGCAGGTGTTTTGAAAGCTTATCATCTATACTCAGTTTTTTGTTATCTACCATTTTCATCACACCAAGCATAGTGGCAGCAATCTTTGTAACAGAAGCCAAATCATACAAATCGTTACTCCTCACTTCTCTTTTTTCATCATAGGTGTGGTAGCCAAAATTCTTGTCATAAATAACCACTCCGTCCTTTGCCACTAATATTTGGCAACCTGGTATTGCCTTTACATTTATGGCATCCTTTACTATGCTGTCTATGCCACCAAAATACCTACTATTAAGACCCAACTGCTCGGGAACACCATATGAGAAACGTATTTTTTCAGTAGTCACACCGTCCCCTTCCCGGTATTGACGATTGGCAGTTACAGGTAACTTACCAGAAGCTGCAATACCGCCAAATATGAGTTGTGCAGATGCCTCTTGAGAATAGTCAGTGTTCTCATAGGATAAAATAAAAGCATCCAGTTTTTCACTGCCCTGCATCCTGTCTAGTGCATAAGGATTGGCAAACACATTTACAATCACTTTACGTTTACCATCATTTAGGATATTGATAAAATCCAGAACCTGTTGAGTAATACCGTAATTCTGCGAACGCTTACGGCTTGTCTTGTGTAGGCCGATAATAACTGTATTGTAACTATCTAAGTTAGACATTACCTTGGTATATTCCGCAGCGCTGGCACCATCATCCAACACAAAATGAGTAACATCACAGTATTTGCCCAACATCTTTTGGAAAGGATTATCAACTCCCTCACCAATTACAACCGACGCAATGTTTAATGTATCCAGTCTCTTCAATGGAATTACATCATCTTTGTTGATAATAAGTGTGACAGAACCATTGGCTATTCTTTTCAAAACAGCTTCAGCCGATGGAGCACTCAACTTTTCTACTATGTTCTTTACTTCTATCTCCCTGTAATCATCAAGCCCAGCCCATGATTTCGCCATTATCACCTTTTTGCACCTTTCGTTGATATCAGCCCAGGTCAGTTCTTTATTCTCAATTGCTTTCTTTATTTCAGTAATTGCAGTGGGAACATCCTCCGAGAAAAGCATTATGTCATTACCGGCAATCATGGCTTTTACATCTACTATGCCAGGCTTATAGAATTTACTTACCCCTTTCATATTTAAGGCATCAGTGAAAACAAGCCCCTCAAATCCCAACCTTCCTTTAAGCAAAGTATCGACCACATAGGGCGATAAAGTAGAAGCCACGTTCTTCCTATCGTCATAAGCTGGAATATATAAATGGGCAACCATCATACTACCCAAACCATGGGCAATCAGCTCTTTGAAAGGGTATAGCTCTAAACTATCCATCCTTGCCCTATCATGTTTAATAACAGGTAATGTCAAATGCGAATCGCTATCAGTATCACCATGTCCTGGAAAGTGCTTACCACAAGCTAATACACCATTGTCCTGCATCCCTTTCATATAGGCAATACCTTTCTTTGCAACATTCACCTTATTCTCACCAAAAGAGCGGGTTCCAATTACTGGATTGGCCGCATTGCTATTCACATCAATCACAGGTGCAAAATTCACATGCACTCCAATGCTTTTACACTGGCGGGCTATCTCTACACCCATATCATAGATAATATCGTTATCATTAATAGCACCCAAAGTCATTTGCCTGGGGAATTTTGGGCAACTATCCAACCTCATGGATGGCCCCCATTCAGCATCCATACCAATCAATAAAGGTGTTTGGGCCTTGGTTTGCAAGTAATTGAGCATTCGTGCATGTCTTACAGGCCCACCTTGAAAAAATATCAAGCCACCTATATTGTAGTCAGTAATTAACTTGGCCAACTCATCAATATGAGCCTGGTCACGATTACTGTATGCTGCTACCATAAAAAGTTGTGCTAGCCGCTGCTCCTGGGTTAATGAATTAAAAACTGAATCGACCCATTGGGTTTTGGCTTCAGCAATAAACGGAGGCACTTTCTCCTGCTGCTGAGCCAAAACAAAGACAGGTAGAAGTAGAAAAAGTATAGTGTAAAATCTTCTTGTGCCTGAAAACATGGAATAAGGTTTGTTCAAATAACGTGAGAAATACAGCTTATTTCATGCCAGGTTTTATTAATTCGTCAACATATTGTTGTTGAAACCCGATGCCTCACTCAATATTTTGCCTACCAACCCGTTAAGTTTTAAAATCATTACATTTGTACTATGCTGAATAACATTCCATCCATGTTCAAGAGCCGCAGGCCAAGGCAATTCGGCTACACCCCTGTTTACTTTGATGAAGACAAGGCGAGAGTTCAGGAAAGGCGAGATATAATTGAGACGGAATTGGGCATAAAAAAAGAAGATAATGACCCGCACAAGCGCTTATTAAGAATGCGCGCCCAGTTCAGCGCTAGCAAAGATGAATTACATACTTCTATCTCAAAAAAAGCCAGCAGAGACCAAAAAGTGCGCTTTGTAGTGATTTTTGGTGTGATATGCGCTCTACTCTACTCGGTGTTCATCCTACTTGAAAAAGCAACACTCTTGGCACCGTTGCTGAATAAGTAATCATTCTTCATCCACAAGCCATTTCAAATACTTAGTTTTGCATCAGGCTTTTTTCGTAGCCGAACATTGTAACCTGCTAAGTACCAAATGTCAGATATTATCCAACTTTTACCCGATTCAGTAGCTAATCAAATAGCCGCAGGAGAAGTCATTCAACGCCCAGCTTCTGTGATTAAAGAATTGCTGGAAAATTCTGTAGATGCAGGCAGTAATCACATCCAACTCATCATCAAGGATGCAGGCCGCACGCTAATACAGGTTATTGACAACGGTTGTGGAATGTCTCCCACCGATGCTCGCTTATGCTTTGAACGGCACGCAACCTCGAAAATCAAGAATGCTAACGACCTTTTCAATATCCGTTCAAAAGGCTTTCGAGGCGAAGCAATGGCTTCCATAGCAGCCATCGCCCATGTGGAAATGAAAACCCGATTGCATGAGGAAGAGCTGGGTACTTTACTGGAATTGGAAGGCACTGAAGTGAAGAAGCAAGAGCCTTGTCAAACTCAGGCTGGTACTGCCATTTCTGTTAAAAACCTATTCTTCAATGTTCCTGCACGGCGTAATTTCCTAAAGTCAAATGCAGTGGAAACCAAGCACATCATTGATGAGTTTCAACGCGTGGCTTTGGGTCATTCAGATATAGAGTTTAGCATGCACCATAATGGGCAGGAAGTTTTCAGGCTTAATAAAGGTCCATTAAGGCAAAGGATAGTTCAATTACTGGGTGGTAACACCAACCAAAAATTAGTTCCGCTAGAGGAAGAAACCAGCATCGTAAAACTCAAGGGGTTTATCAGCAAACCTGAGTTTGCCAAGAAAACACGTGGAGAACAGTTCTTTTTTGTGAACAATCGCTTTATTAAAAGCAGCTACCTGAACCATGCTGTAATAACAGCCTATGATGACTTGATAAGCAAGAACAGTTTCCCGTCCTACTTCATTTATATGGAAGTAGACCCAAGTTTTATCGATATCAATATCCACCCCACCAAAACCGAAATAAAATTTGAGGATGAACGGGCTATCTATGCCATCATGCGCTCCACGGTGAAGCAATCACTGGGCAAATACAATATCGCCCCTACAATAGATTTTGAACAAGAGAACAGCCTAAACATCCCACCACCACCGAAGAACAAGGAGGTTTTTCAACCCCAGATAAAACATAACCCAGATTTTAACCCATTTGAAACGGAGAAAAAACATACTCCAAAGCCAAAGCGTGAATCTCCCTTAGAAAAAATGAATAGGGATAACTGGACTAAACTTTATGATAACCTAGAAAAGTCTCCTGAAAAGGAAACAATTGAACCCGATACATCCAGAGAGAAGCATTCCACTCTCCAGCCCAAAGAAAATGAGCAAAAGCAACTTTCAACCGATTGGGCTGATGGTGAAGCTGAAACCGAGCAGAAAACATTTCAGGTACACAATAAGTATATCATCACCACGCTAAAGTCTGGCTTGGTAATGATAGACCAGCATCGTGCTCATGAAAGAGTGTTGTATGAGAAGATAATAAACAGCATTGAGAAAGGTGGTGCAAGTAGCCAAAAAGAGCTTTTCCCAAGAACTATTGAACTGCCAGCCACTGATTTTGAACTCATGGTTGAAATGGTGGAAGATGTTCGTGCCATGGGTATTGATTTGAGAGTGTTTGGTAAAAACACATTTGTTATTGAAGGAACTGCAAGCTATATTCCTACTAATACAGACTTGAAAGCCTTAATAGAAGAAATGCTTGAAAGCTATAAGAATGAAGGTGATTTAGACAAAAAAGATAAATTAGCCCGTGCATTAGCCGATAGGTCGGCAGTTAAGTACGGACAAGTAATGCATAAAGAGGAAATGAACAATCTAATTGACGAGTTGTTTGCCTGTAACATGCCATATTACACCCCTTCGGGAAAACCTGTGGTTATTACCATACCATTGGATGAATTGGAGAAAAGATTCGCGAAGTAAGTGAATAGATAAGATGAGTTACCAAAACTATAGGCCACGAGGCTTCAATATAATACCACCAGTTGTAAAAAACTTGCTAATAATTAATGGCTTGTTTTTTATGGCAACCGTATTTCTGCCTCAATGGAATTTAATCCACACACTTGGCTTACATCCATTTGAATCTCCCCTGTTTAAACCTTATCAGCTAGTTACCCATTTTTTTATGCATGGTGGCCTGCTTCATATTGCACTTAACATGTTTGTACTGTGGATGTTTGGCGCTGGTATGGAGAACTTCTGGGGACCTAAGAAATTTCTTTTCTACTATATATTTACTGCATTAGGAGCAGCAACCTTGCATTTGGGAGTGCTTGAATGGGAATTACACTCCGCCATGTCGTCTTTGTCTGAAGACCAAATTGGTTTAGTAATGAGAGAAGGTGCGAATGCTATGCTCACTAATCAGAATTTCATTGACCCTCAATTAGCCAATCTCAACTATCTGCTTAATGCACCTACAGTTGGTGCTTCAGGAGCTGTGTTTGGGATATTACTGGCATTCGGGATGACTTTTCCTAATACTATGCTTCTACTATTTTTCGTTTTTCCTATTAAAGCGAAATACGCCGTAGTGGGTATAATAATCTACGAACTGGTGAGAGGCATACAAAATGCTCCAGGAGATAATGTGGCGCATTTTGCCCACCTAGGTGGCGCACTTTTTGGTTATTTCTTAGTGAGATACTGGAATAATAATCGATACCGTTATAGATAAATATGACACTCTTAGATGACATAAAGCAAAGCTTCAGGAAAAACAACCTGCTTATCAAGCTTATTTATATCAACATTGGCGTTTTTGTTATCTATCACCTGTTAAATCTTGTTTTTACGCTGTTCAATATACAATTCTCTACTATCATGTGGGTGGCATTACCTTCTCATCTCAGTAGTATGTTATTCAAGCCATGGACACTCCTCACTCACATGTTTACCCATGCAAGGCTGGGACACATAGTTTTTAACCTGCTTACCTTTTATCTTTTCGGTAGGATATTTTTAGAGTACCTGCCTGAAAGACAATTGTTGTTTGCCTACATTATCGGGGGGCTTTCAGGGGGGGTACTGTATATATTGGGATATAACATATTCCCAGGCTTTAGGGATAGTGTAGATATCAGCATACTGTATGGCGCATCAGGTGCTGTATTGGCGGTCATGACCATCATTACCTTACTGGTACCTAACTACATTGTATCGCTGATACTGATTGGTCCAGTTAAGCTAAAGTATGTTGCCTTGGTTCTGTTTATCATTTCAACTATTGTGGATTTTCAATTTAACCCTGGAGGCAAACTAGCGCACTTAGGTGGGGCTATTTTTGGGTTGGTTTACATCAGTAATTACCGAAAGGGAAATGACTTCTCAGGCTGGTTTCATAGGCTTACGGCCAGAATTGAAGGCTTATTCAAGTCCTCGCCTAGAAGACCTAAAGTAAGGGTGGTACACAAACGGAAACTTAACGATGACGAATACAACGCCAAAAAAGTAGCCACCCAAGAAGAGATTGACCGTATACTCGACAAGATAAAAGCTTCAGGCTATGAAAGTCTTACCAAGGAAGAGAAAGACACATTATTCAAAGCAAGTGAAGACAATTAAGGCTTCTTCTTCACTCTCTTTAAAGTCAACATATTCATAGCATCACCCTGCAAGCCCTCAATGTTTTTATGGGCAAACCTAACCATCCTATCGTAGTATAGCACTATCACGGGTGCTTCTTCCATCATCATATTGTCCATCTCACGATATATCTCAAACCTGGTTGAGTCGTCAACAACAGTTAACGAGGTTTCATACAACTCATCAAACCGCTGATTACGGAAATGTGTGTAGTTGGGACCATTAGGTGTGAAGTTCTTCGAATAGAATAATGATAGGTAGTTCTCAGCATCAGGATAATCCGCTAGCCATGACTTTCTGAAAAACATCGCCTCAGAATTCTTCACCATCTCGCTGTGCGATTGCGATGGGTTGACATCTATCTTTAAATCAATCCCGATATCTGAAAGCTGATGCTGAATGTATTCACACAGGTCAACATACTGGCTGGTAGTGTAGAGAGTTATTTGAGGTAAACCTATTCCATTTGGGAAACCAGCTTGAGTTAATAGTTCTCGGGCTTTATCAGGGTTATAACTATAGCCCATTACTTTCTCATCATCAAAAGATGGCATGCCGTCAGGCACGAAACCAGCATTACCAGGAGCGCCAATATTATTCCTGATATAGCGCATCATTTTGTCTTTATCTATACCATAGTTAATGGCTTGCCTAATTTCCTTAATTCTAAGTGGGCTTTTCTGAACAATTTCGAGGCTATCATTCACTAAAAAGCCCAGGTATTCTGTATTTAAGAAAGGTTTATAAATAAAGTCTATCTTCTCTTGATGCTTAGGCAACAACTGTCCATTTTTGGTTAGAAGCGCATCCTTGTATGCTCCTTCTAAACCTGAAAGCATATCTAAATTTCCCTTTATAAATTCAAGAAAGGCAGATTGAGGGTCGGCATTAAATGTAACACCAATAGCATCCAGGTATGGTAAACGATTACCCTCTTTATCTGTCTCAAAATAATTCTCATTTTTATGAAGAACCAGCTTTACACCTTCTTCCCAAAGCCAAAACTTAAAGGGGCCGGTACCTATTGGATGACTACGAAAATCCTTGCCATAGTGCTCCACTACCTCCTTCGGCACTACAGAGCAATACTTCATAGTGAGAATGCTCATGAACGGCGGAAACGGCTCCTTTAGCTTTACTTGAAAAGTAGTATCGTCCAATACTTCAAAAGGAGCTACTGTGTCAAGCATATTGAATATCCATCTGCCTGGACTATTCACCTCGTTTGATAAAATGCGGTCGAAACTGTAGACAAAATCACTGGCAACCACTCTCCTACCCATGCCATCTTCAAACAACTCATCATCATGGAAGTACACATCATCTCTTAAATAGAAAGTATAAATCATTCCATCTTCAGATATCTCCCATTCAGTGGCTATGCATGGTTTCAGTTCCAGATTTTCGTCCATCTGTACCAAGCCATTGAAAAGTTGGTTGGTAGCCCATATTTTTGACATACTGCTGGCGTATGCCGGGTCAAGAGTGGGTATACCTTTCAATTCATTGTACCTGAAGACGGCCTTGTCCTCATGGCTTACTTTTTTGCCGCAAGCAAGTAGTGAAATACTAAACAATAAAATGAAGAAATGATGCGTTTTCATTCGCGACAAAGATAGCTGAATGCGATTTTGAATAACAAGAATTACACTTTTTATGTAATTTGAGCAGAAATTACGAGTTTTACCCGACCAAAAGACCTAGACAATCCATGAGGAAACTTACTACTTTACTATTGGCTTCTTTAATAACCATTAGCCTATTTGCACAAGATTCAAAGATAACTACAGGAATAGTTGCGCATGATCAGGGTGACTACAATATGGCTGTTGAAGCTTTATCAATTGGCTTAAAGGATGAGAACAATATAAAAGCTAAAAACCTGCCAAGGGGTTATTACTATCTTGGTAAATCTTTAATAAGGCAATTCCAATTGGCTGCCCAAAATCAAGACACAGAAGCTATTGCCAAGTATCAAGATAACCTCTTAAAGGCCAATGATGCATTCAAAAAAGCTAGGAAACACGATGATGGCAAGTGGGGACAAAAAATTGATAGAGAGTTGAGCTTGATGTATAATACTTTTCTCACATCAGCCCTTGGTATCCTCAATACAGCCAACCAAGAACCAAACTCTCAACAAGCATATGCCAAAGCAAAAGAATATCTGGATATCTGCATCGACATAAATAGTGACAATTATCTAAGCTATGACTTGCTAGGCCAAACTGAATTAGGCCTTAAGGATAGCACCAATGCTCTAAAAAGCTTCAATAAGGCATCTCAAGCATTTCTTGCAAACACTCCTATCCAACCTGACATGCTGATTGGTTATGTATACTATCGAATTGGTTTGATTGAAAGGTATATGAATAGAGACATGGATAAAGCACTGACTGCTATTGGACAAGGAAAAGAAATTGTTGAAAAAGAATGGGAAAGATGGCAAGAAAAGTTAGGTTCTCTTTCTGAAGAACAGCAGCAACAAGTAAGTGCTCAATATCAGAGTACATTGCAAGACTTGTCAAGATTTGAACTCGACATATTGCTCAACTCACCTGAGAAAATGAGTGAGGCATTAGTGAAATTTGAAAAAGCCGCGAATGAGGAGCCTGATAATTATACGGTGCGAGTTGCGTATGCCCAATTGCTTGAAAATGTCGATACTGAAAAAGCTATAGTGCAATACCAAAAAGCCATTGAAATTGACCCGAATAAGACGATGGCATACTTTAATCTGGGAGCCATATACAATAATATGGCGGCTAAGTTTTACAAAAAAGCCAATGAACTAGATTGGGAAGAAAGTGAGCCACTACAAAAAAAAGCTATTGAATATATGGGTAAGGCATATCCTAATTTTCAAAAAGTTATTGAAATATCGCCAGATGATGTAAGCACACTCCAGGCTTTAGCTCAAATTGCTATAACACTTGAAAAAGTCGATGATTATAAAATTTACAAGGAGAAATTGAAAGCACTCGGGTATTGATATGTTTGCTATTTTTACACAAACAAACTTTAGAGATGAAAAAAAATATTTTTTTAGTTCTGCTTTTAGTAGTTTCAATGATAGCTGGAGCGCAAAATTGGAACACAGCGGTAGCAGGTTTTAGCTCCTACGATGTTGATGAATTTGAAAAAGCCAAAGGCAGTTTTGAAAGCGCTCTAAAACATGAGAAAGAGTTTAGTAAAGCTGAGAATGCTAAACTATATTACTACTACGGCAAAACAATTTTAAAAACAGCCAACGAAGATTTGGAAGAAAGAGTTGAAGCATATAACGCTCTGGAAAAGGCTGCTCAATATGACGAAGGTGAATACAAGGCTACGTTGAAAGTTGAGATGGAAGAACTCAGGGAAACAATCAAGAAGCAATATGATACCATGCCTAATCATAACGCTGATGATGAAGAAACTATAGAAATTTACCTCAGGGCCTGCGAGATAATAGGCTACCTTGGAAGCCAAGAAGACTATGAAATAAAATTGAAAAACCTCAAAGAGAAAGAATGAAATTAGCTCCAGCGGAGTTAAAAGACTTCCTAGAAGAGAAAGCCAACAAATACAACAGTTCACAATTTATAGAAAGCGATCCCATTTCTATCCCTCACCTTTTTGATAAAAAGCAGGATATAGAAATTAGCGGTTTTTTAGCTGCCACAATAGCTTGGGGGCAGCGGGCTACCGTTATCAAAAATGCTAGGCGCCTGGTGGAATGGATGGATTACCACCCACACGACTTTGTGCTGAACGCAAGTGAAACAGACTTAAAACCCTTTGAGGGTTTCGTTCACAGGACCTTTAATGGAGTAGATGCACTTTTTTTCTTGCAATCCCTAAGAAATATCTACCAGAAGTACGACAGCATGGAAACACTCTTCAAAGCTAAAGCAGTAAAGGAAGGCATCATCAATTTCCGTAAAGCGTTTTTCTCCATACCTCATGAGAAAAGAAGTGAAAAGCATGTTTCTAATCCCGAGGCTAATGCATCCAGCAAACGATTGAACATGTATTTGCGATGGATGGTTCGTAGTGACAATAAAGGAGTGGATTTTGGTATTTGGGAAAACATAAGCCCTGCCCTGCTTCAATGCCCGTTGGATGTACACTCAGGGAGAGTAGCCCGTAAACTGGGATTACTCCGAAGAAAACAAGACGACTGGAAAGCAGTGGAAGAATTGGGAATTGCACTAAGAAAGTTTGATGCACAAGACCCCGCCAGGTATGATTATGCCCTTTTTGGTTTAGGCGTGTTTGAGAAGTTCTAAGCCCTTACTCCCTCCAGATAAGCGACTACATTACTTTCGATGCGAGATTTGATATCACCTTCAGTTGGCTTTTGGAAAGTCTCTCCTGTTAGTTTCTCATATAATTCAATATACCTTTCTGATATCATTTGAACTACATCTGGTGTCATTTCGGGCACTTGCTGACCTTCCTTGCCTTGAAAACCATTGGCCATTAGCCACTCACGCACAAACTCCTTGCTCAATTGCTTTTGCTTTTCTCCTGCGGCTTGCCTTTCCGCATAGCCATCAGCATAGTAATAACGCGATGAGTCAGGTGTATGTATTTCGTCAATCAGGTATATCTTACCGTCTTCACCCTTACCAAATTCATACTTGGTATCTACCAAAATCAATCCACGCTCCAAGGCTATCTCGCTCCCACGTTTGAATAAAGCACGGGTATAGGCTTCCATTTTTTTGTAATCTTCTTTGCTTACAATACCTTTAGTAATGATATCCTCTTTTGAAATATCTTCATCGTGACCCTCTTCCGCTTTGGTGGCTGGTGTAATAATCGGTTCTGGGAATTTATCTCCTTCTTTTAAGTCCTCTGGCATGGTCACACCGCAGATAGTTCTTTTACCAGCACTGTACTCCCTCCAACTGTGGCCCGCTAAATAACCTCGAATAACCATCTCTACCTTATAAGGTTTGCAAGCACGACCCACAGTAACCACCGGGTCTGGCACAGCCAACATCC
>JANQJC010000106.1 GCA_028281825.1 Flavobacteriales bacterium
GGCGGTGTTTCTTCCGGCCAATGGTGGGAAGCGGGTGTGAATGGTTCAGGTGGTTATCATATCAGGAGAACCGCAGCGGAAAGTTCAGGTATCGAGGTTACCTCGGGTGGTAATATAGGTTTGGGTACTAGTGGTCCTGCCCAATTGCTCGAATTATACAGGCAAAACCTGGATGTTGGCATGCGTTTCCATGACCCGGGTGATTATCATTATGCAATGGGTATTGACCGCTCTGACGGTGGTAAATTCAAAATCAACTACGGTGGTGGTATTGGTGATGCTACCCATATAGTGCTTACCAGCAGCGGCTCTGTGGGTATTGGGTCAAACACCCCAGCCCAAAGACTGGATGTAAGTGGTGATATTAACACTTCAAGCGGATACAGGGTAGGCAATGCAGCTCCTTCAGGTCAATACCTGAGAGGTAATGGTACCAGGTTTGTTTCTTCTGCTATACAGGCAAGTGACCTTCCGAGTAATAGCGGTGCTTATATTCAAAATCAATACTCAAGTGGACAAAGCGCTAATCACTGGATAAGCGGTATTGGTCGCGCTGATGGCAGCTTCAGGGCTCCATCATTTAGAGTATCGGATTACAGTTTGGGAAGTGTTCCAGGTGGTGATGGTAATTTCTACCGTTATGGAGGACAAACTGAAATATCTATTGATGATTGGATGTATATCAGGGACGCAAACGATAACAATATTCGTATTCAGTTTAATAGTGATGATGGAAGTATCAGGCCACAAATCATGTATGACTTAAATAATACTGATTATTATGTGGATCCAGCTTCAACCTCAAGGATGTATCGAGTTGGCTTTAATGGCCAAAACACACTCAATTCAGGTCTATATGTATGGAGTTATGGCGATGCTAATCATGTGATATATTCATCTAATACTTCAGCTGATGGTGGCGCAAGACAAGCGGGTTATTGGAATAGTGGTCACCGAATGAGGTTCAGGACACATGGCAGTGGTCAAGGCTTCCTTTTCGAGAATAGTAATAACGTTAGCCTAGTGGATATTTCAGCCGATAATGGCGGTGGTATGTGGGTACGTGGACAAGTAAGAAGCCCCATTTATTACGACTCTGATAACACTAACTACTATATAAATGCCGCAGGGTATAGTAATCTTAACCAGTTAAATATTTCAAGGGATGGAGCTGGTGAATGTTGCAGTGGTGGCAATTACACCCTATCTATAGCCGAGAGTACATCTGGCTCAGGCCGGAGGGCTCAAATTCAGTTCCACAATGGAGGATACGCTGAAGCATATATTAGGCTTGAAGGTGGCGGTGGCTATCAACGTAAGTTCCGTTTTGGTGATTATCAAAACAATAACACCAGCCTTGTAGCACAAACAGGTATCGTAAACTCAAGGGCAATTGCTGTTACTAATTATCAATTAAGGCAAGGCCCGGGAACAGGTGCTGACAATCAATGGCATACCGTACAATGTAGTGGTGGTTATGCTATGGTAAATTTTTCGGTATATGCCAATGACAGATGGGATGGTGATATTAGAACCAACTGCGCCGATTTAAGTCCTATTTTGACAACAAGCGGATGGTTTTGGCAAAATTCAAACAATGGTGGTAACAACTGGGACAATAGGGATTATATAATCAACTGCCCTAATAATTATCTTGCTTCAGGCTTCCAGATGTATGCAACTAGCAGGCTCGATTACTACCCAAGGTTATTGTGTGCCCCTTTAACTAACCAAGCTACTGTGGCACAATACCCAGGGTTTGAATCAGCATTGCTCGGTCCTTGGAATACAGGAGCAGATAACATCACTCATTTTGCACAATGCCCAGCAGGTACTTATGTTAATGGAATGACTTACTATTGCAGTAACTATGCAGATGGGGCACTAAGATTACGCTGCACAGGACTTAACCTTAACTAAAAAGGCATTTTATCTGCTCAATGTTTAAAAGACTTAAAAACAGGTGGACTTATATGGTCTGCCTGTTTATTTTTCTCATCACTACCAAGAGCAGCCTGTTTGCTCAACAGCAGATACAACTTGAAGTCACTTCATTTGACTTAAATGATAAGTTCGAGGAGAAAATCTATTTACTGAAGTTTGATAAGGACAGATATTACCACGTAGATTCAAACACCTTTTCTCCTAGGGGTAAGGTTAATTTTATGGTTGATGAAGGTAATGTAAGAATGTACTCCATCAGGCATGGTGATTACCCAAATATTGAGTTTATAGTATCTAATTCTGATAAGGATATACTGATAAGCACTACTCCTGATACATGGAAGAATAACGATTATAAACTTTCAGGCTCAAATGAAAACTATTGTTGGGGAGCAATCCAAAAAGCACAAAAACAATTTCAAATTCAATCCAGTGAGTGGCTCACCAAGAAGTATGAGTTAGACAAGTTTGACCCCCAGCTTATCCATAAGTATGATAGGTACGACTCCTTATTTAACGAGGCCATACTTGGTTTTAATGAGAAAATGGACGAAATTGAAAAATGGTATCCTGCGACTGTTTGTGGCTCATTTGTAGCTAAAAACTCGAAACTGCCTTCAAGATTTATGACAGAAGAATGGAAAAAGAAATTTGACAATGACTTTGCATTCTGGCATCAACACTATTTTGATTTCCTATCTTTTGATGACCCCAGACAGCTCAATTTTCCCCATTTTAGGGTGAGTTTTGATACTTATGTCAAGAATTACACCCAAAAATCAAACCAAGGGCTAAAACACTTCATCAATTTACTTTTCTCAAGAGAAATGGCTCCTGAAATTCAAACATTTCTTACCGAATTATACTTGCAATACTTTATGAGTCTCAATAATGAAGAAATGGTATTATACCTATTACAAAAGGATGAAGACAACTGTGAAACTGAAGTTGAGACAAGCAATTTGGTAGAAACACTTAAAAAACTCAAGCAAGGCGAGTCGGCTCCGGATATTGGACTAATTGACTTGAGGGGAAAAACACAAAGACTTTCTCAAGTTAGCAAGCAGAAAAACATTACCGCTTTGGTGTTCTTCTCCCCCACTTGCCATCATTGCCATGAGCTTTTAAAAGAATTAAAGGCTCTTCGAAAGACTTATGAGTTTAATGTTTTTACCATTTCAAGTGGAGAATCGAAAGTAACTGAGCAATTTATAAACGATAACGAGTTTGATTGGATTACTTGCATTTATTCCAAAGATTCCCAGAGCGATACGAACCCCTATAATAACTATGCCGTTTTGAGAGTGCCAACTTTAGTCTTGATTGACAAAAATCAAAGATTAATTACCCGA
>JANQJC010000011.1 GCA_028281825.1 Flavobacteriales bacterium
ATCATGACCACACTCCACCATTCTTTTAGCCTTTTCAAGCACTATATTGGATACCTTAACATGCCTTTCAGCAGGTTCATCAAAAGTAGACGCGATTACTTCAGCCTTAACGCTGCGCTCCATGTCTGTTACTTCCTCAGGCCTTTCATCAATAAGTAATACGATAAGGTACACTTCAGGATGATTGGCAGCAATAGCATTTGCAACTTCTTTCAATAACATGGTTTTACCCGTTTTTGGCTGGGCAACAATCAAACCACGTTGGCCTTTGCCTATAGGTGTAAACATGTCCATTATCCTGGTTGACATAGAGGATTTGGCATGTCCCGTAAGTCCAATTTTCTCTTCAGGAAATAGGGGGGTGAGGTAATCAAAAGGTACCCTGTCCCTAACATATGCCGGTTCACGGCCATTGATAGCTTCTACCTTTATAAGTGGGAAATACTTTTCTCCCTCTTTTGGCGGCCTTACGGTACCTTCAACTGTATCGCCAGTTTTTAAACCAAAAAGTTTTATCTGGGATTGTGAAACGTAAACATCATCTGGAGATGATAGGTAGTTGTAATCTGATGAACGCAAGAAGCCGTATCCATCAGGCATTATTTCTAGAACACCTTCAGTTAATACAATACCATCAAAATTGTAAATGTCATCTTGCTGATTATTTCTTTTGTCTCTGCGATCGTGCCTATGTTCCCGATTGTCACCCCCGTGATTATTTTTTTGACTTCTATCTTGGTGATTTTTTTGCTCTTTTTCAGGTTTTGCTTCAGCAGGTGCTTTTGTTTCAGATGAAGTATCTGGTGAAAAATCCATTTGAGGCTGATTGTCACCTTCAGTTCTTTTTCTTCGCCTCTTACTCTTATCTTCAGTAGGAGGTGTAGTTCCTTCATTTGTGTCTGCAGGTGGGGTAGGTGATGACGTATCATTATTACCCTGTTGTTTTGCCATAATACCTTCTATCAGGTCTTGTTTTCTCAGTACCTGATAATCCTTCACATTTAGCTCTTTTGCGAGTTGTTTCAACTCAGAAACGAGCATGTCATTTAATTCCGCTAATTGGCGCATGAAAAGTTGATTTGATTAGTTTCAAACATCACAGGAAGAAATCCTTATGTAGTACGTTATTTCAGATATGTTAGAATTATTCCCCTTTGTCTGCTTTAAATTAAGAAGTTAATGGGGAGCGAAAAGTTTCACAATAATACAACTTATTTTTCATTACTAATAAGTTTAATCATATGAATATTGTTTAAAAGTTATTAACAATTTTACATTTCTATTAATATTGTCTGTTAAGTATAATCTTGTTTTCTTTGCGATAAATTATTGATATGATACAACGCCTGCAATCTTTATATCTTGTTCTTGCAGCTGCTGCTGCAGGCTTAGTAGCTTTTTTCTCACTTGGTGAAATACTCGTAATGGATGGCCTTTATCAGTTTGATGTTTATAAACTGGTTTTAGTTAGTGAAGATACACAGCAAGTAATAGAGAATTACTTTCCACCATTGATATTAGTTGGCTTGGTGGTTGTCACTACAATTGCGTCAATATTTTTATACTCTAACAGAAAGTTGCAAATACGTGTTATTCAGGTAGTTATGTTAATCAATATTGGGTTGTTAGGGGCTATATTTTACTATCAAAAAGAAGCGGAAAAATTGGCTGGTGCTATTCTGCATTATAAGTTCGGTATCATATTCCCAATATTATCTCTTGTATTTCTTATTCTTGCTGTGAGAAGCATAAGGCAGGACGAAGAACTGGTTAAGGCTGCTGATAGGCTAAGATAGGGCTGTGCTTTCTTTGAATTGAAGTTCAAAGAGGTTCTTATAGTGCCCGTTTTTCCCAATTAACTCATTATGTGAACCTTCTTCAATTACCTCACCTTTCTCCAGCACCATAATTTTGGTGGCATTTTGCACTGTTGAAAGCCTGTGTGCAATAACAATTGATGTTCTTCCCTTTGTAAGTTTTTCCAAAGCTTCCTGAATAATCAATTCAGATTCTGTATCTATTGACGATGTGGCTTCATCCAAAACCAGAATTTTTGGGTCGTAAACATAGGCTCTCACAAATGCTATCAATTGTCGCTGTCCAACGGATAGCATAGCACCACGCTCTTTTACGTCATAGTCATACCCACCAGGAAGTTTTTCAATAAACCTGTGTGCGCCAACGGCTTTTGCAGCTTCTATCACTTGTGTTTTTGATATTTCAGGGTTTTTAAGGGTAATATTACTCATCACACTATCAGAGAACAGGAATACATCTTGAAGAATGACCCCTATGTTTTGCCTAAGGTCGCTCAATTCATAACCCCTTATGTTATAGCCATCTGCCATTATTTCACCTTTATTGTATTCATAAAAACGGCTTAACAGATTTATTACTGAAGACTTGCCGGCACCCGTTGCCCCAACAAGTGCAAGTGTTTCACCAGCTTTCACTTTAAAGCTAATGTCCTTTAGAACCCAATCCTCATTGTTGTAGGCAAACCAAACTTTTTTAAACTCAATCTCACCTTTGATGTTTTCAAACTTCCTGGTGCCTTTGTTCTCAATAGTTGAAACAGTATCCAAAATTTTAAATACCCTTTCCGAGCTTACCATACCCATTTGCAGTGTATTGAATTTATCGGCCAGTTCCCTGATTGGCCTGAAAAGCATGTAGATATACAATATGAAAGCCATCAAAGTGCCCAATGTAATATCAGCACCTTTTAAAGCTTCTTTGGCTCCCCACCAAACCAACAGGCCAATTGATGCTGCCGAAAGTATCTCTACAACTGGCAGAAAGATGGAGTAGTACCATACCGAGCGTATATGTGCTTGCCTGTGCCCAGCATTAATCACTTTGAATCTTTTCATTTCTTCTTCCTCACGGTTGAAGATTTGAACGATATTCATACCAGTGATGTGCTCCTGAAGAAATGCATTGAGGCGAGATACTTCATTCCTCACTTGCTGGAAAGATGATTTAATACCATTCTTGAAAATATAGGTAGCCACAAGTAATATTGGGATAGTAGATAGACTTATTAGCGTTAGTCGCCAATCCACATAAAGCATGAAAGAAATAGCTACGACGAGTTTTAGTAAGTCGCCAATAATTACTAATAGCCCTTGTGAAAAGATTTCGGCAATAGTTTCAATATCAGATACTACGCGAGTAACCAGGGTGCCAATAGGAGTATTGTCAAAATACTTAAGCCTGAATTGATTAATGTGGTTAAATACCTGGATTCGTAAATCCCTAATTACACTTTGGCCTAAAAAATTCGCCAGGTATATGTAGAAGAAATTAGCTATCGCCTCAATAAACACTAAGCCAACCAGCAAAAGGGTCATCATTAAAAGACCTTGCTTGTCTGGCAATAGAATATAATTATCAAAGGTGTACTGTATGAGCCACGGGCGTAGGGGAGTAACTGCTGCCAGAAAAATAGTGAGAAAGAGTGTTAGGTAGAAATACCCCAAGTATGGCTTGGCATAGCTAAAAACCCTTTTTAAAATGGGTAAATCAAAAGCACTACCTGTATTATCACTCATGGTTTTACTTAACGTTCGGGCTCAAATATAGTTTTTGGGTACTCAATTTTAGTTAAAAACAAGCCTTGGGCTGGTACTGAGTATCCTGCTGATGAGCGTTTTTTGCTTTTGATAATGGCTTTGAATTCATCCAATGCCACCTTGCCTTGTCCGACTTCTATCAGAGTACCAACTATTGCTCTTACCATGTTGCGCAGAAAACGATCTGCAGTTATATAAAAGATTAATGTGTGGCCTTTTTCCTCCCAATAAGCTTCTCTTACATCACATATCATGGTTTTTACCTGCACACTTGATTTACAAAAACTACTAAAGTCTTCCACTTCAAGTAAGTAAGCGGCAGCAAGATTCATTTTCTCAATATCTAACTGGGCATGGAAATTATAAGCGTATTCTTGATTAAACGGGTCTTTTGACCTGCTAATGACATATTCATAACTTCTTGAAGTGGCACCAAAGCGAGCATGTGCATCTTTATTGACTTTATAGACATCAAAAACAGCAATATCTTCAGGTAAAATGGAGTTAAGCTGGTAGAGAAAGTTTTTTTTATCAACAATTAATTCACAAAAATCAAAGTGCGCAAAAAAATCTTTAGCGTGAACTCCGGTATCGGTGCGCCCAACCCCAGTGGTATTTATTGCGTGTCTTAAAACAGTAGAAAGCTTTGAATCAAGCACTTCCTGAATGGATGTAGCATTTTTTTGTACCTGCCATCCATGGTAATGAGTGCCTTTGTAAGCCAACTGAAGAAAGTAACGATAATGAGTTGCCATGTGTAAGAAACGACAAAGGTAAGAGGTTTGATTATAAAAGCATTTCTTCTTTACGTATTGTTTTATAACTTTGGAAACAGAGAACTAACCTAAGCTCATGCGTGAGTATCGCTTTTCTTTAGTCTTATTAATAACAGTCCTGTATAGTGTAGGTTTAACATTAGGGCAAGGGCTTACCGTTCAAAATCCTTCTTTTGAAGGCACTTCTGCACCACACGTTTTACCAGCTCCTTGGGTCGCTTGTTTTGGAAGTCCTGATACTCAACCTGGACAATGGGGAATTAACCAACCTGCTTCTGATGGGAATACATACATTAGTATGCTTCAGTCAGGCCAAAGCGCTAATGGCTACCAGGAAGGGGCTACCCAGCAATTGAGCGGATGCATGCAGGCTGGAACTGATTATACTTTTCAGATTGACCTTGCATTTAGTAGCACATATAATACTGCGGAGCCCAACGGTTGTTATGGTTCATTTCAGATTTTTGGTGGTAATTTGCAGTGTGGTACTAATGAATTATTATGGCAATCAGGGCAAATCACTCATACAGGCTGGCAAACCTATTCAGTAACCATTACACCAACACAAAACTGGTGCTACATCACTTTTAGCCCATACTTTATTACATCTTGCGGTGGTTATGTAAACATTATGGCTGATAACATTCAGCCCATAGTGCCTGCTGTGCCGGGTATACAGATAGTTACACCAACTCTAAACGAAGATATAGATTGTCAATATTTAGTTACCGGAACAACTGATAGTGTGCCTACTACAGTTACCGTTTCTGGTGGTTTTATTGGTTCTCCATTACCAGCTACCATAAATGGTACCAACTGGGAAGTTTGGGTGTCCTATCCACCTAACTATACTGGAGCCGAAACCATTTGGGCAGAAGGGTTGTTTCCTGATAACAGCACTGCCCGTGACTCCGTTGATTTTAATGTAGTATCGCCAGTGGCTAATTTTGCTTTCAACGATGAGTGTTTGGGTACACCTATATCGTTTACAGACCAATCGATATTTGCATCTGGAACTATTACTTCATGGAATTGGGATTTTGGTGATGGTAACACATCAGACCAGCAAAATCCAACGCATAGTTATGCTGCGGCAAATACTTATAATGTAACACTAAGTGTACAATCTGATGATGGGTGTAATGGCAACGTGACAATTCCTGTTACTGTTTATCCTAACCCAACGGCAGACTTTACTTTTGATGATGTGTGCATAGGGCAAACTACCACATTTACAGATGCCTCTTTAGGTAATGGTGGAACTATTGATACCTGGGTTTGGGATTTTGGAGATGGCAATACTTCCAATATACAAAGCCCTACACATACTTACGCTACCGAAGCTGTATATGACGTAATGCTTACTGTTACAACAACAGATGGCTGCCAAGAGTCAATCACCCAACAGGTAACGGTAAGTCCTTTGCCAGTAGCTGACTTCACATTTACAGATGAGTGTTTGAGTGTAGCCAATACTTTCACCGATCAATCTGTCATTTCAAGTGGTAACATTCAATTCTGGACCTGGGACTTTGGGGATGGTGGTACATCAGGCCAACAGAACCCAACTCATCAATATAGTGTGGATGGAACCTATGATGTAATCCTTGAAGTTGAAGGACCAGGGGGGTGTGCTGATAGTGATACCCAGCAAGTAACTGTTTTTCCGGCGCCCTTAGCTGATTTTGATGCGCCCATCGTTTGCTTTGGTGAAGTGACTGACTTTGCTGATTTGACGGTTATCAATAACGCAATAATTGACACCTGGTTGTGGGATTTCGGTGATGGTAATACATCAAATCAACAGAACCCATCGCATACTTATCAGGCGCCGAATACTTATTCAGTTACGCTTACTGTAAGCAGTGATAATGGTTGTGTAGATGATACCACTATAAATGCAATAGTAAATGTTGTGCCTGAAGCGAGTTATACCTTTACAGATGTGTGTGAAGATAGTGTAATGACCTTTATTAATAACAGTAATGATAATGGTGGGGTGATAACTGGATACCTATGGGACTTCGGTGATTTTGCCAACATTCCCGCGCTTCCAAATAGTACCAGCACTCTGGAGGACCCAACCTTTACCTATCTTACCTCAGGGGTTTATGATGTGACACTAACGGTTTCAGCAGGTACTTGCTCTGATGATACCGTTCAACAAGTGTTAGTCTTCCCTAATCCTAATGCTCGATTCGATTTCACAACTGTGTGCTTTGGTGATATTACTGAGTTTACGGATATGAGTACGTCATTTGGTGGTGATATTGATACATGGATTTGGGACTTTGATGATGGTAATACTTCAAACAGTCAGAACCCTCAAAACAACTATGCAGGGTATGGTTGGTATAATGTGAACCTTGTAGTTAGCACAGATAAGGGATGCGTGGATGAGATTACCCAACCTGTTAGGGTTCATGCTACCCCTATTGCTGAGTTTGATGGAACTAACGTATGCTTTGACACACTTACCACATTCACAGACTTATCAACTATACCGGGGGATAATATTGAAAGCTATAACTGGGATTTTGGAGATGGCAATTCTTCTGATGCCCAATCTCCAACTCACACTTATGCTACAACAGGCCCGTTTGACGTAATATTAACCGTTACCAGTGATAGTGGTTGTGTGGATGATATCACCCACACAGTTAATGTATATCCCTATCCAGAGCCTGACTTTATAGCGGACCCATTAGAGGGATGCCAGCCTTTAAGGGTGCAGTTTACCGATAAATCAACAATCTCATCTGGTAGTAATGTTTCATTCCTATGGGATTTAGGAAACAATAGTGTAACAAACTCACAGTTCCCAGGAACTGTTTATACTCAAGATGGAACTTTTGACGTTACCCTCACTGTGACTTCTAATTATGGTTGTGATACTTCAATAACCAAAGAGGATTATATAACGGTTTATCCCTTGCCTAAGGCAGGGTTTATTCATGAGCCAGATACTTTCGTAAGTATTTTTGACCCTGAATTCCAATTTTACGATAAGTCCTCAGGAGCTGATTCAATTGTAATATATGAGTTTGGTGATGGTGAAAGTGCTTTTGAACCTGACCCATTACACGTTTATCCAGATACCGGTTTTTATCATGTTACACAGTATGTATATACAACTTACGGATGTGGAGACACTACCGATGCATGGGTGAGGGTAAGGCCTGAGTTCGCTTTGTATATTCCAAATACCTTTACTCCTAATAGTGATGGTATAAATGATGCTTTTGAGGTTAAAGGGATTGGTGTACTAGAGTACTCATTGAGAATATTTAATAGATGGGGAGAACAAATCTACCACTCAAATGACATGAGTAAATTTTGGGATGGCAAGATAAGAGACACGATTGAGCCTGCTAAGGAAGATGTATATGTTTACACTATATTCACAGTTGACGTAAACTATGAGGAACACTCTTTCAAGGGGCATGTTACCATATTGAGGTAATTAACCTCCAGCTATTTTAGCCTTATAACCAAGGTTGTGTAGTATTTGTAACACTTTGTTTTTGTGCTCACCTTGAATTATTATTTCCCCGTTCTTAGCAGAACCACCAACCCCACATTTGGTTTTTAGTTTTCTCGCCAGGTCGTTCAAGTCATCTTCCGTACCTATAAATCCTTTAACTAGTGTTACTGCTTTTCCGCCTCGCCCTTTTCTTTCGTAAATCACTTTCAGGTTTTGTTCGTTAGGCGGTAATGTTTCTTCTTCGTCTCCAGTAAACTCCTCGTATTCAAAATCCGATGCAGTTGAATACACTATGCCATCATACCCTTTTTTCTTCTTTTTGCTCATTTCATTTGTTTTTTAGGTACAATTACTTTTACAGATTGTGGTATAATCTTTATATCCAGTTCTTTGCCCATATCATGAGGGTCACCATCAAGGTGGACTGAACTTTCTATTTCCATTTTGCATTTGATGTTATCTGTTCTAAAGGTTTCAATGTACTTTGATTTATCCAAAGTTCCCTTAAATAACCTTACTATTAAAGAAGGTAGAACCCAACCAGGAAAGTCATGAATGATTACCACATCCAACAGTTTGTCATTAACAACAGCTCTAGGTGCAATTAACGCATTATTCCCATACTGACTTGAATTGGCAAAGCTCACTATCCACGCTTTCCTTTCCAATATCTTTCCACCCACTTCTAAGGTGTATGTATTAAGCTTGTACTTAAAATACTCCCTGGCTACCAACCATACATAACTCGCAAGTCCTCGTTTCTTTCTTGAATGAAACAGTTTGGATATATGGGCATCAAATCCTACTCCAGATGAATTGGCAAATATTTTCCCATTGATTTCACCCGCATCCATTCTTACTAATGCATACTTATTGAGTATTCTAATAGCCTTTCGGGTATTTACAGGTATTTTTAATGCTCTTGCCATCCCATTGCCTGAACCAGCAGGTATTATAGCCAATTCAACATTTGAGTTTACCAAACGACTAGCTACCTCACTCACTGTTCCATCACCACCTACCACTGCTAATATATCAACCCCTTCATTAATTGCTTGAAGGCTAATCTTACGTGCATGACCTCTTTCTTCAGTGTACTTGATTTCAAAGTCATAGAGGTCTCTGTTGAGAATCTCAGGAACAAGCTTTTCCACCGTTTTTTGACGCCCAATCCCTGAAATAGGATTAACTATAAACCAGACCTTCTTTTTCATTATCAGCATGCAAAGCTAAAAGCAAAATTGTTTTTAGCACTATCTTCTACATCAAGAAATAGCAGAGTTTTGTACTTAAGGGTGTTGTGTATCTGTGACAAAGAAGATTAAAAGGCAGATATTGCTTTAAAAGTTTTTTAAGGTCGATAATTTGCAGCTTACGACGAATGGGGTTATTTTGTCGCTGAATCAGGTTAATGAAAAGATAATTTGATGCGAAAACTAAAAAACATCTTAAACCCTTATCAATTAAGGTGTTAGGAAAAAATTATTTTTAAAAATTCTTTTAAATGAAAGATAAAACTATAATTTTGTGAGCACTAACAAAAAACACCAATTAAGAAAATGAAAAAAGTTCTATTTATGACCGCAGTGATTGGTTCAATGGCAATTGTTTCTTGTGGCCCTAGCGCTGAAGAGAAGGCTGCTGCTGAGCAAGCTCGTCTTGATTCAATCACCCAAGCTGAGAAAGCTTACAATGATTCTCTTGCCGCTGCAGAAGCTGCAGCCGCTGCTGCTGAAGCAGAAGCAGCAGCACAAGATTCAGCTGCTACCGCAACTGAAGAAGGTGCTGAAGAAGGACATGAAGGTCATGCTCACTAAATCATTCAGAAACAATTAAATCCAAAAACTAATGAAGAAATTATTCTACATTCTTCCTTTTGCTGTTCTTGTTGCAGTGGGTTGCAATAATGCTCCTGAGGAAGAAGTTACAGAAGAAGAAGTTGAGACAGTTGCTCAACCTGAGCCAGAGCCTGAACCAACACCAGAACCTGCTGTTGTTAAAGAAGAGCCTACAATGAAGGTTGAAGGGAAAGCTAAGCCAGCTGCAGAAGCAGGTAAAGGTGGAACAAAGGAAGCTACTAAAAAAGAGCCTGAAAATGCTGTAGATGCCAAGAAACAGCAGAATGAAGAAAAAGAGGCTATTAACCCTATAGAGGCTAAGAAGCAGAAGCAACAGGAGTCCCAAGAAGTAAATCCAATTGAGGCTAAGAAAAAGAAAAGCAATTAGTATAATTGCTTTTACTTTAAAAAGCCATTGTCTCTCCAGATAATGGCTTTTTTCATTGCACTAATTTGTAATAGTATTACTCAAGATACTCAGTGGTCGGTGATAACTTGTTGAAAACTTGCGAATGCAGATAATGCACAATCTTTTATGTCCTTTATTCATTTACTAGCTTTGCCAAAAATGAGAAAATCATTCAGAAATCTATGAGCAAAGTCAAGAGCAAGGAAGTGTTTTTTGTATTCGATTTTGACAGTACTTTAACCCAGGTTGAAGCTTTTGAAGAATTAGCAGCCATATCACTAAAAGGAAACAAGGACAAAAAGAAAATCATTAATGAAATTGGTAGAATAACAGACATGGGTGTTGATGGTGATATAACCTTCACTGAATCACTTGAGAGAAGACTTAAACTGCTTAGTGCCCATAAAGGAGACCTGGATCAATTAGTAAAAAGATTAAAACGGAAAGTCTCAAAATCAATTGCTCGCAATAAGCAGTTCTTCAAGGAATATAAAGACAATATATATGTGGTTTCTTGTGGCTTCAAAGAGTTCATAGACCCCATAGTTCAAGAATACAATATTCCTTCAGACAGAGTATATGCTAACACATTCAAATACAATAGAAGAGGGAAGATTGTTGGATTTGATGAAGATAACGACTTGGCAAAGCCAAACGGGAAAATTGCCCAGCTTGAGAAAATGGGACTCAAAGGCGAAGTTCATGTCTTAGGGGATGGATACAGTGATTTCCAGATTAGGGAAGCAGGATTAGCTCACAAGTTTTATGCATACACTGAGAATGTAAAGCGTAAAAATATACTAGACCGCGCAGACCATATTGCTCCAAGCCTTGAGGAATTCTTGTATGTGAATAAGCTCCCAATGGCTATTTCATACCCAAAGAATAGAATAAAAGTACTGCTATTAGAAAATATCCACTCTGAGGCTGTTGAGTTTATGACTAAAGAAGGATATACGGTGGAGCATGCAACTACTAGCTTGTCTGAAGAAGAACTCGCCGAAAGAATAAAAGATGTTTCAATACTTGGTATACGCTCGAAAACACAAATAACCGAGGATGTACTAAAAAATGCTAATAAGCTATTAGCCATAGGTGCTTTTTGTATTGGAACTAACCAAATAGATTTAAAAGCTTGCACTAAAAGGGGGGTGGCAGTGTTTAATGCCCCATTCAGCAACACAAGAAGTGTAGTGGAGATGGTGATAGGTGAAATGATAATCTTGATGAGACGAATTTATGAGAAGAGTAATAAGTTGCATCAGGGTGTTTGGGATAAGTCAGCTACAGATAGCTACGAAATAAGGGGTAAAAAATTAGGAATTATTGGTTATGGAAATATTGGGGCTCAAATTTCCGTTTTGGCAGAAGCATTAGGGATGCAGGTACTTTATTATGATGTAGTTGAGAAACTTGCTTTGGGTAATGCATATAAGTGTTCCTCGCTTCGAGAATTACTAAAAAAGTCAGACGTGATTACGATACATGTAGATGGTAATCCTGAGAATAAGAACTTGATAGGTGAAAAAGAATTCAAAGCCATGAAAGACGAAGCAGTCTTTTTGAATTTATCAAGGGGATTTGTGGTTGATATTAAAGCTCTTAAGAAACACCTAGAAAGTGGAAAAATTAAGGGAGCTGGTATTGATGTATTTCCAGAGGAACCAAAGAGCAATAATGAAATGTTTGAAAGTGAATTATTAGGCTTGCCTAACGTTATAATTAGTCCGCACATAGGCGGAAGCACCAATGAAGCCCAGAGAAATATTGCAAACTATGTCCCTTCGCGTATTATAGATTATATCAATACCGGAAACTCGCACGAAAGCGTGAACCTACCTAACCTTCAATTACCACAATTGGGAGATGCCCATAGGTTGCTGCATATACATCATAATGTGCCCGGAATTGTAGCCCGGATAAACTCAGTTTTTGCTAGGTTTAATATTAATGTTGTGGGCCAGCACCTAAAAACTAACGATGAAGTGGGCTACATGATTACGGATATTAACACTGAGTATGATGAAAATGTAATTAGTGAACTAAAAAGAATAGACAGAACCATTAGGTTACGTGTTCTTTATTAGTTTTTCCTATATTTGCTTTCTTGGTAAAAACATAAATTTAAAGTAATGATAAAGAAAGCATTAGGATTAGTAATTGTATGTGCACTGGGGTTTACAGTGTCAGCTCAAGAAAACTATTTTTCAAATGATCAGGTTACAATCACCTCAAACACTGTAGAGTGCCATTATCCTGAAAATGGTATACATAGTGAATATGTGTTCTTGAAATTAACCAACAATACAAATGAGGAAATAGCCGTTAATTACGACTTGGATTTGTGGTACAACAATCAGAAAATTTCTCCAGATGTAACAAATTATACCATCACTGTTCCTGCGAATAGCTCAACGGAAGGTACTTGTGAAAGCCGTAAATCTGGGTTGTCTGTATATTCAAAAATACTTGATTTACCAGCAAAAAGCGGTTTAACCAAGTTTGAGTTGAATAATTTAAAAATTAACGGAACGACGATAATTAGATAAGATGAGATTAAGATTACTCCTAGCTAGTTTTTTATCGATAATATGGTTTACTGACACTGTAGCTCAGTGTAACTTGCAGATAAATCCTGAGGACACTATTTTAATACCTTGTGGTCAAACTCAAGCCATTTTAGTTTCAGCCTTCGGTAACTCAGGGCAGAATGCTTTGGCTAATAATTTTAATGATACTACCATTGGTGTAGGTTGGCAAGCTACAAGTTCAGCAATGCTTACTAATCCATGCGGTCCAGGCCCTGATGGTGTTTACATGTGGATGGGTAACCTGGCGGCTAACCCCAGAATACTTACAACTGAAGGTTTTGACCTTACTTTGGGTGCTACCTTGTGTTTCGATATGAGATATGCTGTACAAACGGGATCAAGCGGCACTAGTTGTGAAGGCCCTGATGTTGCTAACGAAGGGGTTTTTCTTCAATACTCAATTGATACCGGAAATACTTGGACAACTATTCAATATTGGGATCCTAATGGCGGTTATGACCCTATTCTTACTAACTGGAACCAATACTGTCTTCCTTTGCCATCAGGTGCGGAGACTCCTTTTACCCAAATCAGGTGGTGGCAAGATACGGTTTCAGGCACGGCTTTTGACCACTGGGGGCTTGATAATGTTTATATAACCCTTAATGACACCTCATATACTTATAATTGGGACCATACCAGCTATCAAGGGGCGACTCCACCTCCCGTATATGTTAATTCTGATACCATAATAACTGTTTATTACGTAAATCCAACCACGGGAGACTCATGTGTAGACTCGGTGATTGCTCAACTTATACCACCAGACTTAACTATAGGCTCTATTTCAGATAGTACTATTTGTCTATCTAGTTGTATTGACTTGGAAGGAATTGGACATATTGTGTTTAGTAATGACACTCAGCCTACATTTACGAATCCCTCTGTAAATAACTTTGCTTTCGCAAATTCGACTTTTGAGACTTTTACTTCAGAGATTACTGTTAGTGATTTAAATAACTTGTATTTGCCAGAAGTTGAACTGCAAAGTGTTTGCATCACAGATATGTTCTATAACGGGAATGGCGCAAATATCGGCACTCTTGAGCTTGCACTGGTATGCCCGAATTTGGACACTATTATTCTGGTACCTAGTGGGGTTACATCTGGAGCAGCGGGATACGTTAATACTTGTTTTGTACCCTTGGGAGGTGATATCTCAATAGCTAATAGCCCCTATACAGGTAATTATGATTCAGCCGATCCGATATCTGATTTAGATGGTTGTGAAGCTAATGGCACATGGCAACTGATTGTCACCAACTCTGATACATCTATTTATGCTAATGGGGCCTTAGAGGGATGGAGCTTAACATTTTTTGATCCCGAGCTTCGTGGTAATGTAGTAGTAGACTGGTCGCCAGCTTCTAGTCTATCTTTGACTGACTCTTTAAACCCTAACGCATGTCCAACACAGCCTACTACTTACACATTAACTATTACTGATTCTCTGGGATGCGCCACAGAAACACATAATGTAACGATTGACCTTGTAAATGTTGATTCACTTGTAATAGATGCAACAATTATTGATGCGACTTGTGATGAAGACAATGGTGAAATACTGGTTAATATAAGTGGAACTCCAGGTAATGAATATCTAACTTGGAGTAATAATGCTGGTGATGTAACACAAATAGATAGCTTAACACCTGGGACTTATCAATTAACCGTGAGCTACTCCTGTGAAAAGGATACCACTTTTACAATTGAAGATTATGGTTTGTTTGATTTGGGGGCTGAAGTAACCAATACTACCTGTGAATTGCCTAATGGAATGGTTGAGCTCCAGATTTCAGGTGGGTATGGAGACTTCACGTACGATTGGAGTGATGGCCAAACAGAGATAGTAGCTGATAGCTTATTGGAAGGTTCTTATGATGTAACGGTAAGCGATAGTATTTGTAGCAGGGATACGTCCTTTACCTTAACTAACGACGGTCCGGGGCTTATGATTACTTCATTAGATACCACTAATCCTTTTGTAAATCAAGCAGATGGTATCATTGAAATTATCGCTCAGGGTGGTACTCCGCCATTTGTGTATAGTATAAATGGCGGTGACAACTTCCAGTCTCAAAATATCTTTACCCATTTGGATGAGGGTAATTATGAGGTTGTAGTTAAGGATGCTTTCGGCTGTGTGGATACATTATCTATGGAGCTAGAAAAAGTAGGGGAGATTATCATTTCAAACGTGTTTAATCCAAGCAGTAATGTTGAGAATAATGCGACATTTAAAATTCTTGGAATGCGCAATCCTGAGGTTACTATTTTTAATCGCTGGGGTAAGAAAATATATGAGAGCACCTCTTACAAGAATGATTGGGATGGTGAGAACTACAAAGATGGTGTGTATTATTACATATCAAAAGATAACTTTGATCAAGAAGTTTATAAAGGATTTGTCCAACTGATACGAAGTAACTAGACATTCTAATATTTACTAAAAACACCCACATTTGATATTATCATCTGTGGGTGTTTTGTATATATTTGGATACGATTTCAAATCAAGTAATGTAATGAAGAGAGTTTTTTTAGCCTTAGTAGTTTTTTTGTTGTTCAGCTCAGTTAAAGTGTATGCACAATGTACAGTAGAAGCTTTCCCTGATGATACTGTTTTTATTTATTGTGGATATTCAGATACTATTGCTTTGGAAGCATATGGCAATAGTGGAAATCATGTATTGAATAATGATTTTAATAATGGAACTGTTGGGCCAGGTTGGGATGGAACACTTTCGGTTACATTTTCCAATCCATGCGGCCCAAGCCCCGACGGCTCAATACATATGTGGATGGGAGACCAAACTCCACAACCTCGTACTTTAACAACACAAGCATTTGACTTGAGTTTGGGTGGAGATATTTGTTTTGAAATGCGTTACTCCATTCAAGCAGATCCTGCACCATGTGAGGGGCCTGACGAGCCTCAGGAAGGTGTATATCTCCAATACTCCATTAATAATGGTTCTACTTGGGTTACTATACAATACTTTGACCCCAATGGGGGTAATGACCCCTTACTTACTAATTGGCAACAGTATTGTGTAAATATTCCGATAGCAGCTCAAACCAACAACACTAAAATTCGTTGGCATCAAGATGCAACCAGTGGTAATGAATATGATCACTGGGGATTGGATAACGTAAGTATTACTTTGAATGACCCAACTGCCGTTTTTACCTGGCTGCATAATGGTTTCGTTGGCCAAACACCACCAGATGTTATTGTAAGCAATGACAGTACCTTTACTGTGGTTTATACAAACGCCAATGGAGATAGTTGTAGAGATACCGTATTTGTGGAGTCCATTCCACCAAGGTTGTCAGCTCAAACAATACCTGATACTTCTTTTTGCGATAATGTGGGTTGTGTAGATTTGAATGGAAATGCAAGCGTAGTATTTGCACCAGATACCATTCTTACTTTTGAGAATAACGAGGCCCAGCCTATTGCAACCATCAGTATTCCAATTCCGGGTGCTCCACCGCCGACTACGGCAATCAATATAAATGTGCAGGGTGTGAGTAATAACTCAATCTCACCAGTGGATATAGAAAGTGTCTGCATAAATGGCTTAACTTATTTTGGATTTGACATTCTTACCCAGACACAAGTTGATATCAGTAGCCTGGATATATCTTTGGTCTGCCCTAGTGGAGATACCATTCTGTTGGTTCCAAATGGAGTGACCACAGGGGGGAACGGACTTGGTTATACCAATACATGTTTTGTTCCAGCGGGAAGTAATATAGGAACAGGAACCCCACCATATAGTGGCAATTATCAGCCATCTGAGCCTTTTACCAATCTGAATGGTTGTGAAGTGAATGGCATATGGGAAATGTTGATTGAGAATAATAGTGGCGTAGGGTTCGGACAGGGAATATTCTTAGGTTGGAGTATTACTTTCCATGATCCCGGCATTCAACAACCTGCTACTTTTAGTTGGGCGCCAACAACCAATATGACTGGTGCAAATACACTCAACCCAAACGTTTGCCCAACGGAATCTACTACATATACTTTGACTGTTAGCGACTCGAGCAACTGCGCTAGTATTGCTCATGATGTAACGGTAGGTATTGTTAGTTCTGCTGATTTGTATTTCGGAGGTATAGTAACTGATGCAAATTGTGGTGAAGACAATGGCGAGATTAACCTTCAACCAAGTGGAACATCGGGTGCTGAGCAACTGAACTGGAGTACAGGTGATGATACCCATGTGGTGACTGGCTTGTCTGCTGGTACTTATACCGTTACGTTAACTGATGGTTGTGTAATTGATACTAGCTTCACGGTTGATGGGGGCTCCATATTTACCATAGATGCAGATATACTTGGTGCCAGGTGTGATTCAGCCAATGGGATAGTAGAATTAACCGTTACGGGAAACAATGGACAGCTTGCCTATGATTGGTCAAATGGAGAATCTTCAAATATTGCTGATGACCTTGCAGAAGGTATTTATACTGTGACAGTGAGTGATAGTGAGTGCGACTTTGACACCACATTCACAATTGATAATATACCCATGTTTTCAGTTGATGTTGCTGTAGATGATGAGAACTGCAGCTATCAGGATGGAAAGATAGAAGTGAGCGTTAATAGCAATAATGGAACAGTAGTATATGATTGGGAAGTGGGTTTTGACGGTAGTACATTGAATGGATTAGATAGTGGCACCTATGCCATTACCATTAGTGATGACTTATGTAGCTTAGATACGATGTTTACTGTTGCAGGGGGTAATGGCCCTGAAATTACCATAAGTGATACCCTCCAACCTAGTGAAGGAAACGCAGATGGCGAAATAACTGTATTGGCCAACGGGGGTACATCGCCTTGGGAGTATAGTATCAATGGAAGTCCTTTTCAATCAAGTAATGTATTTGATAACCTGGAAGAAGGTAATTATACAGTAGTTGTATCAGATGACAATGGTTGCTTAGATACTTTGGAGATAGAGCTAACCAGTGAGGAAGAATTACTTATCCCAAGTGTGTTTAACCCAGGCAGCAGCATTGAAGACAATGCCCACTTTACTATTAAAGGTATGGTTACCCCAGAAGTAGTTATTTATAATCGCTGGGGCAAAAAAATATATGAAAGCTCAGCCTATAAAAATGATTGGGATGGAGAGAACTACAAAGATGGTGTTTACTATTATGTAGCCAAAGATAAAGGTGATGGTAAAGAGTATTCTGGTTTCTTACATTTGATAAGAGATTAAACACTGCCCTGCTATTTGCAAAACATTAAAGGGCGATTTCTTAATCGTTCTTATTGCTTGAACAGTAATAGTAAAATCCTAAAACTTATTGCGAAGGGCAACCATTTTGATTGCCGTTAGGGCTGCTTCAACACCTTTGTTGCCGTGTTTTCCTCCAGCTCTATCCTTAGCCTGCTCAAGGTTATTAGTGGTTAATACACCAAATACCACTGGCAAGGCGTATCGTATGCTCACGTCGGTAAGCCCTTCACTTACAGCTTGACATATGAAATCAAAATGTTTGGTTTCTCCCTGAATGACGCAACCAAGAGTTATAACTGCATCTACCTTATTGCTTTCGGCAAATAACACTGAACCATAAGTGAGTTCGTAGCTGCCAGGAACATACTCCTTAAAAATGTTTTCAGGTTTAGCTCCATTTTCAATGAGTGTGTCATATGCACCTTGAAATAGAGCTTCCGTTATTTCATTATTCCACTCAGAAACAAGAATCCCAAAGCGCATGCCTTCAGCACTTGGAACATCGTCAGGATTATAAACAGAAAGGTTATTGAGCTCGGTTGCCAAAACAAGATTTATTTTGCAAGCATGGCTTCAGCCCTTGCAATATACTTCGCAACATTTCTGCCTTCAATAGTCTCTGGGTATTCTTTTTCAACCCTTTGGTATATTTCTTTGGCTTTTTTATAGTTGCCATCTTTCTCGGCAGCCAAGCCAGCTTTCATCAGGTAGATTGGTGTGCGAAACTCATTTGGCTCATCATTGGCAGCCTCTAAGTATTGACTAAGTGCCTCGCCATATTCACCCAATTCCATGTGAGCATCACCGATTGCACCTTCAGCTATCTGAGATATCATATTGTCGTCGGCATCAAAGTCGTTCAGGTATTCAATTGCATCTTCGTAGGAACCCACGTGAAGGTAGCAGATACCAGCATAATAATTAGCTAGATTGCCGGATTTGCTCATGCCATAATCATCAGCTATTTCTAAAAAGCCCAGATAGTTACCATCACCTTCAAGAGCAAGACGGAAAGAGTCCAGCTCAAAATACTTTTCAGCCATAAACATTTGTGATTGAGCTTCTTGCTCCATTGGTGCAATATAGAACCTATTCCAACCAACAACAGCAGCTACAATGCCAACGATAACACCCAGAGCGATGTAGATTGTCTTCTGGTTATCTTCAAAAAACTTTTCTGATTTGCTGTAAACTTCTTCTACGTCAACAATTACTTCCTCTTTTGTCTCTTTCTTAGCCATGAGCGGATTTGATTTAACGCGCAAAGTTAAATTTTTTCTCCATAACTCAAGCAAATGATATCATTTGAGAGATGAAAAGAAGAATACTAGAATGAAAAAGAGAGCCCAGCACTTATCATCCAAAAACTAAGTCCATCTGAACGATAATATTGCGAGTATCTCAATGCCATACTTCTTAGTGCCCTGCGCTGAGACTTACTTTCTACCGTTTTCTTAATCAAAACTGGAGAAAACTGAATACCCAAACCAACTTTATGTCCATTAATCGCTGAAAGGTCATAATCTGAAGTGTAGTAGCTCTCTGTTAAGCTATGCGTTTGATAAGGAGCGAAATACTTGGTTGCCGACTGGATATGATATCTATAGAATGGATATACCGAAAGGCTGCTGCTTAGTTTAAATACAGGTTCAATGGATGAAGTGCTAGCTACAATGCCAAAATCGTCCCAATAATATCTACTATACAATCTCAAGATGAGAGAATTACCAATAAAACTGTTGAATCGTACTCCCATAGGAAGCTTAAATCTGCTGGTAGGTAGTTTTTCAATCCTCACCAAGTTTGTATCGGCAAAAAAGACTCGATGGAATGGGGTGGCCAACATACCCGTTTGATAAACAGGCTCGATAAAAAAAGAACCTTGAATTCTTTTAGTCAGAACTCTGGTGTAACTTAAATCTAATATGTATGACCTTCGTTTGTCCGTAGGGGCGTCAGCAAGAGCAACAGGCCTCAGTTCCTGGGGGAATATTAATATCCAGGTATCAAAATATGCCTTGAAACCAGCACTAAAAAAGTTATTTCTATCCTTGCTCCATTTTTTATACCCAACACCGAGAGAAGATGATAGGTAATCTGATTCTGTGGATGCACTTGCTGATAGGCTTAATGCACAACTTTTCTCTGGCTTTTCTTTCTCGTAGTTAACACCTACTTGCCAGTGAATATCATTTCTGGATGCCGAAGATATTCTAGTGTCTATCCTATCGGTTGATGCAGTAGTGTAAAAATTGATACTATGTGTAATATCTAATTTCCCAGCACTATCAACTGGTATGTGTACAATAGTAACATTCTCAGTATTAGTCAATGCTTCAGTGCCAATGCCTCCGGTTACAGGAGAATGGTTGCCTTCTTGCTCATAGTAGTTAAACATAAAATCTACATCAACTGGTCTCTTTGGCTTATTCTCCTGTGCTTGGCAGAAAACAATTTCGCTACCTAGCACCAATATGATGAGATAAACTAATTTTGATATGTAGGCCACAGATTCCATCATTTAGTAACATCCGCATCCACCGCCTGCTTTTGAACCCATGCCGCCTGACGCTCCCTCACGATAGGTTTCTGAGTTTATTTCAAATATTTCTTCTTTCCTCGGGTTTAGTCCCATTTCTTCATCGTTGATAAACGCTTTTTCATATGGTTTTACAGCTGTACAAGCTGAAAATAGGAGGGAAGACATAGTAATTACCAATAAAACTTGCTTTACAATTTTCATTTTTCAATATCTATTTTTAGCCCTTTTGAAGTAAGAACGTTATTCTCATCATCTATTAGCAGGCACTCAATACCATTTAATTGTTCAATTAATTTCATGCCTTCTTTTTCACCAAGCACAAATACAGATGTGGCAAGCGCATCCGCGATTTCAGCATCCCGCGTTATTATGGTTACACTTTTTAATCCAGTAGCAGGATAGCCTGTTTTGGGGTTGATTATGTGTGAATATCTCTTTCCATTGTTGGTGAAATATTTCTCATAATCGCCTGAAGTCACAATTGCATTATTGTGTGCTTCAAGCCATGCAATTATTTCCTGGTGGTTTTCAGGATTGGCAATACCTATGCTCCATGGTTTATCAATATTTTTGCCCCAGGCATTAAGATCCCCAGAAGCATTTACTACTCCATTATTAAAGCTCAGGTTTGATTGAAGTAGATGCTTCGCACGATTGGCAGCATAACCCTTTCCAATGGAACCAAAGCCTATTTCCATCCCTTTTTGTTTGAGATAAACGGTTCTTTTATCATCATCCAGTATAATACCTTGATATCCTACTTTGCTCAGATATTCCTTTATAAGGCTATCTTTAGGTAGAGTATGTTCCTCGTGGTCGAAAGTGTAGAGTGAGCCAACCCCGCCAAAAGTAATGTCAAAAGCTCCATCGGTCAACTCTGATATTTTAATGCATCTTGAGATTAGTCCGTATAATTCTGGTGATACTTTTACAGGTTTTATACCCGCGTTTCTATTTATTCTGCTTGTTTCTGAACTGTCTTTCCATGCAGATATCAGGTTTTCAATTCGTTGTATCTCATTAATAGCAGCATCAATCGCTTTATTGGCGGCATGCTCATTATTTGCCGTGACTGATATTTGAAAAGTTGTTCCCATTAATAGCAACTCTCTATCATAGAGTTTCTGCTGAGCCAAAACAGAGAAGGGGAGTAGTAGTATGAATAATATGAGCCTACTCATCTTTCTCCACCTCTTTTTTGTTTAAAAACCTATAATGAAGGACAAATCCCGCTGTAAACGAAAAAATGTCATGCTTTTCTCCTTTCGCAATAGGCTTCTTAGGTAAAATCAGACTTCTGTTATAAATAGGCATAAAGGAAAGCCCCCAATTTTTTTTGAACCACCAGCGATGCATAAAGCCAATATTTAAATAACCCTGAAAGCCAAAATTATCCTTATCTGGATGGGTCGTGTTGATACCGAGGTAGCCTAGCTCCAGGTGTGGTGCCCATTCAAATTTTTGATTCTTAATGAAGTAATATTCAATGCATAAACCTGGTTGGTAAGTTGCTACGATGCCATTAGAGACAGTATCCGCAATGAGGTTGAAGATGGAGTACTTAGAATCGAAAAGCTTTTTATCAAAAAACTGACCATAGCCAAAATGAGCTCCAATGCTTACCTTTTTGAAAACATAGCTCACATCTATTGAATAACCTAAAGCGACAGATGCGTGACTTCTCCTATAGCCAACAAAACCACTTGTATCACCATCAAATTGACCTTGGTTATATATCCACCAACCCATACCAGCTTTGGTCCCTATACTAACCCTAACTGAGTTTTGGCCCATAGCTAGTAAAGGAAACAAGAGAAAAATCAGTAATAAACGCATCACAATTAATGTGGCCGAAAATTAAGATTTAACAATCACCAGCGCAAATAGAAAGGTCGAAAAAGGCTGTCTATGGTTTGGGAAGGTGATTTACAAGAAAGTCTTGGTATGATTGCCACCCACCTTTTCGGTATCCACTCGAGGCAATCGATGCTTCATCCTGAGAGATCAAGACAATAAAGGGGAATGTACCTTGAGGGTTATACTTTTCAGCTAGTTTGGATTTGGTTTCTTCATCCATCTTATACTTGTAATCCTTTTTAGAACGGGGAAAGTCGACCCTGAGTAGCACTAAGTTCTCATTGGCATATTCTATGAAAGCATTGTCCTGAAACACTTCTTTCTCAAGAGCGATACAATTCTTACACCAGTCTGAACCAGTAAAGACCATCATGATAGGTCTGTCTTTGCTTTGAGCCACTTCAATAGCTTTATGATAATCCAGCAGCCATAAATTATCCTCTGGCGGAAGGGGGTATAGCGATGAAAGATAACTTATAAGAAGAATAAGTAACATGTTAAAGAATGATAAATCTCATTAAGTTTCGTTGTCGCAAAGTTAGGTGAATTGTATATTTGAACAACTAAAACCGATAAAAATGAGTAGAAGACTTGTAAGAAAAGAAGGGAAGTTTCTTGGAGTATGTGAAGGGTTGGGAGAATACCTGGATATAGACCCAACTATCATTAGAATAATATTTGTGGTAGCTCTTGTAGTTTATGGCAGTGGATTGATATTATACCTGATTTTAGCGCTTATAATGCCTAAGGAAATCTAGTCATGGAGCCATTTCTGATATTCTTAGCTGTAATATTGGGTGGATTTGGTATTATTGGCGCAGTAGCTCCCGTAATTCCTGGACCCATTGCTAGCTGGGTAGGATATCTGGTACTCTATTTTAGGCCAGACAGCGACATTTCTGGAAAGGCCTTAATAATAACACTCGTATTTGCTTTATTAATAACAATACTCGACTATTACATACCAATATTTGGAGCGAAGAAGTTCGGCTCTACCAGACAAGGTATACTAGGGGGTATCATTGGGTTATTAATTGGTATTTTCTTTTTTCCTCCAGTAGGCATTATCCTGGGGCCATTTTTAGGAACCATTGTAGGTGATTTAGCAGCTGGTAATAATATTAAAACTGCTATAAAATCAGGCACTGGAGCACTTACAGGCTTCATAGTAGGAACTTTTATCAAGTTGATATACTCAGCCGTAATTATTGTCCTGATTTTTATTGAGGCTGGAGAGTATATATATGGCTTGTTTTAAAAAAAACTTTTTTGGTTCAATTCACTAAACTTTTT
>JANQJC010000013.1 GCA_028281825.1 Flavobacteriales bacterium
TACTATCAGTGGTATGGCCAGTAGCGCATAGAAGAAATACGGTTGTGCAAATTCTATGTTGTTCAACATCACTCTTGCTTCTTTTTCTCTTCAGGCAATTCAACAGGCTTAATGGAATTCACTATATCCACAGCAAAATCCATGCTCTGTTCGTTTTCATCTGGCAAGGGTTCAAACTTGGCAAACTTGGCAAGGTCTGATAGTTGCAGTATCGTTTTCGACTTACGCTGTACGTCTTCATTTACCCTTGTTTCCAATTCACTCATTATTTCATCGGTCACTTGCTCCATCGCATTGAAACCAAGCCTCGCCTCTAGGTATTCTCTCAATATCTCTGATATTTCGCTGTGATATTCTTTAACGCGGCCATGCTGCCATAGTTTCTTATCCTTCAATGTTTGTAATTTAGCCAGGGCTATCTCGTGTGGTGGCAAAGGCTTACGCTGGGTAAAGCCGCTTACAATCTCCGTAGGCTTTTTCTTTGATAAAATGAAAAACAAGATAATGCCCAGCAGAATGATGAGAAACAGCCCTACCCCAACATACTTAACTACCTCAAACCAATCAAATGGAACAGACAATGGGTCTTTGATATCCTTAATATCCTCTTCTATTTTTACTGGGATAGTCTGTACCTCCAGCAAAAGAGGTTCTGTCTCTGCATAATTGGCTGTATCACCGTTTATCAAGAACCGAAAAGGTGACATTGCATAAAAGCCTGAGTCGAATGAAGTAATCACCAAATTTTGGCGATAGACAACTGTGTCATAGCCCTCCTTTGTAATAGTATCGATGCCTGATTTTTCAAAGACCTCCACGCCCTCAATTATGGTGTCAAGGATTAAAGGAAATTCAACCTCATTCTTGGTAGTATTGGTCACTTCCAGCAACAGGTTGATTTGGTCACCAATAAGGATGAAATTAGTGTCTAATGTTGCAGTAACCTTTACCGAGCCTTGGGAATATCCTGTTATGCTGGCCAATAAGCCAATAGCAAGGAATGATATTTTGATAAAGCACTTCACAACTGCTACCGTCTTTTAAACAGGTTGATTAATGGCCCCACATAAGACTCGTCAGTAGCGATGTTACAAAAATCAACACCAGCTCGACGAAGCCTTTCTGTAGTTTTCGCTTCCCGTTCAAGGGCTGCAATCTTGTATGTTTTTCTTACCTCTTCGCTTGAGGTATCAATCCAGCGTAACTCACCTGTCTCTGCATCCCTAAATTGCACCAAACCCATCGCCGGTAATTCCTTCTCTCTTTTATCATGTATCCTAATGCCCACTACATCGTGTTTCTTGCTGGCAATCTTGAGGGCATCTTCATATTTATCAGCCATAAAATCTGAAATAAGAAAAGCGATACTTTTCTTTTTAATTGCGCCAGTAAAGAAGCGCAACGCTTCTCCAATATTGGTCTGCTTATGTGCTGGCTGAAAGTTTATCAACTCCCTGATAATTCGAAGTATATGACTTTTGCCTTTCTTGGGCGGAATAAACTTCTCCACCTGGTCACTGAAAAAGATAACTCCAATCTTGTCATTATTTTGGATGGCTGAAAAAGATAATACAGCACATAACTCGGTAATCAACTCTTGCTTCAATTTCTCTCTCGAGCCAAAGTCGCGAGAACCACTCACGTCCACCAATAGGATAACAGTAAGTTCCCTTTCCTCCTCAAATATCTTAACATATGGAGCATCAAAGCGCGCGGTTACGTTCCAGTCAATAGTCCGGATGTCATCACCAAACTGGTATTCACGCACCTCACTGAAAGCCATACCACGGCCTTTAAAAGCACTATGATATTCCCCTGAGAATATCTGGTTAGATAATCCGCGGGTCTTTATCTCTATCTTCCTTACTTTTTTTAATAATTCAGATGTTTCCACGCTTCTATCAATAAAGTGCTTTTAACAATTTCTGAAAGTCTTTCAAGACTATATAATGCGGTTATGGATGCCCTCTTAAGGCACCTCAACTGCATTCAGTATCTCGCTGATGATGTCCTCACTGGTTACATTTTCAGCCTCAGCTTCATAAGTGATGCCAATCCTATGGCGGAGCACATCATAGCAAACCGCCCTTACATCCTCAGGAATGACATAGCCCCGGCGCGTAATGAATGCATAAGCCTTAGAAGCCATTGCCAAGCTTATACTTGCCCTGGGTGAACCACCAAAACCAATCAATGGAACCAGTTTATCCAATTTGTACTCACCTGGGAAACGGGTGGCAAATACTATGTCTATAATATACTTTTCAATTTTCTCATCCATGTATACTTCACGCACCGCTTTGCGGGCATTAAGGATTACCTCCGGCTGGATAATCTTTTCAATTTTTGGGAATTCACCTTCCACGTTCAAACGGATGATTTTTTGCTCCTCCTCTTTCTTGGGGTAGCCAATTACTACTTTCAGTAGAAAACGGTCAACCTGTGCTTCAGGTAATGGATAGGTACCCTCTTGCTCAATGGGATTTTGTGTTGCCAGTACAAGGAACGGCTCAGGCAGCTTAAAGGTTTTGTCACCGATAGTCACCTGTCTTTCTTGCATAGCTTCGAGCAAGGCACTTTGCACCTTGGCGGGAGCACGGTTAATCTCATCAGCCAAAACGAAGTTGGCAAATATAGGCCCTTGCCTTACAGTAAACTCATGTGTCTTTTGATTGTATATCTGTGTACCTACCAAGTCAGCTGGCAGTAAGTCTGGTGTAAACTGTATTCTACTAAAATCAGCATGAATACAATCTGATAGCGACTTGATGGCCAACGTTTTGGCCAAACCTGGAACACCTTCCAGAAGGATATGCCCATTTGACAAGAGGCCAACCAAAAGGCGCTCTACCATGTACTTCTGGCCTATAATCACTTTATCTAACTCAAGATTAAGCAAATCGACAAATTCGCTCTCTTTTTGAATTTTTTCGTTTATCTCCTTTATATCCATTTTCTGTTGGTTTTTTTGGAACAACGAGGGCAAAAATAGTAAACAGATAAAAAACCTTACAAGGAGGTTTCTACCGCCCGTCGTTAAAATTTGTTAATGCCTTTTGATTTTTGTTAACAGGTAATAAAATTTGGACGATTACTCATAGGAAAATGCCACCCTTGCTGTGTACAAATTTCTAACTGACATCACGAAATTCAATTTACCCGTTACAAGGTTTTGAGCTTCGTCTAAGACTACGTCAGACACCCACCACTTGATGCCCTCGTGATTTATCTTCTCCTCATTTTTAAAAGTGATGGATTTACTTATGCCATTCAGGTTAATCACTTTTTCCGTAAAGTTGAGATTATAAGCACTTGCAGCAGCTTCTATTTTCTCAGATAATACTTCTGGATAGAAAATATCGGTTACTAAATGCTCCAGGCTAATTTCATAACTATTGGCATCAGCAGGAAAAGAAAATGGGACGGACATCAAGCCTGTTCTTGGGGCTGAAGACCAATGCCTCATTCTATTGCTCACATCACGCAACAGGCCAATATAGAAAGCAATTTCATTGGGTTTGTGCTCCTTTTTAGGGTTTAAGTCCATCCACCAAAGCCACTCGTAAGGGTGTATCTCTGGATGGCAATTGTGATTACAGTCAGAAACAAAAGCCCCATACATACCCAAGGTAACCCCTTCTTCACCAAAATTGGGATGGTCCTTAAGGTTATTGGGTCTAATAGTAGGATAGAAAAGGCTATCTAATAGCTTACGGTGTTCCACAGAAGGTGTGCACTCATTGTGCAGGTGCAATCTCTCCAAGTCTTTAGGTGAATTGGGGTAAGTAAATGGTGGCCTATTCACTTTTTGCTCAGTTTTATGTCTATCCCTGCGTTTCTCCTCAATATGCCCTACATAAGCTAAAGCAATATATCTTGGCAAGTGGGGCACCATATTGAAGTTCACATCGTATTCAGTAAAGCGTTCTTCTCCTGGTACACGAGCTTCTCCTTTTACCGTTCCAACATATTTTTCTTTACGCTTAGTAATCGGAGACCAATAGAACCCAAATAGCGGAATGATAGCCGCTCCGAATACCCTGTGGCGTTCTCTTTTCTTTTTCAGGATGGAGTCTGTTTCCCATACATGAAACATGTCTAGCAGCTTCTCATTCAGCACAAAATCGTCGCGTATTACTTCTTTCTTTTCCCAAAGGCTGGAGTAAAGAGGGTCAACTGAATTGTGGGTTACTTCAACGATAATTTGGTCTTGTGCCAAGATAGAAGCTGGAATGCACAAGGCTAGAAAAAGAAGGGATTTATTCACGTGGTAAGTTTTAGACAAATAAAATGAATTACTGCCGTGCATGTGTTAACCCAGCATTAAGTCATTGGATTCAACATTACACTGAATACAGTAACTGAGTTGGGGTCGCGCCCATAGTAGAGCTTATCAATGGCATCCAATATATTCCTGGCGCTGAAATAAGAAGTGTGTAATTCATTTTCTCCCTTTAAGGTCCATTGTATGGTGAATGAGCTTTCACGTTCTTTGTAGTTCTTCACATAATCCAGCATCTTTTTCAATGCATCAATTTTATCCAAACCTTCCTCAGTATGAAATAAAAATGATTGACTATGACGTGGATTTACTGTAATCAGGTTTAATTTAGCCTTCTTCTTTCCTTCCTTGAACTCAAAAATGAGGCTGTTTTGCCCCATCCCGATATAATTACCAATCTCCTGCTGAAGGCGGGCAATTTCAACATGTTTGTCTTCGGTCATTACAAAGTTTTGCCCCAAATTTAATAATTAAGCGAGTGAAAGCCTGAATAAAAGTAAATTTGCCAACCTAAAGCATGGAAAACCAAACTGACGACCGCCAACTTACTAACCACCTGATAGATAAGTATCGGGAAATACTCGGACAGAGGTATAACCACACCGACATTGATGAGCGTTTCGGCTTACCTTCAAGCATTGGCCCTGAAATGATTAAGGAAGTACAGGAGTTCTTCATGCAAAACATGTACCCGCCCTCACATGAGCGGGAACAAGTAGACAGGGCTTTTGACAGCCTAAAGCGCTACATCACCGACCCTATAAAAATTTGGGGGTTATTAGGCAATATGGCTGCTGCCATCTTCAAGTTTGGAGCCCAATTTCCATCTGCTTTAAAAGCGGGTTTCAACACATTGCACGCTTACATGGATGCCAAAAAGTTTGAACATAAAATGCTGGCTTCATGCAAAGAACTAGGGTATACAGAACCACTTACTGACGAGCAATTTATTGAATGCCTGAAAGGTATTTCAAGGGATGAAGCAGAGAGGTTTATTCAGGATGTCGAAAAGCTTTTCATGTCACTTTCTGATACCTTATTGCTAAGGAAAACCATCAATATACTAAAAGATGTTACGCGCAGCATGGAAGCCCGACCAGGCACCTATCCAAAAGAGGATATTGATGGAATAAACCTGGGTATTGGTATTCTACAAAATGGGCACACCTTATTCAAAAAAATGGACGCCAGCATGAAAAACAGTGTTCTTCGCATTATCCTTCAAAACGAACGCTGGTTTCTTGACCAGGTTTATGGTGAAGAATAATATTTGATTTAGCTAACGTCACGACTGATTTGCAGGTATGAAATAATCCTGTTACATTAGCTAGACCATAAACCCCCAAACCAACCAATTTATGAAAAAGGTCCTAAAAATTCTAGGAATCCTATTCCTTGTAGTTTTACTTGTTGTTGGCGGTGGTGCGCTCTTTATTAGTGTACGCGGCATCCCCAGCTATGATGTAGAAATACCCAAATACCATGTGGAAATAACACCAGAAAAAGTTGAAAGAGGTAAAAAACTGGCCTCAATGCTATGTGTTCATTGTCATAAAAATCCCGAAACTGGCCTGCTGACTGGGCAACATATGAATGACGCTCCTGAGTTTGGTTATCTCTATTCATCAAACATCACACAAGACAAAGAGCATGGAATTGGTGACTGGACTGAAGGTGAATTACTTTACCTTCTTCGTACTGGTATATTGCCAGATGGCAGATACACTCCACCCTGGATGGTTAAATTGCCACACATGTCGGACGAAGACATTGACGCGATTATAGCATTCCTGAAATCGGATGACCCATTGGTAGCACCACAGGCGGTGGCAGACCAACCTTGTAAACCAAGTTTCTTAGCCAAGTTTTTATGCACGGTGGCATTTAAACCATTGCCGTTGCCTGAAAAAACTATTCCCCAGCCTGACACAAATGATAAGGTAGCGATAGGCAAATACTATGTTCAAAGCCTTGATTGCTTTGGGTGCCACAGTGCCAGCTTTGAGAAAATGAATATGATGGAACCTGAAAAATCACTCGGCTACATGGGTGGCGGCAATCAGTCTCTAAAAGACTTAGAAGGCAACCAAGTGGTATCCTCAAACCTGACGCCTCATAAAACAGGTGTCGGCAACTGGACGGAGCAGCGATTTGTGAATGCTGTTAGGCACGGCTTAGTTGAAGGAGAACCAGCATTACGTTACCCAATGATGCCTTATCCTGAATTAACCGAATATGAGGCTTCAGCAATATTTGCATACCTGAGAACGATACCTCCAATAGAAAATGAAGTAGATAGAGGTGTGGAGTAGTATAAAACAGCCTTTCATCAAAACGGGCTGAATGTTAATTCAGACAGTTTTTCATTTTCAAGTGTCATTACTCTAATATTATACATTGTCGTTGTGCCCTATCCGCGGTATAAACAGATACAACATACACACCCTTAGGTAGGACACCTAAATTGACAATTTGTTTTGCACTTGTCATTTTTCTGCTCAATACGGGTTTACCCAATACATCACAAACTTCCATAATGGCATCTTGCAGATTGACAGAAGGGTCAATTGAGACATAAAAATTCCCATTGTTTGGATTGGGATAAACCTCTATTGCGAGTTGCCGGTGCTCTACAACACCCACTTTGCAAAGCACAGAATCAACATCTATAAGCCCCATGTCATACGTTAAAACTGCTTGCTTATTATCAACACCATAAGGGTAAAGCAAAGGTATTAAGGGGCCAGCTGTATCGCCATAAGTCACATCATACCCCACCCTACACTCATAGCGCCCTGAATCGCTTTCAACCACATTTTGTAAGGAAAATACAGCTGAAGTAGCTCCATGTATTTCCACTCCATTTTTAAGCCATTGATAAGTAACTGCATGATTAGTTGTGATTGATAAATCCAAATCTTCGCCAGGGCAAAGCACCGTATCTTTTCCATTTGAAGTTATATCAGGATAAACAAACCTACCTAGCACACAACGATGGTCGCTAAACTCATATAAATCCCACATATCATCATGCAAGCTTCTAGGTGTAATTACTTCATTGGTAGCATGCAAAGGCAGTAATGAACGGCTATCGCCCCACACATGGTCGATAATATTCCCAAAGTTGTCACTGAAAGTTGACTCAGGTAACCCAATCGGGTGTGGAATAACAGGAGATAGTGAGTCTAAAAAATTGAAGTACAAGCTATCATCATCAATCGGTGCTATATTAAAATCGCCCCCAAACACGGCTGGCTCCCCATCAGGTATGTTCTGCTCAGCAATAAAACGTCTCATCTCCCCAATTTGCGACAATTTAGCATCGTAATCTTCTTGTCCGCTGCCAGCATCCATATGTGTGCCAAACACATGATACCTCTTGCCCATCTTGTTTATCTTGGCATACTTGATGCCCTTATTAGCCAAACAATCCTGTGCATTGGGGCCGCATAGCTCAAAATCATATTCGTCACTGGCTTCAATGGGCCACCTGCTAAATATCATTACACCACCGTTCCAAGGCAAAAGCCCACCTCCCGGGTCGTTTAGTATCGTGGTTTTATAGGGAAAGCCCGCCGCTTCCATAGCCGGCTCAAGTTCATCTTCTCTAGGCGAGTCGTCAAAAACTTCCGCAAATATCACTACATCTTGATAAGGTGAAATTTGGGCTGGAAATAGTTCTGCCCTCAAACTCGCCTGGGGCAACCCCACCACCCCAAATGGTAACATTTGGATATTGTAAGCCATTACATTCAGTATGTTGGGATTGTCATAATCTGCCTGATTAATTTCATATATGGGTAAATCATGAATGGCAAAAGTTATATCCCTGCTGTAGTTATTATCATTATTGTTTGGAGTAAATTTGATAACCACACTCTTTCCAGCCAGGTTGGTTTGTACTTCATGAAAATTACCGTCGTCAAACCAAGGCTCGGAAAAGCCTGCACCAGCAACCGAGTAGTCAAGCTCACTTCCTCCTGATACGCCTATCAACCTTAATTTAACAGAAAGGGTGTCTATGCCTCCCTGCAGTGCGATATCAAAATATATAGTATCCCCCAATGGAATGGTACTGGTATCTCTGGTCACTTGAAAAACTTCATCTGCATCTTCAAGCCATATGCGAGCTATGGTATCTGGTACTGACCATTCATTTTGTGCCATGGCATGAGTACCATACTGAGTGACCTCAACATCAAACTCTTGCCAAGTGCTATTTCTAATAAAAATTGAGCTTTGGCCAAAGCATAAAGCAGGCAAAAGCAAACATAGTGCAACGTATAAGTATTTCATAAATAGAGGAATAGCTGACTAAGATAATAATTAGTTAACATTAAATTAACATAATTGTATTCTCTGTGATTGACTAATTTTATCCCCTGATGAAAAGCACCGGGATATATATTCTATTGAGTCTGACCTTGCTTTCTTGCAAAAAGTACAAACGAGTTGAAATTACTCCCGAAGTATTGCAAGTAGACGGAAATACCAATTTGTATGGCATTGATTTCAGGAATGGTAGTGTGGGTTATGTAGTGGGCGGTCAAAGAAATGAATATGGTTTTGCATTCAAGACAATGGATGGGGGCCAAACATGGGCAAAGACGGTATTGGAAGATGAACTTTGTGCATATACCATTCATTTTATGAATGATAGCATTGGCTGGATAGGAAGTGATTTTGTTCGCCTAAGCAAAACAACGGATGCTGGCCAAACGTGGACTACACATTGGTTTGAGAGCAATGAGCTAGCCTTCCATGAAGAGAATAGGCCTGGTATTAAGCAGATACAGTATCTGGGTGATTCAATAATAGCTTTTGTATCAGGTGAAAATTATCAGGTTGGCAATATTTACCGTTCAGAAGATTTGGGAACCAGTTGGAGTTTTGATACCACAAACTATGAGCTAAATAGCTTGAGCTATTTAAATAGTGAAATGGGTTTTATAGGAGGATATGGTTATTTGGGCAAAACAACTAATGCCGGACAACACTTTGGGCGTATGGATTTTGATGGTGATTATTTTACAGGAGTTGCTATGCTATCAGCCAATGAAGTTGTAGCTATAGGCAATAAAGGGGGTATCTACAAAACCACCAATGGCGGAAATAGCTGGAAAACAATTCTCTCTGCAAATACAGCATTTGGTAAAAGAAGAGCATTCCATCAGCTAGGGTTTTATGATAGCAACACTGGTTATGCCATTGGGCAATATGGCCTTATCATGCGTACCATGGATGCAGGAAACACCTGGACTCTATTGGAAACTGATATAGATGCCCATCTAAATGACCTGTCCTTTGCTGATAGCAAGGTTTACATAGCCGCAAACGATGGTAAAATATTGAGCTTCAGCATCTATTGATTGCCGATTTTATCGGTTTTCAACTAATCAAAACCTTTTCGTAATATTGCTTTCATGAAAGCACTAAGATTAGTTCCTGCATTACTCACAATATCAATATCAGTAGGCATTTTATTCAGCTCAAGTTGTAAGAAAGAAGAATGCCCAGAGGACAATAATTCTATTGACACCCTGGATACCATCCCTCCACTTACCTATAATTTGGAGTGGCCCTCCTGGGTTTTTTCACATTGGGTGTGGGAAGATGAAAGCACTCAGCAAAGCGCCCAGGCTTTAGTGGATGACTACCTGGCTCATGATATTCCTGTGGGTGCCATTATAATTGATAGCCCATGGGAAACGGGTTACAACACTTTTGAGTGGGACAATAACCTTTACCCCGATGCACAGGGTATGATAGACTATATGCACTCAAAAAATGTGAAAGTGTTTATGTGGATTACAGGAGTTATCAATGAGGATACTCAGCCTTTATATGATTATGCTAAACAACAAGGATATTTTATGAAATTGATACCGGCCAGTAACAATCCTGCTGTAGTCTCATGGTGGAAAGGCGACGGGAGCCTCATTGACTGGTGGAACCCAGATGCCGTAGCTTGGTGGAAAAGCCTGATGGACAAAACGTTGGATATGGGCATAGACGGTTGGAAATGTGATGGAACTGATTATTATCAGGTGCTAGCCCCCTACTCACCAGGCAAAGGCGAGAACGTAAGCAGGTTGGAGTATTCTCATGCTTACTACCGGATTTTTCATGAATACACTCGTGAAAGACTTGGGAAAGATAGGGTATTAACAGCACGCCCTATTGATAACTACGACATACAAGATGCAGGTGGCAATACTTTTGCATTCTCGCCTATTGACATTACCTGGGCTGCATGGGTTGGCGACCAAGATGCTGACTTTGTAGGCTTACAGGCCGCTCTAAATAATATGTATTGGTCTTCAGACTACGGCTATCTTTCTTTTGGTTCAGATATTGGTGGATACCGTGAAGATGACAATTATCCGCAAGGCCGTGCCAAAGATGTATTTATTCGCTGGGCGCAACTTGGTGCCTTTTGCCCCATCATGGAAAATGGTGGCGGTGGCGAGCATCGCCCGTGGATGTTTGACCAGGAAACAACGGATATCTACCGAAAGTTTGTATTCCTACATGATGACCTATTGCACTACTTTATGAAATATAGTGAAAAGTATTTTGCCGAAGGCCGCTCACTCATGGAGTTTGAAAGTAAAACAGACTACAGCTATATGCTAGGTCCAGATATTTTCGTTACTCCATTCCTGCAATCCGGAACTACTATCACAGTGAGCTTCCCAGCAGGGCATGACTGGGTTTACCTATTTGATAAGTCTGAAGAATTCCAGGGTGGACAAACCATAACCTTATCAGTTCCACTAGATGAATTCCCGGTATTCTTGCGCAAAGGCAGCTGGACAGCCAGCAAACTGAATCCCAGAACAGAATAAGCTAGTCAAGAAAAAAACTGGTCATTGCCGAGCAAAGGACTTCATTGTCAATTTGCTCAATGGGGTGTTTAAAACCTTCAAACACTTTCAACTCCCCATTGGGTAATAGCCTTACTACATGTTCTGATTCTTCAAGAGAAACAAGAACATCCCCAGTACCCACGCCTATGGTAACAGGCACCTGAATTTTCTCAAAATCCTTATCACTAAGGCCAAAACCATTACCCAAGTCATTAATTAGCCCACCCGTTTTTGATAAATGCTCTTTCCAGTCATTGGGAGCATGCCGCTTTTTAAGTACTTCGGCAAACTTCGGCACTTTCTCTTCTATCTTTTCTGGGTTAAGATTTCTCAATTCCCTAGCCGCTGAATCAGGCGTCCAGTGCAGCTTAGTAGCCAAAGTAAATAACTTGATAACCCTTTCTGGGTGTTGCTTGATAAGATTGAGCACTACATATCCACCCATACTGTAGCCAAAGAAACAAGCATTCTGCAAGCCAAGCCCATCCATCAATTCCAGCACATCGTTGGTGAAAGTATCAATATTAAAATCAGCCTTATAAGCCCTGCCACCATGACCAGAAAAGTTCATTGTGTAAACATTAAAATCCTGTTGCAATATAGCTTTTAAGGGCAATAACTGCCTTTCATCACCAATGGCGCCATGTAATAATATCAAGTCTTTTTTACTCATAAATCACTCAAAATACACAATGTTATTCAACGACTAAGATTTTCCGTGAGTCCCTCGAGGGTTTCGATAAAACTTTGTTAAGCACTCACTCAAGGTACTGTACACCCAATTTCCAGTAAAGTACATACTACACTTCCCTCCTATTCACCAACTTTATTTTTATCAAGGTAGCGATTGATTCTGCCCTGGTTTTTGCCAATTCTGCCTTCTCCCCTTCAAATAACCCATCAGTTGTTTGAGTAAAAAGCCACAACCACCTTTCAAAATGCTTTTCCTCAATAGTAGCTTTCTCATCAAGAGCTATATGCACTTGCATAGGGTTACCCTTATACTTAGGCACATGTAGTAAAGTAGTTTCCCAAAAGTTATACATAATCGGGATATGCTTCTCCCAATCCAGCTTCACTACCTCGTTGAAAAAATACCCAATCACATCATCCTTCACCACCTTTTTGTAGAATTCATCCACCAATAACTCAATGTCCTGCCTGTTTGCTATGTCTTTCTTCACTTCACAAACCTAAGCAATTAACCATATGTCCTGTATTTAAAAATTCGGCATTCCTAAAATTATCGCAGCAAATATGCCTGGCAGGGCGGGCCGAAGGATAGATTGCCAAAAGTCCACTTTAGTGGATGGCTTGCAAGACATCCGTGGATGGTGATATGCTGTATTTCAAGACAATTATAGGCAGCCTTGACTTTTTGCTTACTTTTTAGTCAAGAAAGTATAAGAATTTAAGATTGCTCGACCATTTGGTTATTACCAAAGAAGGGTATTGTTCTTTTTTGGATGAGGGATAGGGATACTGCAAAGTTGATGGTTTAAAAGCACCATTTTACGTAAAATGGTGCTTTTATCATATGCCACTACCCCAGACGAAGTCCGAGTACAAGGATATCATCAACTTGATGTTCTGTGCCTTTCCATTCATTATGAACTTTTTCGAGATATTTTTTTTGCTCATCAGCAGAAAGCGGATATATCTCTTTGAGCATGTTATACAACCGCCCAGGAGTAAATTTTTTGTTTTTAGGTCCACCAAACTGGTCCTGATATCCATCGGAAAACATATAGAGCATATCACCTGAATTATAGGTCAATTCAATCGTTTCAAACTGCTTTTTGGCTACATCCATATAATCACCCAGTGCAAACCGACTGCCACGATAAATATTCATACCATCCTGTCCTATCAATACTATTGGGTTCATAGCGCCGGCAAAAGAAATGGTTCTTTCTTCAAGGTCAATAAGGCAATAAGCCAGGTCAATACCATCTGCCACGTGGTCTGTCCGACTGTTCTTCAGCATGTTTATGAGATCCAAATCCGACAGTTTTAAAACCGTTGAAGGATACTGCTGCCCTTTATCAATAATCAACCTATTGAATATATCGATACCCATCAGGCTCATAAATGCTCCTGGCACACCATGACCCGTAGAATCTGCACACACTATCGAAATTTTCTGTTGTGCTTGATAAAACCAGTAAAAATCGCCACTTACAATGTGCTTAGGCTTGTTGAAAATAAAGAAACTGGTAAAGCTCTGCTCAAGGGTTCTCGTATCGGGTAAAGCCGCATCCTGTAGTCGCTTTGCATACGCAATACTGTCCAAAATATCTGTATTTAACCGGTCAAGTTTCACCAACGAAGCTTCGTGCTCTATTATTTTCTTTTTCAATAACCTATTGGCTTTTGAAAGCTCCTTAGTCCTTTGAGCAACTTGCTTTTCTAAACCGGATAGTGTCACAGAGAGTGCATCCTGGGCTTTTTTCAGTTCAGTAATATCCCTAATTGTTACCATTACTTCGATGATTTCATCAGTGGCATCATCTATGTGCAATTGAACTACTGACTCCACCCAAATATAGGTATTGTCTTTTCTTTTCAACTTGTGGGTAAAGCATATATCCTGTCTGGTAGTAAAAATCTCCTGATGGAGTTGGGTAATCATTTCTATTTCATCAGGATGTAAATAGGCATACCCCGAAGTTCCGATTAATTCTTCTGGCTCATATCCAACAATAACCCTGCATGCTGGTGATACATAGACATACGACCCATCAGATGAGTGGATAGATATCATATAGGTTGTGTTATTCAAAAACAATTCAAGCCTGGCTTTTGTCATTTTGGCTTCCCGCAAAAAAAGCTCATGCTGTTTGGTGTCGGCCCTCATTTTAGCTAATGCCACTTGTTCTTCAATAACCAGAGGTAAGCGCCATAAGTTATCTTTCAACAAACAATCATGAACGCCCTGTCTCAGCAATGATGCTGGTATATTACTCGTTATGGCTTTTGTTATCACAATAAAGGGTATCCCGCCTTGAAATTGTGTTAAATCGATATCAGGCCTTACCCAATCATCATTAATCCGCAAACAACAGTACAAAATGCAATCAACAGTGTTAACATTTGCTATATTCCTGTGTTCTTTCCCTATGTGTAAACAGGTTAAAGTATACTCAACAGACAATCGCTGCAACTCTTTTTCAATAATTTTCTGATATGAAACTCCGTGTTCAATAAGTAGAATATGTAATATCTTTGTCATAGTCGGTAGATAAAATAAGATTGTAACAAGATTAAACACTAAAAGTTAGGTTGTTTATCGATACTTTACTTAAAGTTACCTTCTGGAAAACACTATTCCATTAACCTGTAACTGTTCTACACTTTTTTTACTTCGCTATAAGCTAAGCAGTTACTAAGCATAAACAATCTTCTCACAATTAAAAAACACGGTTGGAAGATGTTATCGATTCTGAACCTCACACCATTAGTCAAAGAAACTTTAGAGTATAGCTCCTCAGATGATGTGGTCGTATTTTTAGTGATATTATTTCTTGTGACCGCCAGAGCGGTATGATTAGTTCTCCTATCTATTACACAGATACCTATGCATTTTTCAACACACATCATAGTGAGATTGAAACATCGATAACAAAGTAAAAAGTAATGCCCTATCAAATCATCCTTCACCACCTTCTTGTAGAATTCATCTACCAATAACTCAATATCTTGCCTGTTTCCTATATCTTTCTTCACTTCACAAACCTGAGCAATTAACCATATGTCCTGTATTTAAGAATTCGGCACTCCTGAAATTACCGTAGCAAATAGGTACAACAGGGTTGGCCTGAGTATGGATTGCATAAACACATCTCTTCCAACACACTAGCACTCACACTCCCCTCTCGCCTGTCCCGAAGAATTTCGGGAAGAGGGGAAAGTCGAGACGAAGGTTAGACAGTGGTGTGTAAAAGGCAAGCCCACCCAATATTACCATTAAATAAATTCGACCACCTGCATCACTTTACCTGCAAAACATTCCTACCTTTGCGCGCTTGAATTAAAAGGGACTAAAAGGAAAGCATGCAATCCATCAGGAATATCGCCATTATAGCACACGTTGACCATGGTAAAACCACTTTGGTTGACAAAATCATACACGAGTGTCAAACCTTGGATGCCCGTAAAGAAACAGGTGAACTGATACTGGATAATAACGACTTGGAGAGAGAGCGCGGTATCACCATCCTGTCTAAAAACGTTTCTGTTAACTACAAAGATGTTAAGATAAACATCATCGATACCCCTGGTCACGCCGACTTTGGTGGTGAAGTAGAGCGTGTACTCAAGATGGCTGATGGCGTGTTGCTTTTAGTGGATGCATTCGAAGGGCCTATGCCACAAACCCGCTTTGTATTGAGCAAAGCTATTGAATTGGGCTTAAAACCTGTGGTAGTGATTAATAAGGTAGACAAAGAGAATTGCCGACCCGACGAAGTGCATGACGCTGTATTTGAGCTAATGTTTAACCTGGACGCTACTGAAGACCAATTAGACTTCACTACCGTTTATGGTTCTTCTAAGCAAGGCTGGATGAGCAAGGATTGGAAACAACCCACTCAAAACATCACTACCCTGCTAGACACCATCTTAGAAATAATCCCTGAAGCACCTTACCGTGAGGGTACACCACAAATGCAAATCACTTCATTGGACTATACCAGCTTCGTGGGGCGTATAGCTATTGGGCGTGTCTTCCGTGGCGATTTGGAAGAGAATAAAGACTACATACTTTGCAAGAAAGACGGTGTAAACAAAAAGGTAAGGGTAAAAGAGCTTTACGTATTTGTGGGTTTAGGCCGTGAGAAGGTAAGTAAAGTTCGCAGTGGGGATATTTGTGCTGTGGTTGGCCTGGATGACTTTGAAATTGGCGATACCATCACCGATTTGAATAATCCTGAGCCAATGCCTAGGATAGCTATTGACGAACCAACCATGAGCATGTTGTTCACCATCAATACTTCTCCATTTTTTGGTAAGGAAGGTAAATTCGTTACGTCTCGCCACTTGAGGGACAGATTGATAAAAGAAACCGAGAAAAACCTGGCACTAAGGGTGCAGGAAACTGATACCGAGGACAAATTCAATGTATTTGGGCGTGGGGTGCTTCACTTATCAGTTTTAATTGAAACCATGCGCCGCGAGGGGTATGAACTGCAAGTGGGTAAGCCTCAGGTGATTATCAAAGAAATAAACGGCTCCCAATGCGAGCCATATGAGACTCTGGTAATTGACGTACCTGAAGAATTTTCTGGTAAAGCCATTGAACTGGTTACCCAACGCAAAGGAGACCTATTGGTGATGGAACCAAAGGGTGACCTTACCCACCTGGAGTTTGATATCCCATCACGCGGATTAATCGGTTTGAGGAACAGCATATTGACAGCAACCGCCGGTGAAGCTGTAATGACACACCGCTTTAGGGCTTATGAACCTTTCAAAGGCGAAATCAATAGCAAAGACAAGGGCGCGCTTATTTCAAGTGAGCAAGGCCAGGCTTTGGCTTATGCTATAGACCGCCTTCAGGATAGGGGCCGCTTTTTCATTGACCCTAACGACCAGGTCTATATAGGTCAGGTAATTGGCGAACACACCAGGGATAATGACTTGGGAATAAACGTTATAAAAGGCAAAAAGCTCACTAACATGCGTGCCTCAGGTTCTGATGACGGGGTAAAAATTGCTCCAAGAATCAAGTTCTCATTAGAGGAAGCCATGGAATACATCAGGGATGATGAATACCTTGAAATAACCCCCCAAAACCTTAGGATGAGAAAGATAAAGTGGCAGGGATAAGCCACTTTTAACAACCAATCATAGGTTAAACAGAGATTAAATTATCAGGTTTAATCAAATAAATCGCCCTAAGTTTCAATTATTAGATTACCTTCGCAACCTAATTTATTTACCATTTAACAACAAACATGAAAGAAGGAACAGTAAAATTCTTTAACGAGACTAAAGGATTTGGCTTTATTAAAGATTCTGAATCAAACGAAGAGTATTTTGTACACGTAACTGGCTTGATTGACCAAATCAGACAAGACGACCAAGTTACTTATGAATTGAAAGAAGGAAAAAAAGGCCTCAACGCAATCAACGTGAAACTGGCCTAATACGATATTAAGCAAGTTAATCACTTAAGCCCTGCATGAAATTCATGCAGGGCTTTTTAATTCTTACTAGCCTGTTTGCAATTGATATTGTGCATAGCTAGAGCTTTAGCATACCCAAGTTTTGCGGATTTTAACAGAGCCTTGCATGCCTCATCTTTACGCTGGAGATAACCCAGGCTCAAAGCCTTATTGAAATATGCTAGCGCATAGTCAGGTTGTAGCTCAATACTCCTATTATAATCTGCAATAGCTTCTTTGTAACGTTGCTGCTTAAACAAGCAATTAGCCCTGTTAAAATAATTCAAAGCATTATTGGGTAGCCCTGCTGCAATATCATTATAATACTTTATTGCACTAGCATATTTACCTAGATTAAAATAAGCCAACCCTAATTGCTCATAGGCACTCCAGTAGTCCTTTTTGTATTCTATTACCCTCTCAAGATATGGGATAGCAATCTCATATTTTCTCTGAGCAGCAAGAGTTATACCGGCATTGTAATTAGCTTGATAATATTTTGGTAAAGCATCAGCAACTCTCTGAAAACATTTTGATGCTTTTTCATACTCTCTGGTTTTATGAAATATCAGGCCCTTGGTAAAATAGACATGCACAAAACTGGTATCCAATTCAATAACCTTGTTCAAGTCTGCCAAAGCTTTATCATAATGCTCATCTTCAAAATGAAGTTTAGCCCTAGAAAAATAACCGTAGGCAAAATCAGGATAGGTATTGATAAATCGTTCAGCATAAACGCTTTTATCAGCCGTAGAATCCACTTTTTGAAACATTACTACCGTAAACTTGTTATCCTTGCTTAACATTCTGCACAATTCTACCAACTCAGGATTATTCTCGACATATTCAATATTCACATCACCAAAAATCCTACCCGAGTAATGGCTCTCCCATATCATAATTGAGCCTTTAGGAGCACTCTCAATGTTATCCTTATTCAATACTCTAAATTCGGCCGAAGGGTAATCAAGCCCTGAACTCCAAAAAAACCATAAATGGTTTACATACAAAGGGTTATTAATTCTAAGGTAACTATCAGAGTACAACTTGGCTAATCGTCCAAGCACTTCTCGCTCAGGACTTAAATGTGCATCAGGAGGTTCTGTTATCATAGTATATGAGCTTGTACCAACCAATAACACTCCACCTAAAAGGTAGACCAACCATTGCCTATCTGCCAGCCACCTTCTTAATAATGTTAACAAAAGCAATACCCCAGCTACAGAGGCCATAACAATTGGGTTAGTATAATCTGTTTCACCAGTTAATTTGTGATGCATTTTTATTGAAGTAGCATAAAAAATGAAGCCTATTGCCACAGTACATAATGAAAATAAAAGCGTTCTACTGAAGTCCAGTAAATATTTCTTCTTTGCTTTTTTTAACTCTTCGACATGCTTCCTTTCCCTCTTTTTTCTTATTCGTTCCTCGCTCATTTTTTTGTGTTTGCCCTTTCTTTGGTATTGGTTGACCTTTATTACTTCTTCTGATGCTGTACCGATTATCTTTTCTTTCTCTTTATCTATTTTTAAATACTTGAGAGTATTTAACCAAGAATGAAGTCCATATAAGGCTATTATAGCTACCAAGGGTGTTAATGGAATAAGATTCCTTAAAAATCCGGCAGCATTGCCCATGTTAAGCTTCCAGGAAAAAACAACATATAATATAAATCCTAACAAAAATTGCCCGAAAACAAAAAGGTCTATTTTCATTCTACTTACCCGTTCAAAAAGTCCGATTAGCAGAAAATAGAACACAATAGGTCCAGCTACAAAAATGTACCTCCTAAAGTAGCTCCAAAAATCGGTATGTCCATACCTATTTTCTTCATCCTCCCTCCCAAATGTTTCATTTACCATCCATAGCATATCACCACCTTTATAAAAAGAACCAATCACGTCGACCAATAAGGTGGGTAAGGCTAATACCCACAAGTACTTCCACTGCCCTTTTATCACCAATATTAAACCCCAAATAACCAAAAGAACACTCAACTCGAGCCTTGCAAGTGGTAATAGCGAGCCTGTAATGGCAAACCATAAATACCTCTTCTTCACTAGACAATATAATCCAAGGCAAATAATAGCTACAGCAAGTGGTTCAGTCAAATTATTTCTTGATACTGAGAAAAAGTAAGTTTGAAAAAAAAATAAGGGCAACACCAATGAAGGATGTTTAAATCCCATCCCTACCATTGCCTTATAGAGAAAGTAACCTGACAATCCAGTAATGGTAATCATTTGTAACATCATAGCCGTTGGCCCTATCTGGGCAATCGGAAAAAACAGGATCACAAAAAGTGGTCTGTTCCATAGGCTAAAAAACATTTGCGGCTCCTGGATTGCTTTTTTGGTATTATAAAACCTGGTTACACAATCGTCATCCCAAGGGGCACTAGCCATCAAACCATAAGTTATGTTGGCTATTACATATATTGCTATAAAAAGTATTGCCAATTTTTGCTCCCTAACATCCACTTCTTTTATAGGAATATTTCCCCCTGGCATTGATAATACTGGTAACAGATTAGTTTTCATGTGTTTTACCTTCTTGGTGATATGCTACATCTCCCACAAAGTAAAAACCATAGGGTGCACGTTGTCAAAATATACTGACACAATTCTTACGCGTCAAAACATAAATATCACTTACAAACAGATATTTAATCTAAAATGTATTTTTGCATGAATAGATTTAGACTTTGCAAGCCAAGCAAATCATAAAACTGCTACGCCCCCACCATTGGATTAAAAACCTGGTGGTTTTTATTCCTGCTTTTTTTGCTGCGAGAATAATGGAAACAGATACACTTGTTTCCAACCCCCTTGCTTTTCTATCCTTTAGCTTGGTAGCCAGTGCTGTTTATGTCTTTAATGACATCGGCGATGCAGAAGAAGACAAAGCCCATCCTGAGAAATCGAAACGCCCTATTGCTTCCGGCTTAATACATAAACCAATAGCCATCATGATAGGTTTGGTTTTATTGGCTGCAGGCACCTCTCTGGGAATTACGCTCAATGTTGACTTCTTGATGATTTTAGGGGCTTATTTCTTAATGAATATTCTCTACACCTTTGCCCTTAAACACATGGTAATAGTGGATATTACCATTATAGCCATCGGATTTCTTTTGCGCATATGGGCAGGTGGTGAAATCAATGACATACCCATCTCCTATTGGCTATTGCTCATGATATTCCTTTTATCACTATTCATGGGGCTTGCCAAGCGCCGCGACGATGCCATACTGCTACGTGATGAGCAAATACACGCTCGCAAAAACATTAAGCATTATGATATTCCTTTTATCGAGCTTTCAATGGGTGTAATGGCTGCCGTCATCATTGTATGCTACATCATGTACAGCGTTTCGCCCGAGATAAGGCTACGCACAGGCTCTGAGCATGTTTATATTACCTCTTTCTTCGTAATTCTGGGTATGTTGCAATACCTCTATCGCACCATTGGTCAAGGTAAAAAAGGTGCCCCAGTCACAGTATTATTAACTGACCGCTTTATCCAGGTGCTTATGATTTCCTGGTTGGTAGTGTTTTATTTCATCCTGTATTACAAATAAAGGTGAAGAGAAAACTCACAAATTGGGGCAACTATCCCGTTATTCACTGCGAGGTAAGGGAGTTTACCGATACCAACAACCTATCGCCAGTCAATAAAACCATCGCGCGTGGCATGGGTCGCTGCTATGGTGATGCTGCACTGGCGGAAAATGTATACTCCACGCAAGCCTTTAATCAAGTGCTTCATTTTGATAAGGACAACGGAACGATTCATTGTCAGTCGGGAGCAACACTGGATGAAATATTGGAATTGATAGTACCACATGGGTGGTTTTTGCCAGTGACTCCCGGCACCAAGTTTATCTCAGTCGGCGGAGCAATTGCCGCCGACATACATGGTAAAAATCACCATAAAGAAGGTTCTTTCTCCAACCACCTTTTGAGCTTCACTTTATTCACCTCTTCAAATGAAACCGTCACTTGCACCAAGCAAGAAAACCCTAATATATTCTGGGCCACTTGCGGGGGAATGGGCCTAACAGGCATCATCCTTGAAGCCACTTTTCAGCTCAAAAAAATCGAGTCTGTATTTATCCGCCAAGAAGTTGTGGCTGCCAATAATCTAAAGGAATTAATGCAGGCTTTTGAGGATTCATCAGACTGGACCTATACCGTTTCATGGCTGGATTGTTTTGCTAAAGGTGAAGCAATGGGCAAAGGCGTGTTGTTTCGTGGTGAGCATGCACTAACTAATGAGTTACCAGCTAAAAAGCAAAAACTGGAGGTTCCCAGAAAACCGAAACTAAATATCCCTTTCTTTTTACCCGTTTTTACACTTAACAGGTTAAGTATCAAAGCTTTCAACTTTCTATACTATAGGATGCAAATATCCAAGCCCAATCCCCACTTCGTGGATTATGACAGCTTCTTTTATCCTTTGGATAGCATCCACAACTGGAACCGCATGTATGGCAGAAAAGGCTTTACACAATACCAACTTCTATTGCCAAAAGAGATAAGCCACCAAGGTATTTCAGAAGTGCTCCAAATAGTGAGCAAAAGCAATTACGGCTCTTTTCTGGCAGTGCTTAAACTATTTGGCAAACAAGAACAAAAGTTTTTAGGCTTTCCGTCCGAGGGCTACACCCTCACCTTAGACTTTCCAATCAATAAAAAGGTCTTAGCCATGCTCGATGAGTTGGATAAAATTGTCATTAAATACAGCGGAAAAGTCTATTTAGCTAAGGATGTAAGAGTAGATAAAGACACCTTCAAAGCCATGTATGGCAACCTGGATAAGTTTCAAGAAGTACTAAAAACTATTAATCCAGAAGAAAAATTCAGTTCTTTGCTGTCCAAACGAGTAGGATTAGCCCATTGAAAACCGTTTTAATATTAGGAGCCAATTCAGGCATAGCACAAGCTGTTGCTAAAAAATTCTCAAAAGAGAGTTACAAACTTATCCTGGCTGCAAGAGACACCAGCGAGACCACCAATTGGTCTAAGGAGTTGAGTGATGTCACCATCAAACCCTTTGATGCACTTGACTTCCAATCGCATCAAACTTTTTATGACGGTTTGGACACCAAACCCGATGCTGTTGTTTTATGCTTTGGTTATTTGCCTGAGCAAAAAAGGGCAGAGACTGATTTCACTCTTGCTCATAAAGCTATCGATATCAACTATACGGGAGCGGTTTCTATTCTTGAAATTATCGCTGCCGATATGGAATCTAGAAAATCAGGTACTATAATAGGCATCAGTTCAGTTGCAGGTGATAGAGGTAGAAAAAAGAACTACATATATGGCTCAGCAAAAGCGGCCTTCACGCAATATCTTTCAGGCTTAAGGCAAAGACTCTTGGCTTCCGGTGTGCATGTTGCAACAGTAATCCCTGGTTTTGTTTACACCAAAATGACAGTCGGCATGGACCTCCCTCCTAGCATGACTGCCCAACCTGATGAAGTAGCAAATGATATCTACAAAGCTTACAAAAAGAAGACAAATGTGGTCTATTCAAGACCAAAATGGGCGCTAATAATGTTCATTATTCGCCATATTCCTGAATTCATCTTCAAAAAAATGGATATTTGAAGGGTGAAACAACTAGCACTCTTTGATTTCGACGGTACTATCACCACCAAGGACACCTTGCTAGACTTCGCGGCTTTTGTAAAGAGCAAAGCTGCTGTATATTATTGTCTGCTGATACTCAGCCCTGCCCTGCTCAAAATGCGCATGGGCAAAAAGGTGAAGCAAAACCCAAAGATTAAGTTCATACAATTTTTCTTTGGAGGGTTAACCAATGAAAAAATGTCTACCCTGGGTGAGGAATACTGTAAAACCCGCTTGCCACAACTTTTAAACCCCAATGCCATTCGCAAACTAGCCTGGCACCGCGAGCAAGGCCATGAAATAGCTGTAGTGTCAGCATCTCCAGAGCAATGGCTATGGCCTTGGTGCAGGGATAACGGATATAAACTAATCTGCACAAGACTAGAGGTTAAGGACGGCAACATCACTGGTAATGTTGATGGTAAAAATTGTAATGGTAGGGAAAAAGAAAGACGCATCAGGGCTGAGTACAATTTAGATGAATTTGAACGCATCTATGCCTATGGCAATAGTGGCGGGGATAAGTACATGTTAGCGCTAGCACACGAACAATTCTATTGCAAGTTTGAGTGAGCAAATTAAAAATACAGGTAAAGACAAGAAAACCCTTCTTCTTTTCTTAGCTGGATGGATAACACTCAACCTATTGCAAGCTGCTTTTACCGAACTCGCTCATGATGAAGCATACTACTGGGTTTGGTCTCGCGCCATAGACTGGGGATATATTGAACACCCACCCATGGTGGCACTGTTTATCAAAATCGGTTATGCACTCATACCCAATGAAATTGGGGTGCGGCTAATGGCCATCGTTTTTTCAGCACTCATACTTTATCAGGTTTATATCCAACTGATAATGAAAGACATATGGCTCTATGTGGCTATGGTGTCTTCCATGCTTCTTTTTCACATTGGCGGTTTTTTCACCGCCCCCGATACTCCTCTTTTTGTCTTTGTAGGTTTGTATTACTTGTTCCTCAAAGAGTACCTTGAAAAGAACACCTGGCAATCTACATTGGTCATGACACTCATCATTACCGCCATGATGTACAGTAAGTATCATGGAGTGTTGGTTCTTTTCTTCACCATCCTTTTTAACTGGCGTTTGCTCACCCGTAAAACTTTTTGGATTATTGCCATTACTTCTGCCCTGCTCTTTTTGCCCCATGTTTATTGGTTGTTTACAGAGGGTAAGCCGGGACTTGAATACGCCCTCTCTGGGCGATTTAGGGACCCACTAAGTTTCTATCAGGTATTCATTAATTTCCTGCTCGGGCAAATAGCCATTGCCGGACCATTGATTGGGATAATTGTCCTTTATGCCGCCTTTGCTGTAAAACCTACTAATCCTTACCAAAGAACGCTAAAGCCAATCATGATAGGCATCTTAGGCTTCTTTTTCATATGGTCTTTTAAGGGCCGAACTGAATCTAACTGGACGGCATCTGCATTCATTCCGATGCTGGTTTTAGCCCATCAATATATATCAGAGAGAAAAAAACTACGCAAAGTCGTGTTGTGGCTGGCTATTCCAAGCGTGTTGATTATTCTGGCTGTAAGACTGCAACTGATGTTCTACTATGTAGAATTGCCTCATAGGGTTGATAGACATGGTGAATTTGACGGCTGGAAAGAGTATGCTGCTCAAATAAACAAGCTAGCCGAAGGAGTCCCAGTAATAACCAGTGGCTATCAATCCGCTTCAAAACTGTGGTTTTATGGTGGTAAAACAACCTATGCGATTCACAATCCAAAAAGGCCATCACAGTTTGATTTGATGAATTATGGTGAGACGCTTTATGACAAGAAAGTTTTGATATTGATGAATTATCTGCTGAAAAGCGCAGGTGAAATCCCAACTCCTCTTGGAACAATTACTTACCAGTGGTTTGATGAATATAGGGACTATACTTCCGTAAGATTAGAACCCTTAGTTGAAAACAATACCTACGAAGCTGGAACTTGGGTTAACTTTCGAATAAGAATATTCCCTAACGAAAAATGGTCAATACCAGCAAGTAACGAAACACAAAATCCTGCCTTTATCACTCACATCATGCGGGAAGAAAACGGTGATGGCGGTTTTTGGAATCAGTACGGAGTGGTAATTGAGAACGAAATAAGCCATCCAGAAGTAGTTACAACCAAGGTATTGATGCCAGACAAACCAGGTGAATATAAGCTATGGTTTGTGCTGGCCAATCAAGACATCACTATTTGGCGTTTGCTAACAGATCCAGTATCAATTAAAGTTACGGAGGCTAATAAGCCTTAAATTTGAGCTATGAAGGCCATTAGCCCACTGTATAAACATATCCATCTAAAGTGGCTTTTAGCCCTAGTGTTGCTCCTTACTTTAAACTACGTAAGTGCCCAAAATGACACCCTCAATAGCAAAGACCTATTGCGTTATGACGTGGGCTTCGTTTATGGTAAAACACTCAACATACATCCTTTCTTCCCAGACGTAAGTAATGCTTTGGGCTTTGAGCTCTCAATCCTCAAGCAAGCTTCAGGTGAAAAGTATTGGCACCAGCTTTACAAGTATCCCATTTTCGGTGTGTCTTTTCTCGGCATGAATTTGGGTAACGATAGTATTCTAGGGCAAGCTATTGGGGCTTACTATTTCAAAGAGTTCCCAAAAAAGCTGGGTAAAAGATTTGAATGGAACTCTAGGATTGGGGCTGGATTGGCTTACTTCACGAAAATTTACGACCCATTTGATAACCCAAACAATTATGTGATTGGTTCTCGTATAACTGGGCTAGGGGTAGCCCAAACAGGTTTGGGGTTTTACATTACTAACAAGCTCTCCATATATGGGCGCTTCGCCTTTATACACTATTCCAACGGCCATTATAGTGTACCCAACATAGGAGCCAACATTATTAGCGGCATATTTTCTATCAAGTATACCCCAACCACGGATTTTAAACCCAAAACACATGAAGTGATAGAAGTGGACAAAAAGTGGCGATTAAATGTAGACTTTGGCTTGGGTTTGCATGAGATTGAAGGCACTGTGCTGCCGACAAGAGGACCAAGATATCCAGTTTACTTTGGCTCTATTTATACCACCAAAAGGCTTAAAAAAAAGGCGCTCTTCTCTGCTGGCTTTAACTTAAACTACTTTACAGCCTTCCATGACTTTATCATCAACCAGCAAATATTTGACGGAAAAGAGAAAGCCAAGTCCTACAAAGGGGTAGTCTTTATAGGTTATGAGTGGCTCTTTGGCCGCATGGGCTTTTTGTTGCAGCCTGGCTTCAACGTATATTACCCTTTTAGAAAGGAATTGATTAAACTCGAGCTTACCAATAGCCGTAGCATGGATGTGATTAATTCCAATCTAGTGGCCTTTAAATTCTACACCAGAAGCACCAGACAAACAACTCGTTATAATCCTTTCATTGGTATTGGCCTCCGTACCATTGGTGGTAAGGCAGACTTTGTAGAAACAAGAATAGGAATGGCTTTTTAGCTGTATCTAATAGCCTTTAGTGGACTTATCCTCGTTATCAAAAACGAAGGTAAAATAAGCATTAAAGTACACGCCAATAGTGTACCCACATTCAGTAATAGGACATACCAAAAGTTAAGGTTAATAGGCACTACACTCATGTAGTAGGATTCCTCATTCAGGGTTATCAACTCAAACTTCCATTGGATAAAGCATAAAGCTATACCTACAATATTACCTATCAACATCCCCACTCCAGTCATGTACAGGGCATTCATCAAAAACACCTTCTGAATACTAAAATTGGTCATCCCCAAGGCTTTTAATATACCTATCATGCTCACCCGTTCTAGTATCATAATAAGTAATGCAGATATCATGTTAAAGCCCGCTACTAAAAGCATTAGTATAATGATAATCTGCACATTGATGTTTTGCAGGTCGAGCCAATCAAATATCTGTGGGCGCACCTCTCTTATGGTTTTGCAAGTAAGGTCATAACCTATTTGGCTATAAATATAGTCTGCGGCACCATCCAAATCATCAAAGTTGTCAATCGTCACTTCAAAACCACTCACCTGGTCTTCTTCCCAATTATTCAAATGCTGTATGTGGCCTATATCTGCAAGTATGTATAGCTTGTCATACTCCTCAAGGCCAGACTTATAGATGCCGCTTATTGTAAATACACGTGCCTTTTGCTCTTGCTGTTGTATGAAATAAACATAAAGTTTATCCCCCACGTTGAGCTTCAATTTACGAGAAATCTGCTCTGATATCAGCACATCCTTGGTTCTGGCTGTATCACTCACTATAAAAGCCTCTCCTTCAACCAGGTGCTTTTTAAAAAATGTCCAGTCGAAATCACTACCTACCCCTTTCACAACTATACCCTCTATATCGGTATCCGTTCTTATAATACCAGCTTTGGTAGCAAATACCTGGATATGATTAATGCCCGTCACCGTATCTAGCCTAGGGTAAAAATCCTGGTTTTTACTTATCGGAATTTGCTCGGTTGAAGAATTGGAGTCAAAACTGGTGATTTGGATATGAGAACCAAAGCCAATCACCTTGCCACGTATCTCATTTTTAAAACCCGTAACAATCGCTATAGCTACTATCATCACTACCATTCCAAGCGATATTCCACCAATTGCTATCCTCACAATGGGTCTCGTACCTGAAATATTTTTATTTTCGGCGGAGTTTTTGCCCTTAATAATACGGCTGGCTATAAATAACTCAGAGTTCAAATTGAAAAGCTTAATAATGCAAAAGAAGGTAAATTTAATTTTCTCATGGGCTTCGGCACTACCTTTTTTACTATTGTTTACTTTTTTCTCTTGCAATGGGCAACCAAACAAGCAGCAGCTAAAACAAGTTACCCACATAGTCAAAACCCCAGAGCAACTCAAGGTAGGCGCAGAAAGGATGAAACTCTACTTACCTAAACTTAAAGGTAAAAGAGTAGCCTTTGCGGGCAACCACACTTCCATGATTGGCAACACGCACTTGGTAGATACCCTTATTGCATCAGGCGTTAATGTGGTAAAAATATTCAGCCCTGAGCACGGATTTCGCGGCTCAGCTGATGCGGGAGAAACTGTAAAAAGCGGTAAAGACCCTAAAACCGGGTTACCTATCGTTTCATTGTACGGCAACAACCACAAACCCAAACCAGAGCAATTACAAGGGGTTGAAATAGTAGTTTTTGATATCCAAGACGTAGGCACACGTTTCTACACCTATATATCTACCATGACCTACATAATGGAAGCCTGTGCTGAGCAAAACATCCCAGTTTTGGTATTAGACAGGCCAAACCCCAATGGGCATTATGTGGATGGACCCATACTGGAAGAAAAATTTAAATCATTTGTAGGCATGCATCCCGTTCCTGTAGTTCATGGCATGACTATAGGTGAATATGCCCAAATGGTGAACGGCGAAGGCTGGCTAATGGATGGTGTTAAATGCCAACTCGAAGTCATTAAGGTAGAAGACTACTCACATATTGACCTGTACCAACTACCTGTAAAGCCCTCTCCCAACCTTCCTAATATGTCTGCTATCTATCTTTATCCGTCCCTTTGCTTTTTCGAAGGAACGATAGTGAGTGTGGGTCGGGGTACTGATTATCCTTTTCAGGTAATCGGTTACCCAGGATTAGAAGCAGGCACTTTTGAGTTCACCCCTAGAAGTATTGAAGGCGCAGCCAAAAACCCACCCTACCTTGGTGAAAAATGCAACGGCTTTGACCTTAGGGAATTCGGAAGTATATATATAAAAAACTTAGGCCAACTCTATATTTACTGGCTAATAGAAGCCTATAAAGAAACAACGGATAAGGAAGGGTTCTTTAACAATTACTTTAACTCCCTGGCTGGCAATTCTACACTCAAGCAACAAATAAAAGACGGAAAAACCGAAGATGAAATCCGCAAAAGCTGGCAACCTGAACTCAAAAAATTCAAAGATATCCGCAAGAAATATTTACTCTATAAGGATTTTGAGTAAGTCTACCTCTCAGCCTCTTGATACTTCTTAACTGTATTTCCCGGATATACTTTAAGCGCTTCACTCAAGCATTCAATAGCATTTGTCAGTTCCTGTTTATCCAACACATAGCCAATCCTCACTTCATCTTCTCCTAATCCCATTGTAGCGTAAAAACCCGATGCAGGAGCCATTAACACGGTTTGATCCTTGTATTCAAACTTCTCTAATATCCACTGGCAAAAACTATCCGCATTATCTACTGGCAACTTGGCTATGGCATAAAAAGCGCCTTTTGGTGTGGGACAATACACTCCCTCAATATTATTCAGTCCTTCTACCAGCAAATCTCTGCGCTCTACATACTCGGCTGCTACTTCATCAAAATAGCTTTTAGGAGTCTCCAAAGCGGCTTCACCCACTATTTGTCCCAAGCTCGGCGGGCTTAATCTAGCTTGCGCAAACTTAAGGGCCGTATCAAATACTTCCTTATTATGGGTGATTAAGGCCCCAACTCTGGCACCGCAAGCACTATATCTTTTTGATATAGAATCTACCATCACCACATTTTGCTCAATCCCTTCAAGGTTCATAGCTGATAATGGGGTATTACCATCATAGCAAAACTCACGATATACTTCATCTGAGAACAGATAAAGGTCATGTTCTTTTACGATGTCTCTCAGCCTTTTCATTTCTTCAGGGCTGTAAAGGTTGCCAGCAGGGTTATTAGGTGAGCAAACCAGTATCGCTTTGGTCATCGGTGTGATGAGTTTCTCAAACTCCTCAGCCGAAGGCAAGGCAAAATTATCTTCTATACTGGTTGTAATTGGCTTGATATTCACTCCAGCAGCAATTGCAAAGCCAAGGTAGTTAGCATAAAAAGGCTCAGGAGTAATCACTTCATCACCGGGATTCAAGCAACTCATAAAACCGAAAAGTAATGCCTCTGAA
>JANQJC010000017.1 GCA_028281825.1 Flavobacteriales bacterium
TTTTGAAGACCCAGCAGGTGTATATGATAATAGTACTTATGCGTTTGAAGCTCCAGTGGATGGTATTTACTTTTTTGAAGCGGCAGTTTTATGGGATAATACAAATTTGGCAGAAGTAAGAAACGCTATTTTTATAAGGGTAAACCATACAGACGAAGTAGGGGAGTGGAGTGCTTCGGGTGGATTAGACTTTTTTGGGACGGGTATAAGCACTACTTTGGAGTTAAACGCCGGAGATGAAGTCAGGGTGCGAATCTATAATGCTGACAGTAATTCCATGGATACCTTTTCCCAATCTGGCAAATATTGCTATTTCAGTGGTTTCTTGGTATTTGCTCAATAAATTACTGTCTGGTGATGTACTTCTTTAGAATAAATCGATTACTTGGTATAATAGGTATTTTATTAGTGCCTTTTTATAGCTTTTCGCAAGCACCAGTAGTAGAGTTTGATTTCTTTATGGAGTTTGTGGGAGAGGATGTGGACAGCGTGGTAGTAGATGTGGTTATTAGTCAACCTGATACAGAAGATGTTTACGTATATGTAATAAATGAGGTGAGCAGTAATGCCACTATAGGTTACGACTTTGAAATGCCATCGCCTTATGAATTGATTATACCAGCAAATCATCCTGGACCTGTTTCATTTACTATTTACATTATAGATGATGATGTAATTGAAAATAATGAGGCTATCATGTTGGCTATTGAAAGTGTAGTAGGTGGCAGTGCTATTACTGGAATGGAAGCCGAGCATGTGATTTGGATTGAGGATAATGATGAATGCGAGGTATCTATAATGAATACTGATACCTCATTTTGTACAACATCACCATCAATAACTTTGATTGGGAATCCAAGTGGGGGAACTTTCAGTGGAGAAGGTGTGATTGGTGACGCTTTTTACCCACAATTATGCCCTCCAGGTGAAGTAACTATACATTATATAGTAAATGAAAATCTTTGCGAAGATACAGCTTCAAAGCAGGTGATGGTAAACATTTGTAGTAATGTTGAAGATTACTTATTGGAGGATGTTAGGGTGAACCCATCGATTTTCTTAGATGTTGTGCAGATTGAGTTGGCTGATATACCTATAACCTCAATAGAGTTAAGTATTCTGGATATGAATGGCCGCTTGGTTTATCATCAAACGATGAATAGCAAAGTAGAGCAACTGGATTTAGGATTTATTGCTCCCGGTATATACAACCTATTAATCCAAGGTAGTGAATTTCAGATTACTAGGAAGATTGTGAAAAAGTAGTGCACTAAAACAATTAGTTATTTGGTTGGTTATCTGGTTTTAAACTCCAATAAATTATTGGTATGAAATACTTGATTGCCGGCGGCACGGGATTGATTGGCCGAAAATTGATTTTAAACCTTATCAGGAATGGTAATAGTGTTACTGTTCTTTCCCGCTCTGAACACGAATCAGTTGGTGACTTATTAAAGTATCAAAAATGGGACGCTACGAGTGTTCCCCAAATGAATGAGGAGTTTGATGTTGTCATCAATCTTGCTGGTGCAGGTATCATGGATGAAGCCTGGACTAAAAAACGTAAGCAAGTTCTTTATGAAAGTAGGGTAGGGACTACTAATACCTTGGTTAGTTATATCAATGGTTTGGAGAAAAAACCCCAAGTATTTATTTGTGCGTCGGGTGTGGGTTATTATGGTGACAAGGGAAAAGAAGAAGTAACAGAGGAATCGGGTATAGGTGATAAATATACTTCTAAATTGTGCGAAGAGTGGGAAGGTGCAGCTAGAAAAGCGAATACCCGTGTAGTGCTTTTGAGAACCGGGCTAGTACTGGCTCAAGAAGGTGGATTGTTACCTGAGTCATTGCTTTCTTTCAAGTTTGGTGTAGCTGCCTATTTTGGTAATGGGAGGCATGGTTGGCCTTGGATACATATTGATGATGAAGTGGAAGCTATTCGGTTTTGTGCTGAAAACAAAAATATCAAGGGTCCGGTAAATCTTGTTTCTCCTGGTATTGTAACCAATAAAGAGTTTACGAAGGCTATTGGTAAAATAAAGCATACGATTATTACCGCACCAGTACCTGAGATAAGCTTAAAGTTGATGTTTGGAGAAAGGTATTACCTATTGCTTATCAGTCAATTTGTAAAGCCCAAGAAGTTGTTAAACAATGGTTTCCAATTCAAATACTCGAAATTGGGGCCAGCGTTAAAAAATTTACTGCTTAGTAAGTGACTAAGGTCAGGGTCTGTAATCCACTGGGTCCATCCTGCTCCATTTTCAGTTGACCATCAGTAAAATCATTTTCGTTGGTATCCCACAGACCTATCATTTTGTCAAGCGGATTGCTTGCTGCAGCAAAACCGATAGTTAATTCAATTGCACTTGGGTCTTCTTCTTGTATGGTATATGTTCCAAAAGTGGTGCTGCTGCCCTTTGTGGCAGTAGCTGTCCCATCTTCTTTAAACTGTATTCTATATTCAGCAAACTCGGCTGCAATATCAGTGGTATCAGTATTCATGAAACTGGATACCTTCCAGCTGTGGGCTACAAGTTTGGCATAGTAAGGATTTTCATCCTTGTCTTTTTTACAAGTGGAGAAAAGAATAACTCCGACAAGAATAAGGAGAAGGGATAGGTATTTCATTTTGGTAAGTTTTTAGATATGCTAAGGTATATTCAAAAGTTTGAAGTCGCAATATTTTCTTAATAGAAATGAAAGGTACTTGAAATGTAAATATTGTTATTATGATTCATCGAATAATATCATTGATTTAACGGGAGTTTAATTGGATTTATAAAATCTTCTTCTTAAATTGAGTTAAAATTTGCAAACAGAAGTTGATATAGACCTAAAAATACCTGCCACATGATTTTAAGAAAGAGTTGCGTTGTCGGAATAACAATTTTCCGTGATATTGGCCAGGAATTGGCATATGAGATTGAAGAATACTCAAACCTGGACGAATGCATTAGAAAGAATGCCACTAAGAGAAGCCTAAAGCTCATTAATAATTGCTCACGCAAATTGTCAGTCAGAAGGTTGAAGAAAGAAGTGGAAGACATTGTGCAGAATGGCCGCAAAATGTTCATTTTCCCTTCAGAGAACTTAGATAGATATAAGTCGATTATAGAGGATGTACTGAAGGAACCACTAGGTGGAGACTACATGGTGATGGCTTCTTGATTAATCTATTCAACTTCAACGGGAAAAGACATCAAGATATTTTTGTTGGTCGGTTTACCATTGACCATCCCTGGGGCAAATTTTAATTGCTTCATCAATTCAATAATACTTTCTTCTATTCCATATCCCAAGCCTTTAACTACTGTGAAGTGAGATAGGGAACTGTCTGCATTTACCGTAAAATTCAGCAATACTTCACCATTTGCCTTGGCATCAATAGCTTCTTGTGAGTATTCGATATTATAAAACACATGCTCATACATTTTCATGTCCCCGGCAGGATAGAAAGGGTCTTGATTTACATTCACTTTCATGTTTTGTGACTCATCGTACCCCTTATTTTGAGCATAAAGAAACAAAGGAGCACTGAATAGCAGAAGGATGGCGAATTTTCTCATTAGTCGTATCTATTAAAGATTTCCCATAACAACACCGACCTATCATCACTTGCAGTGGCAAGATAATCATTATGCTTGCACCAGGCTAGTTTATTCACAGAATTTACATGACCCTGATACTTGTCATTGTCAATCCTTAAAAGAAAATTGAATCGCTTGGCTCCCCATATTTTTACCGTTTTATCACGGCTTGCAGTAGCGAAGTACTTTCCGTTGGGGCTAAAGTCAATACTATAAATGGCATAGTTGTGAGCGGGGATTGCTTCAATGAGTTCATATTTACCCTGGTGTTTATTCCATATATGTAGGTAAGCATCTTTTTCACCACTAATCAGGTGTTGCCCATCTGGGTGAAAACGAACGGCATTTACAGAAGCCCTTTCGGGATTCAATATTTGTACTTCTTCCAAGGTTTGTAAATCCCAAATTCTGATAGTTCCATCCCCACAGCCAATGGCCATTTCGTCAATCTTCTCATTGATATCAATATCCCTTACTTTCTTGTCACACAGCTTAAAACTCTTCACAAACTTCAATTCATCCATTGAAATCACTGAGACACTTCCATCAGCGGATGCAGCGAATATCTGACCGGTTTTATTGGAATACTTGATGTCAAATATTGACCCCTCATGGTGTTTGAGGTTTTTTATTTCTTTGCTAGCTTTTAAGTCTATGATATGGATATGGCCACTCATAGTACCAACAAGGAGAACCTGCTTTTCGGCAATGTACAATAAGGAATAGATAGGGGAGCCAACATTTACCCGCCAACTACTTTTTCTAAAGTGGTTTAAATCCCATAGAATTACTTGTCTATCTCCACTTCCACTAATAAGTTGTGAATCTTTAAAACCTTCTTGAATGGCATATACAGAGCCACTGTGGTCTAAAAGCGAGCCTGCCAGTTTAGCGCTCATGTTGGGTTGGTCTTTTTCTTCGCTCATCAATTTTAATTCATTACATTGACGCGAAGGTAATAAGAAGCAGTAGACATATCAGCTTTGCTAAACTCAATGAAGATTTTAGCCTTGTTTTTCTTTTCATTTTTGTGCTTCACCATTAGCATTTTGCCTGTGTCACCATCGTGCAAGATTTCTTCCACTATATACTTTTTGCCTAAACAATTCTTTACATCCATTGAAATGCTTTCAAACTTCTCTAGCAGTAACTTCTTGTTGTTCGATTCTTCCATGTATGCTTTGAATACTGGAGTGCCTGAGTTCATCTCAATACGGCTTTTATAGGCGCCCGGAAAATCCAAAAGTGAATTCATGTTCCGCTCATCAAATTGCTCTCCTTGGTATTTGAAAAAGCCATTTGGAGCTTCCCGCATCAATGAGTTAATGGCTTCACAAACACTAATCTCAGCTTGCCTACCATCGTTTTGAGCTAGGACACCCATTGAAACTAGGGCTGATAATACTATAATTGACATTCTTTTCATCATTTATTTATTGCAAAAATACACTATCCAAAAGCAATACTTGTGCCATAAACTGAATATGCGACAGGATATGTCAGTCATTTTGTCAGTAAATCGGTGGTGGCATAGTGATTGTTCTCAAGAAGTGAACCTAAAAAGAAAACAAAAACATGGCTACTGATACTGTGAAGGAAAAAACAACTAAGGGCGCAATTAATGTACAAACGGAAAACATCTTTCCGATAATCAAGAAGTTTCTGTACTCGGATCACGAGATTTTTCTGCGTGAGTTAGTTTCAAATGCTGTTGATGCTACTCAAAAACTTAAAACACTTTCAAGGCTTGGTAAGTTTAAGGGAGAGATTGGTGATACTACTATCGAGGTGATACATGATGAAAAAGCCAAAACCATTACCATCAAGGATAAGGGAATTGGTATGAGTGCCGAAGAAGTGGAGAAGTATATCAATCAGATTGCTTTTTCAGGTGCTGAAGAGTTCGTGAAGAAGTTCAAAAAGAAAAGCGAAGGTGAAGTGGAGAATATGATAGGCCACTTTGGTTTGGGTTTCTATTCTTCATTCATGGTTTCTAAAAAGGTGGAGATAGTCACTAAATCTCATATGACTACCAAAAAAGCGGTAAAGTGGTCTTGTGATGGTAGCCCTGAGTACACTTTAGTGGAGCATGACAGGAAGCAGAGAGGAACGGATATTATATTGCACCTTGCTGATGATAGCCTTGAGTTTAACTCAGAAGCTAAGATAAGCGAGATACTTAATAAGTACTGTAAGTTCTTACCAGTTGAAATAAAATTTGGTACAAGAACCAATACCATACCTGCTGAAACTGATAAGGACGGCAACAAAATAGGGGAAGACAAAACACAGGAAGTTGATAATATTATCAACAACCCAAGCCCCGCATGGACGAAATCACCTTCAGATGTATCTGATGAAGATTACAAGGCTTTTTACCGTGAGCTTTATCCTTACAATTATGATGAGCCATTATTCAATATCCACTTGAACGTGGACTATCCTTTTAACCTGACTGGTATCTTGTACTTTCCTAAGTTGAAGGATAGCCTTCAAGTACAAAAAGATAAAATACAGCTATACTGCAATCAAGTGTTTGTAACCGATAGCGTTGAAGGTATCGTTCCAGATTTCTTGACGCTATTACACGGAGTGCTCGATTCGCCTGACATCCCTTTGAACGTATCACGTAGTTATTTGCAAAGTGATAGCAACGTTAAAAAGATTAGTAGTCATATCACCAAAAAGGTGGCTGACAAACTAGAAGAGTTATTCAAAACAAATCGTGAGGACTTTGAGGCTAAATGGGATGATATTAAAGTGTTTATCCAATACGGAATGCTGTCTGACGAGAAGTTCTATGATAGGGCTCAAAAGTTCTATTTGTTTAAAGACACTGAAGGTAAATACTACACTATAGAAGAGTATAAAAAAGCTATTGAAGCCGCTCAAACAGACAAAGATGAGCAAGTGGTGCACCTTTACACAAGTGACGTGGAAGGTCAGCATTCACAAGTGGAGCAAGCCAAAGAGAGAGGGTATAATGTATTGGTGATGGATAGCCCACTGGAAGGTCACTTTGTGCAGCACCTGGAGACTAAATTGGAAAAAGTGCAATTCAAAAGGGTAGATGCTGATACCTTAGATAAGTTGATAAATAAGGAAGAAGAACAGGTATCTAAACTGACAGATGAGCAAAAGGAACAATTGAAACCCGTATTTGAAGGGCAAGTAGTAAAAGAAAGGTTTACTGTGGTGTTTGAGAGCTTGAGTGAAACGGAGCCTCCTGTGATGATTACAGAACCTGAGTTTATGCGTAGGATGAAGGATATGCAGAAACTACAAGGTGGCGCAGGGTTTAGTATGCCTGAAATGTACAACCTGGTGGTTAACTCCAATCACCCTCTGGTTTCAAAAATATTGGATGAAAAGGATGAGATAACCAAAGGTAATATGGCAAAACAGGTAACCGATTTAGCTTTATTGTCTAAAAACCTATTAAGGGGTGAAGAACTAACGAAGTTTATCAAGCGTAGCCTGGATACTATCTAGTGTATTCCGCCCTAAATGAGGGCGCCTCTATATTTCCAGCCCCTATGGTTATAGCCTTAGGGGCTTTTTTATGCCCCGATTTGACCTATTCATCGAAAATCCGAATACTTTTGTTAATATTAAATTAACATTAGAGTAACAATTAATTAAATTTTACGTAAACTTGTAAGGTAAATGGTTAAAAACTATGTGCCTATGAAAAGGATAGTGGCAATAATGGTAGCGATGGTGCTTGCTAGCAGCATGGCTTATGCACAGCAATATAGTGTTAAAGACGGTATTTATTTTGATAATGAAGGCCATCCTTTGAGTGGTGTTTATAGTGAGTTGACTGATAATGGAACAGCCGAGTTTACTTTCAATAATGGAATAAAGCACGGTAAGGCAACTTATTATTTTGATGATGGTAGTGTTAAAGAAATTGGTAGCTTTTCAAATGGATATAAATCAGGCGAGTGGATGCAATACCATGCAGATGGGAGTAAAGCCAGTGTAGGCGAGTTTAAAAATGGAAAGAAAACGGGGCAGTGGAAAGTATGGGATGCCAATGGCAACCTACGTTTTGATATGAGTTATGATAATGGTAAAAAGAGCGGAACGTGGTTAATGTATGATGAGAGTGGTGCATTAAGCATGGAACGTACTTACTAGTATATAATTGGCCAACTATGAAAAAGGCAGCCTGTTGGGCTGCCTTTTTCGTTCCGCGTGTTTTTAATCTTAATCAAGATAAGTGTTCCTATCTTTCGGATTATCACTTAAATACTGAACAAATTCGTATTCATTACCAGCATTATCCAGGAAATAGTCTCTGATACGAAATTGGTGTTTGGTTAATGGATAACTTCTAACATAGCCTTTCTTTGAAAGCCTTTCAGCTACTTGGGTCACATCATCAACTACAAAACCCAGGTGATTGAGACCGTTCAAGTGGTAGTTTTTTCCATTTTCCTTTTTTCTCACTTCAGTAAGGGCAAGATATGATTCATCAGTACCAATGTGAATCCATTTGCGACCATTTGATTCACCACCACCCCTAACTTTGAATTCGGGCAGGGCGGTTTGTATAAACTCAACGGTTTCATCCAGGTTATTCACAGATATGTTGGCATGCTCAAGATATGATGTGTTAGTTCTCATAACATTTTGGTTTTATTGTTTAGAACAAATATCCAATCAATTTCGGTTCGTGTCAAATTGATTATATCAATGTCAATATTGACTGTTTAGATAGGTTAATTCTAAAATTCTAATTTTGCCCTGTCCATTGTGATATGAAAAAGCCCGAAGTACCCAAACACACCGTTGAAGTATGTTTTTCTCCACAGCTCTATCATTTATTTGAGAAGCGGGATGCAATAGTTGTAGTTGTTGATATTTTTAGGGCTACGTCAGCTATATGTACCGCCTTTGAACATGGTGCTAAATCAATTATCCCTGTTTCAACCTTAGAAGAAGCATTAGAATACAAAAGACAAGGCTACCTTGCTGGCGGTGAACGCAATGGAATAGTGCAAGAAGGTTTCGAGTTTGGTAATAGCCCATTTAGCTACATGGGAGAGCACATTAAGGGGAGAGAGATTGCACTCACTACTACCAATGGTACCAAGGCTATACATATAGCCCGTAATGCCCCTGAACTTGTAGTGGGTTCATTTATCAATTTGGATGCACTTGCCAAATGGCTAATCAATAAGGAAAAGGATGTGGTAATACTATGTGCAGGTTGGAAGGATAGGTTTAACATGGAAGACAGTTTATTCTCTGGCGCACTAACCAACCTTTTGCTGGCCAGCAATAAGTTCAAATCAGATTGCGACTCGGCCAATGCATCAAGCCTTGTATACCGTACAGCGCGACGTGACTTACTGAAATTCTTGAGAACCTGCTCTCACCGCAAACGCTTGGCACATCTCAACTTGGAGAAAGACGTGGAGTATTGCCTTACACCCAATCAGTCCACTTATATACCAGTTTTGAAAGAGGAAAAGCTTGTTGGTGAGAATTGGAAAAAATAAAAAAAGCCCTCAAGAGACAAAACATTTCCTACTTCTGGTAGTTTAAATAAGCAATAACCCCTTTAAACCCTCATTCTCATGAAAACCAGCCAAGTAATATATACTGCAGTAGTAAGTATGTGTTTTATTATAGGTCTATCAGCGTGTTCTGAGGAAAAGATAGACCCGTCTTGTGATGGCTCTGATATTACCTATGATAACTTCATAAAGTCATTTGTTCAATCAAATTGCCTTGGCGGTAGTTGCCATAGCTCAGGAAGTGGAAATGGCGATTTTACCACGTTTGCTAAGCTTCAAGTGGTAGTGAATAATGGTAAGTTTACTTCAGAAGTGCTTGTTAACCAAACTATGCCTCAGGGGAGTACTTTAAATCAAGATGAATTGAATAAGGTTCAATGCTGGGCAGATGCAGGATTTCCAGAAAATTAGCCCCAATATATATAGCTTTTAAGCTCAAGGCATGCCTCACTAACTGTAAATATGGGGCATGCCTTTTTCTTGTGATATGTAAAGACTATATAAACCCTATCTTTGCCAAAATTTATTTAGGATGAAGAAGAGCTTATTTATCGTTATTGTATTGACGATTTCATTTGGTGTATTTGCACAAACCAATACCAATAAAGAAGGAAGCAACTACACATTTACGACTGTAAAAGAAATAGAAACTACTCCAGTACAAAATCAAAATAGAACTGGTACTTGCTGGAGTTTCTCCACTTTATCATTTATTGAATCAGAAATGATAAGGAAGGGTAAGGAAGCCCCAAACCTGAGTGAAATGTTTATCGTAAGGCATACTTACCTTGAAAAAGCTGACAAGTATGTGCGTATGCATGGTAATCTGAATTTCGGTGCAGGTGGTGCTTTTCACGATGTAACTGAGATGGTAAAGAAATATGGTATTGTACCAGAAAGCGTATATGCAGGAAAGAACTATGGCGAAGATGAGCATAAGCACGGTGAACTGGATGCCATTCTAAAGGGTATGCTGGATGCGGTAATTGCGAACAAGAACAAGAAGTTAACCCCAGTTTGGAAAGAAGCTTACGAAGCTGTATTGGATGTCTATTTGGGTGAGTTTCCAAAAGAGTTTACTTATGAGGGAAAGAAATACACGCCTAAGTCATATGTAGAGCAAATAGGTTTTAATGCTGATGATTTTGTTGAGATATCCTCTTTTTCTCATCATCCCTTCTATAGCAATTTTATGTTAGAAGTTCCGGATAACTGGTTGAGTGGAAATGTATATAACGTGCCTTTAGCTGATATGGCTAAGATATTGGATAACTCTATCAATGAAGGATATGGTGTTGCTTGGGCGAGTGATGTAAGTGAAAAGGGCTTTTCATTTAGGGATGGTTTGGCTATCATACCTGAGAACAACTGGGAGGGGATGAACAAAGAAGAACGTGAGAAGTACTTCATTGACCCGGTAAAACAAATGGTCATTACCCAGGAACTGAGACAGGAAGGTTTTGATAACTACGAAACCCAGGACGATCATGGGATGCATATTACAGGTATAGTAAAGGACCAGAATGATACCAGGTATTACATCGTTAAAAATTCATGGGGCGATGGTAACCATTGCGGTGGCTTTTTATATGCTTCTGAAGCTTACGTGCTATACAAAACCACTTGCATCATGGTGCATAAGGATGCTATTCCAAAAGATATTAGAAAGAAATTGAAGCTGTAAAGTGCAGTTGCTGAAGAAAATAACGATACTTCCAATACGCTTTTATCAGCTATCAATTTCGCCATTGTTGCCGCATAGTTGCAGGCACATACCCACTTGCTCACAATATACCATTGAAGCCATTGAGGAATGGGGTCCGTTTAAAGGTATATGGATGGGTACCAAGCGTATTTCGCGATGCCATCCGTGGGGTACCAGTGGGTTTGACCCGGTTCCGAAGAAAGAAACAAAAGACTAATTAGTATGCTTGCACGCCCAAGAAGAAATAGAAAATCAGCTGCATTGCGTGGGATGATACGCGAGAACAGAGTGACTGTTGATGACTTGATTTATCCACTTTTTGTAACCGATGGTAAGAAGCAAAAGAGTGAGATAGCATCACTGCCAGGTAACTATAGGCTATCGATAGATTTGTTGTTGAAAGAGGTAGAAACATGCATGAAATTGGGATTAAAGTCATTTATACTTTTCCCAGTTGTTGAAGAAGCTCTAAAGGATAAGGAAGCTACCTATAGCTACAGCAAGAAGAACTTTTATCTGAAAGCCATCAAAGAACTCAAGAAGGAGTTCCCCGAAAGCTGTTTGATTAGTGACGTAGCTATGGATCCATATAGCTCTGATGGGCATGATGGATATGTGGAAGATGGAAAGATATTGAATGATGAGACTTTACCTATACTAGCAGATATGGCCGTTGCACAAGCCGAAGTTGGTATAGATGTAGTTGGCCCAAGTGATATGATGGATGGAAGGGTAGAGTTTATCCGCGAAGAATTGGATGAAGCTGGCTTTGAGGAAGTAAGTATAATGAGCTACACTGCTAAGTATGCCAGCGCTTTTTATGGCCCATTTAGGGATGCATTGGATTCGGCACCTAAAAGTGGGGACAAGAAAACATATCAAATGGATCCAGCCAATAAATGGGAGGCAATAAGAGAGGCTGACCTGGATGAAGCAGAAGGGGCTGATTTTTTAATGGTGAAGCCTGCACTGCTATATCTTGACGTGATTTATCTTTTAAAGGAGCAAAGCGACTTACCAATTGCCGCTTATAATGTGAGCGGGGAGTGTGCCATGCTAATTGCAGCAGCTAAAAACGGTTGGTTGGACTATGAGAAGGCAATGCCTGAAATGCTATTAAGCATCAAGAGGGCTGGGGCTGATGTAATCTTGAGTTATTTTGCTAAAGGCTTTGCCAAACTGGTGAAAGAAGGAAAGGTATGACCTAAAAAATTAGGGCACAAAAAAGCCGCTCAATTTGAGCGGCTTTTTTAATAAAACTATGTCTGATTATTGCTTAGTGCAAGTTTTAGTACAGTTATCAGACAAACTACCAGCTGTAACGTTGTAAGTAATAGTTACGACATCGCCACTGATTGTACCATTACCACTAAAAGTAGCATCGCCGCCGATAGTAGTTGCAACGGTTTGCTCAGGAATAGTAAATGAAGTTCCAGACGCATCAATGGTTGCAGAAACTGTAGAACCATAACCACCAAAGTTGGTGATGATAATTTTAGTTACATCAGTTGTGCTTGCTGTAATAGAACTGTTGTAGTCAGCTTGATCAGGACCACATACTTCATCTACTGAATAACTAGCGATGAATTTAGTCCTTTGCTCAGTTTCGCAGCTTGTGCCTTCGTAACCAGTCACACAGTCACAATCGCCTTCATTACAAGTACCACCATTCTGGCAAGTTACATCTTTACATGGGTCAGTACATGAGTTGAATGTAATAGCGCCAATGAATGCCATTGAAACAGACAAGGCAAGAATTTTTAAACTTTTCATGGGTTGTTTTTTTGATTATTGGGTTAAACAATTTTGTAGGGCAAAAATAAAAATTATTTGGTACGCAGCATTTAAAGCACTTTATAACTCAATAGCACCTTAATAATCCACTCAATTGATTGATTTTCAAGGTCATTAAGTAAATTTGAAACAGAATTAATTTTTGAGGGCATTATACACACAGCCATCAGACAAACCAGTTCCATTGATTATAACCGTATAGTTGACAGTTAATGTAGAACCGCTCTTTTGCCCAGAGCCGCTGAAAGTGTAAGCCGTATTAGGGCCCGCTGAAACGCTTTGATTGGGTACGGTGAAGCTTTGTCCGTCATCATCTATGGTAGCCTTTACGTCGACATCAAAGCCACCAAAATTTTGAATATTGATGTTGCTAACAGAACCAGTACCATTTTCTATTTCAATAGTATAGGTATCAACATTACCAAGTGTATCGCACACCTCATTGCCTGAATATGCTCCTAGAAACTTCTTTCTTTTTTCAGTAGTACAGTCGGCTGCTTCCCAGCCTTCGTCGCAATCACAGTCTCCTTCGTTGCAAGTTCCATTCACACAATCAACATCTTTGCAAGGGTCACAAGAAGTTATCATGGTTGCTCCGAATAATAACCCGAAGAACAATAAAATAAGGTTTAGTTTTTTCATCAAAAGAGTTTTAAGGCAATTGCTTGTTAACAAAAATAGAAATTAATTGAAACAGCTGATTACTTGATAGTCCTTAATTGATAAGACAGCCTGTAATAGTTTAATATGAATAATTTATCCTAATTACTGAGGGGTGCAGGTCATTTCACAGTTGTCACTATCGGTTCCTGAAGTGGCAAGATAAGTGATACTAATAACACTTCCACTTGGGTTAATATTTCCATAACCACTGAAAGTAATTGAGCTTTCAGTTTGCGAGGGGATATTTATTTCACCACTAGAGTTTACAGTACCTTGTATCGTCACGCCATAGTCCCCAAAGTTGTCAATGATAATGATATTCGAACTGAAAGAAATTCCGCAAGTGAATGTATACGTGCCGCTAAGGCAATCTTCATATACTGAATAATATCCATTAAGTATACTAATGTTTTGACTGCAATCTGAGCCGAAATACCCTGGGTCACATTCACACTCACAGTTTTCACTTGTTGATGGAATGGTACCATTGACACATGGTACACCTTCACAATTATCTATTTGGCAATTTGTTCCTGAATATCTGGGCGGACAATTACAATTGCCACTAACGCACGTTCCGCCATTTTGGCAATTGGTGGATAAGCATGGGTCTTCTATTTCACAAAACTCCCCAGAATATCCTTGCGGGCAAGTACATTCACCGTCATTGCAAGCACCTCCATTGATGCAGTTTACATCTTTGCAAGGGTCTTTGCAAGAATTAAGGCTGGCAATACTTATTGATAGAACAAGTAAAGTGTAGTTTATTAGCTTTTTCATAAGTTATTAGATATTAGAGAATCAAAAATATAAATAATGTTGAAGCCCACCAGGGTAATATATATGAGTTAAGCGTTTCATCAATTCCCAGGGCAATTGTCACAGCCATCTCCTGCACTTTTATTGGCAGGGTGATAGAATAGCTTTTTACCGATGAATAGCGCGGCTGCGATAAAAAGAATAAAAACCACTATTTCTTGAATGCCTATCATAAGACTCTTGGCGCAAAGTTAAGCCATTTTGATAATTTAGCTGCCTATATTAGTCAGGCAAAAATGAGCATCAATTACGACAGGCGAAAACATAGTAATGAAACGTTGCTGAGTTTATATAAGGCAATGCTAAAGCCTCGTATGATTGAGGAGAAAATGCTGGTTTTGCTCAGGCAAGGCAAGATATCCAAATGGTTTTCGGGCTATGGGCAGGAGGCAACTTCAGTTGGTGTGGCAGAAGCTATGCAGGCTGATGAGTTCATACTGCCTATGCACAGAAACCTGGGAGTGTTCACCAGCCGTCAAGTGCCTTTGGATAGATTATTTTCCCAATTTCAGGGTAAAATGGGGGGCTTCACCAAAGGGCGCGACCGCTCTTTTCATTTTGGGACTACTGAGTATAAAATTGTGGGCATGATATCACACCTGGGGCCTCAAATGGGCATTGCTGATGGCATAGCATTGGGCAATCTGCTTAAGGAGAATAACCAGGTTACAGCTGTTTTTACAGGTGATGGAGGCGCCAGTGAAGGTGATTTTCATGAGGCCGTGAATGTAGCTGCTGTGTGGGACTTACCAGTGATATTTATAATTGAAAACAACTGTTGGGGGTTATCCACGCCTTCGGCAGAGCAATTTCGGTGTAAGCAATTCATTGATAAGGCTATTGGATACGGTATTGAGGGAGTACAGGTAGATGGGAACAATATTCTTGAGGTATATGATACCATAAGATCCCTTCACAATAAAATAAGGCGAAAGCCAAGGCCATTTATATTGGAGTGTATGACTTTTAGGATGAGAGGGCACGAGGAAGCTTCGGGAACTAAATATTATCCAGAAGGTTTGCAAGACGAGTGGGCTAAAAAGGACCCACTCAATAATTACGAGGCTTTTCTGATAAAAGAGGGAGTTTTGGGTGAAGGGTTGAAGGAGGAGTGCAAACTAGCAATTAAAGAAGAAATAGAGAAGGGACTTGAATCAGCTTATACTGAAGAAGCTATTGATGCCAATACTGATAGGGAACTAGGTGATGTGTATTTCAATTACGACCAACCTAATATAGAGCCAGACAAAAGCAAGACCAGTGATAAACGTTTAATTGATGCAGTAAGTGATGGGTTACGCCAGGCTATGGAAAGGCACGATAACCTCATAATCATGGGGCAGGACATAGCTGAATATGGAGGGGTGTTTAAGGTGACTGATGGTTTTGTAAAGCAGTTTGGCAAAGAGCGAGTCCGGAATACTCCGATTTGCGAGTCGGCTATTATAGGTGCTGGATTAGGACTTTCTATAAACGGATTTAAATCTGTGGTTGAGATGCAATTTGCTGATTTTGTGACTTGTGGTTTTAATCAAATTGTGAACAACCTGGCCAAAATACATTGGCGCTGGGGTCAAAATGCAGATGTGGTAGTTCGTATGCCCACAGGTGCAGGTGTAGGTGCAGGGCCCTTTCATTCTCAATCTAATGAGGCTTGGTTTTTTCATGTTCCCGGGTTGAAGATTGTATATCCAGCATTTCCAGAAGATGCAAAAGGCTTATTGATATCGGCCATAGAAGACCCGAATCCTGTGATGTATTTTGAACATAAAGCGCTATATAGAAGTGTGGCGGCAAAAGTGCCTGATGGTTATTACACCACCGAAATAGGTAAGGCGAAATTGCTAAGAGTGGGTAGTGAAGTGAGTATTATCACCTATGGCTTGGGTGTGCATTGGGCATTAGAAACGATTGACGACCTTAATATCAAAGCAGACCTGCTTGACTTAAGGACCTTACTTCCATTTGATAAAGAAGCTATTATTAAAACCGTGAAGAAGACGGGTAGGGTCATCGTCCTGCATGAGGATACCTATACAGGGGGGCTAGGGGCAGAGCTATCAGCCTTTATTACTGAAAATTGCTTTGAGGAATTGGACGCACCTGTGGCAAGGGTTGCGAGTCTAGATACACCAGTCCCCTTTGCGGCTAACCTGGAACATAACTTTTTACCTAAAGTGAGGTTTAAAGAAGAAATACAGCGCTTGCTGCATTACTGACTATTTCAGCAGTTCTTTTAACCTAATTATGGCCTTTTGGTTTTCTGGTAGATACAGGCTAGAACGGATTCTTCTTTTTTCATCAGTGGTAAGGTGCCAAGAGAGGGAGATATTATCAGCACCCTCATTTCTTAACTGGAGATCTACTACTTCAATTGGAGCATCAAGCCATCGGTTGGTATGGCGCAAAAACTCGTCATTATTGTAATCCTGCATGTTAAAAATGTTATTATATACATTTCCAAGCGGACGGGTGATTAAATGTATGAGTGAATGTCCTGGATTATCTTCAATTGGGAATATCTTGTGAGAATCCCTCACCTGTATTATCACTACACCGCTGGTGTTTTTGCTTATCCAGTTCCTGAAGGTGTAAAGAAACTTAATTGCAGTAAATGCTCCATAATTATCTTTTAACCCAGCATCCATCACATCAATTTTCGGCTCACTTGGCAGGGTGATGACAGGAGATATGTATGGAAATGTAGCACTCATTCTTAAAGCACTTGAAAACCATAGTTCATCCGCATCTTGATTTTTGAAAAACCTTCTAAACTCAACTCCGTCGGTATTGGTTGTTAATTCTAATCCATGCTCTTTGTGTTTTTGGGTAAGATATGAGACGGGTTGTGGGGATATGTATAATGTCCTACCATCATTGATGATAATTGGTGTAAAAACCATCATTGGTATCAAGGCCTGTTTTTCAGGTTCGTAATAATCCTTAAGCCTTTTGTTGAGAATCTGATTGGTATTGGCATTTAGTTGTTTTTCCAAGGCGTATCCACGGTCTTTGGTATATGAGCGCCCCTTGTCAGTTATCTTCTGAAATCGTATAAAAAGATCATTGATGGCTAAGGTAAATGCTATAGGGTTTAGCATGTCTTGGGCTATGCTATCAGCGTAGGTAGGTGAGTGCATATAAGTGATTGTATCACTTTGAGACATAGCGTATAGCTCCCTAAGGTACGCAGAGCCAATCATACCACCCGAAGAACCTGTTATCAGTTGTGTATGCGAGAGTAATTCACCTTGCAATATACTGTCTGCGTATTGCAATGAGCAAAATGTCCATAAGGCAGAGCGCAAGCCGCCTCCATTGGCACATATTAAAACCATTTTTGGTTTTTTCCATTTTTGCCTTGGGTTTCTATTCTTTTTCTTCCAGTTATTGAGTATATAAGTGGTATGTTTATAATCTTCCTGATAGTTGACAAAATCGTTTTGCAGTGAATCAAGTGTTTCATAATTATAAGTGGCTGGGATGGTATCATAATTGATTCCAAAGACAGGGCTATGTGGGTCAATTAAATCATGTTTGGAGAAAACGTAAAGCAGGATAAATATCCCAATGAAGAACGTGGGTGACCATTGCCTTAGCATGGTGTGCATGGCGCTAGTCAACATCAAAAGGATGGTACAAACCAATACAATAGTAGCACCGGCAGGTATTTGCAAGAAAGTAACTTCTCTAAAAAGCCCTAGTCCCAAAATGGTAATAACTGCTAGAATTTCGAAGAGGGCGGCATTCAGATGGTTTTGTTCAAATACTTTTTTGAGTGCCGTTCTTTCATAATGGTCTGTATCCCTTGTGAGCATTACTTGGAAAGGGTCATTAAGGTAAGTTTCAACGGTCCACTCATCTCCTTCTTTAGGCTCTTTTTTAATGCGTCTCCATTCGTAGTTTTTCTGTAGGATGACCTTAATGGGTTTGGCAAGCGGCCTCTCGGCTTTCATTCTATTGTCAGTACCCACTTTGATTCCTAGTACCCTAAAGATGTCTTTATTGGTAGTAAAGAAGTAGGTGGTAGCTGGCCCAATGAAAAGAAGCATTCCCAGCAAAAAACCGAAAGCATCAATAAATATCTTTCGCTCATCCAAAAACTCACTTTGATATTGAAAGGTGATAATCTCAACTAAATAGGTGATAACAAAAGCAAGGGGTATAATTGAATTATTGACACAATATTTGAAAAAGGGACGAGATAACGTAGCCAGGAAGTGGAAACGATAGGCATTCATGATATAACTTGAAATGTTGAAGGCCATAATAAATCCTCCGACTGCAAAACCCATAATCATGTATGACCACACATCTACCTTGCCCAAGTATTCTGGGTCAAGAAAAAGGTATGGGACACCATAGTTAACACCGAAACTACTGGTAGTGAATCCAAACAACAAAACCCAGAATACTAGTAGTATCTGGTTGTTTCTTAAATGCACCAATACCAATTGGAAAGGAAAGAAGAAAATTATCCTCCTGAGTGTCTGATTTTTTATCCGTCGGAAAGCCATTTTACCCTACCTGCTATCAAATACTAATAAGGCACTGATATATAACGCATTGTACCTTTAAATCGGTGTAAACGTTACAAAAAGCTGGCTAAAATTAAGCTGTTTTTTTCTGAATTATAATTTCCCTTCAACAATAGCAAGTATTTCGTTTTCCAGTTGTTGGGTTTTAGCCTGTATTTCGGCTCCGTTTTTTAATATTCCTTCTGCAAAAACTCTGTCTTCAAGGTCTTTGGTGTTTATCTTCACATTGAGGTAAGCCCCCATCACCGCGCTTCGGGCGCATAATGCACCCACACCAGCATCACTAACAGAGTTTGGGTTGCCAATCTCAGCCATTGCTTTTATTACCTCTAACGAACCATAAGCTGTTTCCATTACTTTGAATGGAATTTCAATGGCATATTTGGTGGCATCTTGAATGGCCTGTTTGCGAGCTACTTTTTCCTTATCAGAGTTTTTTGGTAGGCCGTATGCATCCATTATCTTGTTGAATGCATTGGTGTCTTCGTCTACCAGCCTTAAAAGTTCCTTTTTATACTCCTGACCTTTATCAGCCCAGTCGCTATATTCTTCCCAACGTTCATCCCATCCGCGTTTATGGCTGGACAGGTTTGCTACCATTGTGCCTAATGAGACTCCCAAAGCACCCAATGCCGCTGAGATAGACCCACCACCGGGAGCAGGGCTTTCACTAGCTGTTTCATTGGCAAACTCTTCAAGGCTCATATCTATCAGCCTTTTCTGGCTGCTATCTCTAAGCATGTATTCAATGATGCGCTCCTCTGGCTTAAAAGGCGTTAGATCATCTAGCCCCAGTGACTTGACAGCTATCTTGATGATTTCTTCCTCTGAAATGCCAGTTGAACGCTCTTGTTTTTTGAGAAAATATTTGCCCGCGTCCAACATAGCGTGCAATGGAACTAAGCCTACCAACTCAGAGCCAGTTACCCTGATGCCCCTTTCTTGTGCTTTTTTGCTGGCTTCTTCAAAAGCAACGTGAATAGGGGTTATTTTGATATTGGTCAGGTTGAGGGATAGCTGCGCAATACCGTATTCCTCAATATACCAACCTATACCTTTTACACTTTTGAGGGTACCCGGTATGCGAACGGGTTCGCCATTTTCATCATTCACTATTTTGCCAGTGAGCGGATTACCTTCTCGTTTTACACGTCCAGCCTCACGAATATCAAAAGCAATGGCATTAGCCCTGCGTGTTGATGTTGTATTTAGATTTACGTTATATGCCACCAAAAAATCCCTGGCGCTGATAGCTGTTGCACCCGTAGTTTTAGCCTTTACAAATTCAGCTGGGCCAAAATCAGGTTTCCATTCGGGGTCGTTCAGTTTCTTGGGCAAGCCTTCATATTGGCCCGCACGACAGTTGGCCAAGTTTCTGCGTTTTTCTTCTGTTGCAGCATTTTCGTAAAAGTAACCTGGAATGCCTAATTCCTTACCAACTCTCTTACCCAACTTGTGGGCGAACTCCACAGTTTCCTCCATAGTGATGTTGCTAATGGGTATCAAGGGGCAAACATCTGTAGCACCCATACGCGGATGCTCACCGGTGTGCTTGCTCATATCTATTAGTTCACTAGCTTTCTTTATTAATCTGAAAGCTGCCTCAATAACAGCTTCTGGATTGCCCACAAAGGTTATTACAGTTCTGTTGGTGGCCTTACCTGGGTCAACGTTCAATAGGCGGACGCCTTCCACGGTTTCCACAACGTCGGCTATTTGTTTAATCTTGGCTGCGTCACGTCCTTCACTAATGTTAGGTACGCATTCTATAAGTTTTTCCATTTGCAAAAGAAGGTCAAAAGGTTTCTAATGTGTGTTTTATTTCTCCATTGATAATCACCGTTTCCACCTTGTCTTTACCAAAGGAGTAGGGGATGAAGTTATAAGACGGTATTTCGCTGGTGATAAATAGGTTGGCTGTTTTACCCAGGGCTATACTACCCAGTTCACTGCTTAACTCCATGGCATAAGCGCCATTGATGGTAGCTGCATTGATAGCTTCTTCAGGTGTCATCTTTAGCTTGATGCATGCCAGTGACACTATGAAGTTCATATTGCCGCTTGGTGATGAGCCGGGGTTGTAATCGCTTGCTAAAGCTATTGGCAAGCCTGCATCTATCATTTTTCTAGCGGGTGGATTTTCCAAACCTAAGAAAAATGCAGTAGAAGGTAAAAGGGTAGGCATCGTGTCTGAATTGAGCAGGGCTTCAATCTCAGCATCACCTGTGCACTCCAGATGGTCTACCGATATAGCTTTATTCTTTACGCCCACTTGTATGCCACCAGTAAAGTCCAGTTCATTGGCGTGTATCTTGGCTTTGAGTCCAAAGTCGGCAGCCCTTTGTAGGATTATATCAGTCTCTTCTTGTGTGAAGAAGCCCCTATCACAGAATACATCGCAGTAATCAGCCAGCTTTTCTTCTGCGATAGCTGGCAGCATTTCGTTGACGATTAAGTCTATATACTTTTCTCTATTGTCTTTATACTTAATGGGTAAGGCATGTGCACCTAAAAAGGTTGATTTGATAGTCAAAGGACTTAATTCCTTCAGTTTTTTAATCACCCGAAGCATCTTCAATTCAGCTTCAAGGGAAAGTCCATAACCACTTTTAATTTCAACAGCACCAGTGCCTAGCTTCATGATTTCATCCAATCGGCCTAATGCTTGTTCAACCAAGCTATCTTCAGAAGCGTTTTGCAATCTTTTTGCTGAATTGAGGATTCCCCCGCCGCGTTTGGCTATTTCCTCATAGGTAAGACCATTTATTCTATCTACAAACTCAGTTTCACGGGTGCCATCATATACTATATGAGTATGTGAATCACACCAGGCCGGGAAAACAAGTTTATCAGTGGCATCAATTACTTCAAGGTTGGTCCAATCCAAAATACCGGGCCATTCAGCCATAGGGCCAAACTCAGCAATCACACCGTCATCAATGGCTAACCATGCATCGTATATGATAGGCAGGTTTTTCATGGCGGCCCCACTTACTTTTGCTTGTGGTTCAGTTTCAGCCTGAATAATCGCTTTGATATTTTTAATGAGAATCCTGCCAGCCATTTGTGTAATTGAATTGGCGACTAAATTAGGGTTTTGAGGTGAATGGAAAAAGGCTTTCTCTACTCATTTGGTTTACTGTCTTATCACGGGAATATATACTTCTTCATCGCCACGCAATATCCAAAACCATACTTTGGTTCCTGGTTTCCCTTTTATGATACCTATTAACTCATCCAACTCTAGTTCTTCAACAGCCTGTTCATCTACACTAAGTATTTCATCATTAGCTATTAAGCCCGCTTTCTCTGCAGTGCTACCCTCTAGTACTTTGGTTATCATTACTTGGCCAGACATGGCATCTTGCTCTATTTCGATGCCAACTCCAACATTATCATCTTGAGCTAGTAGGGAAAAAGGTAGAAACAGGGTGAATAGGAATAACCACTTTTTCATGGAGTAGAATTACCTAGCTAATACACGCTCATAAAGCGCTTCATATTGGGGCAAAATAGCACTTAATTCAAACTTTTTTGCCTGGGCCAATGCATTTTTCTTGAATTGAGCCAAGTCTTTATCTTCTTTTAATATTCTGAGTGCATTGGTGGCCATATCATCTACATCACCTACTTTGCTCATATAACCTGAGAAGCCATGTTCATTTACTTCTGGCAAACCACCTGTATTGGTTGAGATTACAGGTACTGAAGCTGCCATTGCTTCTAACGCTGCCAAACCAAAGCTCTCCGTTTCTGATGGAAGGATAAACAAGTCAGCTATTGAAAGAACTTGCTCCTGTGCTTTCAATTTTCCAAGGAATTGAATGTCGTCACAAATATCCAAATCACGACACATTTGCTCAATCCTGTGTCTTTCGGGGCCATCTCCAACAAATAAAAGCCTTGCTGGTATTTCTTTTCTTATCTTCCCAAATACGTGTACTACGTCTTCGACTCTTTTTACAGGCCTGAAGTTAGAAGTATGAACGATTACTTTTTCATTACCTTTTCTGTTGTAGGAGAATTTACTAAGTGCATTTTTAGACTTTTGGTATCTCCCTATGTCAATAAAGTTGGGTATTACATCAATATTACAATTTACATTGAAATATTGGCAGGTATCATCTTTCAAGCTCTTGGATACCGCTGTTACGGCATCGGATTCATTAATAGCGAATGTAATTACGGGCTCAAAAGATGAGTCTCTCCCCACAAGTGTTATGTCAGTGCCGTGGAGCGTAGTGATGTACGGAATACTTACTCCTTGAGATGCCAGTATTTGCCTTGCCATATATGCTGCGGATGCATGTGGAATGGCATAATGCACATGTAGCAAGTCGAGTTTTTCGTGTTTTACAACATCAACCAGCTTGCTGGTAAGTACAAGCTCATATGGGGTGTAATCAAACAGGGGATAATCAGAAACAACAACTTCATGGTAAAACAGGTTAGAAGAAAAAGCATCAAACCTCACAGGCATATCATAAGTGATAAAGTGCACCTGATGCCCTTTGTTTGCTAATGCATTGCCTAATTCTGTAGCAACTACGCCACTTCCACCAAAAGTGGGGTAACAAACTATCCCTATCCTCATATCGTTCTAAAGTGTCTCTATTTGATGCGAAGGTAAGAGACCAAGGAAATAATGGGATACTATTTCAGTAGTTTTTTTGACAAATAGTAGAATGTTTCCACTTATTAACACTAATCAGTTGGAAATTAAGTATTTCGACTTGTTAAAGTATATTGGTAGGGACTTTTATTTGTATTACTTTTGTCGCCCATATAGAATACGTAAACCTACAGAATGAAACCCGCCAATAAAATACTGGTACCTATTGATTTTTCTGACCAATCATCCATTGCCCTTGAGCAGGCAGCTCATCTGGCAAAAGTTTTTGATGCAGAAATAACTATCCTCAAAATAATTGAGGAGGGTTCAGCTTTCTTTAAACTGTTTAGTGACAAGCAGGTTGATGAAGTAAAAGCGAAGCTAGAAGGGCAATTGACGGAATTGGCTGAAGCTACCGAGAAAGCCGAAGGTGTGAAGGTGAATACCATGATGGCCACAGGAAAAGTATATGACAAGATAGTGGAAGTAGGAGAAATGCTAAATGTGGCATTTATAGTAATGGGTACCAGCGGCGGTGAAGGCGGTGGTATAAGAAAGAAGTTCATTGGCTCAAATGCATTAAGAGTAGTACGTGAGTCATCCATACCTGTTATTACTATTAAAGGTAAACATCATAGGAGAGGATGCCAGAATATTATCTTACCCCTTGATTTGACTAAAGAGACCAAAGAGAAAGTGAATAAGGCTATTGAGTTTGCCAAGCGCTTTGGATCAACCATTAGAGTGGTATCCGTTTTGCTTACAAATGATGAGTTTATTGTGAATAGACTTACCCGTCAGCTTGACCAAGCTCGCAAGTTTATTGAGAAAGAAGGAGTGGAATGCACTGCCGAGATAATCAAATCATCTAGCGGTAAAGAGTCACTTTCTGATGTAATTCTCGATTATGCGGGCAAGGCCAAAGGGGATATTATTATGATAATGACCCAACAGGAAGAAGATTTTATTGAGTACTTTATCGGTTCTTCAGCACAAGAAATTATTAATCATTCTGAAATTCCTGTGATGAGTATTATCCCTTCAAGAAAGAAAGATACTTCAGTATTTACTCCTTATTAAGCTACTAATCTTAGAACCTTTTTGGTCAGTCGATTGTTTCTTTCATAATTGGTGCAAATAGTGTTTATTTGTACACAACAATTATAGATTATTACAATGAGTGCTTCATTCGATATAAAAAAGATACTAATCCCGATTGATTTCTCAGAAACCTCTATGCTAGCCTTGGAACACGCAGTGTTTATGGCTGAGCGATATGAAGCTGAGATTGTTTTCCTGCACGTATTTGAAAGTTTTTCCTATCAAATGGAAATATCTCAAATGCTTATTGATTCAGTGAAGGTGGGTGACTTGGTGAAGGGCAAGCTGGATGAGTTGGCTAAGGAAACACACAGGAAATCAGGTGTGAGTATTTCTACCGAAGTTGTTACAGGTTCAGTGGCTGCCAATATAGTTGAAGTGGCAGACGAGTTGAAAGTGGATATTATAGTGATGGGTACTCATGGGTCAAGTGGTTTTGAGGAATTTCTTATTGGAAGCAATGCCTATAAAGTTGTTTCAAAATCACCAAAACCAGTACTAACCATTCAAGATGGTGCAACCAAGGTAGGCTACAAAAATATTGTTGTGCCATTGGATGTGTCAAAAGCCAGTAGGCAAAAAATGCAATACTTGGTTCCTTTTGCCAAGAAATATACTTCAAGATTTCATTTATTGGTGATTGATACTGATAACGATGGCAGCAAGATGGATGTAGTGGCTAAGCAAGTAGAAGGTTATCTAAAAAGTGAAGATGTGCCCTACACTTTGAGGAAAGTATCAGGTAGTAACCGAGCTAAACTGGTGATTGATTATGCGACGGAAATAAACGCAGAGTTGATTAGCATAATGACTGAACAAGACCCGGATATTTCTGGTTTAGTTCTGGGCCCTTATGCCCAGCAAGTAGTAAATCATTCTAAGATACCGGTGTTGAGTTTTACTCCTGAGGAGGCAAAAAATGTTATTTTTAATCCATATTAATTTATATTTGAACCACTATGTGGATTTTGCATAAACAAGCAGGGGAAGTGACTCCGGAGGTATATTTCAATAAGTCAGATAATGAGTTTCGCGTTACAGGCCGCTCTATCATAGAGTATCCTCAGGAGTTTTATCAAGAAGTGTTAGGGTGGGTGAGTGAGTATGCTAAGGATCCTAATGAGGAAACAATTGTAGATTTCGAGTTTGAATATTTCAATACGCCTTCAGCACCTTTTATCAAGAAATTGATAGAAACTTTTTTAATGGTTGAAGATACTGGCAAGAAACTTACTATACGTTGGAAATACGAGGTTGATGACGAAGATATGGAGGAGATTGGGCGTAACTTCGAGAATATCCTGAAGAAGGATTTTGAGTTTGTAGTGATTTAATTTTTCACTTTCTCACACTGGGGTAGGCTACTCTATCCTGATACCAATTACCAAGACATCATCTACTTGCTCTAGCGAGCCTCTCCACTTTTCAAGTGTTTCTTCAAGAATGTATTTCTGAACTTCCATGTCTTTATCATGGATGTTTAGCAGTAGTTCCTGAAATTGCTTGTACATGAATTTCTTTCCCTTAGGCCCACCAAACTGGTCAGCATATCCATCAGAGAAGAGATAAACGCAATCTCCTTTTTGTGCTGGTATATCATGCCCTTCAAATGGTATTAATACACCATCGGCATCCACACCAATGGGGAATCGATCACCTTTGTATACCATCATTTCGCCATCCCTGACAATATACATTGGGTTTTTAGCTCCAGCAAAGCTCAATACGTTAGTCTCCAAATCGTAGCGAACAACGGCAATATCCATACCGTCTTTCATGCCTTGTGGTTCTCCAGTTTCTTTACTGCGTTGCTTTAATGAGCGAATGATACTTTCACGAAGTACCTCCAACACTACGTCGGGACGTGTCATCTTTCTTTCGTTCACAATTTCATTCATGAAAGAGTTACCAATCACACTCATAAATGCTCCTGGCACACCGTGACCAGTGCAGTCAACGGCAGCTACAACCACTTTTTTATCCCTTTCGCTGAACCAGGCAAAGTCACCACCTACAATATCTTTTGGTTTATTAAGTATAAATGAATCAGGAAAATACTTAACCAATTTTTCAGCGGAAGGTAAAACAGCTTGCTGTATTCTTTTAGAGTAGCGGATACTTTCTGTAATATCCTTGTTTTTCTCTTCAATAATTTCTTTTTGCTCTTTAATCTCTCTTGTTTGGTTTTCCAAATCACGATTAATGGCATCTTTCTCAGTATTAGCTGCCTGTACTTGTTGCAAAAGTTCTTCTTGTTGTTGTTGCTTTTCCAATTGCATCCTTCTAAAGCGGTCAACCATAGATAGTGAGAGAAATATCATTTCAGCAGCAGTTCCCAGTTTAAGGGACTGCTCAGAGAAGAAATTCATTGGAAACAGGCCAAAGTTTTTGCCCACATAAACAAAAACTCCAACAGCTAATGATAGATACGCAACCGCGAAAAACTTGCTGAATTTTATACCCTTTACCCATGATACTATAATAGAGGATATAATGATAAGCGTAGCCAAGGAGGATGTACCACTGATAATTGGTATGGAGATATCAAATATATGTTTAGGGCCAAACCCCATCATGATGATACCGAAATTTAAGATGACAAAACCTAGTGCAATCTTATTGTATATAGGTAGGTTTTGTTTGAAGTTTAGGAATGTTCTCACATAGGTAATACCAAAGATTACTGCCACACCCCCAAACATCATGGAACTTCTATTTACAAGTAAAGGATTGTTTGGAAAGAAAAATTGGGATACATATCCATCCAATGAAATATTGAGCAAACCAAGGCCCAGAACATACAATACATAATATAAGAAGGTCTTGTCTTTTAATGCAATAAAGAAGAAGAAATAAATGAATATGATAAAAACTACCAAACCATAGAAAGTTCCGAGGAAATATTGGTCTTGATAGTCATTAAGCCAAACTCTTTCGTGGGTCAATAGCCTCATTTGCAGGTTAAAGTTCTCGCCATCTGCCCTTAGCTTAACGAAATAGGTTTTCAGTTTTCCCGGCTCTGACTTTATCTTTACCAATATTCTTCTATTGGCAATATCCTTCTCTGAGAATTTAATAGCATCTCCAGACTTACGCTCAATAATCTGAGCACCTTCATTATAATATAAGTTTGCAATGTTGAGTGTGGGGGTTCCAATCTCAAGAAAAAATTCAGTAGGGTTGCTTACCTCATGTTTGATAGTAAACTTGAGCCAATAGGTTGAAACGGCATATCCTGGATTAAAGTCAGACTCGGCCAATGGTACAAATTGGTAATTGCCATCATTAGCAATAACCTGTCTGATATTGTACTCGTGATTCTTGTCTTCGAGTATCTGAATATTATCCAATAATGAGGTATAGTCGGGCTGGTCGTCATTTACAACAACTATACCCTGGCTCATTACGGTAGTGCTGAACCCAAGGACAATAAGAAATGAAATCCAAACTTTTTTCAACATTCTTTCCCCCTACGGTGTTGCGTTCTACGTCAGTGGGACTTAATTGTTCCGATTTTGAGGTGCATTTTGTCGATAAATTATCAATTTGTGACAAGGGGTAATTTGCTGATATTCAGAAAAATACGTGTTTTACGTAGAGCGAGGGTGAAAGCTTATAATAGTATCACGCAAATACTCTCTATCAAGGTGGGTATAAATCTCTGTGGTGGTGATAGACTCATGGCCTAGCATGTCTTGCACAGCGCGTAAATCAGCTCCTCCATTTATTAAATGAGTTGCAAAGGAGTGCCTAAAAGTGTGTGGAGAGATATTCTTTTTGAGGCCTGCTTTTTCAGCCGTGTTTTTTACAATGGTAAATATCATTACACGGGTAAGTTTGTTGCCACGGCGATTGAGAAAGACGATATCTTCAGCTTCTTTCTGCACTGGTATATGTATCCTTACTTCTTTTATATAGGTTTTGAGTTGTTTGGCAGCCATGCCACCCAAGGGGACTAGTCTTTCTTTGTTTCCCTTTCCCAATACTTTCACAAATCCAACATCAAAAAATATGTTTGAGATTTTGAGCTCTGTTAGTTCTGAAACCCGAAGTCCACAACCATACAGCACTTCAAGTATAGCTTTATTGCGTTCTCCCTCAGGTTTGCTTAGGTCAATGGCATTGATAATCATTTCCACTTCTTGCTCATTAAGGGTGTCAGGTAGTTTTCTGGCAATCTTAGGTGCTTCCAGCAGTTCTGCAGGGTTGTCATTTATAATATCTTCCATAAGCATGAATTTGTAAAAGGCTTTGATACCCGAAATCATCCTGGCCTGTGTCGTGGCATTCATACCCAAATCGCTGATACGTAGCACAAATTCTCTTAGATGTTTTAGTTCAAGTTGTGTTGGTGGTTTCGATTCATATTCAGCATCAATGAAATGATGGAGTTGGGTTACGTCCCTGATATAGGCTTCAACGGTATTGGCTGACATTGACCTCTCTAGCCTGAGGTAGTTACCAAAATCTTTTATTGCCCGTTTCCAGTCCAAATCTTTTTAGTTTTGTATGCTTGCTAAAATTATGAAGATAATTATCATCAACGGTCCCAACCTTAACTTATTAGGTACTCGGGAGAAAGATATCTACGGGTCACAAGGCTTTGAGGAGTTTTTTGATTCACTAAAAAAGGAGTTTAGTGATGTTGAGTTGGAATATTATCAAAGCAATGTAGAAGGGGAACTGATTAATAAATTGCACAAGGTAGGCTTTACTTATGATGGTATCATTATGAATGCTGGAGGATATACTCATACCTCGGTTGCAATTGGTGATGCTATTGCTGCTATATCCACTCCTGTTATTGAAGTACACATATCTAATGTATATGCTCGAGAAGATTACAGGCACGTATCATTGATGGCGAAGCACTGCAAGGGTGTAATTGCAGGGATGGGGATGGGTGGTTATAGGCTGGCTACAATGGGATTGATAAATAATCCCTGACGGGTTTTTTTTACTGAAAAGTTTAGCATTTCTCTTTGTATCGCATATGTGTGGTAATCCTGTTAATGTTATTCCGCTTATCCCTAAAAGGGTTTGGAGCCCTTTCAGGCGAATTAATTTCTCAACCCAACCTTACCATCTTCAATTACAATAGGATTAGTGCCTGTGCGGCCTTTGGCCGGGCCGTTCTCTAGTTTTAACACGCCACGTGGGCATACTTCAGAGCAAATGCCACAACCCACACAAGCGGCACGTACTATGTTTTCACCACGCTGGGCGTAAGAACGAACATCAATACCCATTTCGCAATAGGTAGAGCAGTTACCGCATGATATACATTGCCCACCGTTGGTAGTGATGCGGAAACGGGAGAAATACTTTTGAAGGATACCCAAGTAAGCAGCCATAGGGCAGCCAAACCTGCACCATACCCTTGTGCCCAAAATAGGGTAGAAGCCCACGCCAATTACACCAGCAAAGGCGGCTCCAATCAAAAAGCCATACCAACTGACAAGGGTTTGTGTAGCACTGCCAAATACTGCACCTTCTGTATATGAGTTAACCCAAAGAAGCATGGTAATCAGGGTTATTAGTACCAAAACTGAGTACACCATATACCTCTCAATCTTCCAGGCTTTGAGTGACTTATCTGACAAGTGGCGGAACTCATCGCCAGCCGTGTTGGCTAAGCCCCCACAGCCACATACCCATGAGCAATACCATCTCTTACCATAGAAATAGGTGAGAATGGGAGTGCCAATGAAAAACAACAGACTACCCCACGCCAGCATGAATATTCCTAAAGTACCTGAGTTTAGCATACCAGTGGTTGTGTTGGGGAAGAACATATCGTAATCTAAAGGCCAGAAATAGCTGAAGTAATACTCTGGTTGATGCAACTTTACCATGATATGCGGCAATAGAAATGCAAAGCCCAACTGGAAGAAAATGACAGAGCTTGTTCTGATGATTTGGTATTTAGAATGTCGGTACTTCCATATCATCCTAATGCCCATTACCAACACTAAGCCAGTGTAGAAGGTGCCATAGAGAAACCATTGGTTGGCTTGCTGACCTCTTAGAAAATAGCTTAAGGGGTCAAACACCCTAATTAGGTGTTCTAAGTATTGGGGAAACCAATAGATGAGTACGTATATACCTGTGAGAAAGATGCCTAATACCCAACCCCAAAGCCCTCGATTGGTAAGCGTTTGGTGCATAATATGGTTATTCTTGATGCCTTTAGGTTTAGTGGCATAGGTTTGATAGGAGAACACCAATCCACCAACAGTAAGAAAGGTAGAACCAACCAAAAGAAACAATAAGGGTTGTTGTGTGCCAGGGCCAAAAGCTGCCACCAAGAAGGCCAACAATCCTATGGCTACCCCTGTCAACCCTAGTTTTTGAGTAGTATTTAAGCCCCCTGTGTCTGGGTTGCTAATGGATAATGAAAATCCTGATTCGCTCATTTTATACTTTTTGCCCAGCCAGTTTGTCCTCATACCGAGGTGTAAACTCAGGGTCGAAATTAGCTTTGCTTAATTCAGTTAATACTTGGTCAATACTTAGTTTTTGTTCTATCCACTTGATGCATACATTTTGTCTATATCTGATGCCCAATAAATTAAAACCTTTAACTTCCTTGCTTTGCGCATCATATGCAATCCTAATGCACTTCTTACCATTCTCATGCTCCCAGTAAACGTTTGAGAGTCCATCTCCAATCTCATTGGGCACATTACCGTAGGTTTGGTACTCAATATCAAAAAACTTAGCTGAATTATACCAAACCCCAGGGTTGTATACTTCCTTTACGCCACAAATGTTATTGGCCACGCATTTACCCATCATTGAACCTACATACCAAACTGGCTCAATGGTTTTGCGTCCTTCAGGTGTTTTTCTTAACTCAACACAATCCCCAATAGCGTATACATCTTTAACATTTGTTTCTAAATGTTCGTTTACCAAAACACCCTTGCTGGTTTCTATGTCAGTATCTTTAATTATATCTATATTTGGATGCACGCCAACCGTGATTCCCACCAACTGAGATAGAATTTCCTCACCACTATTGGTTATCACTGACTTTACCCTATCATTCTCACCCTTTATTTCTTTTAGCTCGGTATTGAGTTTCAAATCAATACCATGTTCACGGATGTGTCTGTTAATGATTTCCGATTCCTCTTTTGGGAATACATTTCTGAAAAATCCATCCTCCCGAACCAATAGTGTCACTTTTTTTTTGCGAGAGTGGAGCATCTCTGCTAGCTCTATGCCTATCAATCCGCCACCCACGATTACTGCGCTATCCGTGTCTTTTGAATTGAGTTCCAGCTTTTCCAAATCCATTAAGCTATATAGCCCTTGTACACCATTCAAGTCATTGCCTAGCCAATCGAACATGTTGGAGTGGGAACCAGTGGCTATTACTAATTTATCATATTCGAGTATGTCGCCATTGGTTAGGTTTACTTTTTTCTGACTGGTGTTAATTTTACCTACCCATCCATGAATCAGGTTAATCCTGTTCTTTTCCCAAAACCAATCTTCATAAGGCTTGGTATGCTCGTATTTCATGTGTCCCATGTATATATACATAAGTGCTGTGCGGGAATAGAAATACTTGCTTTCGCCTGAGATAACGGTAATATCATGGCTGCTTTGCTTGCGTATAAAACGAGCTGCAGTAATGCCAGCTATGCCATTCCCAATGATTATTACTTTCATAAAAGCTGTTGGTCTTAAACAAATAAAGATATAGGATTGAACTTATTGTGTCAAACCTAAGACTAATGAAACGGGAATATGCGACAAGGGTTCATTTTTTAGTTTGTTAATATGAATATGAGTTAGGGCCAGCCTTGGCTGGTATGCCAAAGGTTATTTCTGTAAGCATCTGGGTGCGAACTGCTTGTCCTTTATGAAATCCGGATTTCCACTTGATGTTGCTTATCATTCTAGCGGCTTCATCGGTGCAGCCGCCTCCTACATGTTCAACAGCCCTGATATTGGATACGTTGCCGCTGGGCTCAATAATGTATTCGAGTTTTACAGTTCCAGTTATGTTTTTTTTATAGGCTTCTTCTGGATATTCGAGGTTGTTGTTAATGTAAGTGGGTAGGGGACAAGGTTTGTTTTTTACTATTGGAAATGGTAGGGAGTCCACTTCAGAGAATAGGAAGATGGTATTTGAAGTATCTACAAATTGGTTGGGATAATCCAATTTGTTATAACCTCTCTTTTTTACCAGTTTGCGATATTTCTTTAGGTTAAAATTAACCCTGTAAATATGCTCGCATGGATATTTGTTTCCATACTTTAAAGCTGAATGCCATTGCAGCTTATAGAAAAGCCTCAATGCTTCCTTATCAATCTCTGGGCTAACGGAGTTTACAATATGTACATCATTGGTATTGCCATTAGTGTCGGCAATAAAAAAAATAGCCACAGTGCCTTCTATGCCTTTTTCAAGGGCTGATGGGGGATATACTAATTCTTTATCAATAAAAGCCTGAACCTGACGCTCACCGCCATAGCCGTAAGGCATGGGTGTTTGATAGTTGCTCAATGAATAGCCCGTTAACTGCATTTGAGCTGTGCAGTTACCGAGAATGAAAACTAAGCAAATGGATAGGTAATACCTTATCATAGGCTATAAAGATAAGGCACTGGTTTTGTTTATTTAAGGCACAATGGTGTCAATTTTCAGACTTTTGATACTTGTCTGAATGAACTGCCGAATTTTATTCTTCACTACAGGTGTATCCTAATACTTCCCATTGCTCAATCTCAGCATCACGGTTTTTCTTGTTCTCACAAAACTCTGAAGTTCGGTTTTTGTTTTCAGTTTCAAGGCAAGTTACTGTGCCACCGGCAAATTCAAAACCAGCTTCAAAAGCTTCTCTTGCCGTTGCTCTTTCTTCCTCGCTGGAGTAGCAATCATTTAATGGTACAGAATATTCATCGACAGTGCCAAAGCAGCTTAAGCAATATTCTGGCTTTTCACACACATAACACTTTTTGCATGAAAAGAGTGCCATTGGCATTATTACTGCTATAAGAATGGATAGCTTATTGTTCATAGGTTGATAGGTGTTTTATTCCATGGTGCATTTGTATCCCTCTTCTTCCCAAAATTCAATATCAGCTTCTACTGTTTTTTTGTTGCCGCAGGCTTCTTCCATTCCTTCTATTTTATTTTCAAGCATTTCGCAATTAATGCTGGACCCGCCTTGCCCTGATTGAATTTGCTGTAATGCCACATCTCTTTCAGAAGGCGTTGTATAGCAGTTCTCATAGTAAACTGGGCCATTTCCGCCTGAACCTACACAATCGAGGCAAAACTCATATTTCTCACATTCATAACACTTTTGGCATGATGAGAAAGTAAAAAGTGTGGCTAGCAAAACCAAATACAGTAATCGCATATTGTGGATACTTGATTAATTGACTGCAAGATACTTTTTTGTGGGCTAATTACATGAAATTTAAGAGCAATTACTTATTCAAACTCCAATTATATTCCATGTAACTTACCTTGGCACTGGGGCTGATTTTTACATCAGTATATTGCTGTATGTAGGCAATGAGCTTAGTGTCTTTAGTGAAATCGGCCTTGTACCAATTGAATATTTCTGATAGCTCTAATTTATCGGCAGTAATAATATTTTTGCGCTTATCATTCACAAAATCCCTTGCCTGGTCTTGCAATTGGGCTTCCAGTTTGTCAGCTGTAAAGGCTTCATTGCGCAGCTTAGGGCATGAGTATGATGCGCAGTTGATGGCAAAATGGATGCGTGGGTCATCAAACTGCTTTCTTAATACGCTGTGTTCAATATTATTCAGGTCGTAATCTTTGCCACCAATATTGATGAACTTGATATCCCAGGCAGTGCTTACAAATGGTATTTTAATTTTTGAGCCGATATCCTTGATACTTTCAACTGGGTAGTGGCGAAGGATTAGTTCAACTGTGTAGGCATTGTAGGCATTAATCCAAAAAGCAAGGCGTTCTTTTTCGCTCCATTCGTCGCTAGGATTTGATTTGCTTAACAGGTCAAGATATTGTTTGAGTTTTTCCCTTTCCTTTTTAAAGCCTTCATAGTTTACTGAGCCGTCGTCAGTCACGTATTTTTTAAGCAACCCATTCCATATTTCATGTGATGGTGCGGGGGTAGGGGGTGTAGCGTTCTCCACACCTAAGCAGGTACTCACCGCCAGCAATAATATAATAGATAGTAATTTTTTCATGTCTCTAAATTAATAACATAAGCGTTGCTAAAGTAGTATTATGAAAAAATCGTGCCTGTCTTTTGTGAGACAAGAATGGTTTAGGCCAAAGCGGCACCTTCTGGCAGGGTAGCCCTGTATTTATCAATTTGTTTGTGCATCACGTAGAACCACAATGGTGGTATTAATGATAGTAACATCATACCCGGGTAACCTGTCGGCATTTGCGGTGCTTCTTCAAAGTGCCTTAATATTTGATATTTGCGACTGGCCTTGTAATGGTGGTCGCTATGACGGCTTAGCTCAAAAAGCAATACCCTACCAAAAGTATGATTGCTGTTCCATGAGTGGATAGGTAACACTTTTTCATATGTACCACGTTCAGTCTTTTGTCTACGCAGGCCATAGTGCTCAATGTAGTTCACTACTTCTAATAGGAGGAAACCAATAACAGCTGCTGCAATAAAGTAGAGCATTGTGAGCCAACCGAAAAAGAAGTAGATAGCGACTACCAAAGCCAGTTGTATTACCTGAAAGCGAATCATTTCATTGTGTAATGACCAAAATGGTTTGCCTTCTTTCTTTAGTTTTTTGGCTTCCAGTTTCCAAGCGCTGATGTAGCTCATTACTACAGAACGGACTAGAAATGCATAAAGGACTTCTCCACGCCTTGAAGATGCTGGGTCTTCATCAGTGCTTACATTTTTATGATGCCCCCGATTGTGTTCGATAAAAAAGTGCATGTAGAGTGAGGTGAGTAATAAGGCCTTGCTCATATTTTGCTCATACTTTTCTTTCCTATGGCCTAGCTCATGGGCTACATTAATGCCAATCACTGCGCAGGATATACCCATAGAGAAAATACGACCCCAGGTTTCAAAAGGGGTTAAGCCAGGCTCACCTACTTGAAACAAGAAGGCAATGAGAAAGGCATATTGCAGGGGGACCATAGCGTAAACCAGGTAATCAAAAGCGCGGGCTTTCAAGGCTCTTTGTTCTTCTTCTTCGCTTAGGTTGTAAGTATCACCACTATATAATAGTTCAATAAAGGGTACTACACCAAAGGCATAAAGTGGCAAAGTCCATGTCCACCAGCCATACATAAACAATGACATTAAACCTGCTATAGGCCCCGTGAATATAGTGAAGTAGGTTAAAAAGCGTTTGGTTAACATAGGCTATGTTTTTTTGATTACTGACGTAAAGATATGCAAAAGTAAACTAAATTGCAAAAAATAGTTTAGTTCAATTAGAGCAATAACTTTCTAACTTTGCTATTCAATGGGTCGCAAAGCATTAGAAAAAGAGCGGATTGATAATCCTGAGAAGAAGCAGAAGTGGGCTGTGCAGCTATTGCCATTCTTTCAGCAGAAGGGATTGAAGGGCGTTACCATGGACGATATAGCGGCAGAGCTAGGCAAGAGTAAAGCTACGGTATACAAGTACTTTGAGAGTAGGGAGGAGATTATTGCTACCCTCATTACTTACAAACTACAGGAGATACAACAGTTTGAGGATTACCTGAATGATAAGAAGCTACTTTACCTGGAGCGCTACAAGCAGGCTGTGCAATACCTCAGTGAGCACATCGGGGATATCAGCAATCTTTTTCTAGCAGACTTGAAACATGAGCAGCCCGAGCTGTGGAATATGATAGATGCTTTTAGGCAGTATACAATCACTGTACTCAAACGCTACTATGAGGAAGGCATAGAGAATGGTACCTTTAATAATTTACATCCCACCATCATGGTCATGGGTGACCAATTCTTTGTAAATCTGTTGAGTGACCCTGACTTCCTGATAGAACAAAAACTTACCATCAAAGAGGCTTTTGATGAGTATTTCCGCATGAAGTTTTATGGGATAATGAAATAGATTCTTTGTAATCAACAAAGATTTTTTGTAAATTAGCTGTAGCTATCAACCACACCACCTATGGTCAGATTTTTGCAGTCTTTCCTCATTCTGCTTTTTATTACCGTTTACAGTCAGGTATCATTTTCACAGGATGTTTTATACCTGCGCGATAATACTACCATTAATGCCAAAGTGAAGGAAATAGCGGAAGAAGCTGTGATTTACATACAAGCAGGACAGGATTATTCTATTGAAAGAAAGGAGGTGGTGCTGATTATTTATGAAGATGGCACCCACACTGTAGTTAAAAACAAGAGTCAAGTAGTACTACTTGAAGTGAATGAAGACTTTGGCAGGCACCTTGTTTCATGGCAGGTGGGAGACCTTTGGCAGTTTAATATTTCAGGGGCTTACGAGTATTTTTTTACGTCAGGGATAATGAGTCTAAGGATACCTGTATCTGCGGATATTGATGCTTATAGCAAAAGGGCGATCGGTAAAAATGAGGTAAGAAGGATAATGTATACAGGTTTAGATTGTAATTTTTATCCATTCAGGCAAAGAGCTATTTCACCCTATGTGGGGCCGGGCGTTCGATATAGCAAGCTGCGGAATTTTATAGGTTATGAGTATATTAAAACTGCTAATTACCCAAAGTGGTTGCGCTCAACCGAGATTGGGCTGTATGCTAACGGGGGGCTTTTATTCCAGTTGTCGCCCCAGCTTGGTGTTAACCTTGGTTTGGGTTTTGGTGTCAATAGCACATGGTATGAGGATGGGACAGAAGAGTATTATTTTGATGTTTTAAGGCATTTTTCAATCGGATATAGATTTTAAACTATGAAGGCTATTATCAGTTTTTTGGTTTTTGTGGGCATGGTTCTGCTATACAATGGTGCGCATGCCCAGGACGTAATTTATATGAACGATGGAAGAAAGATAGAGGGCAAGGTGACCAAGGTAGATGACAATATTGTGAAGTATATAAAGGCTGACGACCCCAATAATTATGAGAAGACACTAGGCAAGATTAATGTTTCCATCATACTGTATGAAAACGGTACTCATGAAGTGATGAAGAGAGAAGAAACACTAGCCAAAAAACTGAAAAAAGACTTCGGTAGGCACCTTATCAACTGGGATGGGCTGGATATATTCGCCTTGAATGTTTCATTTGCTTATGAGTATTTCTCTAAGTCAGGCAAAATAGGAGTGAGGGTACCCTTGTCGCTTGGGTTTAAAAATACCTGGGCGGAAGAGCGGTTTCAAGTAATTGGGCAACATGGCAGGATATTCGCAACCGGTATTGATATAAATTATTACCCGGCAGGGCAAGGTACAGGCGCTTACTTCCTGGGGCCTTCTTTTGGTTACAGCACTATTAGGTATTACCCACAAGAGAATTATTACTCACCCATGAAGTTTGTAGAGCAGTATGCCCTGCATTTTGTGCAGGGGGTGGTACTTCAAATGGGTAAACGTGTTGCACTCTCTGGTGCCGTAGGTATTGGTATTCTTCAAAAGCACTCACCCGTGAATGACTGGGAGTGGAAACAAACCCAATCAATTACACTCAGGGGATCTATAGGTTATAGGTTTGGATACACCAAAGAATAGCGATTTAAAATAAAAAAGCTGTTTTGTAGTTACTTGGGTAGTAACCACCCATAGTAATGAAAAGGTTTTTTCTACTAGCCAGTCTCTTTTTTTCTTTTCAGGTATCTTTTGCACAGGAAGCAGAATCGCATACCAACGGTATCGATAACACTTTCAAAAGAAATCTGATAACATGGGAGTTTGCGGAATTGATAATGACAAATCTCTCGGTGTCTTATGAGCGGTTCAGCAAGTCAGGCAAATGGGGTTTTCGTATACCTGTTTCTATTGGGCTCGAACCCACATATGGTTCAGTTTCATTTGCAGATGGTGAGGTCATTAAACTTGGCTACAAAAACATAAAAACCAATGAGGCTATTGGTACTGATGCAAGGGTATTTGCCACTGGATTTAATCTCAATTACTATCTGGTAGTTAAAGGTAAAAGCAAGTACTTTATTGGCCCTGAAATTAATGTAGCCATAAACAAAGCTTACTTGTACTACTATGAAGGTGACTCAATAGTTAAACCATATCTTGATACCGTGACAGGAGTTTGGATACATCAATATCCTTACTGGAATGAGCATTATGAATATGGGCATAGTGTAAGGGCATCTTTTCATCTCCATAATGGATGGATGTTTCAAGCGGGCAGGCATATTAGTTTGGTTACTGCACTGGGCTTGGGGTATATTTATCAGTACTTTGAAACCAGCCAGGGGACATTCTATGAAAAGACACCTTCCTTAACTTTACGCTTTTCAGTAGGTTATAGGTTTGGATAACACAATGCGATAAATATTTTTTACCTAGTGACAGTACTTTGTAATAAGAAACCAATTCCTTCGTTACTTTGCATTAATAAATGTATCGTTCCATGAAAAAAACAGCCCATTTAATATTGCTAATTGCTTTAGTATCAACATTTACTTCATTTGCTCAGGATGTCATCTATACAGTGGATGGCGGCAAAATTGAAGGTAAAATATCATTGGTGGGAACTGATGTTATCACCTACAAAAAGACGGACAATCCCACGGGACCAGATTATGTGATAAGCAAGCAACAGGTGTTGATGCTGATTTATGAGAATGGTAACCATGAAACTTTCAATGCAACAACCACTGACAAAATGCCACTCGTTACCCCCGAAGAATTGGGCTGTAACCTTATAACCTGGAATTTTCTTGACCTATTGACTATAAATATGAGTGTGTCCTATGAGCGTTTTATGCCATCTGGCAAGTTTAGCTGGAGAATACCTTTTTCCATGGGTTTTGATTATGGCAGCTATGCCGATTGGAGTTACCCTGAAGTGGCTGGTGGAAGAAGTAGGGTTTTTTTAACAGGCTTTGGCATCAACTATTACCCTACAGGGCAGGGCAAGAGCAAATATTTCGTAGGCCCATCGCTTGATTTTTCAATTAACAGGTTTGCCTATGACGACTTTTATGGGGTTGAGCCTTATTATCCAAATCCTAATGATTCAAGCTATTATGAGTATCCCTATACCGAATACCACCACCAGGGGGTTTCATTACGCACGGCATTACACATCAATAACGGGTGGCTGGTGCAGCCTACCAAAAATTTCAGCATAGTGGCTGCCCTTGGCTTAGGCATAAGAACGGAGTACTTTGAGGGCGTTAACTATGGTTACAACCCTTCCGTAACGCTCAGGCTGGCGGCGGGGTATAGGTTTTAGCTACTTAATCAGAGATAATCCCTCCAGTGCTGACTCATCTTCAGGTGACATCATCAACACTTTATTGAAAAGCACCTTTGCCTCGCGGAATTTATTGAGTCTGTAATTGGTCCATGCCAGCATCAGAGCGCTATCATAGTCAAATGGATATAAGTTGGCTACTTTCTCAAAATGAGTGAAAGCCTTTTGGTACTCCCCGTTGCTATAGTCTATCATACCAATGCGATAGTGCGCCTGGGTGTTGTTGGCATCAATCTTTAATATCTCCTCGTATTGCTTGTGCACCTGGTTCCAATTACCGAGTGCCGCAGCTGGAAGGGCATAACCAAATTTAGCCTCAATGGCGTAAGGCATCAAGCTAATGGCTTTTTGGTAATAGGTTTGTGCTTCAGTGTACGATGCAGCCATATAATTCAACCATCCCAGCCTGAGGTTTATTTCATAGGAGCTTTCGCTATACACCGCCTTCATGGTATTAATGGCTTTGGTGTATTCACCTTCAGTTTCTTCGGTATAACTTTTGGCAAAAGCCTTTATTTCTTTTTCTTGGGCGTTGCTGTTTACAGCGCTCAGCGCCAGTATAGCGAACATTATTGTTGAAGTGATGAACGTTTTCATAAGTTATATTTTAAGCCAATTATTAATGTGTTGAATTTGTATTGAAGTGTTGTAAAAGATAAGTCCTTGTTTTCGTGCATAAAGATACCATACAAAGAGAATTTTTGAGAAAAAGGTATGGTACCAATTAAGCTAAGTTGATAATTATTCAAATCGGTTGAGTTGTTTACGGTTAATGGTGTTTCGCCGAAGAAGCGTACTATTTCATCATCGTATACAAATTCACCAGTCAGCCATAGATATTTGAAAATCTTGCCCGAAACAGACTGTTTTACAACAGGGTATTTTCTATCGGGTACAAAATGATAGTTAAATGAAGTGAGTGTTGATAGATTTGGGTTACCAAAGGGATACCAAGCCAAAGCTGCACCCAGTTGCATTTGTGTTTCACCATTTAATGAACTGTAAGAAAACTGCAAAGGGAGAATATCAAAACTACCAATTCTTTTCTTTAGAGCAGCTGCAAAAGCCCAATCTGTGTAGCTTGAATCAGCAAATGTTCCCCCTATGTAATGGAAGCCCGTAGTTGCTGAGAATGTCCTGCTAAATTGCAGCTTGGGAAATATGGAATAACTTGTTTGCGTCAGAGTTGAGTTGTACTTATCCTGCGAGAGATAGGTAAACATATGATATACCGAGAAAGAATAACCCAGCTTATGAGATAAGCCAAGCCCACCATAGTATATGTTGCCAATAGGTGGGTCGTCGGTACTGGCTTTGTAGCCACCTTCGACATTGGCGTAGTCTACGATTCTGAGTTTTTTCAGTTCTATCCTTTCCTGAACGATAGGTAGTGATTGGCCATAAACCTTTCTGGCAGCATCAATATCACCACTATACAGTACTGCATAATATAGGTTCTCCCGAGCGAAGTCACTTCTGCTATTAAACTCCAATGCTTTGGCAAAGGCTTTCTCTGCTTTGCGGTAGTCTTGCTTGTTCATATAGGCAACACCTATCCGGGCTTGCAGATAGTAGTAGTCGATGCCTTGAGCATGTGCTAGGTTGACAATGGCGATAACTGAATCCCATTCCCCTAGCATATACATGGCATAGGACTGTTTTTCTATTTCAGCCTGACTCATCATAGTTTGAGCCTTGCTTGCCAGAGATGCCACCAAGAGTAATATTACGGTTAATCCTTTACGCATTCTGCTATGATTTCTTTACCGTTACTATTAATCAAGAAACGCTCTATGCGTCCGTTCTCTAGGTGGAATTCAAAATCAGTTTTTTTCTTGCCCATAAAGCTGTTTACGATATTGGCAGAACTCTTTATCAGTATTTTTCGTGGCTCCATACTGTCGTCCTGTTCAACAAATGTGGCTTTGTAATGCGCTTTTAGGTATATATAAAAAGGTGCTATAAAGTCTTGTGTAATTCTTGCTAAACCATTGTAGAAAGTACTGATAGGTAATTCGTCTTTCACGCTTAGGTCTTGATAGTAGCCCAACAGCATTTTATGGGCACCTATGTAAAAGTGATAGAGTAATGAGTTTTTGTCACCGACAAAATCAGTGAAGTAGTGCAGCGTTTCATTATTTACAAAGTAGGCATAACTCTTAGTGGCGTGGCAATAAATGTAGGTTTGGTTGTATGCATCCGTGAATACTTCCCATTCAACGGTTTCGCCATCTGCATTAAACTTAAAGATGTTTCCAGGTATGAAATAAAAAGCGTTTTTAATCAGTTTGGTGGTGCTTACCCGAGATACTATTTGATTTTCTTCGGGATAATCAAAGGAGTGGAAGGTTGGATTGCCGCCCTCAAGTGATATATAGTAACAAATAGGATGTTTCAAGGTCTTGGAGCCAATGTATGGCGTTGACTGCACCTGAAAATGGATGTGTGGCTCTGGTGAGCGACCCGAATTACCACAGGTGGCTATTTTATCCCCTTTCTTTACACTATCACCCTCTTTCACTTTGATGCTATCTTTCTTCAAGTGACTTAGTTTGGTATATAGGTATTCACTGTGCTTGATAATAACGGTATTGCCCCAGTTGTTTTCAAGGTCTATGCCACCAATAGGATTTTCCTCTATGCTGTCTTCTACCTTAATCACGTAGCCGGCTTGTGGTGCTAGTACAGGCAAGTTGTAGCAATAAAATTCTTCAGCCTGGGTGCCTGGCATGCGATAGGTATTGCCTTTGTCATCTACTACATCAAAATCCCAAGCCTCTTTCCAATCACCTTTATGGGTAATGTTGCCTTCATGCCCCTGAGATACTCTCCACTCACCGAAGAAGGGTAGGTAAATATGAATATAAGTATCGTTCTTGAATCGCTCCATCCTGTTGATGTGTTTATACAGGTTTTTCTCAGGTGAGAATTGTTGATAGACCACCAAATCCAACTTTTTGCTGAATACTCGCAATTGCAAAACATAAATTACCAATAGTACTATGATGTTAAATGGCATGGAGTAGATAGGCAGTTGAAATACTCCCATGACGATGCTAGTGGCACTAATGAGTAAGGCTATTAATGGTGTGACCAAGATGACAACCAAGTATGATTTGAAAGAGGGTATCAGAAAGAAACCACCCAAGGCAATGGCAGAGAGAATAAAGTTGAAGCCGATATAACTGTAATTCAGTTGCGTGAAATCACCCTGAAAGTAATAGTAGAACAAGTATCCAGTTACAAAACCAACGATGGATAGGGTAAAGGCTATTCGCGAATAAACCAGCAAACCGATACAGATGATAATACCTGAGATAATATTATACTGGAAGAAAATAGCTCCCAACGATTTCAGGTAAACATCAACCGCTAATGGGATGGGTAGGTTGTTCATGGCCTCATAGAAATTAACCAATGTTTGCCCTCCATAAGACCAAAGCTCATTGATGGTGTAGATACCCCGCTCACTCATAGATAGGGCCAGATAGCTACGGCCTGTAAGTATTACTATCCATACCCCAATGATGAAGGGGAAACTGAGAAATGGCAGCTTGTTTTTACCCAATGAGGATGAAAATGCAATTGACATCATCAGGGTGAGTAGGGAAATGAATACAAGCAATATAAAAAACTGGATGCTGAACTGGTACAAAGCCCCCATAACCAAGCCAACCATAACGCTATTGAAGCCATAGACGCCGTTGCGCACTTGTTCTTTATCAAATCCTAACCAGATGGAGAAGAATTGAGTGACAAGCACAGCTATTAAGCCGCTAATGCCTACGTAGGGGTCAATGAATGAGGCTAAAATGAGCAGAATACCAAACCAGCGGTCATTGCTGAAGAATATCTGTGAATAGCTATTCAGCGCACCCTCAAAATACAGTTGTGCTGCTTCCCTGGGCTTCATGGGCAAGGACTGTTTACAGTTTGAAATCCTTTAGGTAGCTTGGCAATTGCTCATTAGCATCAATAGACTCAAGTGTTTCCCTTTTGCGAATGACATGGGGTTTATTATCCAAGTCAATCAATACGACGGCAGGGCGTAGCGCAATAAATTGCATCCACTGAGTCATGTTGTAAGCACCAACAGTATGAACAACTACATGGTCACCTTTCTTTAATGGTGGCAAGGTAACGTTTTCACGCACAACATCAATGTTCATGCATAAGGGGCCGTACAAAACAGCATCTTCGGTGTATTGACTGAACTCTTGGGCAGGGCTCACCTTGTGGTCATACCAGAACGAGGTGAACATTACATTCACGCCAAAGTCGAGTATGGTAGCCCTGCGGCCATCGCTAAGCCTTTTGTTGGAGATGACACTACCCAAAAGGTAACCAGCATCATCAATCAAGGCACGGCCAGTCTCCAAAATTAAGAGGGGAAGTTCGTCTTCTACAAAGCCAGCATTTAATATGGAGGTGGTGATTGCCTCTGCGAATTCATCGAAGGTGGGAGAAGCGTCTACACCTTGCAGATAAGAGCCCTTCAAGGTATTCTTGGAAGCGAAGCCACCTCCCATATCAATATACTGTATCTTTTTATCGTATTTCTTTTGGATGCCTAATGCTAACTCAGAGAGCTTGCTCGCAGCTATGCCATAAGCGCTTGGTGCTAGCATAAACGTACCTATGTGGCAATGAAGCCCAACTAAGTCCATCTTATCGGTAAGGATGATTTTATTGATAGCATCCCATGCCTGGCCATTCTCATAGTTGAAACCAAACCTATCCCACATAGGGTAAATGCCTGTGTCCATATTCACGCGGATGGCTACACGTGGGCGTTTCTTTACTTCATCTACCAATTCAATTATGGTGTAAAGTTCATCCAGATGGTCAATATGGATAAGTGAGTCGTTCTCAATGGCGGATTTCAACTCATCAATGGTTTTATCAGGTCCATTGAAGATGATTTTATTTCCTGGCACGCCATTTTTTAAAGCTTTCTGGTATTCAAATCCAGATACTACCTCGCCCCATGAACCCATTTGATGGTACACATTACAAACCGCATTCATGTAATTGGTTTTGTATGACCATGCAAACTGCACCTTCGGGTAACGTGTTTTGAATGCCCTGTTAGCAGAGGCATAAGTATCACGTATGGTTTTCTCAGAGATAACGAAGAGTGGTGAGCCAAACTCATTGATGAGGTCTTTTACTCCAACATCGTCTATATGTGTAACTGGTGAGTACTCAGTCTTAGTTCCGAATTTATTCATTAGCCCAGTATTCAGCTTCTGAATTACTGGTCTTTCATATTGTTGCTTTTTCATCCTATTTTAGTATTAAGTATCAGGTATTAAGTACTAAGACTCATTACCTTGTTTGCCCTTACTTTTTATATTTTCAATTCACTTTCAAGTGCCCTCCTCCTAAATCCTTCTCCCTTAGAAGAAGGACTTCTTACCCCTCTTCTTGTGGAGAGGGACAGGGGTGAGGGCTATAGTTCTCCAAGAGTTGAGATTTTCTCAAACTCATCCAGGTTTACTATCATATCGTAGGAGTAACGAATGAACATTTTTCCTACTTCATAGTTTTCAAATGGTTCTACCTTCTCGCCTAAGGCGAGTTTTACCAATGCCTCAGGTTGGTTTTGCCCACAACCTACCGTTAGGTATACCCAAGCCGGGAAGCGTGGATTTATCTCCAGAAGGTAGTATTCATCATCACTTGTGCGGATATACTCCAATTCTATTCCGCCGCGCCACTTGGTAGCCTTTATCATTTTATTTGCTTCATTCACCAAGTCTTCATCATCCAGTGATACACCAGCCCATGCTTTACCCTTATCAGTGATGTACTGCTTGCGCATAGGCACGGCACCAATGGTGTTGCCTTTGCCATCACCCAGGGCGCATACATTTACTTCAGTGCCGTACACAAACTCTTGAATGATAATGGGTAACCCCCATTTAGCACTCAACTTATTGAAATAGGAAAGTGCTTGCTCAGCATTATAAGCCACATAGGCTTCATAAAACTTTCCCTTTATCATCATAGGGTAGGAGAAGTCCTTTGCCAATGACGATATTTCACCAGCTGAGAATATCATTTTGCTGAATGGCACCTTGATACCATGCTGCTCACCAAACTCATAAAGGTTGGCCTTGTGCCTGGCCTCGAATTGGTCAGTAGTGGGTAGAAAGCTTTTTATGCCTAGTTCATCCTCCAACCTCCCTTGCAACTTGATGAAGTTAAAAAGCTCAGCATCAAAGTTTGGGAAGATTACATCCAGGTCTTCAACTGAATTGATATATGCTATTCTGTTAAAAACAGTAGTGGTGCCTGCAGTAGGCAGGGGTATTTGATATGTTTTATCCACAAGGTCGTGCATGTATATACCCGGCTCCATGGTTTCGTAAGACAAGCCTATAATGCGTACATCGAAGTCCTTGCTTTCCTTTAGTGACCTAATTACAGGAACACCAGGACCAGGACTGTCGATAGCATTGAGACCTGTTACGGCTATTGTTAATTTTCTTTTACTGCTCATCTTTCTGTATCAGTTTATGCTGTTCCAGCATTTTAAGAAAGTCATAGTAGTCCTTCTCCACGGTTGCCTCATCTACAGCGTAGTTCTCGAGGATATGCTTGCTGATATCCTTATTACTTCTTCCTTCCTTCATCATTTTGATGATTTCAATACCAATAGGATTTACCGAGTATGAGTCACCTGATGATGGGTTGAATAGGAAGCCTGAGTCACTTAGGGCTATGTTCTTTTTAAGATTCATGTTTATAGGCGTTTTGGTTATCTATAAAACTTGCTGGATACAAATATGGCTAAGCCTAACTAAAGGTGTGTTATAGAATTTTTGTGATAATGTGTAAAATTATTCTCTTACTGGTGTTTACCCAGTATTGTTTCAATTTCTATGGTTTGATAATTGCCGTTATTTAATTTGAAGTACTTGTTGTTAAGTGTATTATCCTCATACATTTCCCAGCGGCGGAAAAGGTATTGGTTTTTGGTAGGGTTGCGACCTTCTTGTAATGAACCTTCATAGTCAGCGTCTGTACAAATGGTAATGGTTCGCATTTCAGGCTTAGAAGCTGAATATATTAAGCTCTCCAAAGTGAGTGACCAATTGATAGTTGTAGTATGCAACGAATCAAATTTAGCTTCAGATATTATGAACTTACTGCCATCAAGGCTTTGCACTCCTTCACATAATTCGTGGATGGTTTGTATCCTCATGGTGAACTGACGACCTTTGTGTACAATTAGGCTGATACGATAAGCAAACACCAGCAGGAAGGCTATTAAGATAACATTCCTATGTGTTTTACTAAGTGTGTTGAAAGGTAGAAAGGGTATAAATAGAATGAGCAAAGCTACAATTGGATAATACACCTGCTCTGTATATCTTCCAGGATTAAAGTCACGGGCTAGAACGTTGCAGAAAACGGCAAGTATAAGAAAGGAGACAAGGTAGGCAAGTGACACCAGTTTTTTACGTGAAAGAATAAGGGTGACAATGAAAAGTAAGCTGATGGCCAGTACATCGGCATAATTAGTTAGCATAAACTCGGCGGCTGTATTCAAATAGTCTAAGGGATAGCTTAAGCTTTTGAGCCCTTTAATAAAGCCTTCAGCTTTGTACTTTTCATAAATGGATTGTGTCAGTTTTTTGGTGATGAGTACTGACATAGCTACAAGCAGCATCCAAAGGTGGTATTTGCTGAGTTTTTTTTCATCAATCACTTTTATACCGATGATAGCAGCCAGTATAAACAGCATAAAAGGATGGCTTAGTAGTGTAAACGCAAAGAGAAGTAAAGAGATAATAGTGAATTTCAACCCTTGTTGGTTGGATTGCAACATAGAAAGGTAAATGACTGCAAGTCCACAACCATAATAAAGTTCAAATACAGGAACAAAAAAGCCTTCAATCAGGCCAAGGACTTGTACCAAGGCGAGTTGGTATCCCGCCCATTGGTTGCCAAAGGTGTATCGTGAAATGAGGTAGGCTGCATAAAAGAAAAGCACATGCCCAATGGAGTACAATGCTACCAACCATTTTATAGGTAGGCTTAGGTATACCCCTAGCAATGGCAGCCATTCTGGGAAGATGAGTATCAGGCGTTGGTGTTCAATCCAAAAGCTTTCCTGATTGATTACCCGCATGAGATAATAGCCTGCATCTACGTATAAACGCTCCCAAGAAAACAGGAGTGCCAATAGGGCAAGTACTGCAAACAGCACATGGCCTATGATATCATGAAACTTATCCGTTTTGGTTTGCAAGGCGGTTGAATTGTGAAAAATCAAAGAAACAAATAATTGTAACAGCTTACACGTTAATGCATTAATACAATTGGGTAACTTAGCCTTAATCAAATTAGCTAATGAGAGTTTTTTACGTTTCAACTCTGTTCTTCTTCCTATCAACACTGGCTGTGTATTGCCAACCTACCCCTCGTGGTGGAGGTGGACTAGCAATAAATGGTATTTACAACAGTAGTTTAGACAGTATTATATACACAGATTCATTAGAAGTAAGAAGCTTTATCCTTAGAGACGGAAAAGTATACCGCGAGACCTTTTACTATCAGGAACGCTCCCCTAGGAGCAACGTCTTCTACCTAGAACCTACCAATGCTTATGATTGGAAGTTAGGAAGATATGAAAACGAAGAAGACCGATATCAAGACTCACAGCAGTGCCTGTTTATCACATACAGAAAGGATACTATGCTAATTGATTTCATCGGTATTCTTCCTGAGAGTGACTATCCAGATATGACAGTAGGATATATGGACTCCATTGTTGTTCAACCTGGGTACTTCAAGTTTTATGAGAATAAGTTTATTGATGCATTATGGAATTTAAATCAGGCAACATATCAGCTAGAATTGAATGAAGAAGTTAATACTGAGTGGAATAAAATAGGTATTACACCAAGTTCAATTGAGAAATTGAAAGAGCAAGGCTATTTAGAGTATGAAAGCACTATAAATACTGATTTTCTCAATGAAGAGAATTACGATATAATGCATTTTTTTAAAAAAGGAGACTATTACCTGAGTGTTGGTGAATACCAGAAAGCAATAGATTGTTTGACGAAAGTGGATGGAAAGATGGAAGATGAAGAAATGAATTGTTGGGTAACCATTAAGTTATGCGAGGCTTATGGCAATAGTGGTATGTTTGAAATGGCGATAGAAACCATAACTAAAAATATCAATTGCCAAAATAACATGTACCACCAGCCGCATGAAAATTACTTATTGAGAGCGAAGTGGAATAAGGCTGCGGGTGATTATAAAAGTGCAATTGCGGATTACGATTCGGCTTTGGTAAAGAAAAATTACAATGACTATACTGGGAGTGTAACCAGTGCTAAAGCCAGGGCAATGATTGTGTTGGGGGATTATGAAGGAGCATTTGGGATTTTAGAAGAACTTGTAGAAAACGATTTGGAAAGGATTAAAGAACATAATGCAACAAGTAAATTTAAAAGCAAATATGACTCCAGTATTTCCGATGAGCTAATGAGGAAAAAACCATTTTGTCATTTTTTAATGGGTTGGGCAAAGTATCATCTTGGGGATACCTTATCTGCTTACCAGTTCTTTTTTTGGGGACTTGAGGGGCAGATGGAGCCAAGCGCCTATTTTAACAAAGATGAGCATTTGGCTTATCTAAATTGGCAATATGAGACTTTTGATTCATTAGCAAAAGTACAACCAACGAGAAGTGAATGGTATTTATTAAAGGCTCTGGTGATTATGTGCTTAGAAAACAGAGGTTATATTGGTATATGGACTGATTCAATGGAGTTATACCTAGAGCAATCACTAAAGGATATTGATAGGGCTGAAGCACTAGGTGCGAATAATTATAGATTGAATTATTATCGAAGTTTTTTATTGACAGAGCTAGGAAGACATAAAGAGGCGTTGGAGAAAATTGATGCTGCAATTAAGCAGGAAAAAAAGGACCCTAGGTTATATTACCATCGTTTTCATTTAGTAGGTAATGTTATGAGGATGAGTTGGTATTATAAGGAACCTTATGAGGATGACCTTGATGAGTGGATTAGACTGAGCCATAAGTGGGATTATATTTATTACAAACCTTCCAGATAAGCCCCATTTTCAAATAATCACCAGTTTACCCCGAAAAATAAACAGGCTGCACCGCTTATTCAATGTGGTGAGTAAGTGTGGAATTATAAGTTGAAATTCACACTAAACTTAAAAACAGCAGCCATGAAACGAGCACAAATTTTAGAATGCGAAGAATGTTTCAAACATGCATGAATAAAATTTTGGGAGTTCCATGTGACCATTGAAACTAAATTTTGAACACATGAAAAGATTAAAATTAACAGGGGTAATGGTGTTGCTAGTGCTCGCCGCCCCAATTGCTTCGGCACAGAAAATGATTGTAGATGACTCCTTCAAGGATGATAGCTTCATGAGATTTAAGTTAAAGCTTACTGAGGCCATCCTGGATAGGGACACCACCAAACTGTTTGCATTGGTAGACGATGAAGTAAAAGTGACGGCAGAGATGCAAACGTCTAATCAGGGATTCAAAGAGGTGTTTAGGGATGAATTGTATAACTATGACGGAGAGCATGACCCCTGGGCGGAACTAAAGGAAATGACTTCATTTGGTTTTCGAAGGAATGTAGTGAACAACAGCATCAACTTTTGGAATGCTGAGAAAGGGGAGACGGTATTTCAGGCACCTTCTTATCAGCCTTTTATTGCAGGTAACCAGGATATTTACCTGTTTGTGTTGACGGATAATGTGAACGTGAGGGAGAAGCCGACCATTTATAGCAAAGTAGTGGGCCATGCCTCTAATGAGCGCTTGAAATATACTTACCCTAATAAAGGGGTGAGTGCAATATTTAACGATGGGTATAACTGGTTAGAAGTGACATTGAGTAATGGGACAACTGGTTATATTGCAGAGAAGTTTACTTCAGTTAGAATGAATAAAGAACTTTCAGTCAAGAAGGTCAATGGTGAGTGGAAAATCATTAGCTATTATACCCCTTTGGGTTGCTGATGATAGTTTTGGTGAAAGCAAAGCCCCGACACGTCTCCGTGTTCGGGGCTTTATGCTCAACCCATGAAAAAAGTCTTTATTCCTCAGGAACTACACACACGAATAAGTCTTTTTCGCGCTTATTGTAAAGGTTGAAAAGTGAATTGAACTTCACATTAGCAACGATGTAGTTACTGTGAGGTGATTTGTATTCTTCTTCAATAGAAACTATCTCCAGGTCATCCAGGCTCGACCTGTCATTATAGCGGACATAAACCTTTAGTTCGAAGTTGGTATCCAGCATTGAGCTTGGGTCATAGTGTCCATTACCATTGCCGTTTCGTATCATTTTCTCCAACTTCTTATAGCCATACTTGTAGCCATAGGTTAAAGCTGAAACATCTGATAATACAGCACTGCCAGTAGGGTAGGAGCCTGCACCTTTTCCTGCAAGCGTTTGTCTATCGCTGTATGCACCTTCTACTTCCACAGCGTTGTATTCATACATGATATTGTACAATGGTTTGCCGCGTTTCACGAATTGAGGCAATACATATACCCTGATTTTATCTCCGCTCTTATAGCCCTTAGCTACTAACTTGATGCGTGCATCTTTTTGCTTAGCATATAGTATATCGTCAAAGCTGATGTTTTGAATACCCAGATTTAAGATTTGGTCTGGTTTAAGGATAATACCAAAGGCGTGGATAGTCAATAGACATAGCTTGTACTTACTGTCAAAGCCTGCAACATCGAGCCATGGGTCAGACTCAGCGAAGCCATTCTCTTGTGCAAGTCCTAATGCTTCTTCATAGCTTAGGTTATCTACTTCCATCTTGGTGGTGATGTAGTTGGATGAACCATTCAATATGCCCTCAATATGGTCTAGTAGCTCATTGTCGTAATACTCTTCAAGATTGCGGATGATAGGAATACTGCCACCAGCGGAGCCTTCATAGAGTAGGGCTACTTTATTCTTCTTTTGAAGTTCGTAGAGTTGTTCGAAGTTTTCAGCCAACATTTTCTTGTTAGCACTCACCACATTAACTCCATTATTCATGGCACGGCTTACAATTTTGAAGCCCTCATTGGCATCATCTATTAATTCAACAACTACATTTAAGTCTTTCCTGCTTAGGATATCCTCATGGTTGAAGGTGAAGTTGGACATATCTATCTTGCGCTCCTTATTCTGATCTTTCACGCAAATCTTCTCAATGCTGGCTTCCAACACCTGGCTATGATTTAATACATCATACAAGCCTTGCCCCACGCAGCCAAATCCAAATAATCCTACTGAAATCTTGTCACTCATTTCTTAAGCATTTAGCTATTAGCTTTTAGCCTTTAGCTGATTATTTTTATATTACTTATGTTTTGCTTATAGCTAAAAGCTGACCGCTAATGGCTATAAGTGTAAACCACATTCACTTTTTCCTGTACCCTTCCAACGCCCTTCACGGCCTTTGCCTTTAAAGGTGCATTGTGCACAACCTATAGAGCTGTAACCCATCTTTTGCAAAGGGTGTTCTGGCAATTGGTTGGTTTTGAAATAATCTAGTTTTTGTTGCTCTGTAAAGTCTATAATTGGATGAAACTTGAGTAAGTCACCACTTTTCTCAAATATCTTTCTTGCCTTCCGCTCTTTGTTTTGATAGGCCATCAAGCCTGAAACCCATACCTCATAACCGGGTTTTAACTCATCCAAGGGTTCTACCTTATTAATGGAGCAGCACAGGTCAGGGTCCTTAGTCCAGGTTTTGTCTTTTTTGGTGAACTCATTTTTCCATTGGGCAGGTAGAATGTCTTCTACTTTAATATTGAGAACTTCTTTTAGCCTGTCTCTATATTCTAATGTTTCCTGAAAATGATAGGTAGTATCAATAAAGTGCACCGTTTGCTCAGGGTTTATTTTGGAGAACATGTGCAAAAGGATAGCGGCAGAAGTACCAAATGAAGAAGTGAACAGGACTTTATCAAAATCATTGTAAAGCTCTGCAACCCTTTCCTCTGGCTTCATATCGGTATATTTTGCATTGAGCTTCTCCAAATTCATCCGGGCAAAAGTAACATTTGACTTTTATTGAACTAATTTATCCGTGTTATCAATGATGACGTTAACTCGTTCAACTCCTTTACTTTTTGAGCAAAGTCCCCCTTGATGGTTTTCCTGAAGTTATTCAGGTTGGCAATCAAGCTATGTGTTTCATCCGGTAGGGCTTCTTCAAGGTATTGCCTAATCCGTTTGGCAAGGGTAGGACTCATGCCATTGGTGGAGATGCCGATTTTCAAATCACCCTTGGTAACAATGGAGCCTAGGTAGAAATCACACAGTTCAGGTGTGTCAGCAACATTGGTAAGGATACCTCTTTTAGTGGTTTCGGTTTTGATTTCTTTGTGGAGCTTATAATTGTCAGTCGCCAGGATAACCACTTGTTTACCTTCTAAATCTTCAAGATGAAAGGGTCTTTGGAAGGCTTTCACATTGGGGTGGTCAAAAGTGATGTTGAATATCTCGTTAGACACCGTTGTGCCTACTATCTCCACCTTTGCATTGGGGCTGCTTTTTAGTATTGCGTTTAGCTTTTCCAATGCTACGTTGCCACCACCAACTATCAGGGTACTCAGGTTTTCCAATTTTAGGAATACCGGGAATAATTCGTTTCTGTTTGCCATCTATTGAATTGTTAAATTGATGAACTGTTAAATTATTGTTGTGTTTGTCATTCCGAGCAGAGTGAAGAATCTCTAATATCTATGAGACACAAAATCTTGTGTCTCTACTTTTTACCAACTGCCAATTGATGATTGCCCACTGCTTTTTCGAACTCGGGGTGATATTTCACTACTTCACCGATGACGATAATTGCTGGGGCTGCCATTTGGTTTTTCTCTGATGTTTCAACGATTGAATCAATAGTACCCAGAGCGACTTTTTCATTAGGCAGAGAACCATTCTCAATAATCGCTACAGGAACATCATTTTTGCCCAAACCTTTGAAAATCTCAGCGATTAAAGGCAACTTTTTCATACCCATCAGGATAACTACGGTTGCGGTGCTTTGAGCTGCTAATCCCAAATCGTTGCTTAGCTTTTTCTCCTTGGTGGTTCCTGTGATTACCCAAAAACTCTCACTTGAATCCCTGCGAGATACTGGTATCTTTTGTAATCCAGGTACACCAATAGAACTGCTGATACCAGGGATAACTTCCGTTTCAATTCCAAAAGCTTCGGCGTGTTCAATTTCTTCAGAGCCACGACCAAACACAAATGGGTCGCCGCCTTTCAATCTTACTACATGCCCAAAGTTTAAGGCATATTCCACTATCATAGAGTTGATGTCTTCCTGCCTGGTAGAATGCTCACCAGCACGTTTACCTACAAAGACCTGTTGTGCATGCTTGGGAACACACTTCAATAGGTCAGGGTGAACTAATGCGTCATACAATACAGCATCAGCTTCGGCCAGTGCCCATGCACCTTTAATACTTATCAATTCTGGGTCGCCAGGACCAGCGCCTACCAGAGTTAACTTTGGTTTTTTTCTTAAATCTTCCATTTCAATTGCCCGCAGGACTTTTATTGTTGTTTAACCTCTAATTGTTTGTTTCTAAATTCTTGTATCGTCTGTAAAAACTCTTTTGCCTCATTGAAGTAATCTACCGCGAAAGCTTCAGTCGGCTCAAACTTTTTCATTTGGAATACTATCTCGGGGAAGTTAGCTCTTAGCTTTAATTCACCTGTTTCAACAAATGTTTTTTGGAAATCACTGATGATACCATGTTGAGTATTACATGAAACGCCAGCGCCTAATAGCAGTGCTTTGGCGCCATTCACGAAACCAGTGTAAGAGTGGTAAATTGAATCAGCGAAAGCTCTGTTGGTCAAGCTATTCTTAGCCCAATCCAGTTTCTCTTCTGCATCATGGAATAGTGTTTGGACCAAGTCAATCACCACTCCCGCACATTCACCTACACCAATCTCTGGCTTGAAGGCCACGTCTTGCCCCCAATCGATATAATCATCAGCTACCAGTGTTTCTGTATCAGCCAGTGGCTTGAACATTTGGTAGAAATAGTCTTTACCCTGACGCAAGTAGTAATCGTTAAAATACTCGCCCTCATTGGCATTGGCATCGTAATCATCCAGTGCTGTGCGCAACAATTGTGGGGCGCGCTTGCTGGGGATTTTTATCACTTTATCTGCAACGGTGCCTTGTCCATCACCTAAAACGCCACCACCTAAAAGCACCTGAACGGCTGGCAGCACCTGACCAGAATTTCTAATAGAACTGCCATGAAAACCAATGTTGGCAATGCCATGCTGGCCGCAAGAGTTCATACAACCGCTAATTTTTATCTTCATTTGGTTGTTGTGGATAAGGTCTGGATACTCGTCCGTGATAACTCTTTCCAACTCTTTAGCAGTTGATGTGCTATTGCTGATGCCCAAATTACACGTATCGGTTCCTGGGCATGCAGTAATATCAGCAATGCTATCAAAGCCGGGGAGCGATAGACCTATTTTAGTCAAAGCTAAGTATAGGTGAGGTAGAGCCTCTTTCCTTACGTACTTTAATAAGTAGCCTTGATTAACTGTGATACGGATATCGTCGGCAGCATATTCTTTAGCTACTGCTGCAAACTCACGGGCTTTATCAGAAGTTAAATTACCCAATACTACACGAACATAAACACCGTAAAAGCCTTTTTGCTTCTGCTCGAAAACGTTGGTCTTTTGCCAATCATCATAGTGCTTTTGGTTGGGGATAACAGCTTCGCCGTAATCCTTTTCAGGAAGTGGCTCGGGTTGCTTTATTGAATCCCTGTTCACTTTAAAGGTCTTGTTCTTTAGGGCAGGCTTTTCTTCCTCTACCATTTCCAGTACCTTTTCCATGCCTAGTTCCTGGAACAGGTATTTAAAACGGGCCTTGTTTCTGCGGTTTCTTTCACCAAAGCGGTCAAATATTCTCAAAACAGCCTCTGTGAAAGGCATCATTTGGTCTTCTTCAAGAAACTCATAGGCGGTTTCAGCAAGAAAAGGCTGAGCGCCCAGGCCACCGCCTACCATTACTTTAAAGCCGCGTATTTCTTTATCACCCTGGTACTTCACTTTAGGAATGAAACCAATGTCGTGTATAAAAGTGAAGGCTGAATCTTTCTCACTGCTGGCAAATGCAATCTTGAACTTGCGGCCCATCTCCTGGCAAATTGGGTTGCGTAGGAAGTAGCGGAACATCTCGTAAGCATAAGGTGAAACATCAAAGGGCTCTTCAGGGTCAATGCCAGCTTTGTCAGAAGCAGTGATATTCCTCACGGTATTACCGCAAGCCTCGCGAAGGGTGATTTCTGACTGCTCCAGTTTGTGCCATAATTCAGGGGTTCTGTCCAAGCTCACATAATGGATTTGGATGTCCTGACGGGTAGTAGCATGAAGCGTACTACTGGCGTATTCGTCGCTCAAGTCGGCAATTTTGACCAACTGGTGGGCAGTCATTCTACCAAATGGAATCTTGATACGAACCATTTGTACGCCTTGCTGGCGCTGACCGTATACACCCCTTGCCAGTCGCAGGCTACGGAACTTTTCTTCGTCTATCTTACCGTCATGAAAAAGCTTGATTTTCTTCTCCAGGTCGATGATGTCCTGTTCCACTACGGGGTTTTCTAACTCTGTTCTAAAACTTTGCATTTCACTCTTTAATTTTTTCCAACAAAAAAGGCCTTCCAGTTTTCCGAAAGGCCTTTATCAATATTCTTTGATAAATAAATTCCTATGTGAGGGCCTTTCAACTATAAAGCACAGCAAGTACAGCACATTGTACAACATGTAGCTTTAATTCCGTTGAAAGTCCAGTTTGTTTTCATTTGAGCTGCAAATATAGGGTAGGATTTAATACAAAGCAATAGGTGAATAGAAATTGATGTAAAAAGTCGGCGAACGGACGGGGAATTGGTATATTGCGGGTGAGGCAAATTGATTTTTAGAAAAGCGTACTAAAGAAATACTAAATGGAAACTTCAAATATTATTGCTCTATTCTTGGGCGGAATAGGATTTATTATATCTATTGTTGGATTTGTAGTTACCCCTGTAATTAATCTCCGGTCTAAAAGATTGGAAAAAAGACTGGAGTATCGATTTCAATTATTTCAAAGAATACTTGAACTATGGGAATTGACACATAAAACTAGTGCCCTTGACAAATCATCTGAACCTTTGATATTTGAAATAAACAAACTAATTCAGTTGTATGGGTATAGCTCTGAGATAAAATTGTTTAGAGAAGTAATTGACAGCTATAACCAATACGGCAGAGAACAAACTGACAGTAAACGACGGGCGTTAGTCTTGAAATTTAATAGTTTTTTTGAAAGTTCATTTAACACATATAGAGGAAATTAGATTGGGAAAACTTGAATGAAAAACCTTATAGAAACATGACTCCGACGTAAGGAACTAGCAATCCTTCGTCAATAAATACCCCCTAACACATATCCACCCCAATCCTAAACTCAAATTTTTGAGGGACAGGAGCGCCGTTTTCATCAGTTGCTGGTTGCCAGTCAGGCATTTTTTCAATTAATTTTATTAGTAGCTCGTCAACCTTGTCATTTTGGGAGGATTGGAGCAGTTTAGTGTTTGTAGCTTTCCCTTTTTCATTGATGGTAAATTCTACGGTGGCTACAGGCACTTCAGATAGCTTTAGTGCTTTAATCTCTTTCTCGCTGTTTTTTGTGAGGTAGGTAATCAATGCCTCATAACCATCAGGGTAATAGGCTTCGGTTGCCGGCATTATACCGATGGCTACTCTCATTCCTGAGGCTTCTAATTGCTCGGTTATCACATTCCTCATCCTGTAATCAACTTCAATTTTGATATGGTCGTCCACTTCCATCTTTTGTAGCCTTTCTAGTTGAGCAGGAGTTATTTTATTGTCAGGGCCAGTTATCTTTTCTTCGTAACCATCGTGCACAAAAACTATAACTACCTTTTGGTATTCATCAATCCATGTGCTGGGGTAATTAGGTACAATGTCATCAATGTATTTCGCATTATAGAGTTGAGTCTTGGTGACGCTCACAAAACGCTTCCTCACCACTGAGTAAAATAGCCTGTCATTCTTAAGTTGAGTATTACCAATAATGGACTCTATATCGAAGCAATCAACTATTTCTATTTGTTCTTTTTTGGGTTCGCAACATTGGGCTTCTGCAACTTTGGTTGTGCTGTTAATAGCATAAAGAGATACAGCAAGAAAGCCAATCATTGAACTGGTTATTAGACCAAGTGTTTTCATTTTTTCGGGTTTTTGAATTTCTGTAGCCTAAAACTACGCAGTCCTTATGAGTGCTAGATTTAATCAATGTAAATTAATGTAAATGCTATGTAAAAGTTTACATATAGCCCTTAGAGACGGGATTGCTGGCAGGATAAAAGAATATCTTTACACGATGAAGAAGTATGTGGGAATAGGTATTTTATTGGCAGTTATCTTTTTTGTGGTTGCTGGCTGTGCCAAAAAAGAACAGGTAAGCCAAGAGCACATTGAAGTGGTGTTGAGAAAGGTGGGGCATGAAATATTGTTACTTTCAAATGATAGCACATCACTTGTTCACCCTATAATACATAACGGCAATAAATATCGTATCCAATTTGAAGCTGATATTGGTTTTCAGCCAGATAGCCTAGTGGGCGTGGTTGACACTTTGATAAAAAATGAATTGTCCAATAAGCATTACTTGGTGCAGGTTCAGGAGTGCGAAACCTATGATGTTGTTTATAGTTTTGAAATAAAATATTCAGAACCTGAGCCTTTGGTTTTGATACCATGTGGTACCCGCACCCAACCAAAAGCTTGCTACGAAATTGTGGTTCAATTTATGCTGGATACGCAGCAGTCGGGCTATGGCACTTACGCCGTTGTATTGTTGCTTGTAGTTTTGATAGGTGGCGGGCTGTTTTTTATAAAAAGGAATAAAGCAGCGATAATTGATGATGACCTGATTAAAATAGGAGATTATCAGTATAACACCCGAACAATGGTACTTATTTATGACGATGAAACAATTGAATTAACTAGTAAAGAAGCTGAATTGTTGAGTGTGCTTTATGGCTCGGTTAATAATACTATCGACCGCGATATTATCCTCAATAAAGTGTGGGGCAACGAGGGTGATTATATTGGGCGAACACTTGATGTATTCATCTCAAAATTGAGGAAGAAGCTGGAAAAGGATAGCTCAATTGAGATAAGAAATGTAAGAGGAGTGGGGTATAAGTTGATTGTGAATGGGGGAACTTAGTTGGCAGAAAGTAGTATGATAGAATATTAAATAAGGGTTTCAAACCTTTATCAATTAAACTTCTCCCGCTACATTCCTCAAACTCTACCAAAAAACCATGTGGTAGTAGGGTTAATCGATTTCAATGCCGAGATTTGCAGAATGAAAAAGGATGACTTTATCCAGCCACACCAAGTTGACTGGAAAAAAGAGTTTGATATTATTAAGAGTAAATTGCAAGATACATTACAAGATTATAATGTAGAT
>JANQJC010000035.1 GCA_028281825.1 Flavobacteriales bacterium
AAAGTCAAGGCTGCCTGAAATTACCTTGAAATATAGCCTGTCACCCACCACGGATGTGTTGCAAGCCGTCCACTTCGTGGACTTCGGGCAATCCATCCACAGGCCAGCGCTGCCAGGCATATTTGCTACGGCAATTTCAGGAATGCCGATGAGAAAAACTTATTCCCTTTTCAAGTCTCTGAGTAAACGTTCGAAAGCTTTGGTGTAGCTATCGTGGTCTTTCCAGTTGGTGAAGTCGCCGATGTGATATTTCCTTCTTATAGTATTGGCCCAAGGTGTTGAAGGATGTAATATATTATTATTTAACCTTATTGGAAAAAGGACATTTATTTTACTATTCATTTCTCTTTCAAGTGCAGCTTCTACTTCATTTTCCACCCAATCACTTACTATTGAGTGCTCCGAAAGCACCAATAACAACTTATCATGAACTCTTATAGCCCTGTCTATAACATGACGAATTTTATCTCCGATTCGTAAATCCTTGCTGTCGAGCCAGCAACGTATTCCATTGTTTTGTAAATCTGCATGTAACCGATCTACGAACTCTTTGTCTTTCGATGAATAACTGATAAAGCATGAATAAAATTCAATTGGATTGCCCTGTAAGGTAGGTATTAGGTTGATTAATTCATCTGGTAAGCCGCAGCCCCTTAGAAACGCAACGGGTAAATCTCCCGATTGGGCTAATGATCTGTGGTCAATAGAACTGGGACCTCTATGGATACAGGATTTTAGGTTTTTAATTTTCCCCAAACTAATATCAATAAATATGGTTTCATCCAATATTGCACCATGAAAATTAGCTGAATCAAGATTAGTATTAACAAACTTTGTCTGTAAAAAATAAGCTTCTTTACAAATAGTATTTGACAAATTTACGCCCTCTAAATAAGCCTGAAAAAGGTTGGCATCGGTTAGATTTGCCTTATTAAGTTGTGCTTCTGTTAAGATTGAACTTGAAAGATTTGTGTTAACAAGCTGTGCTTCAGATAAATTGGACGCTATTAAATTTGCTTCTTGAAGTTGTGCATGAAATAAGTTAGCTCGCACTAAACTTGCTCCAAACAAGATTGCTGAGTTAAAATTTGCATAGGATAGATCAGCTTTAAAGAACTGAGTTTCAGATAGGTTTGAGTTATGAAAGTTAGCTTTTATAGCGATTATCTCATTTAAGTCACCTTCTGTAATACTACTATTTGAGAAATCACAATTATTTAGGTTTGCACCAGAGAAGTTTGCTCTAGAGAGGTTCGAGTTAGAAAAAGAGGCATAAATCAGGTTGGAATTAGAAAAGTTAGCCCCAAAAAAATTTGCATTAGAAAAATCTATAAAAGGTAAATTAGAACTTGGTTTTTCTATTCCTGTCAAGTCAGGTCTAATATCAACATTTTCCTTTCTCCACTTGTTCCAAATATCAACGCCTTGTTCTAGTATTGCTAAATGTTCTGGGTTCGCCATAGTGAGATTGTTTAAGACAAGTATAATGAAAAACAAAGTTGCGTCTACTTATACTTTTTGCTTGACCAAAAAGTATTGGAAAAGTCAAGGCTGCCTGAAATTACTTGCTAGTGGCAAAAATCAATCATCCATTAGACGCAAAATCTTGCGTCTCTACGGAATTAATAATATTTAAAATATTGATTTTCAATTAGTTATTGAAATAAAACAATAATATTGTACTCCCTTTTTAAACAGCGTGTACTTGCAAATTAACAGTGTTAAAATGGCGAAAAAAGGCCAAAAAACGCGTTTGTCGATACCCCCGAGGGACTCACGGAAAATCTTGGTCGACGAATAACACCGTACTTTTTTAGCCCTAACTGATGGAATTTCTAACTCTTACAGAATAGTTACGAATAGCAGTTCTTAAGTCTACGCCATTTTGCTGCATATCTTGCAGTATAGCAATAGCAGCGGTTGTGTGGGTCAATTGCTCTCCTTCGTCTTCACCCTCAATTTCAATTTCGGGTTTTTGTTCTTCTAGTATGGCTTCTTCAGCTGCTTGCAATTGCTCTATATTGTAGGTTTCTGCAAGCTGCTTTATCACTGCTATTTTCATCCTTTCAAGTTTTGAAGCAGGTTAACTACAAATTCTTCTTTGGCTGCACTGCCGTATTCTTTTAGTTCACCATTTTCAAAAGTCGCGAAATAGGGTAGGTTGTCTACTCTGGCTTTTTTCCTGGCTTCTGGGTTGTGCTCAGCGTTTACATCCAGAAATGCTACTCCATCAAACCTTTCGTCTTCTGAAAGCCTTCTGAATTTAGGTGCAAAAAGTTTGCATGAGCCGCACCAATCTGCATAATACTTTACTATTATCTTTGGGTTTTCGGCTAGTTTCGCCTCAAAGTCTTGGTCTGTCACTATTTCTACTGCCATCTCTTTTTAGTTCTGGTTTTTACAAAAATAATAATCAATACAAAAAAGCAACGGAATTGTTTATTCTACCTGTTTCATGCCAATCAGGTAATGCCTCATAGAGATACCAAAGGTTTCAAAGGTTTCTTTTTCCATTGAAATTTTCTGCCACTCGTCAGTTGGCGTTATCACTTGTGACTCATTACCACTGTAGTTGATTTTTACAGGCATTTTGAAGCCAGGGGTGTTGGCATCCCAGCGATACATGAGGCCGCGCTTTTTCTTTCCACCCTTTTTATATTTATACTCCAGTGTCGGGATTTTAGAGTATCTCAAATACTCATCAAAGAACCAGGTGAGGTCTTGCCCTGTGGATTCGCTGAAATAGTCTACAACATCCTTTGTATCAAGATTAGTGATTTTATGTTCACCAGAAAAGTTAAGCAATAGCTCATGCCAAAGTGAGTCATTATCCAGCACAGTTCTAAGGGTGTGTAGCATCCAACTGCCTTTGTAGTACATATCGGTGCTGTTACCTTCATGGTTTACATTATAGGTCCCAATAATGGGCGATTTATTGGTGATAAATTTCTTTTGCGAGAGGAGATAATCCAACATCTTTTCATGACCATACATACACTCTACATAAACGGCTTCAGAGTAGGTGCAAAAGCCCTCGTGTATCCACATATCCGCCAGGTCATTCATGCTAATGCTATTGCCCCACCATTCGTGCCCAGTTTCGTGAATAATGATATAATCAAAGTTCATATCACCTGGATAGAATCCCATATAACCGGGCATGTATTTGTTGCCATAAGCAATAGCCCCTTGATGTTCCATTCCCAGATATGGCGTTTCAACCAATTTGTAACCATCATTCCAAAAGGGGTACTCACCAAACGCTGCACCAAAGCACTTCAGGGTTGTTTGCACTTGTTTGAATTGCTTTTCGGCCTTCTCAACATGGTAGGGTAGAACGTAGTAATCCAAATTTAATGTCCTGCCATCTACATCGGTATAAGTATCTTGGAAATGCTCATAATTGGTGATATTGAGCGTAACGTTGTAATTGTTGATGGGATAGCTTACATGCCACACATATTGGTTTAGTCCGATCGCCACATTATTCACTTTTCTTAGCTTTCCATTTGATACACATACCAGGCTATCAGGTACGGTAAACCTCATGGTCATGCTATCGGGTTCATCGCTCAGATGGTCTTTATTGGGCCACCACACGCTGGCACCTAAGCCTTCGCAGGCTACACCTACCCAAGGTTGCCTGTTTTCTGTATTTGGCTCAGTGTGCGAGCCCCATACGAATCCACCATCCCAGGGGGCATTCTCAGCCACCTGCGGATTACCATGGTAGTAAACTCTTATTACTCCATTGCTACTACTCTTCTGTGTTTCTGGGAAATCAACAAAAACGGCATTGTATTCTCGGGTATATTGGAGTTGTTCCTCATTGAATATGATACTGTCCAGAATCATATTCTCAAAAAGGTCGATTTGTAGCTTGTTGAAATCACTCACTATATTGTAGTAGATGTCATTATATCCATTGATGCTTCTATTGGCGATATCAATGCTAAGGTTCAAATCGTAATAGTGCACATCATAACAAGTCCTCAACGGGGTGAGCATACCGCGAAGTGTATCCGCTTTGGTGAACTCCTGAGAATACCCAAGCAGACTGGTGAATATGAATATCGGCGTAAGTAACTTCTTCATTTTAAGAGAAATGGCGCTGTGCGAATTTACTACTTAAGAGATGTGACAGGTGATAATATTTCATAAAATATGTCAAATACCATTCCTGTTTTACTAAAGGGTATAAAAACAAAAAACGTCACCACAAAGTAGCAACGTTTTCTGCATTTATATAGAGTATTAAAAGCTTTACTTGTTAGTAAAACCTTTTTCCCTGGCTTCTTTGATGCAGGCTGTAATACCTTTCTTGTTTACGTTACGCAAAGCCGAAGTGGAAATCTTAAGTGTTACCCACTTATCTTCCTCTGGAAGGTAAAACTTCTTTACAATAAGGTTTGGGTGAAACCTTCTTTTGGTCTTAACATTTGAGTGGGAAACTTTATTTCCTACTATTACCCTTTTTCCTGTAAGTTCACAAACTCTTGACATGACTTTATATATCTGTATCTAAACGGGCGGCAAAGTTAACTAATTTTTTATTTGGTGCAAAGTATTAGTGAGTAAGTTTTATCTATTAAAATGGAATTTTTTAAATGATAGGACTTAAACAGTTAATATTGCAATACTAACACCACTATAAAATGGAAAATAAAGCTGAGCGGCTTAAGAAGCTTGATAACCCAAAACTTATAGACGTAGTTAAGAATTACCGTCAATATGGTTATGATGAAAACCTTAGAGACCAGGCTATTTCCATATTAGAAGAAAGAGGGATTGATAAAGAGCACCTTCAATTAACCGGTAACTTCACTAATAATGTATATGATAGAGCGAGCTTGGCTTATAAGGCTTTTCATAAAAACTCGATAATAGCTCTAATCATGTATATTCTTTTTCTTGTTTCACTGGTAAGCGAACCATTTTTAGTTAATGCCCAAATAGTGAACAGTAGCTATTATTTTGTCATTTCTTTGGTAATAATAATTGCTTTTTGGAGCTTTCTTATCAAATCATTTATAGATTACAATGAGTTTCATAAAGCCATAGGGCAGGGGAGTAATGCGGATGGTGTTATGATGTACTTTGGTTTCGGGGTTCCTCTTTATTTTCTTGCATTCTTTTATTTCAGGAAACAAATGAAAGAACAAATGGATTCTATTTCTTAAAGCTTCTAATCCTGCTCCAATATCTCTTTTCTTAGCATATTCAGTGCTGCTAGCGAGCTTCGTATAATATTTCTTTCGCGGTTATCACCAAAGGTGAATTTCTTGGTTTTAACTCCATTTGGGCTGGCGAGAGCCATCCATACTGTGCCGACAGGCTTGCCTTCCATGCCACCACCCGGGCCAGCAATTCCTGAAACTGAAATAGCATAATCAGTATTGAAACGTTTCTTACAGCCTTGTGCCATTTCAATTACTGTCTCTTCGCTCACGGCACCATGCTTTTCCAATGTTTCTTTTTTCACTTCCAACAGGTCTTCTTTGCTTTTATAGGAATAAGAAACCACACCTCCCATAAAATACTCTGATGAGCCTGGTACTGATGTAATTAAGTGGGATATCCTGCCGCCTGTGCAGCTTTCCGCGGTGGAGAGTGTTTGTTTTCTATCTCTCAATAGCTTACCAACTATCTTTTCAAATTTTTCTTTCTCAAACCCATAAATGTATTGAGGAATAATTTCTTGCAGCTCTTTTATCTTTTTATCTATTCTTTGCTGTAAGTCTGTTTCATTATCACCCCAAATACTTAACCTCAATCGAACAACACCAGGCGAGGGTAGGTAGGCCAGCTTGATGCCTTCAGTCCCCAGGCTGTTTTCCCAATCTTCTATTTTGTCTGCTAAGAATGATTCACCTATGCCTTGGGTCAAGACTGTTCTGTGTATAATGGCCGGTGTACGAAAATGTTTCTTTACCCGTGGCATGACTTCATTCTCCACCAGTTTCTTCATTTCATAGGGCACACCTGGCATTGAAACGTAAACTATACCATCTCTCTCAAACCACATTCCAGGTGCGGTACCATAATTATTGGTAAGTATGGCACAGTTTTCTGGTAACTCAGCCTGCTTGCGATTGGTTTCCGTCATTTCAATATTAAACCGTGCAAAGAGCTGCTTCACGTGCTCATGTGTAGGCTCGTGGAACTTTAGTTCCGTCTTGAAATACCGTGCTAATGTTTGTTTGGTGATATCATCCTTGGTAGGGCCAAGGCCACCTGTCATCAATACTAGTTTGGTCTTGCTATGTATGCTTTCCAAAGTATGATATATATGTTCTTCATCATCACTGATGGAGGTGATTTGATGAAGTCTGATGCCATTTAAATTGAGTTGTTCGGCAATCCATGCGGAGTTAGTGTCAACAATCTGCCCAATGAGTATCTCATCACCTATAGTAATTATCTCTGCTTGCATAAAAGAGGTTTGTACAAAGGTAAGATTGTATTAGGTACTAAGTATTGGATGGTAAGATTAAAATGAAGGGTTTTGGAGTGATAGTTGAAGAAGACTGGCGATTTTAATGAGTTCATAGGCATAAAAAAACATCCCTACCTTATTGAGGTAGGGATGTCTTGATTACCTGCTTTATGACATTGAAATTACTTATATTCCATCACCATATACTTGGAGGTCTTCCAAAACTCTTGCGGGTCAGTAATTTCAAGGTAAGCGAAATCGTTTTCATCTTCGCCTTCTACAATCTCATAAGAATCGGCAGGATGGTCAGTTACCAATTTCGCTTTGTCACTGTAAATTGGAATGGCAAAAGTATTCCTTATGTCAACAGTGTTAAAATACTGTGGGTCAAAATCATCAGCTAGTTTTTTATCTTGACCAATCCACAAGAAACCACCTTCTTTCTCAACCAAGCCTTTATTCTTTAGGTCTTTGAAATTACCTGCTGTGTAATAGGCAGTGTACAAGGCCTGCTCTTGAGCGTTCATGATTTCAATCTGACGATTGATAATACTCTGTTGCTCCAGTCCTTCATCTACCAATGCTCTCAATGTTTGATTCAAATCCTGGATTTGGAATTCCTGGTTTTTCGTTGTTTCTTCCAAACTGGCTAATTCCTCATTCCTCTCTTGCAACTCCGCATTAAGGGCTGTTAGCTTTTCCCTGTATTCACGAATGCTTATTTGAGAAGATTTTAGTTTTTCATTAAGGTCACCGATTTGCTCCCTGCTTGTGGTAAGCAATGAATTGATAGTCTCAATGTCATTCACCATCTTTTCTCTTGCACTTGGCGAGAGCTCGCTATCGGTAGCATCTATGGATATCATGCCCTCTTTCTCTTTAATTGCTTGTATGTTCTTATCCACTTCATCAAGGGTAGTCATCATATTGCTTATTTCCTCATAGCTTGATAAAAGCTCCATTTTCATTTGCTCATTTTCAGATTCCAGGCGAGCGATTTTTTCATTCTTAGTTTCACCGCTCTGCGTACAACCAACAGCCAGTATTCCAATGGTTACCAGTCCTGCGGCGTATTTGCCTGCGTTCGCTATTTTACTTATAATTTTCATGATTGTGTTCTCCTATTTGTTTTGTTGGGCTTACACCCATTGGTTGCTGTTCAATTTGTTTATCGTGATGATGTTTGTAAGTCTTCTTCTTCTGTAAGTTCCCAAAGTTTATCGAGTTTGGGTGCCAATACTACCTCAGTGCGCCTGTTAGTTTGGCGGCCTTGGTCAGTTTCATTGCTTGCTATTGGGTGATACTTACTTCTTCCACTGGCAATAATTCGTTCAGGTTCAATACCTTTTTCAATCATAATTCTTGCTACACTAGTAGCTCGATGGGCACTTAAGTCCCAGTTATCCTTATTGCGTGAAGTATTGATTGGCACTGAGTCTGTATGGCCTTCCACCATTATTTCAAGGTCACTATTATCAAGTACAGCAGAGAGTAGTTCAACAGCTTCTTCGCCTCTTGAGTTCACTTTATCACTACCCGAAGGGAAAAGCAACTTATCAGAAAGTGAGACATAAAGCTTACCATCTCTTACTTCTACTGTTAGCTCATCAGGTGAAAAGCACTTTAACGCACTACACACTTCCTGTTTCAAAGCCTGAACAGCTTGCCTTTGCTCGTTTACCATCATATTGAGTTCTCTCATTTTGGCTTCGCGCTCCGCAAGCTCCCATTCTTTTTCTCTTAGTGCTACTTCTTTATCGTTAAGTGCTTCTGTTGATGAAGCTTCTAATTCACTTATTTCATTGTTCATTTTAGTTATCCTGGCTTTCAGGTCTTCATTTTCTTCTGTCAATTGTTGTGTTTTGGATACTTGCCCCTGGTATTTTTCCATGGATACACAACTGCTAAGGAATATTCCTGTGAATAACATTAGTGCTATTATTTTTATCGTTTTCATGACTCAATCTGTTTTTATTGGTTACTACTATGTTAATTGTGATTATTAAAATGCCACCTTTACACCCACACCTGGGTCAAGCGCCAAGAAAGCGTATCCACTTGTGGTAAATTCTACAAAAGGTTTAAGGTCAAGGCTTATCGCGAATGGTATTGGCAGTATTTTGTATTCAATACCTAGCATGCCGTCCACACCTATGCCAAAGTCATCACCCCGGTAATATCTCCTGCCTTCATAATACACACGGTCAGTTTCCGCAACGGCGTGTGCTCCACCACCGTAATACCAATTAAGGCCTGCTACATTAAAGGCAGGTACGTATTTCTCTACCAAAATGGTAAGGCCAACAGCATCTGGCCACACACCTACGATACCTTCAATGGCAGTATTAGCTCCGGTAAATTGTTTAATGGTTAGCCCTGAAGTTCCACCCACACGAACACCTACTGCCGTTCGGTAATCAGAATTACCACTGTAGTTCGGTGATGTGCCTGTGTCTTGTGCTAATGATATAAATGGTAAGGTTAATAGTCCTATTAAAAGCACTGCTAAGATAATTTTTGTCTGTTTCATGGTTACTAGTTGTTTGGTTATTTAATTAGATGAATAAACATTTGCATGCAGTAACGAAGAAACTGTGCCAAAACAAAAAAGTAACCATGAAAAATCTTTACAATCCCTTTTTAATAAAGGGGTGTGTAAGTTTTTAGGAAAAAGCTAAAAGAAAAATTTTAGCGAGTGATGTGTAGGAAAAAATACACAGTAGTGTGATTGTAGTACACAAAAAGGAGGCTATTCAGAATACTCAGCTTGTACTATATCCCTTAGGTTATATTGCGATGCCATTACTTCACCATAGGCTCCTGTAGTGCGAATTGCCATTAAATCACCTCTTTCGGTCTCTGGCAATAATAGTGCTTTGCCAAAGCAGTCACTCGACTCACAAATAGGTCCTACAACATCATAACGTAGCTTATCATTGCTATTTGATGTAAGGTTATCAATCCTGTGATAAGATTGGTACAGCGCTGGACGTATCAATTCTGTCATCCCTGCATCCAATATCGCAAAGTTGGTGTTGATTCCCTTCTTCACATAAAGTACCTTACTGATTAGGCTACCACATTGGCCTACAAGGGCACGCCCTAATTCAAAATGGAGCTTTTGAGAAGGTCTTAGCTCAAGAAATTCATTAAAGATACCGAAGTAGGTTTCAAAATCACAGATAGGATTGTCATCAGGGTGGTGATAGTCCACGCCTAAGCCGCCACCCACATTGATATGGGGCAATATCATTCCTCTATCCATGAACCATTTGTTGAAATGGTTCACCCTACTGCATAAGTTTTTGAATACACCCAGGTCAGTTATTTGTGAGCCAATATGAAAATGAATACCTATTAGCTCTATATTCTCACAGCTTTTTACCAATTCAAAAACATCCTCAAGTTCCCATGGGTTGATGCCAAACTTGTTTTCCTCCAGCCCTGTAGTAATGTATTTATGTGTATTGGCATTTACATTTGGGTTTATCCTAAGTGCAACCCTTGCCTTTTTACCTTTCTGTTGTGCGAGTTCATTAATCACTTTAATTTCTTCACCCGACTCGCAGTTGAAAGAAAAAATGTCATGTTCCAACCCCAAAAAAATCTCTTCATCGCTCTTGCCCACGCCAGCAAAAGCTATATGGTCAGGAGTGAAACCTATTTTAAGTGCCTTCTTTACCTCATTGCCGCTTACGCAGTCAGCACCCAATCCCTTTTCTTTTATCATCTCAAGGATAGGTGTATTCACATTAGCTTTTAAGGCATAATGAATTTCAAAGCCGTATTTACTGGAATGCTTCACGGCTTCATTAAGCGTCCGCTCAAGCAAAGCCATGTTGTAATAATAGAATGGGGTTTTTAATCCTTTGAAGCGCTCTATTGGAAAATTGCTCATCTCTATCCCTTCTTGTTAAATAATCCAACATTAATCGCTTTGAGAGCTTTGTTCTTGTACTGTTGATTAATGAGTACAGATACATTATATCGGCTTCCACCATAAGATATCATGCGGATAGGAATGTCTTTCAAGGCGTCAAAGACTTTTAAAGCATGTCCAGACTCATCCATCCCGAAATTACCTACTATACACACTATAGCTTGGTCTCTGTCTATTTCAACGGTACCGTATTTTTCTATTTCTTGAACTATTTCATCTAAATGCGTTGTATCGTCAATGGTTAAAGATACAGCTACCTCTGAAGTGGCAATCATATCAATAGGAGTGCGATAGTGCTCAAATACCTCAAATATTTGTCTCAGGAAACCATAGGCCATCAGCATTCGACCCGACTTTATTTTAACTGCTGTAATACCTTCTTTAGCTGCAATAGCTTTAATACCACTGCCTGAAATGTTAGGCCCAATGAGTGTGCCCGCAGCCTCAGGTTTCATGGTGTTGAGTAGCCTAACTGGTATATTCTTATCCTTCGCAGGCCTGATGCTAGAAGGGTGCAATATCTTAGCACCAAAATAGGCTAACTCAGCAGCTTCGTCAAAAGACAATTCAGAAATTGGATGGGTTTCTTCCACAAAACGTGGGTCGTTATTATGCATACCATCAATGTCAGTCCATATCTGTATCTCAGATGCATGGATAGCAGCACCAACTATTGAAGCGGTGTAATCACTTCCACCGCGCCTCAGGTTATCAATCTCACCAAAAGGATTACGGCATATATACCCTTGGGTGATAAAGAGAATTTCACCCGAGTGTTTTTCCAATTCAGTTTTTAGGTTCCCTGTAATGTAAGCCATATCTGGCTCTCCATACTCATCTATCCTCATAAAATTGAGAGCAGGTAATAGGGTGGAAGCCATACCTTTTTCTTCCAAAGAGAAATGGAAAAGGGCAGTAGAGATTAACTCACCTTGAGCCAGGATAGCTTTTTCTTCATGTATGGTAAATGAGTCTTGAGTGAAGCTCCTAATAAAACCAAAGTGATTGTTGATTACTTCGCTTCCTTTGTTTAGTCCAGTTTCCGTATCATACAGTTCTTTGATGAATGATTGATACTTACTTTCAAGCTCACCAATCAATAGGTTGGCTTGCTTATTTTCCTTCTTGTATAGGCATTGAGCTATTTCAACAAGGCTATTGGTAGTTCCTGCAATTGCAGATAACACCACTATTTTTGGCTCTTCGTTAACAACCAATTTTCGAACTTCCATCATGCGCTCCGGCGAACCCACCGAAGTGCCTCCAAATTTTAAAATTTTCATTTCTTTTTATTGCGCCCGCAAAAGTATAATAATAAACGTGCAACTTGCAAGCGGATACTAGCTTTGTGGTAATTTTAGAACAAACTAATCGTTACATTAGTTGATATAATAAAGATATCACCATGACTACAGAACCACTAGGATTTGGAATGGCTAAGCGAAGGGCCAAACGGATAATGAAGAGAAAAAGTCGCTTGCGTCGTTTGCTTTCGCTGGCAACCCTGAAAACAGTAGCATCTAAGGACGGCCTAAAAGAAGCATGGAATGACCTAACCACCTTCATAAGGTTAGTAACTGCTTGGATGGCAGGTACTTACACTAAAATACCTTACAAGAGTATTTTCCTAATGGTGGCTGCTATTGTTTATTTCGTTAACCCAATTGACCTTATACCAGACTTTCTCATGCTTTGGGGGCTGATTGATGATGCCTTGGTATTATCATTTGTGGCAAAATCAATTAAAGACGACCTCGATGCATTTCGCCAATGGGAAAGGGCCGAAAGGCTTGGTGTAGGTAAAGCCGAAGCCGCAATTATTGATAAAGAAGAACCCCAATCACCTTAGTCTAATTCTACTTCTAAAACAAAAGAATCGAATACCTGAGCCATGTAAAGCTTACCATTATAAACCAAGCCAGTAGAGGCAGCACTGATTTTTACACCATTATCCTTATACAAGATTTCAGGTTCAGGTTTATCCAGATTTACCTGATAAATCACACTTGGTGAGGTTTTGATTGTTTTCTTCGCGTGAGCCACAAAAGCAAACATTTTAGGATGTGATGTAGTAACCAGGTTGTTGCCATTAAAGGTTAAGTTGTCTAATCCTATAATCTTACACACATCATTTCTATTACTTAAACTACCATCTTTTGCCCTATCATAAACATAAATCATATTGCTGCGAACGGTGGAGAGATAAACTTTGTCATCGGCAACAGCTACACCATTAGCGTATGACATGCCTTTTTCATCATACAAGGCCCACTTTTTTGTGGATGGATTGTAGTACCCAATTGAAGATGTTTTCATCTTAAATAAAGGTTGCACCAAGCTTCCATGTTTGCTGGCATCATTAGAGAAATAGATTTCTCCATTAGGTGCCACAGCCAAATCGTTAGGTGATATCGTGTATTTTGGATGGTTGTATGCGTCTTGATACACTAATCTATCCTGTTCAATTAAGTACTTGATGATGACGTGAACTGTTTTCTTTTTTCGTTTCTCATGCGAGATGGCATATAAGTAAGGCTTTCCACCATGCCACTGCAGGTCAATACCATGTGGCCTGAATTTTAGGCTGTCTGGTGTTCCAATCCGTGGTAAAACACAGCTTGTGTATTCATTCAGGTTTACTTCAAAAACTTCACCATAATGCTTTTTCTTTTTCCTTCTTTCTGCACATGAAACTAGCAACCTGGGATAAGCGTAAGTAGTATCAAGCACTAGGTCTTCAGGTCCTGGTCCAACGTATATTTCCCTTTGTTTTTTGGCAGGTGTGGTTGTGTTTTGTGCCGTGCTAGAATAACCGAATAATAGAGCAATCAAAAAAGGTAAACAAATAAAGCGCATAAACAGTAAAAATGATGGTCGTTGAAATTACCAAAATTTAAATGCTTAGTACCCAACTAAGTAGGATAATTTTTCGTGGATAAAATTGTTGATACTTTAGATATTATAGATTGAATAAACGGTTGATATTTCGTAGTTTTACATGTTGTAGAAGTGGTATGCGTAAAATACTATTGCTAATATCGATTGCGCTATGTTGGTGGGGACAGGCCTCGGCTAGTCACTTATTGGGCGGTCAAATTACCTGGAAATGTCTAAATAATGGGCAATACCAGTTCTATTTGAGCCTATATAGGGACTGTGCTGGTTTTGTATCTATCAATCCCCCAACCATTGAAGTTTGGAACCATCCAACTGTTTCCTCTATAGCTGTAACTCAGATTTCTTACCAGGAGCTTTCACCAGTCTGTAATCCCGCAGGTCCTTTAATCACTTGTGCTACTGCTGACTCATCTACTTTGGGTGCTGTGGAAGAATACGTGTTTAGAAGTGACCCGGTAACATTGGCAGGTGTCCCACCACCAGAGGGCTGGGTTTTTACCTACGATGCATGTTGTAGAAATGGTAATGTAGTGAACATCGTTAACGCCGCTAACGAAGGTTTTACCATCAGGGCCAAAATGTTTGCCTATGAGGGCAGGGATATGAATCCTTGCTATGATTCTTCTCCTGAATTTGCTGAAGTGCCAGCTACTGTGCTTTGCACAGGGGGTGACTATACTTATAACCATAATGCTTTTGATGAGGACCTTGATTCATTAAGATATTCCTGGGCACCAGCGCTAGATGACCTTCAAGGTACTTATCAAGAAGGTGTTGTTCCGCCGCCATTATCATACGCTAACCCATATTCATTCAATAACCCGATACCTGGAGGAACGGTCAATCCTGCAACCGGGGAGTTTAATTTTAATACAGGTACCATAGGCAACTTTGTAACAACACTCAAGGTAGAGGCCTTTAAGTTTGGAACAAAAGTAGCAGAGATATACAGGGAAGTACAGGTAGTAATTTCTAATTGCAATTATGTCAATAATCCACCACAATTTGCTGCTGGAACCTATTCTACCACAGTTACAGCCGGTGATATTGTCAATTTTAATGTTGCAGTTACAGATAATGACCCCCTTAACTCAGGCGGGATGCAGTCTATGAGTTTAACTGCTTCGGGGGTTCAATTTGGTAGTAATTTTACCAGTACTACCACAGGATGTCTCAACCCGCCTTGTGCTATTTTAACCCCACCACCAACTTTAACAGGGCAAGGCACAATAACTACAGATTTCAGCTGGCAAACAGATTGCAGCCACTTGGCTATAGCGGGGATTAACTCCAATGCTTCAAATACCTACACATTTGTTATCCGTGTGCAAGATGATGCTTGCCCCATACCAGATATCTCGTTTAAGACCCTATCAGTCACCATCAATGCATTACCAACAGTTGATGCACCATCGTTGAGGTGCATCAGTGTTCAACCCAATGGCGATAATATACTCACTTGGGTAGCTTCATCCAATGCTGTAGGCACGTTTAATAATTATCAGATATTCCATTCAAGTGACTCTAATGGCCCTTTTACGGTGATAGATAGTGTGAGTAACGTGAATACTACTTCTTATACTCATGTGGGTGCCGGCGCAAATACCGGTCCTCAGTATTACTTTGTCATGACCAAGTCAGGATGCTTTGGGCAAGTATATTCCAATCCATCAGATACATTAGCTAGTATGTTCCTTACTGCTACGGCACCCGTTTCAGGTGGGGTTGCTGAGCTAAGCTGGACACCATTAGCTACTCCCTTGCCATCTACTACTTCAGGTTGGTATAGGATAATGAAGGAATTTCCTGCCGGAACATGGACATTATTAGACTCTACCCAAGGTTTGACCTATGATGATGAAATTGTGCAGTGCGAAGCACAGATTAATTATCGTATAGATGTAGTAGACAATTCAGGCTGTGTTTCTTCTTCAAATGTTGATGGTGACGTTTTCAGGGATGTTACCCCACCACCAGCTCCATCTATAGACTCTGTGAGTGTAACTGCAAACGGAGAAGCCACTATTAGTTGGTTTCCATCGGCTTCAAGTGATGCTGTAAAGTATATTATCTATAGAGAAAACACTAATCCCCCTTTTGGAGTGTTTAATTGGGTGGACACGGTTTATGCTCCCGGAACTTTCTTTCTTAATGACATCAATTCAATTGCAGGGGATGTTAGAGAGAGATATAGGGTAGCGGCAATGGATAGCTGTGGAAACCTAAGTTTATTGGGAAGCATACATAACACCATTTATCAAACTTCTGAAGTTGATGTATGTGAGCAAGCCACTACTGTTACATGGAATAAATACAATGGCTGGAGTGGTGGTGTGAATAGATACGATATATATGCCAGCGAGGATAATGGTCCATTCCTGCTGGTAGGTGCATCTTCACCAAACGATACCATCTTCGTTCATGAGAACGATAAGCAATACGCCACCTATTGTTATTTAGTAAGGGCTGTAAATGCAGATGAGACTAAAACGTCTTCATCAAATATTCAGTGTATATATACTGACATACCCAAGCCTCCAGATTTTTCATATATCAATGTAGTCACTGTTCCTGAAACTGGTGGAGTAGAGGTGAACTGTTATGTGGATACTACTGCAGATATCGTTTTTTATGAAGTATATCGGTCTGAAGATAGCTTGAATTACGTTTATGTAGACAGTGTGCCTTTTACAGGAGACTCCATCATCACCTATCTTGACGAGAGGGCAAAGTCAGATGAAATGAGCTATTACTACAAAGTTGTAGCAGTAGATAGCTGTGGAGCCCGTGTTGATACAACAGATTTTAGCAAAACTATTCACCTGGCCGCTGAAGGAAAAGCAGATAGAAAAAATTACCTGAATTGGAATGCTTATCAAGGCTTCTTGGGCAATATTGAGGCCTATAACATTTATAGAAGCATTGATGGAGTATTTGATATAAGCCCACTTGCAACGGTGAGTGATGGAACATTAAGCTATGTGGATGATGTAGCTGATGTGATAGAAGGTGATGGAGAGTTTTGCTATTATATTGAGGCAGTTGAAGGCTCTGGTAACACCTATGGTTTTACTGAAGTGAGTCATTCTAACAGGGCATGTGCATATCAACTGCCCAACTTTTTTGTACCAAATGCCTTCGCACCAGAAGGGTTTAATCAAGTGTTTATACCAGTCACGGTTTATGTATCCAGGGCTAGTTACCTTTTCCAAATATATAACCGCTGGGGGCAAAAGATATTTGAAACCACAGATTTGGAGGAAGGTTGGGAAGGTTATATGAATGGTCAGATACTTCCTCAAGGGGTTTATGTATATTACTTCCAATACAGTTCTGCCCAGGGTTATGTGTATGAAAAGAGAGGAACAGTTACATTGATTAAATAGTATAAGATTTAGTGCGAAGTTTAATTGTCTTTTTTGTTTCTCTTTTTGTTTCAACAAACCTTTTTGCACAAGTACATTGCGGTACTGATGAGAAATTGGCTCAGCTAATAGAAAAATACCCTGAGCTAAAACAAGCGCGACAATTAATAGAACAACAAGCACAAGATTGGATAGCTAATGGCGAAAAGGTATCCGCTGTTATTACTATACCTGTTGTTGTGCATGTGGTATATAATACTTCCACTCAAAACATATCCAATGCCCAAATTTTATCTCAACTTGAAGTATTAAATGAAGATTACAGAAAACTTAACGCTAACGCTTCAAATACTCCGTCTGAATTTCAGGGACTTGCTGCTGATGTTGAGGTAGAGTTTTGTTTGGCTTCAAGAGACCCTAATGGCAACTGGACGGATGGCATCACGCGAACAGAAACCGATGTTGTTAATTGGAATGGAAGTGACCTGGTAAAGTCAACCTCTGATGGAGGTAAGGACGGCTGGGAGCCAAGCAAGTACCTGAATATATGGGTATGCAACATTGGCTCAGGCTTGTTAGGTTATGCCTACCCTCCTGGTGTGCCCAGCTACCTGGACGGTGTGGTAATCGGCTATAAGTATTTTGGTAAAACAGGAACTTTACAACCTCCTTATAATAAAGGTAGGACAACTACTCATGAAATTGGACATTGGTTGGGCCTCTCGCACTTGTGGGGCAATGGCTTAAGCAATACCAATTGCAATGCCAGTGACAACGTGAGCGATACTCCTGCTCAAGCTGACCCTAATTATGGCTGTCCTTCATTTCCACATGAATCATGCAACAATGGACCTAACGGAGATATGTTCATGAATTTTTTGGATTATACCAATGACGCTTGCATGACCATGTTTACAACAGGTCAAAAGCAAAAGATGCTTGCTGTATTAAACAGCTCTCGCTCAGGCATAAAAAACTCTGATGTAATTTGTGCTACTGTTGGTGTGGCAGAGTTGGATAATAATACATTTGATATTTACCCTAACCCGACTAACAAGCAATTTACCATTGAATTAAAAGAGCTACCTCATGAACCAATTTTTTATACACTTGTTAACAGCATAGGCTTAGTAATGGCAAGGGCTACCCTAACGGAACAAGTCACGCAAATCAATATAGCTGACTATCAAGCAGGGGTTTATTTTATGACATTGGAAACTGAACAGGGGCAAAAAGCCATCAAAAAATTACTTATAACCCATTAACGAGCTTGGTTTTGCTACCTTTGTTCTGAAATTTGTTACCATGAGCGAGAGTAGTATCAAAGCAATTCTTAAGGATAGTGAGGTTTTACCGGAACTTAAAACCATCGGCGAAAAAGTATTGGCTGGTGAGAGGGTTACTTTTAACGAAGGAGTGCTTCTTTTTGAGAAAGGGGAGCTTGGTTACCTTGGAAGCCTAGCGAACTATATTCGTGAGCAAAGGCATGGAGATACTACTTATTTCAACCGCAATTTTCATATTGAGCCGACCAACATATGTGTTTTTGATTGCAAGTTTTGTTCTTATTCACGTTTGCTCAAGCACAAGATGGAAGGTTGGGAGTATGATGAAGAACAAATACTGGATATAGTTAAAAGCTATAACGGTAAACCAGTTACTGAAGTGCATATAGTGGGTGGGGTGCACCCTAAAATGGGTTTGCAATACTTTGCTAACCTCATTAGAAAGATAAAGGAAATACGTCCTGAAATTCATGTGAAAGCCTTTACTGCGGTTGAGTTAGAGTACATGTGTCGTAAGGCAAAGGTGAGTTATCGCGAAGGTCTACAAATATTGAAAGACCACGGACAGGGTTCTTTACCAGGTGGTGGCGCTGAGATTTTTGATGAAGAAATACGTCAGGAGATTTGTGCAGATAAATGTAGCAGCCAGGAGTGGCTGGAAATACACGAAACTGCTCACTCATTGGGAATGCCATCCAATGCCACTATGCTTTATGGGCATATAGAGCAATACCACCACCGTATTGACCACATGAATAGGCTGCGTGAATTGCAAGATAAAACAGGTGGCTTTAATACATTTATACCGCTTAAGTTTAGGAATAAAGACAATCAGATGTCTCACATACCAGAAGTTTCTGTAGTTGAAGATCTGAAGAACTATGCAGTTTCACGCATATACATGGACAATTTCCCTCATTTGAAAGCTTATTGGCCAATGATAGGGCGCTCAACGGCGCAGTTGTCACTTAACTTTGGTGTTAATGACATTGATGGAACGATTGATGACTCCACCAAAATCTATTCTATGGCAGGCTCTGAAGAACAGAATCCAGCACTTACAACTCGCCAGTTGGTGGAGCTAATAAAAGAAGTTGACCGTCATCCAATAGAAAGAGATACCCTATATAATGTAGTAACAGACTATATAGACTATGATTTTGAACAAGAGAAAGTAACTGCTTGAACTTTTGGCATAGGGTTTGTTTAATCCTCTCAAACTAAAAAACAAATAGTATGAAGAGGATATTGGCGATTACAATTCTATTGATATTTGGAGCATTGTATTATGCCCAGGCACAAAGCAAGGTTTATAGGTCTTCTGGTGGTGAGTTAATTTTTTCATTTGCTAATGTTGAAGGACCTGGAGAAGCTGATATCAGGAATATACCTCGTTTTACGGGTTTTTTTCACTTTCAATCACTCTGGAATTATGACCCTGCGGATGCTATAGGCTTTTTCTCAGGTGTCTCAATGCGAAATGTTGGTATCATCACAGAACCGAACGATACCTTTAAACTTAAGCAACGTTCTTATGCTTTGGGAGTTCCTTTAGGTATCAAGTTGGGCTCTATGGATAAGAAATTCTTTGTGTTTGCAGGTGCTGAAGCCGAAATGATGCTTCACTATAAGGAAAAGCATTTTGTAAATGGAGATAAGGTGAAGAAAAGAAGGGAATGGTTTAGCGACAAGGTAAACTTCTTTAATCCATCGTTGTTTGCGGGAATACAATTACCAGGTGGAGCTAATCTCAAATTTAAGTACTACTTATTTGACTTCCTTAATACCGATTATACAGAAACTGTGAATGGGGTAGAAGTGAAGCCTTATGCAGGCATGAGAACTCAAATGATGTATGTGTCTCTTGGTTTCAACATACATAAGAGGAAGAAATAGGACTCCATATAAAGTGTGTGATGAAAAGGCTGTTCGAAAGAGTGGCTTTTTTTTTGCGAAGCTATTCTTTGCTAATCTTGTGGGGGTCGTTGTTTTGTGTTTCAATATAGTCTTTCACTATTTGGATACGCTTGGCAATCATGGCAAATTCCTTTTCGCCATCAGCAATAAGTTCCCTCAAAGCAATTTCATTCCCGTCGCCAGCCTTAGCCATTTTTGCTAATGTTGGATATCCGTATTTTTCCAACCAGAGCACAGCATTTTCGTTGCCTTCAGCTCCGTTAATTAACGCCATCAAGTGCGGGAAACCATTGTCCATCAACCACTTTCTTGCATCATCTTTATTATTGAGTGCAAACACGAAAAGGCCAAGTTCAGGATAGCCATTGCCCATCAGCCATTCTCTTATAGGTTTATTTCCACTGATGGCTTCGCCCCAGGCCAAAAGTATTTTTGAAGGATACTGTCGCATAGTACTAAATTACTCATTTTGAGCTTCCATGTTGCCGGCGGCATATCGCCTCCATTTCTCGAGTACTTCTCGCATATCTTGCGGTATTTCAGTCTCAAAAAGCATCTCCTTACCTGTTGTAGGATGCATAAACCCTAACGACTTAGCGTGAAGCGCATGCCTTGGCATAGTCTTAAAGCAATTATGTATAAACTGCTTATACTTATTAAACGTTGTGCCCTTTAAAATCTTATCTCCACCATACACTTCATCATTAAAGAGTGGGTGTTTTATATACTGCATATGCACCCTTATTTGGTGCGTACGGCCTGTCTCTAGTTTGCATTGAACCAGAGTTACATAACTAAAACGCTCCAATACTTTGTAGTGCGTAACGGCATGCTTGCCATAATCGCCATCCGGGAAAACAGCCATTACTTTTCGGTCCTTCAGGCTTCTTCCCAAATGACCTGTGACAGTACCACTATCTTCCTCGAAGTTTCCCCAAACAAGCGCGTTGTATACCCTTTTGATAGTTCTATTAAAAAATTGCTTGGCAAGATGTGTCATGGCATACTCACTTTTTGCCATTACCATTACACCCGACGTGTTTTTATCCAACCTGTGAACCAATCCGGGACGAGGGGTTTCACCCTCCATTGATGGCAACTGACCAAAATGGTAGGTAAGGGCATTGACCAGGGTACCTGTGTAATTGCCATACCCAGGGTGCACCACCATTCCAGCTTCTTTGTTTACAACTACCAAATCATCATCTTCATACATGATGTTGAGAGGTATGTTCTCAGGTAAAATAGTTTTATCCCTTGGCGGATGAGCAAAAACGATGCTGATTACATCAGCTGGCTTTACTTTATAATTGGATTTTACAGGTTGGTCATTCACCAATATATTGCCAGCACTCGCTGCATTCTGTATCTTATTGCGGGAGGTGTTTTCCATCCTGTTCATAAGAAACTTATCTATCCTCAGAAAGTCCTGCCCTTTGTCAACAACTATTCGGTGATGCTCATACAGTTCCTCTTGTTCATCATCATTGGAAAGGTTTTCCAAGTCGTCTATTTCATCATTAGACGCCATGCCTACTTCACTACTATTTTGTAAGTATGGGAATATGTTCCAGACTTGGCAACTATATGGACCATGTAAAAGCCAGGTTTTAAGGTATCTAGATTTAGGCTATTAGGTAGGTTTTCTTCTGCTGCTATTAATCTTCCCGTATTATCAAATACCCTCAATTGGTATTTATTTGGGTCCTCATTCCAGCTATTGGAAATATATAGGATATCATCGGCTGGATTGGGGAATAACGTAAATTCAGGAGCTTTACTTGTTTCCTTAATACCTATAGGGCTAGATACATCACCAAAGATAGGACGCATCATCCATGCACCTTTTAGATTGGATGTAATCCACGACTCACCGTTACTCAAACTGAAAAACATGTGCTGATTAGCGTTAATGTTTCTATCAAGGCCAATATTCAGCAAGTCACCTTCCACTTGAATCCAACCCACATAAAACGTATCACTTACTGCAACAGGTTGGTCAAGCACGTAGGTATAAAAGCCATTGTAGAACCCCGGGAAATAAGTAGGAGAGTAAAGTGAGTCACTAACATAAATTGGATTACCCTGAGGGGAGCCAACACCCGTCCATACGGCTAATTTAAAATGCCTGTCAGATACATCATCTAATACAGGGTTGAAATAAATTTGTACTGCCTTGAGCGTATCCGCTTTTGCTGATGCAAAACGATAAGCTAACTGTCCACCCTCTTGCAAAAGGCCGTAAGCATTTTCAGCACTGCCATCATCATAAGCATAATAATTATTGAATTTCTGGCTAAAAAAAACAGAATCATTATTATACCTGAAATCATTAGCTATATCAGATACTAAGTAACCTTCCACGCTAAATTCTACTTCATTGCCTGGATAGGTGGTAGGGTATTCAAAAGTATCAATTGAGTTGCCAAATGTTCCGACATAGCCCGGGGTACAATCATCATTAGATGCATTGCCGCAATAGGTTTGATATAACACGTTAACGGCAGAACCAGTGTTTAGCACATAGATACTGGCGTCGTTTGGATCGTATATATCTCCAAGGAACGAGATGTTTGATGTATCATCGTCTAAGTTGTGTATCTTAAAAATGAAAGTACTTCCCATTGCATTTGTTGGGCTCTCTTTATAATGTAGCCAGGGCATTGCCTGATAGTCTTTCAGAAGAGAAGCCATAGGCCTTGTAAAAGCGGCATCATCATAAATGGTATCATCTGCAAACCTGCCTTCGTCAAAATACACGTAATCAATATGCCAGTGGTCAACGTTACCAGATAGGGTAGCGTAGTTAACAAACCTGAATTGAAAACCATTGTAGAAGTAAAAAGAATCTGTAACAGGTATTATTACCTGTGTAAAAAGGCTATCTGGCTGAATACTACTGCCTGTCGTTTTCCAAACGCTGGTCCAATCATACATAGGATTGTTGTTGGTATCCAGGTATTCATATTTAAACTGCAATACCAATGAGTCTTCGGTTTCAGGAGCATTGCCCTGGCCTTGTGGCTGATAATAGAAACTGAAATACAAGGAATCAGCTGATGAAAGCCCCTCTAGGTTTATCCAGCGTGAAGTAAGTTCGTCTGCCTTACCCTGTGGCTGATTGAAGGTAAACTCATAAGGCATGCCATCCTTATTCAAACCTTCTAGTGTGGCCATACCTACACTTGGCGGGTATAAGGCAAAACTTGGATTGATGTATGCAAAGCTATCCAACCAAAACTCACTGTTTGGGAAAAGGGATGATTTGGCAAAATCGTCGAAAAAGGGCAATTGTATGGTGTCGTTTGGAGCGCGGTAAGAACCTTCTTGTTGAACAGGATGAACGCCTTTGCTATCAATATACGCTTGTTTAATAGCAGGATTAGCCCCCAGTTCAAATAAAGCCTCCTGACTTTGGCCTGCCAATGGTGAAATTAAAAGAAGCGAAAGTATATATGTTATATGTTTAATCATTCTGTTGGAGGTAAGGTGTCATTGGTGCCGTTGGGTACTGCTTTCTTCAATTCATCGGCCTTGGTTCTCGCCATGTCATCAACCTTTATTTTGGTAGAGTCCAGAGTAAGGAAAATATCTACAGGGTCACCTACTGTCCACATTTCATCAGGGTTAAAATCTGGTATTTGCCTGTAAACGCGGGAATTTAAGGTATCTTCACTTGCAGGTTTCATGGTTTTGTCAGGTACAATTGCACCTACACTCATTGAGCCCACGTTAATAGCATCTATAGCTTCTTCGTAGCTCATTCCAATAAGGTAAGGTACATGTACTTCATTATCTTGTAAGCCATCACCCAAAATGAGGTCAATTTTCGAGTTTTTGGGTAATAAGGTTCCGGGCTTGATTGGATTGCCTTGATATTCTTGCCTTAATACAGCATCTTTGGCCAGGTCTGGCACGTATTGCTTTTCACCCAATGCAAAACCATAGTCTTCCAGTTTTGCTATGGCCTGTCTTAAGGATAAATCCACAACATCAGGCATTTTAAGCATTGGTGGGTTGTTGGCATTGATGGTGAGGTAAATAGTTCTGCCTTCTTTTACTTTTGAGCTAGCTTCAGGGTTTTGGTCCAGTACCACGCCTTTTGCCATTTTAGGTTCATAGATTGAATCAATTACAACATATTCCAGTGAAGATTTCTCAAAAACTGAGTCTAGTTTGGTGTGGTGTATTTCTGAATAGTCGGGCACAAGAATATCTTCTCCATGACGGGTATAGTTATCAAGAGCGTATTTTATCCCTATCAACACAAGGATTATAAAAACCAGCGCGATAAAGAGGTTAATCAAAAAAGCCTTACTCATTATAAATTTAAATAGCCCCATGTGCCCAGTGCAACCTAATAACGATGTGCAAATATATTAATTGCATTAGGTAATAGGTAATTACTAAAAGTAGTTGTTTAGGTGTTTATTAACACAATAATATCTTTGCGGTGTGATTATCCGTAGAAGTTGCTTTTAAGGATATGGCACAAAGGGCTTAAATTCAACACATTTCAACTAATCCACCCAAGCTTGATGGGAGTAGATGCTATAATAACTCTGGTAATAATCCTCTTTGCGGTAGTGCTTTTTGCTACTGAGGCTGTTTCTATTGATGTAGTGGCCTTGCTGATTATGGCAGCGTTGATATTAACGGGTGTTATTACGCCAGATGAAGCTGTGCAGGGTTTTAGTAATAGTGCTACTATTACAGTGTTATTTATGTTTATACTCAGCGCAGCACTGCTGAAAACGGGGGCTTTACAGTCTCTGGCTCATAGGCTGTCTGGGGTCTTTAGGAATAACTTTACACTAGGTTTTGTATTGATGATGTTGCTGATAGCTTTTGTTTCAGCATTTATCAATAACACCCCAATTGTAGCTGTTTTTATCCCTGTGGTTATACAAATAGCACAAGCTTCAGGGCAAAATGCTTCTAAGTTGCTGATACCTCTTTCTTATGCATCAATTTTTGGAGGTACCTGCACTCTTATAGGTACTTCAACTAATATTTTGGTCAGTGGTATTGCCGTAGAGAATGGCTTGGAAGCCTTTAGTATGTTTCAGATGGCTCCGGTGGGTTTGGCTTTTTTGGCCGTTGGTGTAGCCTACATGGCCATAGTCGGCATCAAGCTGTTGCCGAATAGAAGCAGTGAATCTGACCTAAAGAAGAAGTTTGGAGTTAGGGATTATCTTACAGAAATAGAATTACTGGAGGGTGCCGGCTCTGTGGGTAAGAAGATTATGGACTCAGATTGGGTAAGAGAGCTTGAAATGGATATCATTGAGGTGAGAAGGAACACATCTAATTTTACCATGCCATCTGGGGACTTTAAACTGAAGGTTGGGGATATACTCAAAGTACGTTGTAATGTTGAAAAGCTAAAAAGCTTAAAAGACCGCCTAAAGATATTGGACACATCCACTGTGAAGATAGGCGGCGATGATTTTACAGGTAAGGATTCTACGCTTGTGGAAATGGTGATAACATCCAACTCAGAGCTGGATAGAAAGACCTTGAAAGATGTAGACTTTAGAAGACGCTTCCGTGCGATACCCCTGGCAATAAAACATAGGCATGAAGTGGTACACGAGCATATATACGACGCTGAACTAAAAGCGGGTGATGTGATTCTCGCTGAAGTAAAGACCCATTATATCAAGGAGCTAAAGAAAATGGAAGGGGAGCAGGATGCGCCTTTTGTGCTCTTGTCTGAAGATAAGCTGGTGGATTTTGACAAGAAGAAGTTTTGGGTGGTGATGAGTGTTTTGGCTGCGATAGTGATAACAGCCACGCTTAATTTGGTTCCGATTATGGTGGGCGCTTTGGTGGGTGTGGCACTTTTGGTGCTCCTAAGAACACTCAATATGAAAGAAGCTTATGAGGCTGTCAATTGGAAGATTATTTTTCTTTTAGCAGGTGCCTTGAGTTTGGGGATGGCGATGCATAAAAGTGGTTTAGATTTGATAATAGCCAATACCATAATCAACGGAGTGGGAGCGTGGGGCCCAATAGCTGTTCTATCTGGGCTTTACATTACTACTTCATTGCTTACAGAATTTATGTCGAATAATGCTTCGGCGGCATTGCTGGCGCCTATTGCTATTGCAACTGCTCACAAGCTTGGTTTAGACCCCATTCCATTCTTAATGGCCATTACCTTCGCGGCTTCAGCCAGCTTTATGACACCTGTAGGCTATCAAACCAATACTATGGTCTATAGTGCGGGGCAGTATCGCTTTTTAGATTTTCTGAAGGTCGGCTTTTTGCTGGATATCATCTTCTGGGCTATCGCCACAATATTGATACCATTGGTTTATGGATTATAACAACTCCCGAAACCCATCCATTCCCCTCACACCATCAAAATCAGGTAAAGTTTGTAAGCGTTGAGTATTAGTCAAGCCAAAATTTTTAGCCTTTTTCAATGCTTCAAGCGCACCGTTATCATCACCTGTGCGTGCACTCAATACTGCATTAAGGTAATGTGCTTCAGGGTTTTCTGGTTCTAGCAAAAGGTAGATACTTACCAACTTTCCAGCCTCCTGATTTTTTTTCTTGTCAATTGCACTGCTAGCTTGCATATATACAGCCAAACCAAGAAACCCTATAGTACGCTGAGTAGCATATTTAGCTTCTCCCGTTGCTCTTGATTGCTCTTCTTTTAATCTTTTCACCTCTTGTTGCCACCAAGCCAAGTTTTCGCCATCCATGGCTTTCATGTAATAGGATTTTTGCCCTTCTTCATTTTTTAGCAGGTTATCGAATTTCTTCAATGCTTCATCAACTCTGCCAGAAGTCTTCATTCTCTCAGCTGCATTGTTAAAAGAAGTAACATCGGCTAAGCCATCATACATTTTAACCAGGTTAGTGTATGCGGTATAAAACCCTAACGTGTTTTGGGGCTTGATGCTGCCAATTTCTTTTTCTGTTTCAAGTTTCCATTCTTGTATTTTGTCTTTGTCTTTAGCAATGGCTCCTGATTTCATGCCATCAAGGGCGAACCACCTAAGGACTTTGGCTACATTTTCTTTTGGTGCCCATTCATGTTTGCCATCAAAAGTTTGGAAAACATAAGATACCCCCATTTTGTCCATTACCTGATAGCTGTAAAACATGCCAGGGTAGTTGAAATCACCTTTTCCTGCAATACCTGCATAGAGTAGATTCTTTTCAGGTTTCTTGAATTTGGTGGCAGCCCCACAAGCGATGATACCGACAACATTATCATCTCCCAAGCCTATTTGTGTCGCAACTTTTCCACCACCTGAAAAACCCAGCATGTACAACCTGTTGCTTGAGTTTACGCGACCAAGTAAGTCCTTCCTAAGGCCTTGGTAGTGTTGGTTGATTAAATTAATATCGAGTCCGTTTTTCGAGTAATTAGAGCCTGCCATTATCAATCCAAACTCATCTGCTAAACCTTGATAATTCTTCAATGGTAATGTACCATCACCATGCGGGTCAAAGGCTACAAGAATTGGCCAACTTTTGCTAGCATCGTAATTCTTGGGAAGGTATAAGTCATAGGTTTGCCCATCGCCGCAGGGTATATCGTGATTAATTTGTCCGCTTTGTATTTCGACTTGGTCAGGAATGTTATTTTCCGTGCGTGTTTCTTGTTCTTTAGCTGCTTCTCCTTTAGGTTCTCCTGCGCATGCGAACAAAAATAAGGGGAGAGCGAGTAATAGTAAATTCTTCAATTCAAATAGGCTTTAAATGTGCCCCGCTAAAGTAAAGAATTCATTGTAAGGAAATTACTCTTCAATAAACTGCATGGAGAGTTTTCTGCTGGCGTAATCATCCACATCCAGTTTAAAAGTGTAGCGACCTTTTCTGTGTTTGCGCTCACCCACGTAATCAATAGGTTGGATGATAAACTCATGACTGTCAATTACAGCATTTATGTAAGCGTATTTATACGTAAAGTCAAATTTTTTGTAATCTGATTTTTCTTTAGCTGGTATAGCGTCATACTCATTTTCACCACCTGACGTGTCAACGAAAACACTTTGGATATTATATGTGCTGTTGTTTTCAATGGCAATCAAGCAATCATTTGCCCTGTCGCAAGACACAAGTACAACCATCAAAGTAATTGTCGTAACTAAATTTTTCATTGCTTATAATCATTTAAGAACGCTATCAGCTTTCTAGTTGCTATCCCTCGGTGGCTGATTCTATTCTTTTCATCAAGACTAAGTTCTGCAAAAGTTTTGTCATACCCTTCAGGCTTAAAGATGGGGTCGTAGCCAAAGCCTTTTTCTCCTTGTTTTTCTCTGGTGATAGAGCCTTTCACTTCACCCTTAAAAACATGTTCATTTCCATCAATCACCAGATGGATGACTGTTTTGAATGTTGCGCCGCGGTTATCTACACCTTTCATTTCTTCCAGCACTTTATTCATGTTATCATCAAAAGAGCAGTCTTCACCAGCGTATCGTGCAGAATATACCCCCGGTGCACCATTCAAAGCTTCTATCTCCAAGCCGGTATCATCAGCAAAGCAGTTCATTTGGTGATTATCAACCACATACATGGCCTTTATTTTGGCATTTTCTTCTAATAAAGTGCCTGTTTCTTCTATGTCCACATCACCAGCTACTTCTCTCAAACTAAGTATCTCAAAATTACTTGCTACAGCTTCTTGTACTTCTTCCAGTTTATATTGATTGTTTGTTGCAAATACCAGCCTCATGAACTCCTCTTTTTTAGGTTTACAATAATAGCCTATTTTTGTTCAAGGAAAGTGCCTTATGAAAAGAGCTTTAATCACAGGGATAACAGGACAGGATGGAGCCTATCTAGCTGAATTGCTTTTGAGCAAGGGTTATGAAGTGCATGGCATCAAGCGCAGGGCATCACAGTTCAATACAGAGAGGGTTGACCACTTGTATCAAGACCCACATGAGGAAGGGCGTAAGTTTATTCTTCACTATGGGGATTTGACAGACTCGACCAATATTATTCGAATTATACAGGAAGTGCAGCCCGATGAGATATATAATCTGGGGGCTATGTCTCATGTGCAGGTGAGTTTTGCAATGCCTGAGTATACCGCCGATACTGACGGTATTGGCACGTTAAGGATATTAGAGGCAGTAAGACTATTGAATCTGAATGAGAAAACCAAAATATACAATGCTTCAACCTCTGAATTGTATGGTAAAGCTCAGGAGTTTCCTCAAAATGAGAATACCCCTTTTTACCCGCGTTCTCCTTATGGTGCAGCCAAGCTTTATAGTTATTGGATTACGGTAAATTATCGGGAAGCCTACGACATGTTTGCGGTTAACGGTATTCTTTTCAATCATGAATCACCTAAGAGGGGAGAAACTTTTGTTTCGCGTAAAATAACTATGGCAGCTACCAGGATTGTTTTAGGTTTGCAAGATAAGTTATACTTGGGTAATTTGGATGCCAAACGGGACTGGGGGCACGCCAAGGATTATGTAGAAGCTATGTGGCTCATGTTGCAGCAAGAAGAGCCCGAAGACTTTGTAGTAGCTACTGGAAGGGTACATACGGTAAGGGATTTTCTAACACAAGCCTTTAAAGAGTTAGGGGTTGAGTTAAAGTTTGTAGGCACTGGAGTGGATGAAGCAGCAGTTGTGGTATCTTGCGATAACCCCGATTGGGGATTAAAGGCTGGAATGGAAATAGCTGCCATTGATAAGAATTACATCCGTCCGACAGAGGTAGAAGTATTGCAGGGTGATAGTACCAAGGCACGCGAAAGACTTAACTGGCAACCCCAATATGATTTCGAGGGTATCGTAAAAGAAATGGTACAGCATGACCTTGAACTGGCTCGTCAGGAAAAACGCATCATTACACATCAGGAGTAATTGAACCCATCATCAAAAATATATGTGGCAGGGCATACTGGTATGGTAGGTTCAGCCATCGTAAGGAAGTTGAAAGTCTCAGGTTTTGATAATCTCTTACTTAAATCTTCAAATGAGGTTGATTTACGTAATCAGTTGTTAGTAAATGAGTTATTTGAAAAAGAAAAACCTGAATATGTATTCCTGGCTGCTGCAAAGGCAGGTGGTATACTAGCTAATCGCGAACAGCCCGCAGACTTCATTTATGATAACCTGATGATGGAAGCAAACATCATCAATGCTGCTTACAAATCGGGAGTGAGGAAGTTACTTTTTCTGGGTTCGTCATGCATCTACCCAAAGCATTCAGAGCAACCGATTAAAGAAGAATATTTGCTTTCTGGTAAATTGGAAGAGACTAATCAACCCTATGCCGTCGCCAAGATAGCAGGAGTTGAAATGTGTCAGGCTTATAGAAGGCAGTATGGTGGTAACTTTATTTCTGTAATGCCTACTAACCTGTATGGGCCTAATGATAATTATGATTTACAAACCAGTCATGTGCTGCCAGCCTTATTGCGAAAATTTCACGAAGCCAAGCAAAGTGGAGATGGTAAGGTGGTGATATGGGGTAGTGGTAAGCCTTTGCGTGAGTTTATGCATGTGAATGACCTGGCAGATGCTTGCCTTTTTCTGATGGAGAATTACAACGAAGGTGATATTATCAATATCGGCACAGGGCAAGAGGCCTCTATTGTTGAACTGGCTAATATCATTAAGAATATAGTTGGGTTTGAGGGAGAAATAGAGATGGATGCTGCCAAGCCTGATGGTACACCCAGAAAGCTGTTGGACGTCTCTAAGCTTCATGGTTTGGGCTGGAAGCATAAAATTGCTTTAGAAGAAGGTATTAGGCAGGTGTATACAACTGAAAAGTTGTTCAATTCCTAAACATGAGTTCTCCGTGGTGGAAGTCGGCTGAGTTGTTATGGGGTTTTAACATTCTCATAGTTTCATTTTTGCTGATTTGGGTGCTCCCTATGTCACCGGTTTTAATGGGAAATCAGTATATCTATTTTTTCTGGGGGATGAAAAATGCAGGCGTGGGACATTTAGTTGGTGATGTGCTTGCCAGTGAGCCTGACCCATTTCCCTTGTTTTCTTACATTATTGAATTTACTGAACGCTATTTAGGGCAAGGGTTTTATTATGTATGGTTTTGGTTGATATGTGTCATATATGTGGTTGGATATTTTGGTATAATCAAAAGTCTTTTTCCTAATAGGGGTTATAAATTATTTTGGTTAGTTGTAATTCCCTTTTTCCTGTTTTTACACGCAACCCCAATTTGGGGTTTCCTTATGCGTTATTTCCTCAATATAGACTTGATTGGGCTGTGGGATGACGGTGTGGCAAAGCAAGGTTTGTTAAGGGGGTATTTTCAACCGAGTAGTATGGGGGTTTTGCTATTATGGTCGGTTGAGAGGTTTTTGAAAAAAAAGGTGGTGTTTGCAGTTATTTTAGCTGCCTTGGCTGGTGCTTTCCATGCTAATTATTTACTATTAGGAGGTGTTCTGGTTGGTGTCTATTCGATTATGCTAATTAGGGACAGTAAGTGGCTTCAGTTAGCACTTTCATTGGTTTTTTCCTTCGTGATTGTTCTTCCATATACATGGTATGTCTATCAGAATTTCACCACAGTGGGTATGACAGTTGAAGAAGTTGAAGTTTTTAGGAATGCTCTTGCTGCTGTGAAAGAGGAAAATCCACACTTAGACCCAACAAGCTGGTTGAATTGGAGAGCAGGTTTTAAACTCTTATTGGTGTTAGTTGCCAGTGCAATGCTGCGCAAAACACGGCTGTTTTCCCTGTATTTGTCGCTAGTTGGGGCAACTGTGTTTTTGAGTGTGATGGCCTTAGTTATAGGTAATGACTTATTTATCAATTTGGCTCCATGGAGGATGAGCATAATATTGGTTCCAATAGCTGTTGCTGTAATTATTGGTTCTTGGGTGGATAGGGCCAGAGAACAGGTGTTTTTGGTAGTGCTTTTGTTTGCTCTATTATCTGTTGTGGTTCTACTTTACAGAACTTTTGGTAATACGGAAGCTCTTGATGTTTGGAGAGTCTCGGTACTTGTAGGTGTGGGTTTGATAGTATTAGGGTTTGTATTTTTAAGGCATATTTTTGTAAATATTGTTTCCTTGATTGTTTGTGTTTTATGCTTTTTTACTTTAGGTGTAAGAACGTTTAACCTTGAGAGTTGGGGGAAAAGTTTTATTAATAAGAGCTACTCCGAGTTGAGCTATGAAGAATTTATGGACGATGATGTTTTTCTAATTCCACCAAAGCTTACTTATTTCCGCTTGGATGTGGGTGTGCCTGTGTTTGTAGATAATAATTTGTACTTCTCCAGAAACCTGGCTGATTGGCAAAAGAGAAAACAGATGGCAGATTGGTTTTATAGTTTGCCTGATGAAGAAAAATGGGAAAACTTAAAACCTTTCAAAGAAATGGGGGTAACTGTAGTAGTACTTGATAATAGGAAAATTCCAAAAAACAATAACCCAGACGAATTAAAGTTGTATCTTGATGTTCATCATATTGATTGATGAAGTTTACGAAACCCATATTATTACTTGCTTACAATCGCCCTGCTTTAATGGAAAGGGTGTTTGAGGCTATTAGGAAACAGCAGCCGACAAAACTGTATGTGGCACTTGATGGTATAAATATTCTTGAGTCTGAAGATGATGAGAGGTGTGAGGCTGTAAAAGCCATAATTAAGACAGTGGATTGGGATTGTAAAGTGAAGGTGCTTTACAGGCAGCAGCATTTGGGTTGTAAATTGGCGGTGAGTGGCGCGATTAGCTGGTTTTTTGAGCAGGAGGAAGAAGGGATGATACTGGAAGATGACTGTCTTCCGCACCCTGGCTTTTTTAAATATTGTAGTGAATTACTGGAGTATTACAGGGATAATGAAAAGGTTTGGATGATATCTGGTACTAACCAAATGGGAGAGTATCAGCCTGAACAGAGTTATCATTTTGTGAGGCTAGGCAGTGTGTGGGGTTGGGCAACCTGGAAACGTGCCTGGCAACACTATGATGTGGAAATGAGGGGTTGGCCTGAGAATAAGGAAACGTGGAGTGAGTTATTTAAGAATGAACGACTGATTGCTCAAAGAACTCAAGCAAGTGAAAAGGCTTATAGAGGTGAAATAGATACCTGGGATTATCAATGGGCATATGCGATGGCTAAGCATGATACATATGCTATCATGCCCTCAGTTAACCTGGTTGAAAATATCGGTTTCGGTGAGGGTGCAACCCATACTAATGCAGTGCCTGAAAAACTTTACAATAAGACAGATAAAACACTAAAATTCCCACTAAAACATCCCCCAAATAAAATTTTGTCAATAGAAAATAAATTCATTGATGAATTGATATTCAATTATTTATATGGCAAAAATGAAAGTAATACTTTAAGTAGATTTCAGAAAGTAAAGTCATTCTTAAACATATAGCTTGAGGGTAGTTCATATCAATACAACTGACCTTGGTGGGGGGGCTGAGCAGGTGATGTTGGCGTTGCATAATCAGTTGGTGAAAGCTGGTTACCAGTCCGCTTGTTTTGTTGGGAAAAAGCAAACCAATTTGGATTTCGTTAGGAAACTACTTAGGCCAACGATTATTCAAAGAGCCCTCAACAATATTGCAGCAAGCCAGGGTAAAGAGCCAATGGCTTACCGAAATGCACTTTGGCAGTTTCATCGCGTAGGTTTTGAGCCTGATATTATACATATCCATAACCTACACGGTGGTTATTTCAATCTTAATGATTTAGTCGGGTTAAGTGTTAAGTGCAAGGTGTTTGTCCATTTACACGACATGTGGCTATTGACTGGGCATTGCGCGCAATCATTTGATTGTGAAAGATGGTTGGATGGTTGTGGGAACTGCCCTGATTTGACTATTTACCCAGCTGTAAGAAAAGATGCTACAGACTTTAATTGGCTTAGAAAACGGGAAATACTTTCCAAAACTCGACTCAACTTCATTTGCCCTTCAAAATGGATGGCTGATAAATTGAGGGCCTCAGGAATTGCCAATCAATCCCTTTCAGTTATTCCAAATGGGGTGGACAGGGGGATGTTTGTGCGAGGTGATAAACTGGCGGCAAGGAAAGCATTAGGGATAAGTCCTGACAAGAAGGTGCTGCTGTTTATTGCCAGGAACCCTGAAAAGAATGAGTTTAAGGATTATGCCACACTAAAACAAGCTGCTAAGCAGGTTGCTGATGAAATTGGTGATGTGGAGTTGGTTTGCTTGGGGATGTCAGGAAGACGCATTAAAAGTGAGAAAGTGGGTAGTTTGACTATCTCGTTCCATCCTTTTACTCTGGATAGAACAAAAGTGGTGCAATACTATCAGGCTGCAGACCTCTATGTACACGCTGCTAAAGCTGAAACTTTTGGCATGACAATTATTGAAGCTATGGCTTGTGGCGTTCCTGTTGTGGCAAGTAATGTGGGTGGTATTGCAGATATTATAGAACATAAAAAGACGGGCTTTTTATTTCTACGAGGAGGTGCTGGGCAACTTGCTGAGATGATTATTGAGTTGCTGTCCAGTAAAGAAAAAAGGAAAGAAGTTTCATATCAAGCAAGTGAAATGGTTGCGAAATTTGACGTGAAAAGAGTTTCAAAACAACTAATAGAGTTATATCACGGAACGAGGGGAGTGCGCCATTAAAGGGGTGAGAAAATCACCCTGAACTTTGTCTACAGGCTTAACCAGAAAAAAAGACAGACGTAACAATGGTGAACGTGATGGTGGTGGAGATGGTTTTTGATTTCGTATCTATTGCGAAGACACAAAATATCGTATCTCTGTTAACGCATGAATTTGAAACAATTTCGCCCAATGCAGGTGCTTTTCACTTTTCTCGTTCGTATAGTTTCTTGAATCTTTATCTTTAGCAAGTGCAATACCCGCGTATTACCATAGTTACGCCTTCTCTCAATCAAGGTGAGTTTATTGAGGAGACTATCCAATCGGTTTTAGATCAGGGTTATCCCAATCTGGAGTATATCATAGTTGACGGGGGAAGCACGGACAATACACTTGATGTGATTAAGAAGTATGAGAATAGGTTGACTTACTGGGTAAGTGAAAAAGATGATGGACAGAGTGAGGCAATTAACAAGGGGCTAGAGAGGGCCTCAGGCAATTTATTCAATTGGTTAAATGCAGATGATATACTAGAGCCTGACGCCTTAAGGAAAGTGGCTTTAGAGTTTGCTTACAAAGAGGTGGAAGTGATACATGGATGGTGCAGGCACTTTAGCAATAAAACCAAGGAAACCCTGGCTATCGGCAGGACCTCTGTTTTGCCAAGTATAGAGAAGAGCATGGCTTATTATTCTATGGGGCAACCCTCTCATTTTTACAAAACTGAGGTTATTCGTGAGTTGGGTGGGGTAGATAACTCCCTGCATTATGCTATGGATATGGATTTATGGTTTCGTTATATGGCGGTTCATGGTAAGGGCAAAGTGAAGTTTGTAGATGATGTGCTTTCCCATTTTAGGTTGCATGAGCATTCCAAAACGAATAAAGACAATTTGGAGTTTAAACGTGAGCGTGTGGCTATTTATAAAGGTTTGCTGACGCATGCAGAAACACCTGATTACATGAAAAAATACCTAAAGAGGTTTAATGATGTAAATGGGTATCAACCAAATTGGGAAGGTGTTGAGATTAATTACAACCTTTTTATGGCCTATTTCGCAGAGCGTTTATTTGATGATTTTTACGCCCAAAGGGATTATGAGAATTGTCGCAATTGCCTGGCAACGGTTTATGAATACAAGAAGACCAAGAACTCCAAACTTTTAAGAAGGTTTGTTAAGGTAAATGTCTTTAATGACGATACGCTTAACTTTATGCGTAAATTAAAGAATAGCCTGACAAGGTAAACTAGTGAATCAACTGCCAGAAAACCCTTTAGTAAGTATCATTATGCCAGTGTATGATGCAGGTGATTTTTTCATTCCGGCAGTTGAAAGTATTTTATCTCAAAGTTATCAGAACTTTGAATTGTTGGTTTGTATTGATGGTTCACCTGATAAATCAATGATTGGTATTCAAAATGTTGAAAATGAGAGAATTATTATAAATTTAAATATTCAAAATCAAGGATATTTAAAAACATGTAATGACTTATTTGGGAAAGCCAAAGGAGACATTATCACCTTTCAAGATGCAGACGATTGGTCTG
>JANQJC010000044.1 GCA_028281825.1 Flavobacteriales bacterium
TTTGAAATGGCACTCACCTGTCATGTTTCGACCAAACCACCCATGATTACCCCCATCAAAGCGACAATCGTCAATATTGACTGATTGGCCCTCTGTGTATAAGCCGAAGTGGGTGTGGTCGAAGAATTTGCAATTCACAAGGTCAAGGTCATTGCCGTAGTAAGTCAGCAACGCATTAAGACCTCTGGCACCTCGCATAAAATAGGAGTTGCGAATAGTCGTATTGGCTTGACCATATACCCAAACTCCATCATTTCCTGAATTATCAATGTTGGTATAGCATACATTGTCAGAGCGGAAGGGGCTATGAATATGGAGCTTCTTGCCTCCGGCTAATTCAACTCTACCGTTGACAATGCTTATACTATCAAGACCATTAGGTATGTAAGCCTCTTTGACAACTTCGAGGACTTTAGAGGTAGTATCTGTTTCGCTCAACAAAAAGGCATTGTTCCCGTCAAGTTGCCAGTACAGTCCAATTTGAGATAAGTCACCAACTTCTTGTGCTAATCTGATAAATCCGTTGCCCTGATATTGAAGTAAAGCATCTGATTTAAGTACTACCTTTCCGGCTATCTCAAGTATCGCATTCTCCCCGGATAAATTGATGATCGCTCCATCGTGCAATATTAGTTGCGAGCCTTTTGTGAAAAAAAGTCTACTGTTGTCATTAATAGTCAGTGTACCGCCACTTTTAATTTCTAAAATCCCATTTTCCAGAAAGATGGCTTCTCCGCGATTTGGGTTTTGTCCTGTACTTCCTAAGATCATTTGACCCCCGGATTCAATTCGGACGTGAGCACCACCACAAGCCGGATTGTAGGTTTTGACCTGGAATAAGGAACCTGACGCAGTTGTTCCATAGGGTGAGGTCAGATAACCCACCTTACCGCTGTGGTTGACATGTAACAAACCTCCACTACTGATGATCAAATCCTTTAAAATACGTGCCGGGACCACGGTATCCGAAGGATCACCATAGTTATAGTACTTACTGAGGACTTGAGGTTGCCCGTTCAAAACACCTTGCAAAGGGTTTTCAGTGATACGGATTACATTCATCAACCAACCAAGGTTCCATTTGGTTATTTCTACATGACGCTCATTGACGCTTGCATCTTCTGCCCCCCTTTCATTATAAAAAATGAACTCAAAAGGAGTCTTTTTTGATTGGACCAAGAACGGTCTATTGTCCTTTATATTTAGGAATAGGTCATTCGTATCAATAGCCAAAGCACTCACTGTGGAAATAAAATTATGATGCCCAAAGTTGTGGTAATCCACCACCCCGTCACTGGTTTTGTGGATGCGATATTGAGTATTGTTAAAATCTCCGGGTGCCTGATCGTATGCCAGGGTCGGATACTTGTTCACATACTCATAGTGGGTAGGGTCTTGATAGTTTAAATGTTCATTATGGGTCCACTTTAGACCCAATATTGTGGAAAAAATTGTGGCGATGGCTATTTGGGAATTGAGGCTGGACGCTGTTACAGCAGGACAGGCCACACAAAAACCTAATGTAGCAATCGCATACGCCAAGACATGAATAAGAAGAGATAAAAATGAAGCTGCCATCCCCGTTGCATATACACCATATTGCCAAGTGAGCCTGTTTACATTGCCTTTGGCATCATCTCCCCTTTCCAATATTAGTTGGCTCGATGGTGTATTGCTGTGCTTTATGGCATAGGCTTCTGCATAGAGCAAGGTCCAGGGTCTGGTACTGGATGTAGTACCATTTGCTATATCAATCACACCCAAAACAGGCGTGACCAAATCAGGGTAAGCCAGGGGTGCCCATATTTTTTCTTTTACAGTCACCAGCGCATCTCCACCACTTAAAAACCGTCCACTCATAAGTTCATTGTGCTGTTGCTGCCCGGAGGCTGTTCCACTTCCATTGGTCAATGCCAGAAGGCGGCAATTTTGAGGGAATCCCATACTGTCCATGTGCCTTACAAAAGCTGCCCTGTCTGCTGCTGCGGTAGGGTCCTTATGATACACTAACATTTGTCTGGCTACTGGACTATTAAGGGCTTCGTCATATAGCTTTTTCGCACCATCTCCTCTTCCTAAAAGGTTTTGGCCATGTCCCAATGAATATAAAAACTCTTGCAGGCCAAGTGGAATATTGGCACCCTGATGAGGTGTTGAAAAAGTACCAAACAGACGAATGTTGTGGCAACAGCCCTCCATTTCCATTTTCCGTACTCCCCAACGCGATACCAAACCACCCATGCTGGCACCAATGACAATTATTTCCTCATTACTTTGGTAGGTCTGTAATTGGTTATTGGCATATTGAACCAGATTGATAAAGGCATTACCATTCTGCTGGATGGTAGCCCGGTTAGTCAGTAAATCAAGTAATATGATATCATGCCCGGTAGCTCGAAGCGAATCCATAATATCTGGGAATTTGCTCAGTTGAGGGGCAATCTCCCCGAAATCACCACTGGAAAAGGCGAGCCAATTCAGGGCACCAAAACCATGTTCGTCTCCCTTGTCACGTATTTTACTGATCGTCTTAGCTGTTTCAAGGCCTTCTACAATAATCACAGGTTTGTGAAGCTTGGGATTGGGTCCGGCATTGTAGCGGTACTTTACAAAACCAACACCTTTACCGATCCCGTAATCATTATAGTCCAGAAGGCAGGAGTTGACAAATTGATTCGGCAACTCAATGCGAGCATCCGGGTAACCATGCTTGAGTTCTGAAATAGTAATGAAAGTCTTGGATTTGAGATAAGGGATCGAATCACTTCCCGGACCATTATTGGGGGTCCTTATGGTAATAGTCTTCTGACCGTAAACCGGATAATTGATGGTTACATTTGTAGAAGTCGGCCAGGGACGAAAACCCTGACCATCGTCAAAATCCACTTCATAAACCGAACCCTGCAACTGCATTCGAAATATGGTGGGAATGGATATGCTGACAGATGGGCTATTTCCTGTTGCATAAGCCTGATAGTGCAAAGCACCCAGGGCTATGCTTCGATGAGTCGAAAAAGTACGGGCTACCATATTGGTAGTGTCCCGGTGATAAATGGAATCTACAACAATAATACTATCGGGATGATTGTAATAACTGATAGTGTCATTTAACTGGAAAGGACCTTTGTTAAGGCGGTAGCTGAAAGTCAGGGTATCGGTTTTGATATAAGCACTGTCCCAGGCTTCGGGCGTTATCATATTAAACTTCCGGTCAATTAAGCCAAGAACAATATCTGAACGGGTTTGCAAATTGAGCAACTGAGTGATATTCATTCCAACTCGGCTTTGCCCATAGAGCTCTACGTCAAAAAGGCTGTCATAAGCTTCGGGGCTAAAGCTCAGATCATTCGAGTGATAAGCCATGTGATAGAGGTATCTGTGAAGGCTTCTCCACATAACCTCATCCAATGTAGTATCATTGATCCCATTTAATCGTAGTGGGTTAGAATTGGCCGAAACAATAAAGGGAGACAAGGGGCTTCGATCCGCTAATAGTCCTGTGGCTACATGAGGTTGTAAGCTGTCGTATCGCGCTTTGAGGCTGTCTGTGAACGTCATTTGCGCTTTTAGTAGAACCGATAGGAGCATAAATAGACTCCAAAACGTAACTTTGTAGTTCATTTTTTAAGGTGTTTAGTTAATGTATTGACTGAATGCCAGCACCCCTTCTGCGGTAACAGGAGGGGTGCGTTTTGTTAGTATTCAAGCAAATGATATGTCGTGTCAAATGCAGGAAGGAAAACCGTGTCTTTAAAATTGTTCCAGTTTCCATCCCTATATAGAGTCAAGGATATAGGAATGTTGCTGTTTCCTCCTCCTGAAAGTATGACTGTATCATCCGCCATTCCGTGAAATTCAGGTGGAAAGCCTCCCCAATTCACAAACAAAATGTCTCCTGGCTTTGGGTTTACATTTCGCACATGGAGTTCTATCCATGCCACTGGTTTTAGCACGATATTTACGTTTGAGACTTTACCAATAGGCACATTAAATCCGCCATGTGTACTCATGTCATAGTGCAGTGGTGGAGTATGGGTATGGGGTACCCTAACCCAAAATAAGTCCTGCCTATTTCCAGCAGTAAAACTAAAGCTGAAATTGCCCACGTCATCTGTGTATTTAGTTTGCCGAACCACTTCGCCTACCCCAAGGCCACTGCCTCCGGTGGTTTCTACAAGCTCAACGGGGAGCAAGGTGTCAGAAGGGTAATCACTGGTGCCGTAGGTCACAACCCTACCATATACAGTGGTTTTAATGGCTGGTTCCTTTTCGCAGGAAACAAAAGCCACGATCAGGCAAAGGTGTATTGTTAGTCTAAAAAATGTACGTTTCATGGTTGTTAGGTTAAAGAGTAAGCCTAAAGTACTGAGTGCCATAACTTTGAAAAAACGGCTTTTCGCAACACAAAAATCAGACTTGCGATTTTCGCAATTTGATGGTGCTAGAAATGAGAATTGGAGTAAAGGGGTTGCGAAAAAAGCTTTTGTTGAGTCCTGGTATCAAAATGGTTGCGAGTGTCGCAACAAAAA
>JANQJC010000100.1 GCA_028281825.1 Flavobacteriales bacterium
CGCCGCAGCCATTACCACCATTACCACCTGAACCTCCTAAATCACCGGGCACAAAATATCCGCCTGAGATATATCCCGGGGCACCCGCCACACCATTATTACCCACAACACCAGGCTGCCCCGCTTGCCCTGCCGTTGGTGGGGTACCACCACAACCACTATTATAATCTGTTCCAAAGAGTCCGCAGCCACAATCAGGCCCAACACCCGGTGTACCACCTGTGCCCCCACAGTTAACCCCACCTACGCCTGTTGTGCCATAGGCGGGTGCGTAGAATATAGAATGCTTACCACCCGTACCACCTGCACCACCAGCATTGGCACCAAAACCACCGGCACCACCTTGCGGAATATTTTGCTCATTTCCCGCTCCATTCCCATCCGAGCCATTAGAACCAGCCAATCCCGCAGAACCAGGTAAACCTGCCGTCCCTGCCCCCGCATCACCCGGCTCTATGCTGCAACGGATAATCTTATAATTAGAGCATCCCGATAGATAAACACCATAGGTGCTAATCTCAGGCGCGGGAGCATCTGCCGTTCTTATAGTGAGGTCTTGTAAAGTAAACCCAGACACACCATCACACCTTACCGCTATCAAAGCTCGTGTAGGGTATGGCAAATAGTTATTACCATCACGGCTAATTATAGTTGGTGTTGAGTTGCTTTTAGCCCAGGTTGTGGCATCAAACCCTCCTTCTATTCTTGTCCCGGCAGGTATACTTATGCTGTTTGAAATGGTATACACGCCCTCGGCCATGCGCATGTTGGGGGCACTGCTTGAGAGCAAAGTAAGGCCATACTGCAAATTAGCAGGATTAGCCTGTGTTCCTGCGGTACCGCTGCCAGCGCCATTGGGTGTTACATAGATAATCTCGCAATTGGTCTGTGCCGTTGCACTTCCAAACATAAAGAAGAGAATGAGGATAAAGAAGTATTGGTTTTTCATAGATTAAGAAGTTTGTCGATTGAAGGCACTGTATTATCAAGAACCAAAGTAAATTTATGGAAAAAAATTCCAACTCACCAAATACATCCTTCCGCCAAATGCTAATCATACAGGACGTTATTTTGAGAAATGTCACTTTAACAACTTTTCTTTACGGTTAAGGGCACAAAAAAGCCCCGCAAACTGCGGGGCTTTTTTACAAACCTTCCTTTAGTTATTTCATTTCCACTTCCTTGGTTGGTTCCAGGTTTGCATTACGGATAGCTACCTGTTGTGCCACATTTTGAGCGAAATTGATAAAAGCCTGTGCTGTAGGTGAGCCATCCTGTAACACTGCAGGTCTTCCTGCATCGCCTGACTCCCTGATGCTCTGCACCAATGGTATTTGCCCCAATAAAGGTATTTGCAATTGTTCGGCCAGCTCTTTACCACCTTCTTTGCCAAATATGTAATACTTGTTGTCTGGCAACTCTTCGGGGGTAAACCACGACATGTTTTCAACCAAGCCCAATACTGGAACTTTGATTGAATCTAATTGGAACATGGAAACGCCTTTTTTAGCATCTGCCAGTGCTACATTTTGAGGGGTAGTGACTATCACGGCACCTGTAACAGGAACAGCCTGAACCAGTGAGAGGTGGATATCACCAGTACCAGGTGGTAAGTCAATTATCATATAGTCCAACTCGCCCCAATCGGCATCGCCAAACATTTGTTGTAACGCCTTTGAAGCCATCGGCCCACGCCATACGATAGCCTGTGAAGCATCAGCGAAAAAGCCAATTGAAAGGAGTTTTACTCCATAGCTCTCTACTGGTACAATCATACTTTTGCCTTCTACATTTCTAACAGTAGGCCTTTCATGCACCACGTCGAACATAATTGGGGCTGAAGGCCCATAAATGTCTGCATCTACAAAACCCACTTTAGCGCCTTGTTTTGCTAATGCTACGGCAAGATTGCTGGCTACTGTGGATTTACCCACACCACCTTTACCGGAAGCAACGGCAATAATATTACTAACACCAGGTAGTAGCTGATTGGCTCCCGTGCGTTTGGTAGTCACTTTCGAAGTCATAGTGATATCTACTTCAGCTTTCTCGTCTACATAATAGATAATGGCATTGTAGCAGGCTTTCTCAATTTGGTCTTTCATAGGGCAAGCAGGGGTAGTCAATACTACCGTGAAACTCACTTTATTGCCCTCAATGGCCACATCCTCAATCATGTTGAGTGTAACCAGGTCTTTGCCTATATCAGGGTCTATTACATTGCTTAACGCGTCTAGTACTTTTTCTTTAGTTATCATCTTTCTAAGTCCAGTTCAATATTTGGGTCCCAAAATTTATTTTTGAAATCCTGTACTTTGTCATCTATCACAGCTACTCCCTCACTTTCCAATAGCTCCTGCATCAGGTTTTCTCCACCAAAATGATGTTTTCCTGTGAGCAGCCCATTGCGGTTAACTACCCTATGTGCTGGAACAGGAACACTTAGAGAACCGCAATTGTTCATCGCCCAACCCACCATTCTCGCTGAGCTTTTCAAGCCCAGGTATTGCCCAATGGCGCCATAGCTGGTCACCCTGCCATGTGGTATCAATCGCGCAACTTCATACACTTGCTCAAAGAATGACTCTTTATTTGGCTGCTTCTTCATAAGCGATAGCTAAGATAACAGATATTCTTGCCCTCGTCAAGAAACATTTGTTCGTAAAAAGTCTTGATGCTCAAGGTAGTGGCATCGATAGAGAGTTTCTCTAAACCGTTATATAAATTATCGGTGGAGTCGATTATCCTGAATTTGTTTTCTCTGGCTACTTCCAAACTGTACTCATAAAGTGGAAATGAGTCAGTTTTCAAGTGGATGATAGCGTCTTTTTGAAGCATTGGTCTGTACTTTTCAATAAAATTGAGTGAAGTAAGCCTTTTCTTCTCCCTGCTATCCTGCGGCTGTGGGTCAGGGAAAGTAACCCATATTTCACTGATTTCATCTTGCGCGAATATCTTGGAAATATGGTCAATACGTATCCTCACGAAAGCCACGTTATTAAGCCCCTCTCTATCTGCCGTGCTGGCTCCATGCCAAATACGGTTGCCTTTGATGTCTACACCAATAAAGTTTTTATCGGGATTAGCCTTAGCCAGGTTTACCGTATACTCACCTTTGCCGCAACCTAGCTCCAATACTATCGGGTTATCGTTCTTGAAATGCTCTTTGGCCCAGTTTCCCTTCAATGGATGGCTATCAATTAGATGGCCTTGAGGAATTTCAATAGTGTTGCTGAAATCCTTTAGCTCGGCAAATTTTTCCAGTTTTCCTTTCGACATGATGGGCTACAAAGATAATGCGCTTTATACAAGTAGAAAGATTTTAATGAACCTATCGATTGTTTTAGTAAGTATATTTGGCGGTATAACTAAAGCAACCTTATGACAAGATTATTTTGCATTTTAGCGTTAACTGGCTTTTCCATGGCTGGTTTTGCACAAGAAGTACTTGAAATAGATGATGCCGTGGAAAAACAGGCGCCTGTTTTGTATCAACCCATATTTACGAATAAAGCCCTTTTATTCTTTTCAAAAGATGTGGTATGGACTTGCAGGTATGAAAGTGAAGATGAGTTTCTTCATAAACTATATGATGCCGACTTCTCGAAAGTAAAGGAATGTCAATGTAATGAGGAGACTTACAAACTAGTGCCAAATGGTGATGCTTCGCACGGCGTTTTTGCTAGTTATGTCTACAAACCGCTAGAAAAAGGCCTAAAAGCCGATCTGGTTAGCGTTAACGATTCTATTATGACTTACACTGAATTTAGTGATGACGGCGGAGTTAACAAGGAAATCAACTTTAAGTACAACCTTGATAAAGTGGTAGTTACGGATTCACTTTACGGTGAGGGGAAGTGCTGTGAAACAGAACTTGTTATCCGCAAGTCAGTAAAGTTTGAGAAGCAATAATTGCTGAACCTTAAACTTTAATTTCCTCCTGGTTTTTGTCCAAAAAGTGATACTCCAACATGTGGTATGACTCGTAGGGTCTCACCTCAATTTTGCCGCCATACTTGTATTGCCATTTCAATCTCGTAGAGATTATTCCCTTAGTGAGGTAAGCAGCAACATATGGATGAACACAAAGCGTAATCTTTTTCTCGTTTTGCTCTTTGATGATAAACCTCAAGTGATTTTCTAATTCGTCGGTAAAGAGGATGCTGGCTTCTACTTCTCCTGAACCCCCGCAGGCAGGGCAAGTCTCTACCGTTTTTATGTTCATCTCTGGCCTTACACGCTCACGGGTGATTTGCACCAAACCAAATCGGGTAGGAGGCAATATGGTATGCTTGGCCTTATCGGGCTTCATTTCGTCACGCAGCAGTTGGAACAACTTTTTCTTGTTCTCTGCATTGTGCATATCAATAAAGTCAACCACAATAATGCCGCCCATATCGCGCAAGCGCAACTGGCGGGCCAATTCCTTGGCTGCTTCTGCATTCACTTCAAAAGCATTCGTTTCCTGGTCGTTATCACTTTTAGTGCGATGGCCGCTATTCACATCTACTACATGCATGGCTTCAGTATGCTCAATTACCAGGTAGGCGCCGCCTTTCATGGATACAGTTCTGCCGAAAGAAGCCTTTATTTGTTTCTCAATACCAAAGAATTCAAATATGGGCTGATTACCCTTGTACTGTTTTACTATCTTTTCCTTTTCAGGTGATATAGTTTGGATGTACTTTTTGGTATCTTCAAAAAGGCTGATATCGTTGGTATATATACTGTTAAAAGTAGGATTAAGCATATCACGCAACATGGCTGAAGTCCTGTCAAGCTCGCCTAGTACTTTCTGAGGAGGGTCTGCATTGCGCAATTGCTCAAAGCAGGTTTTCCACTTATCCATCAGGTCTTTAAGGTCGGCATCCAGTTCTGCTACCTTTTTGTTTTCGGCAGCAGTTCTCACAATAAGCCCAAAGTTGTTTGGCTTGAGCGCGGCTAAAGCCTTTTTCAGTCTATCCTTTTCCGAAGAGTTTTTAATCTTTTGGGAAATGGAAATCTTATCTGCGAAAGGGATGAGTACCAGGTATCTTCCCGCAATTGAAATTTCAGTTGTAATGCGTGGCCCTTTGGTAGAAATGGGCTCTTTAGCAATTTGAACAAGTATCTTTTGCTGTTGAGAGAGTACCTCGGTTATCTTACCGGTTTTGTCAATATCCTTCTCTAACTTGAAGTAGTTGAGGGCGGAATGCTTCTGCTTTCCTGTAAGTACGCTTTTGGTAAATTTTACAAATGAACGCGCCTGAGGGCCCAGGTCGAGATAATGCAAAAAAGCATCTTTCTCATAGCCGACATCTACAAACGCGGCATTGAGCCCCGGCATGATTTTGCGTATCCTACCAAGATATATATCACCTACCGAAAAACTCTGACCACGTTTTTCGTTATGCAGCTCGATTAATCTTTTATCATCGAGCAGGGCTATAACTACCCCTTTGGGGTTGGAATCAATAACAAGCTCGTAATTCACGATTTGGATTTTAGGTAAAACAGTAAATCCCGAGAGCTATACTGCTTTCAGGAAACTACAACTTAACCAATTGAAAATAAAGTAGTTAAGTGAAAAAATGCATGCTAGTGACATGCAAAATCCAGGGAAGGGCGAATTACTTCTTCTTCTTATGCCTGTTTTTTCTCAAACGCTTTTTGCGCTTGTGGGTGGCCATCTTATGTCTTTTTCTTTTCTTACCGCTTGGCATAGTTTTTTAATTTTTAGTTTTTATTTCCTCGATGTACTTGCTAACTTCTTCAATCATCATCTGATTACTCAAGTTATCCCGGTACTGCTCGAGGTATTGTATTGCTATTTCTTTGTTATTCTTTTTCAGAAAAATTTCCGCCAAATATAGTAAAGATTCATGGATTGTCGGGTCTATTTCTAGCACTTTTTCGAATCTTTCTACAGCCAAGTCAAGCTGACCTGATTGAAGTGCGAAGTAACCCAAATTCATCAAGGCGTTGGTATTATTGGGGTCTTCTTCAACGACTTGCTTCAAAATACCAATACCACGCATTGGGGCTTGACCCGTAAATTGTGCACTTTCTACATAACACACCCCTAGTCCTGTCTTGGCATCTAGGTTTTTTGGGTCAAGTTCCAGGGCTTTATCAAAGCACGAGGTAGCATTTTCATACACCGCTTTTTTCAACTCGGTATTTTGAGCAGTTCTGGCAGCAACCACAAAATAGTCGCCTGCATCTTGCCAATCTTGGCTGGTGGCAGTCTTTTCGGCATTTCGTTTGGCAAAAAATGCAGCTGCAACCGGCAAATCGTGATTGCTTAAAATGCTTGCTGCAGAATCTAGCAGGCCAGCTTCTTCTGCTTCATGAAGCTGGTTATGACTCTCTTCGGGAAGCGTGTGCACTAATGAATCAACATAGGCCGTTAGGTTAAATGCTGCCTCTTTTTCCTCAGGGGCATCCTCATTAAGGGCCCTATTCTTAGGTGCAAAGTATATCAGCAGGAGTAACCCCACTGAAGCTAGTGCTAAAAGCCCTTGCTTCCAGTTCATTAAAAGTGGATAGTTTTCTTACTTGCCAACTCTCTTGGCAGTATTCTTTTTTACGTTCTCCGTGAAGTTTTTGGCTGGCTTAAAAGCAGGCACAAAATGCTCAGGAATTACAATGGTAGTATTTTTTGAGATAATCCTACCTGTTTTTTGTGCCCTTTTCTTCACGATAAAGCTTCCGAATCCCCTCAAATACACATTTTCTCCTTTAGCCAAAGAAGTTTTTACAGACTTCATGAAAGCTTCAACTGTAACGTGTACATCAACTTTTTCTATGCCTGTTTTTTCTGCAATCTCCGCAATTATATCCGCCTTTGTCATATCCTATGGTTAGTTGTTTCTTTGTAATTAATGGTAAAAATACATCAACCTTCTGATTAATAAAAACACATCAGGTTAAATTTGTGATGCGAAAATTAAAAATAACAGTCTAAATTGCAAAGAAAATTACACTTTTTTGTACGTAAATTGATTATCTGGTATAAGGATAATCTACGTAATTTACCCTGGAGAACTACGCAAAACCCTTACTTTATTTGGTTGTCCGAAATAATCCTGCAACAAACCAGGGTAGAACAAGGCATGCCTTATTATTTCAAGTTTATCGAAAAATACCCAACGGTTGATGACTTGGCGAATGCCGATGAAGAAGAAGTAATGAAACTTTGGGAAGGCTTAGGATACTACTCAAGAGCCAGGAACTTACATTTTGCAGCAAAGACCATAGTTAGTGAACATGCAGGAGAGTTCCCAACGACTTACAATGAGATTAGACAACTGAAAGGCGTGGGTGACTATACTGCAGCCGCTATCGCTTCCCTTGCCTTTAATCTTCCCCACGCCGTTGTAGACGGAAATGTTTACAGGGTAATGAGTCGCTATTTTGGCATCGAGACACCTATTGACTCAACCGCGGGCAAGAAAGAGTTTTTTCAGTTGGCGAATAAACTCATTGACCCATCCCAACCCGGAACGTACAACCAAGCCGTGATGGAGTTTGGGGCAATACATTGCACACCTAAGCAACCTGGCTGTGCCAATTGCCCCTTGCAGGTTAATTGCTATGCGTACCATAATGATGGGGTCAATAACCTACCAGTTAAAGCCAGGAAAGTAAAGGTGAGCAATCGCTACTTCCATTATTTTGAGGTAGAGTACAATGGTGGGGTATATATTCAGAGAAGGAAAGGTCAGGATATTTGGAAAGGCCTTTATGAGTTTCCTATGACTGAATCTGAAAGGGTAACGGGAAATGAACTACCCAAGGTGCCCGATTATTTGAAGGATGAAAGTGTAGTAATGAGGCGAACTTCTCACGTCTTTAAGCATATACTCACTCACAGAAGGATATTCGCAAAATTTTACTCATTTACAGTTGAAAATCCTTTGCAGGAAGAAGGCTTGGTTTGGGTAGATAGGCAAGAATTGGATAATTTTGCTTTTCCGAAGCTAATACTAAGATATTTGCATGAAGAAAAGTGAAATTCTTTTTTGTTAGTGTGCCGATAGTTATTAACTTCGTTTAAAGAATAAAAATTAAGACATGGCGAATAGTTTGAATAGGGTGTTTTTAGTAGGAAACATTGGTAAAGACCCAGAAATAAAGCATTTTGAGGGCGGTGGGGCAATAGCCAAATTTCCATTAGCTACATCAGAGAGATATTATGACAGAGAGGCACAAGAATGGAAAGACCTGCCAACTGACTGGCACAATATCATTGTAAGACAAAAGGGAATGGCTGAGTGGGTGACCAACAACCTTAAAAAGGGCCAGCAAATTTCATTGGAAGGGCGCATCAAATATCGTTCGTATGAGAAAGATGGCCAAACCCAATATATTACTGAGATTCAAGTTGAAAACCTTGTAATGCCGCGCAGGGGAGATACTTATGAGCAGGGGCAAAGTGCAAGCTCAGAAGGTAGCGCATCTTCAGCATCATCTGTTGTGCAGGATTCAAATGACGATTTGCCATTTTAATGCACGCAACACTAAGTTTAACCAAAATGATTCAATTTGGACGAGTCTGGTAGTGAACCTCCTTCACAGCTCTTAAGTTTGCTTAGCGTGGATTTGGGCGGCTTTCCTTTGGATGCGCTCATTGGTTTCCTGTTCGTTTTAATTTTATTAGGCTTATCGGCGTTGGTTTCTGGCTCTGAGGTGGCTTTCTTTTCGCTTACTAAAAGTGATATTGAAAAGCTCAGTACTACAAGAACCGGTAGCTTGGTGGGTGATTTGCTAAAACGCCCCAAACGGCTATTGGCTACCATTCTTATCACCAACAACTTTGTTAACGTAGCTATTGTAATCTTATCCAGCTTTGTGCTACTCCGTATATTTCCCGTTGAAGTGATTGAATCGCCTATAGGCTGGTTTTTCCAGGTGGTAGTGATTACTTTCTTCTTACTGTTGTTTGGAGAGATAGTGCCTAAGATATATGCCAATGAAGAAGCTGGGAAGTTCTCCCTGATGATGGCTTACCCACTGTATTACCTCAGACTGTTTTTCTATCCTCTAAGTGAGCTACTGGTATCGGCTACCTCTTTCATTGATAGGCGCATCACCAAAATGGCATACCAGTTATCAGTGGATGAGCTTTCACATGCATTAGACATAACCGCAGATAAAGAGATGATGGAGAATGAGGAGCGCCGAATACTGGAAGGTATAGTCAGCTTTGGAAACACCGAGGTAAAACAAATCATGAAGCCTCGATTGGATGTGGTAGCCATCGATAAAGAAAGCTCTTTTAAGGAGGTGATGGATGAAATACTGGATGCCGGTTACTCAAGGATACCTGTTTATGAAGATAACCTGGATACGGTTATCGGGATGATATATGTGAAAGACCTGTTGAAGTATTTGGATGAAGGTGAAGACTTTAAGTGGCATGGGCTATTGAGAAATCCATTCTTTGTGCCTGAAAACAAAAAGATCGACGACTTGCTGGCTGAGTTTCAGCAAAAGAAGATACACGCCGCAATAGTAGTGGATGAATATGGAGGCACTTCAGGTTTAGTTACCCTTGAAGATGTGATGGAAGAAATAGTTGGCGACATCACCGATGAATTTGACGATAATGAAATTGTCTACTCCAAACTGGATAATGATAATTACGTATTTGAAGGGAAGACATCGCTCAATAACTTCTATAAAATATTGGATATTGATGGTGATGAATTTGAGGAAAACAAAGGAGAATCAGATAGCTTGGCGGGATTTGTTTTAGAGATAGAAGGCAACTTCCCAAACAAGAACGACAAAATAAAATTCAGAAACTACGTTTTTACTATCGAGTCAGTGGACAATAAGAGGATAAAAAGGTTGAAGGTAACCATTGACCGTGCACTCGAAACCGAAGAAGAAAACGAATAATGGGTAGCAGGATATACTTGGTTTTGATGGTAGTATTGGTAGCCCTGGTTGCCTGTGAAGAAGAAGTATACACCCCTAAACCCAAGGCTTTTTTCAGGATTGATTTGCCAGAAAAGAACTACGAAAGAGTTGATTTTGACACCCCATATACCTTTGAGTTACCATCATGTGTAACCTGGGAGCCTGATAAAGACGCCAATGCCGAAGCTCATTGGATTAATGTGGACTACCCTCAGTTTAGAGGTAGGATACATTTTAGCTACAAGCCTGTGAACAATAACCTGGCTGAATATTTATCTGATGCCCGTAAGCTCACCACCAAACACATCCCCAAGGCGGATATGATAGAGGAGATAGTGGTTTATGCTCCTGAGCGTGAAGTGTATGGTTTGGTATATGATGTGGAAGGTATCGGGGCAGCGTCTACCATGCAGTTTTTTGTGACTGATAGCACCAAACATTTTCTTCGCGGCGCGTTGTATTTCAATGTAGTTCCTAATAACGACTCACTGGCTCCTGTGATTAATTACATCAAGGAAGATATCAGCAATATCATTGGTACCCTTGAATGGGAAGGATAAAAAAGCCCCAACAATTTGCTGAGGCTTTAGGTATATAATGCAATTAGGTTTTAGTTACCGAAGTCAGACAAGAACTGGATTTTTACCAACCTGATTTCTTCTTCACTATAATCATCTTCACCCAATTCCTCCAGGGCAGCTTCTACTGAAGGTGATTCAGACTCACGGAAATATTCAATAATCTCATCCTGCTTGTCTTCATCTATCACTTCTTCAATAAAGTACTTGATGTTCAGTTTAGTGCCTGAGGTAACAATTCGTTCCATTTCTATTAAGAGGTCATAGAAATCAATTCCCTTGCTATCAGCAATATCTTCAAGGTCACGCTGGCGGTCAACGTTTTGTATGATGTAAACCTTCAGCCCTGATTTATTCACAACTGATTTCACCACCATGTCAACTGGCCTTTCAATCTCGTTTTCTTCAACGTATTCCTTGATAAGGTCAATGAATGGCTTGCCAAATTTTAGCGCCTTGCCATGACCCACACCAGTGATTTGGGTCAACTCATCCATTTTTATTGGGTAGTTGATGGCCATTTCCTCCAATGAGGGGTCTTGGAAAATAACGTAGGGCGGTAAATTTTGCTGTTTAGCAATTTTCTTTCTCAGGTCTTTTAGCATCTTAAAAAGAGCTTCATCGGCACCCCCGCCACCTCCTGACTTTTGAGGACCTTCAATGTCTTCGTTGTCGTCCTGCTGTTTGTCGTAGTCATGATCTTTGGTAAGCATAAATGAATAAGGCTTTTCAATAAACTCTCTTCCTTTTTTGTCTAATTTAAGTAAACCATAATTCTCAATATCCTTGTATAAAAACTTAGCCAATAGGGCTTGCCTAACAACTGCATTCCAAAACTTCTCATCCCTCTCATCTCCCTTTCCAAACACATCAAGTGTATCATGCTTGTATGATTTTACTGCATTTGTCAGACTTCCGGTAAGCACATTTACTACATGCTTAGCCTTAAACTTTTCTTTAACAGCTTCTACCGCCTTCAATAAAAGGACCATCTCGTCCTTCCCTTCAAACTTCTCCTTGGGGTGCACACAATTATCACACATCTTGCTCTCGCGGCACTTCTCATCATCATATTGTTCGCCAAAATAATGAAGGATGAATTTCCTTCGGCAAGCAGATGTTTCTGCGTATGAAACCGTTTCTAAAAGTAGTTGCTTTCCTATTTCCTGCTCCGAAATAGGTTTGCCTTTCATAAATTTTTCAAGCTTTTGGATGTCATCGTAGCTGTAGTAGCATATACAGCGGCCTTCACCACCATCACGGCCGGCTCTTCCAGTTTCCTGATAGTAGCTTTCCAGGCTTTTTGGAATATCATGGTGAACCACAAATCTAACATCGGGTTTGTCAATACCCATTCCAAAGGCAATGGTTGCAACAATCACATCCACTTCTTCCATCAAAAATTTGTCCTGATGCGAAGAACGCACTGGAGCATCCAACCCAGCATGGTAAGGCAGTGCTTTGATGCCGTTTACTACCAGGGTTTCGGCTAGTTCTTCCACCTTTTTCCTGCTCAGGCAATACACAATACCTGATTTGCCAGGATGCTGCTTGATGAAACGAATAATATCTTTGATTACATCTTTGGTCTTGGGCCTTACTTCATAATAGAGGTTAGCCCTGTTAAAAGATGATTTAAAAACCACAGCATCATTCATGCCCAGGTTCTTCTGTATGTCCTGCTGCACTTTTTCAGTAGCAGTGGCAGTCAATGCAATAATAGGCACATTACCCAATGTATCTATAATTGGCCTTAACCTGCGGTACTCAGGTCTAAAATCATGGCCCCATTCTGATATACAGTGTGCTTCATCAATGGCTACAAATGAAATGTTCACCTCTCTTAGGAAATCGGCGTTATCCTGCTTTGCTAATGACTCAGGGGCTACATAGAGCATTTTAGTGCGGCCCTCAGTAATGTCTTTCTTTACCTTAGTTATTTCAGTCTTGCTTAATGATGAATTCATGAAATGGGCTATACCATCATCAGTGCCAAAACTCCTGATAGAGTCTACCTGATTTTTCATCAAAGCAATAAGTGGTGATATAATAATAGCGGTTCCCTCAGAAATAAGGGCAGGCAGTTGGTAGCACAATGATTTGCCACCGCCAGTAGGCATTATCACAAAAGTGTGCCTGCCAGAAAGCACATTATTAATAATGGCTTCCTGCTCTCCCTTAAAGCCTTTGAACCCAAAATGTTTTTCGAGCTGCTCGCTTAATGAAGTCTCTACCTCCAACATCTTTTCCTCGCTCATTTACAGAATTTTACGTCTCTCTTAGTTTTGGTGAATTAAATATACATTTTTGGAAACAAAATAATCCAAAAAAGAAAATTATTTTTTCACAAAAAAACCTTTCAAAAAGAGGCCATTTTCAAATAGTGTGCAAAACTCGGAAATTTGAACCTATTTATCCACCCTTCGTACAAGCAGAATCAAAAAATTCGACTAACAGTAAAATAGATTAGTTGATTAGCGTAAATATGGCCTATAACCACAACAAACAAGGTACTAGAAATACAATGTTTTGTTTGTTGATGGCTGAAAAATACGGCAACAACTCAATATCTTTGTGAGTGAAGAATGAGCAAGCGACTAAAAATAGCAGTTGTAATACCAGCTTATAACGAGGAAGAATCTATTTCTTCAGTTGTTGAGCAGGTGAATGCCTTAAATACTGGGGAAGGAGCCCGCTACTATGCGGTTGTTATCAACGATTGCTCAAAGGATAGCACAGGAGAAATAATTGACCAGCTTGATTGCCTGCCGGTTCACCTATCTGTTAATCTCGGTATTGGCGGTGCTGTGCAAACCGGCTGGCGCTTTGCGTTCGACAACAACTTTGATTATGCTATACAGATAGATGGGGATGGGCAGCATCCACCAAGTGAAATACCCAAGATGCTGCAAGAAATGAAACTACAAGGTTGGGACGTGGCTATAGGCAGCAGGTTTATTACTAAAGAAGGCTTTCAATCCACGTTCACCCGTAGGATGGGCATTAACCATTTCAGGGTGTTAAATAGGATGCTGGTTGGGGTGGATATAGCTGATAGCACCTCTGGAATGAGAATGCTCAATCGCAATGCATTGGCTGTGGTGAGTGAGTATTATCCTGATGAATACCCAGAGCCTGAAGCGATAGTACTGTACGCTACTAAGAAACTTAAAATAGGTGAAATTCCGGTACACATGAATGAGCGACAAGGTGGGGTGTCTTCAATTAGTAGCTTTGGGGCTGTTTATTACATGTTTAAGGTGACATTAGCAGTATTATTCACATATTTGAGGTTAAAGAACTCCAAGTAATATGCCACGGATACAGATAATTACCATTATAGTGAGCCTGCTATTGCTGGCTTTTATAGCTCGCCTTATCATTAAGGGGAAGTTGCGCGAAGAGTATGCCATTGTTTGGATACTATGCACCTTGCTGTTGGTGGTATTCTCTTTTTGGCGAGAGGGCTTGGATGTATTAGGTCGTATCATGCAAGTGTATGACCCACCCAACCTGGTATTTACGGGAGCTATAGCAGCCGTACTTATATACTTATTGCATCTCTCGGTGGTTGTATCCAAACTGCAAGAGCAAAACAAGAGGCTTACCCAGGAGCTGGCCAATATGAAGGCAGAGCAAAAACTTAAAGAGAAGGAAGATGCTGAATGAGCAGGACTTCAACCCTGAGGTCTTTTTCAAATATATATCCAGGCAAGGCCCCGATGAAAAATCTATGCGTTTGTATAAAGAGGCATTGAAGATGCATGCATTGCCCTTGGGCAAAAAAGAAGAAAAGCTTTTTCGTCTTTCGGTTAAATATCCCTTTCTCATTCCCTTTTTTGATGGCGGCCTGGCACTTATTGAGCCACACTCACCATACAGGCAAAGGTTATACATAGTTTTAATCATATTGGAGACAAGGCCTGGGTTTTTCTCATTATTGTCTTCATCATCTGATATGAATAGCCCCAAGATTAGTTTTTTCAAAGCATTTTGGGTGGGTGCCCGTTCAGCCATTCGCGGAATTATAGGCATAATACTGGTAAAGCTACTATGAGCACCCATCCTACATATATTGTAGTGGGCTCGGGTTGCACAGGGGCACAAGCAGCACAAACCTTGGTAGAAGCAGGAGTAGATGTGCTCATGCTGGATGCAGGCAATGCCGATAACACCTACAAAAGCTTGATACCTGATAAGAATTTTGTTGATATCAGGGCTAAAGATGAAAGTCAAACCGACTACTTGTTAGGCAAAGAATTTGAAAGTATCTCATGGGGCGATATTGGTGGTGGGGCACAATTGACTCCACCCCGCAAATTCATGGTAAGGGATGTAAACCGCTTTTTGGATGTGCTCTCAAAGTCGTTTTTCCCGGTGGAAAGTTTGGCTTATGGTGGTTTGGGTAATGGTTGGGGCTTGGGTTGTACAGTCTTTTCTGGTTCAGAGTTGGAACAAGCTGGGTTGAACCCGAGCAAAATGAAGGATGCCTATCAAGTGGTTTCAGATAGGATAGGGATATCTGGTGGTAATGACGATATCACCCCCTACACAACAGCTCACCTGCAGGGTATTATGCCACCCGCTGTTGTAGATAGAAACCAGGAAACCTTGAGGCAGAAATACCAAAAACGCAAGCACTGGTTTAAGAGCAATGGATTCGCTTTAGGCAGAACTTCATTGGCACTCATTACCGAAGATAAGGGCCATCGCAAGGCATACGAAACTTATGACTTGGACTTTTATGCGGATAAAGGTTTGAGTGCATACCGCCCATGGATAACGGTGGATGGATTGAAGAACAAGCCCAACTTCACTTACAAGGGTGGGGTGGTTGTAAAGAGCTTTAAGGAGATGGGGAATGGTGAAGTAGTAGTTACAGCATGGAATAAAGATACGGGCGAAAAAGAAAAATTCATAGCGAAGAAACTGGTGCTAACTCCAGGTCCATTGGGTACTGCACGCATCGTGCTACGCTCATTAGGGCAAGGGAATGAGAAGTTGCCTATCCTTAGTAATCCATACGGGTATTTCCCATGCATCAATTTCTCACAGTTAGGGAAAAAGATAGAGAAGAACATCACTGGCTTTGCACAATTATCACTCTTTCATGATGAAGGAATGAATGGTGATGATATTGCGATGGCTTCCTTATATAGCTATCGTTCATTGATGCTTTTTAGGATTATTAAAGAAGCCCCCATAGCATTTCAGGATGGGATACAACTCATGAACTTCCTGATGCCTGCCTTTGTGATTATGGGATTGCACCATCCTGAGAAGAGCGGACCAAATAAGTATCTGGCACTTGAGAAAGATAACAGCAAGATTACAGGTGATGTGATGACAGCAAAATACTTGTTGAGCGACATAGAACAGCATAAAATAGACAGGCGAAATAAGCTTTTTATGAAAGCCATGAGAAAATTGGGGGCTTTTCCTGTGAGGATGATAGACCCGGGCATGGGTAGCAGCATCCACTATGCAGGTGTTTTACCATTTGATGACAGCGGAAAATCTTTCACTTTATCTAGTGATGGTAAACTAAATGGTACCCAAAACGTTTATGTAGCTGATGGTTCAGGTTTTAAATTTTTGCCAGCGAAAGGCCTAACATTAAGCCTCATGGCAAATGCACATATCACGGCACAAAATTCATTGAAGTAAGCAATTGGAACGGGACAAACATATCATTATCTCTGGTGCGTCTGGGTTTATAGGGACATACCTCTTGGGCTATTTTAATGCCAAGGGGTATAAGGTTACAGGCTTGGTGAGAAAAGAACCTATTAGCATTGCTGGAGTTAGCTATAAAATTGCAGACCTTCAAACCCCTCCTGATGTATCCATTTTTGAAGGCGGGGACATATTCATTCATTGTGCTTATGTGAAGGGACAGGAAGAGTTAAACATTAAAGGAACTATGCAATACCTGGAGACAGCGCGGCAAGCGGGTGTGAAGAAAAGCATTTTTATCAGCAGCATGTCAGCTCACGATGAAGCACTCTCAGCTTATGGCAAGCAAAAGTTTCAGCTAGAAAAAGAGTTTACAGGTAATGATGCTGTGGTAAGGCCTGGGCTGGTGATTGGCGAAGGTGGTTTGTTCTTCGAAACTGTTAATCATATCAAAACCAAAGGATTTGTGCCGCTTATCGCAGGTGGCAGGCAACCTTTGTATACCACCTATATCGAAGATTTGGCCAATGCACTCAATATCATTATTGAAAAAGACTTAAATGGGGCTTATTACGTTTCCGAGCCTGAAGCAATAGTTTACAAAGAGCTTTATACTTATCTGGCTAAAAAACTGAATAGAAAAATAAGAATGCTACCTATCTCTTATGGCTTGCTTAATGCCTTTTTCAGAACCATGGAAAGATTGGGCGTAAAATTGGGGGTAGGCAGAGAAAACCTTTTAGGGCTCAAAGCTGCCAGGCGATTTGATATACTGCCTGACTTGGATAAACTGGGTATCCAACCACTAAGCTATCGTGAGAGTGTGAATAGGGTTTTAGGTTAATGCTTACTTCAACTCCTCCAAACTGGCTTCATCACCTGGTTTGGCTACTACGTAATTACCGATAATCAGGTAATCCATATCTGCCCTTTCAAAACTGTGAATGGCATCATAAGGATTGCATACAATCGGCTCCCCTTTGATGTTGAATGAGGTGTTTACCAGTATAGAATAACCTGTTTCTTTCTTGAAGGTTTCCAACAATTCCCGCATTTGTGGGTTTTCGGTTTTGTTCACTGTTTGTATCCTTACTGAATTATCCACGTGGGTAATGGCAGGCAGTTTGCCTAAGTATTTCTCATTGATATTATATACAAACAACATATATGGATTAGGGAAGTCACTGTCGAAATACTCCCCACAATCTTCTTCCAAAAGAATAGCGGCAAACGGGCGGAAACCCTCTCGGAATTTAACCCTTGAATTCAATACTTCTTTCATTTCAGGCACTAAGGGAGAACCGATGATACTCCTGTTGCCCAATGCCCTTGGGCCAAACTCCATCTTGCCTTGAAACCATCCCAATATCTTGCCTTCTGCCAGCTTGCGAGCAGCAAATTCAGCGTATTTTTTCTCTGTTTTTACGTAAGGCAAGTCAAATTCTTTCAAGGTCTTGGCATAATCTTCGTCAGTGTATCCAGGCCCTAAAAAGGCAGTGTCCATCACATATTTACGTGGTCGGTCTAATATCATGTGATTGAGCAATAAGGCACTACCCATACTGGTACCTGAGTCGCCAGCGGCAGGTTGAATGAAAATATTTTTGAAAAGCCCTTCTTTAGCAATCAATCCATTGGTAACACTGTTGAGCCCAACGCCACCAGCAATACATAGGTTTTCCGAACCCGTGACCTTTTTCAGGTGGCGAACCATATGTAGGATAACGTCTTCAACTATGTGTTGGGCAGCAGCAGCTACATTCAGTTCTTTATCCGTCCAGTCTTTCCCCTCAGTTTTCGAAGGGCCGAACAAGTCTGCGAATTTCTTACTCACACCACTTTTGCGGGTATAGTGATAAGAGAAGTAACTCATATCAAACTTGAAACCCCCATCTTTTGTGAAGGTGAAAAGTTTCTTCATCTTCTGGTATTCCTCGCTATCATGGTCGCCGTATGAGGCCAACCCCATTAGCTTACCTGGGCCAGAAATCAATTTAAAACCCAAATGTCTTGAAACGGCTTGATAGAAAGCACCTAACGAGTAGGGCGTATCTACAGTAGAAATCTTTTTAATCTTGTTGCCTTGCCCGTGTGCCAGCATAGATGTTGTCCATTCACCTGCGCCATCAATAGTCAGTATTGCTGCATCCTCATAGGGGGTGGGGTAGTAAGCACTGGCTGCATGACAAAAGTGGTGTTCCATCAAATGGAACTTGAACTTAGGTTCTTTGCCTTCAGGAAAAAGGCTTTTTAATGTTTGGGGCAGCTTCTTCATATCGCCCAAATAGTTGAGCATGCCCAGATTCTCTTCTACCGAGAAATTCCTTTGTTCCATCATCAAGCTGGGTATCCTGTACCAATACTTGAAAAGAAAAACAGGCACCTTGCTGTAAGAAATAGAAGGTTTCCAGAAGAAAGTAACGTGGTCAATATCGCTTAGCTTTAGCCCAGCATGGTCAAGGCAGGCGCGTATGGCATGCTCTGGAACACCGCCATAATGCTTTTTCCTGTTCATGCGCTCTTCTTCAGCGGCAAAAACTACTTCATCATCTATCACAAGGCATGCCGCCGAGTCGTGTCCATAGCAATTAAATCCTAGTATCTTCATTATTGTGAGTCCCTTTTTCCCTTCAGGGCTACATTTAAGTTGTTTTTAAATAGTTGATTGTTAGGATTTAGCTCGACTGCCTTTCGCCCTGCTGCAATTGCTTCATCCCACATTTTTAACATATTGTAGGCGGAGCACATATTATTGTAAGCCACATCATAATCGGGTTTTAGCTTTAATGCTTCCTTACACGCTTCGATGCAATCCTTATACCTTTTTAGGTTGTAATATTCCAAACTTAGGTTTAAATATGCTTCAGCACTAGGGTTTTTCTTAATGACTGCTGCTTTGTCGTCTACTGAAAGTACTTTATCACCCCCCACTTTAAGCACAATATCGTAGTATTGCTGCATTCTGGCGTGTTGCGGGCTTAACCTCAATCCCTGAGAAAGGACATCTGCAGCTTCCTGATATCTTTTTTGGTCTAACAAAAATTTGCCATAGTAGCTGTAGCACTCGGGATTGTTAGGGTTAAACCTCATTGAATTTCTAAAGCTGCTTTCGGCTGCCTTATTATCACCAGTAGCTGCGTGCAGAACACCCATATTAATGTAGGCATAAGAGTACTGGGGCCATAGTTCAATGGTCTTGTTGAAGCAGACCTTGGCACCTTCATAATCACCCTTTTTCATCAGGGCATTGCCATAATTCATCCACCCGCGTCCATTGAGTGGTGATTTTTCAGTTACATCTTTCCAAAGGGTTTCTCCACTGCTCCACACTTCATTGCGCATATAAGTACCTGTAGCATGTGCCATAATCGCTATTAAGGAGAGCATTAATGTTACAAAATTGAATAATTGTCTTGGGAACATGTCCACGTATTTATAGTATAACCTTGCCAATACCCAAACACCGGCTATTACCAAACCTATATAAGGGAAGAATACGCGGTGGTCATTTAGTACTTCAGCAAAAGGTACCACGGTGGTGGGTATCAAAGCCAAAAAGAACCAAAGAATACCATAGGTGATAGGGCGTGTTTCTCTTTTTATAGAAGCTTTGACTGCAATACCCAACATCGCTATAATAAAAGTAATACCTACCAGTACCCTATCATCAAAAGGGTTGGTAATCAATGTCCAATCAGTATCGGCACTCAGGTTTACAGGAAGGACGAAATTATTGAAGTAGTGAACATATACAAAGGCTTGGGTTTGTATGTAGGTCCATTTGTCTTCGCTGCCTGAGGTCCAGGTCTCTGGGGTCATTTTTTGGAAAAAAACGAACATCCCGATGGCTATTAGACCAGCTGGAATAACATACAATGCCGGATACCAAACCTCTTTTTTGAAAAACTTCTTAAAAATCCCTCCGACACTTAAATCTTTCTCAAAGAAAACAATAAGGAAATAAAGCAAAGGGACAGCCATGGCGCCAGTTTCTTTCACAAAAAAACCAATAACCATGAACATGCAAAAAATGTAGAATTTGCGCCATTTGGGTAGATAGATATAGCTCACAATAGAGGCTACTATCATCAAGGTGCTAAAGGAGTCTGAGCGGGCTATGATATAGTTGATGGTTTCCGCATTGGCGGTGTGGTAGCAGAAAAAAGCAGCAGCTATTAGTGCTATCCACTTGTTTGCAGCATGGGGATAGGCTGCGTTAAATATGTATAGAAACAGAAAATAGAGCAATATCCCCAGCAGTACAAAGCTGATAAAGATGCTCAAGTGGAATTGAAAAGGCTCAGGTTTTTCTTTACCGCTCAACCAAAAATCAATGGCATTAAGAGTAGTTAATCCTGGCCTGTAAGCCTGATTGGCAGGCAAGGAGCTGGTGGTTGTAGCATCTTTGAAAAAGGTGGGAATGTTACTTATATCCCTTATTGCAGCATTGCTTTCAATGGTATGCGCATCATCAAAATGAAAAGGATTATTGAAGTGGTTGGAGTATACCAAAGTCAAGCCTGCAATGGCTATCAGTCCTGCTATTAGTAATTTGCTATCCAGTTTCATTAGTGAGTATGAAAACGCAAATATGGTAATTTGAACGGGAAACAGGAAAGATGATTATCAAGATAGGTTAAATTGCATAGTATTTTTGCGGCTCCTATATATAACACTTTGATAACGAATACAAGACCAACGCTGAGCCTGTTTTTTTCGTGTTTCTTCACAAGGCCATGAAAACACTATCTTTCTCTTTCAAAATATTGAGTCTATTTCATACCTTTATCCTGATGTTTTCATCCATCAAAAAGGGTATAGCCATTGGCTGCATGCTATTTTTCGGTATGCAGTTTTGTGCATTGGCCCAGTTTGAAAACCATATTTGGTTTTTTGGCAACTCAACCACTGGTGTTCAATTCGACCAGACAACCAATCAGCCTGCTCCGTGGAATGTGCAATACACCCCTTGGGGTGGTGAGGGAACAGGTGTAGTTACTGACCCCATCACGGGGCAGTTGTTGTTTTACTCGGATGGAGCAAGGGTAATCAATGCCAACCATGTGGTGATGGCCAACGGTGGTGGTATGGTGGGCAATCCCTCCAGTGCACAGGCGGTGGCTTTTTGCCCTGTGCCAGGCAGATGTAATGAATACTATATTTTCTCCAATTCTGTAGGCTCTGGGTGGCCAAATAGCGATGTGCGCTCTACTATCGTTGATATGAATGCCAATGGTGGCTTGGGTAATGTTCCTGCGGCAACCAAAAATATATTGGTAAGGTCAGGAGTGAAGGAAGGAATGATTATGATACCCCGCCCAGGCTTGGATGAATATTGGCTGCTGGGAACCAACCAGGCAAATGGTAGCTTTTATGTCTATAAAATTGATATTTCAGGTATCAATTTAGCTGGAACTTACACTTTTGGTAATTGCTCTTATACTTATAACATAAGATATAGCCCAGCATCAGGTAAGATATGTGTGGCTTGCCCAACGGGACAATATTTCTATACTTTGGATTTTAATGTTGCTACGGGAGTTTTGAGTAATTACCAAGTGATAGACAATATGCCCAACGCTTATGACTCAGAATGGTCGGCGGATGGCACTAAGCTCTATTATTCGGCGTGGTCAAATGTGCAAATAAGGCAATATGATTACAACACTGGAACTATAACTCCGCTTTGGTCTTCTGCTAACTATGGCGGTGGTTTGAAAATGGCGCCAGATGGCAAGATATATCATATACCCAGCAACAATGGTACATTCTTATCTACTATTGATAACCCCAACGCGGCAGGAGTGGCTTGTGGGTACAATCTTAATTCATACAACGCAGGAGGAGCAATTGGAGGACTCAAACTGCCAGAGGTACTAAGTGTAGATTATTTTAATATGGAGCTTACTGGTTTTTCAGAAAACGTAACTTGCAATGGTGCTGCCGATGGAAGGGCATGGGTAGATGTGGTGGGTGGTACGCCACCCTATACTTATGATTGGAGTGATGGGCAGACAACTGATACAGCTGTTGGACTTGGGCCAGGAATTTATGATGTAATTGTTACTGATGCTGTTGGATGCAGGAACATAGAGTTTATTAGTGGAGCACTGGAAATTACTGAACCTCCTGTATTGGATATCACAGCAACCATAGTGGATACGGTAAGTTGCAATGGATTGAGTGATGGCACGCTTAATGCATCAGCAACAGGTGGCACACAACCCCATACTTACGCATGGAATACAAACCCACCACAAATTTCTCCAACAGCAACTGGAATAGGGGCAGGGCAGGTTCAAGCAGGAGTAATGGATGCAAATGGGTGTACCGATAGTGTAACTATTACGATGCCAGAGCCAACGGCTGTTTCATTAGACATTTCAGGAAATGATGCTACTTGTTTTGGTGGTAGTGATGGTGATGCTACAGTTATAGCTACTGGAGGCAATGGAGGCTTTACTTATAACTGGGACACAAATCCAAGCCAAAATACAGCATTAGCATCGGGCTTGGCCGCGGGGCTATATTCAGTTACAGTAACTGATAGTAAAAACTGCTCTGAAGATACTTCTATCACCATAAATGAACCATCGGATTTAGTGCTATCCATGAGTATCGGAGCGGTATCTTGCGCTGGTGGTTCAGGAGGGACAGCAACGGTAACACCTCTTGGAGGAACACCTGGATACACCTATCTATGGAGCACGAATCCTGCCCAGACTGCAGCTACGGCAACTAACTTACCGGCGGGAAGTTATACCGTTACAGTTACAGACGCTAATCAATGTGTTAAGACAGCAGATACAACGGTGGTTGAACCCACGCCTTTAGTTGTTAACAAGTTTGACTCAACAGATGTGAGTTGTAATGGTGGCAGCGATGGTACAGCCACTGTAACTACCTCAGGTGGTACCATGCCTTATAGTTATACATGGACTGGCGGAGATACCGACTCGATAGGTAATGGTTTTTCAGCAGGCACAGCCACTGTAACTGTTACAGATGCTAATGCCTGTACTGAAGTGGCCACTTTTGCTATTAATGAGCCTCCTGTTCTTACAGCAACTGTGATTGACTCTGTTGATGTGAGTTGTAATGGTGGTGATGATGGTGAAGCTACAGTTCAAGAAAATGGAGGTGTCGGGCCTTACAGTTACACATGGTCCTCAAGTGGAAATGCAGCAACAGAAACAGGATTAGCTGCGGGTACACACACCGTAACCATTACCGATGACAATGGATGTAATTCAATTGCAACGGTACTTATAGGTGAGCCTACTGCAATTGTGTTTTCGAGTTATGGAGATACAACAATTTGTATTGGGCAATCAGCAGACATGGGCACTAACACTAATGGTGGAACACCGCCGTATAGTTTTGCATGGAGTAATAACGTTTCAGGAGCTACACAATCTGTGAGCCCGACAGTAACCACTGATTATACTGTGACGGTAACCGATGCACAGAATTGTACCGTGCCACCAGAAACAGTGAGTATTACCGTAAGGCTACCTATTACAGCTGCAGCATCTGAGCCAGATACCATTTGTGAGACATTCAGTACAACGGTGAGTGTAAGCGCAACTGGTGGTGATGGTAACTTCAGTTACTTGTGGGATAATGGTTTAAGTTCTGGCACGGGACCACACACGGTAAGCCCTGTATCCACAACTACATACACAGTTACGGTAACAGATGGTTGCGGAACACCTGCTGATAATGCTTCTGTAACGATATTGGTAAACCCATTGCCAGACGTAGCTTTCGAGGCTATTCCTGAAGAAGGTTGTATGCCACTTGAAGTGGAATTCAGAAATCAAACCACTATATCATCAGGTAGTATTGCCAAGTATAATTGGAGTTTTGGTGACACAGTAACCAGTGCCGAAACAAGCCCTGTGCATACTTATTTGCAAGATGGTGTTTATACCGTATCGCTAGTGGTAACATCAGCAGCTGGGTGTTCAGACTCATTGACTTATACTGACATGATTACGGTATATCCTTTACCAACAGCAGGATTTACTTTTAGTCCGCCAGTAATAGATATGGCAAACCCCGTGATTGATATAAAAGATGCGAGCTCAGATGCCATTGCTTGGGATTGGGACTTCGGAGACTTGACATTTTCCACTGAGCAAAGCCCAAGCCATGAGTACCCTGACTCGGGCTTGTATCAAATTACCCAAATAGTTACTAACCAGTATGAGTGCACTGATACGGCAACAGATATGGTGCAAGTAGATGGGGCTTTTCTGGTATACATACCCAATGCCTTTACCCCTAGTGGTGACAGTGATAATGAGATATTCATTGAAAAAGGTATGGGCATCCAGTCAAGGGAAATGCGCATATATAACAGGTGGGGTGAGCAAGTGTTTTTTACCCAACAGATGGATGAAGGCTGGGATGGTTTGCATCCAATAACGGCAGAACCCATGGAACAAGGGGTATATGTGTACTATCTGGAACTGCTCTCTATCCTTAATGAAAGCCACCAATACAGGGGCAAGGTATTACTCATCAGGTAGTTTTCCTATTAGTTATTTCACGCTATCTTTACGGCCATAATTATTATGGCTGAAGAAGAACAAGAAGGTAAAGACCTATCATTTCTAGGGCACCTGGAAGAGTTGCGATGGCATTTGATAAAGTCAGTTGCCGCTATAGTTCTTGTTGGTATTGTCGCTTTTTTAGCCAAAGGGATTGTTTTTGATACCATAATCCTTGCCCCTCAAAGTGAGGATTTTCCTACTTACAGGCTTTTCTGTTGGCTTTCCCATAAGTTCAATCTCGGTGATGCCCTGTGTATCGGCAAGCCAGATTTTGAGTTGATTAATATTGAAATGTCAGGTCAGTTTACTACACATATTTTGGTGTCGATAGCTGCTGGTTTTGTAGTGGCATTTCCCTACGTGATGTTTCAAGTGTGGAGCTTTATTAAGCCAGCTTTGTATGAAGAAGAACAGAAATATGCAACTGGTGCAGTTTTTTTTACCTCTATTCTTTTTCTGCTGGGTGTAGGGTTCGGTTATTTTATGATAGCTCCATTATCAGTCAATTTCCTAGGTAACTATCAGGTGAGTGAAGCAGTGCACAACCAAATAAGCCTGAGCTCATTTATATCTACTGTTACCACGCTCACACTCTTAACGGGGCTTGTTTTTGAATTACCTGTTATCATGTATTTTTTAACAAGGGTAGGATTGGTTACTCCACACTTTTTAAGGCAATACAGAAAGCATGCACTAGTAGTACTATTGATTTTATCTGCCATCATTACCCCGCCAGATATCACAAGCCAGGTGCTGGTGTGTATTCCATTATTGATACTGTATGAGGTAAGTATTTATGTGTCAGCGGTGGTGATTAGAAACAGGGAAGAGAAAGACCGAGGTGTATAAAACAATAATAACTTCTTGCCTAAGCCTAAAAGAAAATAGTTGATTATCGCTATTTTTAGCCGATTCTTTCTTCAACCTAGCATAACATTTGGTGATAACCCGTGGGGAAACCATTTCACATACATCCATTTGTACTTAGGTGGTTTTGTTTGCTGCTGTTGTTTGTACTAGCCAACCAGGCATCTGCGCAGATAACCAAAGTAAGCGGACAGGTGGTAGACATTGAAACAGGGGAAGGGCTTTCTTTTGTAAACGTAATTTTTCAGAATTCAACCGTAGGAACCATCACTGATTTGGATGGTTACTACAATATTGAGACATCATACCCTACTGATACACTTGTAGCTTCATTTGTAGGCTATGATGTGATGAAAATGCCAGTAGTTAAGCAAACCAAGCAAAAGATAAACTTTAACATGAAGAGCAGCACCTTTGAAATGGAGGCTGTGGTGGTTAAACCAGGGGAGAACCCAGCCCATCCTATTCTAAGGAATATTATTGCAAATAAGGACAATAACAACAAGGAGAAACTCAATTATTACCAATACGAAGTGTACAATAAAGTACAGTTTGATATCAATAACATCACGGAGAAGTTTGAGAATAGAAAAGTGTTTAAACCCTTCAAGTTTGTATTTGACAATATAGATACTTCGGAGGTAAATGGCAAGCGCTACCTTCCTACCTTCATCACCGAATCGCTCTCAGATGTATACTACCGCAAAAGGCCTAAGTCTCAAAAAGAATACATCAAAGCGACGCAAGCATCTGGCGTGGATAATGAAAGTGTGGGGCAGTTTTTGGGAGACATGTACCAAAACATCAACATCTATGACAACTTTATATTGATTATTGGAAAGTCTTTTGTGAGCCCTATCGCCAATTTTGGTAAGCAGTATTACAAGTATTATCTGGAAGATAGTACCCATATTGGACAGCATTGGGCGTATAAAATCCGCTTTTTGCCTAAGCTCAAGCAAGAGCCTACTTTTTATGGGGAGTTTTGGGTGGCTGATTCAACCTGGGCTATATTAAAAGTAGACATGAGAGTATCTGAGCAAGCCAATATCAACTGGGTGCAAGATGCCGTAGTGTATCAGGAGTATGATTTTGTAGCTGATAGTGCCTGGATGTTAACCAAAGATAGACTGGTGGTTGACTTTGCTGTTGGAGAAAATGGTATGGGGTTGTATGGCACCAAAACTACTACTTACCGAGACTTCAAGATTAATGAGCCTAAACCCGATGAGTTTTATTCAGGGGTGCAAAATATCATATTGGGGGATAATGTTGATGAAAAGCCCGATGAGTTCTGGGAACAGCACAGGCATGAGGGCTTGAGTAAAAAAGAAGCATCCATATACCACATAGCGGATACTATACAAACATTGCCAGCCTTCAAAACTTGGTACGATATTGTGAAGCTGGTAGTCAGTGGTCATTACGCAATCGGCAAGTTTGATTATGGCCCTGTCTACACCACATACAGTTTCAATCAAATAGAAGGCCATCGCATCAGGTTAGGCGGCAGAACCAATAATGACCTAAGTACTAAGGTAAGGCTAGAAGGGTACGGCGCTTATGGTTTCAGAGACCAAAGATTTAAGTACGGTGGAGGGGTGCTTATATTCCTTTCTAAAAAACCAAGACAATTAATTGATGCCCATTGTGAATATGATATGGAGCAACTTGGGCAAAGCCAAAACGCTTTTAGGGAGGATAACCTTTTTGCTTCGTTTTTCAGGCGTAGGCCGTTTACCAAACTCTCCAGGGTAATGGACGTAAGTGGTAGTTATACTTTTGAGTGGTTCCCAGGTTTCTCACACAAGATTGGTTTTGTGCATAGGGAAATTTCACCTGCGGATACCAATTTTATTGCATACAAATACACTGATGACAGTTTTAAGGATAATGAGATAATAACATCGGAAGCCCGCTTTGAAACACGTTTTGCCTTTGATGAAAAATTCATCGATGGTGATTTAAATCGCTTGAGTTTAGGCACCAAATGGCCAGTTTTGCAGTTCCGTTATTCTTATGGATTAAAAGGTTTATGGGATGGCCAGTTTGAATATCACAAATTTGACTTTAGTGTAGATGATTGGTTTAAGGTGGCGCCTGTGGGATACATATCTTATATCATCACTGCCGGTAAAACTTGGGGAACGCTGCCATTTCCACTGCTATTCTTGCATCAGGGTAATGAGACCTATACCTATGACAGTTACGCATACAATATGATGAACTATATTGAGTTTGTAAGTGATGAGTTTGCGAGCCTTTCGGTTCAGTGGCACTTAAACGGATATCTATTAAATAAAATACCTTTGATGCGAAAATTAAGGCTGAGAGAGGTAGCTTCGGCTAAAGTGCTGACAGGGAGAATGGTGCAAGACACTCGCTCCGTAATGGAGTTCTCTGAAGAGTTATACACCTTTGATAATGGGAAACCCTATATGGAAGTAGGAGTAGGTATAGAAAACATTTTGAACATTTTCAGGATTGACCTGGTTTGGAGACTATCCTATCTCAATCATCCAAACATAGAGCAAATAGGTATTAGAGGTAATTTCTATTTCAATTTCTAAGCATGAAGTTAAGGGCAGATAATCTGGTAAAACAATACAAAAGCCGCGTGGTGGTAAACCATGTAAGTGTAGAGGTTAATCGTGGTGAGATAGTGGGATTGCTAGGTCCAAACGGTGCTGGAAAAACAACTACCTTCTACATGATAGTGGGTTTGGTAAGGCCTAACGAGGGCAATATTTATTTGGATGATGAGAATATCACCAAGTTGCCTATGTATAAACGTGCACAGAAGGGCGTGGGCTACTTGGCACAAGAGGCTTCAGTATTCCGCAAACTAAGCGTGGAAGACAACATCATGGCGGTATTGCAGATGACCAGGCTCACCAAAAAAGAGCAACAAATGAAAATGGAAAACCTACTGGAAGAGTTTGGTTTAGGCCATGTGCGCAAGAATCAGGGAGATGTGCTTTCAGGAGGTGAGCGCCGCAGAACCGAAATAGCACGGGCCTTGGCGGTTGACCCCAATTTTATCCTGCTGGATGAACCCTTTGCTGGTGTTGACCCCATTGCGGTTGAGGACATACAAACCATAGTACATAGCCTGAAAGAAAAGAACATCGGTATACTTATTACTGACCATAACGTACACGAGACCTTGCGCATAACAGACAGGGCCTACCTGCTTTTCGAAGGCTCTATCCTCAAAGCGGGCACTGCAGAAGAACTAGCAGAGGACGAAAAAGTACGAAAAGTATACTTGGGTCAAAACTTCGAGTTGAGAAAGCAAAACCCCTCTGAACGTCAACAGCAATAGAGGGTTATTAAAATACACGATGTTATTCAGCGATCAAGATTTTCCGTGAGTCCCTCGATGGTGTCGATAAAACTTTGTTTACTTTATAAATAAATTGTAATGTACACTCAATTTATAGTAAAGTGTACTTATTAGTTCGCAGGCATAGACCCGCAATCTCATACTAAAGGCCCTCATTACTAGCGAAGTGGGAGCAATAGATTGTTTTTTGTTTCTTTGTTTAGTGATGAAAATGTATGGTTTCTATATTACATCAATACTATTACTGGTCTGCTATGCATTCTCAATTTATGCACAAATTCAAAGCCCTCAAGCACCAACTTTTGGTACATTTCAAAATGTGACAGGGCTTAATTATCCATCTCATCCAAACATGTATCAGCAACGCAATAGCAGTCATTCAATAGGGGCACATGCTAATGATGTAATAGAGCAACAATATCAGATTAGTCAACAGTATCTGGGGATGTGTATTGACAGGCCATATCTTACCCCTGCTCAAAACCAGCAAGCAAGGATAAACTTCCTTAAACAAAAAGCTATAGGCAGCCAGTATTTGCCAGGTGCAAAGGGTGGGTTTGCACAGCAAGTAGGGATGCAAAGAGAAGTGATTAACATCCTCAACGAAGTTCAACAGGCGGAGCATGATAAAAGAAGGAATTCGAATTATTACTATTCAGCTGAATTTACCACCAAAACTAAATTATACACAGATGCTTTAAGAAAGTTGAATGACATGCTCTCGGGAAGAAGTAAACTATCCATTAAGGAAGCCTATTTCACCATAGAACAAGCCTATGGTAATTCCTATCTCACAAGAGATGAGTATGATAAAGCAGTCACGGAATCCAGTGAGTTTATTAAAGAGTGGTTACGTCAAAATGGGTATGAACTTAAAGATAATACCGCCTTGCATTATGGTATTCAGCAATTTATGAGTGATACCCTAAGTATCAAAGTACCTTTAAAAGATGACGCGGCTAAAACCTATACAAAAGTGCATTTCCCTTTCTCTTATGATTACAAGGATTTTAAAGGTGAGATGGACTACCGAAACTACTTCTCCACCAAATGCCTGGCAACGGGCTATGGGCAGTGCAATAGCTTGCCCGCGGTATATAATATCCTGGCTGAAAGTTTAGGTGCTAAGTCCTACCTTTCATTAGCGCCTAACCATTCTTTTATTAAATACCCTGACAATAAGGGGAACATACATGGTTATGAACCTACCAGCAACTGGCAAATATCTGACAGGTGGTATGAAGAGCACCTTTTTATAAGCGCCGAAGCCAAGCGGAACAGGATATACCTGGATACATTGAATTATGAACAAATAGTGGCCAACTGTATGCTGGATTTGGCAGTGGGCTATATGGATAAATTTGGCGTGGCCGATGGTGAATTTATAAGAGAATGCGCTCAAACGGCTTTCCCCTATTTCCCTGGTGGGAAAAATGTGCAGGTTTATATGCTCTACAGCAGTGTGCTGGCAAGGCAGTTGGAAAGGGTGATGTACGCCAGTAATATCACCACACTTGAAGGTATAAAGCAGGTGCCTGAGGCTATGCAATTGTATCAGGCTTTAGTGCTCAATGAAAAGATGATTACCCAATTAGGGTATCAGGATATTCCTTCTCAACTTTATGAGCAGCTAATGCAACAGCAAGAATTCAAAGGCAATGAACAAAAAAAAACAGCAAGTTGATACAAAAGAAAAAAGATCAATGTTCATTACTTTGTTTGAATAATTGGTAAATTTATAGCAATGAAAACCAGGCTCATCACCACCCTAATTATTGCATTGCTCAATAGCATTGCTTTTGGGCAACACCCAGCCCCATATTTAGCAGCCAGAACTGAGCTGCAAGCCATGCTTAATGGGGATGAACCATTGAGTTATGAAAAAGCCATCTTTTTGATGGAGAATGCCTATTATGATAACCAATTGAGCTATGAAAATTATCAGGCTGTGCTGGATTTTCATACTTCTAACATTAGAGCATTTATTAAAACCAATCGGGATGCGGAATATGATTTCTCACCCACCTTACTGGAAACCGAAGAACAAAAAAAGTTGAAGTATGAAAAGGCATTAGCAAATTGGAGTATTTATACCTATATCACAGACACCCTACTATTTGCGTTTGATGATCAACGTTTCTACTTAAAAGAGCCTTTTAATTATTCTTCACAAGACCCATTTGGCACTGGTGATTGGCAAAATACACAGGTGGTTAACCTACTTGATAATGGCACAGGCAATTGCTTCGCTCTCACTTCACTTTTCAAGATATTTTCTGAAAGATTGGGCACTGAAGCCAATATCTGCACAGTCCCGGGTCATGTTTACATCCGCCATGCTGATGACAAGGGCATTAAATACAATGTAGAACTAGCCACCCGCTTCTTCCCCGGCACAGGCAGTTTAGAAACCCTCACCTACACCACTGATGAAGCGGTAAGGAACAACATATCCCTCAGGGAGTTAGATTTAAGTCAATCAGTCGCACTATGTCTCGTTTATTTAGCAAAAGGGTATGAGCACAAGCACAACATCAAAGGCGGTGATTTTGCATTAGCATGTGCTGAACTGGCACTGCAACATGACCCACTCAACCTCAATGCCTCGCTTTTAAAAGCAGAAGTATTGGAAGAGAGAGTTATCAGTCAAAACCAGCCAGAAGAAAGTGAGGACTTTAAGGAATACGAGAAATTGATAACCTATCTATATGATTTAGGCTATCGCGAAATGCCTTTTGAGATGAAAAGTAAAGTTATTTCAGAAATGCTAGGGGACAATGCAATATTGGCAGCTAATGATTATACACCTACACCGTTTGAGCATTTGGGTACGAAAGAAACCAAGTATGCTACCCTTTCCTGGGGCATGTACAACGAGATACAAGAAAACAAGCCTTATGAAAAATACGGCAGAGCTATTTTTGATACTCAAAAACGAAAAATAACAGGCTTTACACAAGCTGACATACTATACAACCAATATAATTTCGACCCCGTTGTTTTTGCCCTAAGTGTGGATCCATTGGCAAGAGATTATCCCTGGAACAGTCCTTATGCGTTTGCGGAGAATCGGGTAATTGATGGAATTGACTTAGAGGGTCTGGAATGGACAAGATTTGAGAGCACTTCTTTTGATCCAGTCCTTCAAAACTCTTCCAGTGATGAGAGATACTCCTATCAACAGCAATCAGGAGGAGTTGCTACTCTTACTCACGATTTATGGCTGGGAATACTTGACTATGAAGCTCAAAGGGGTGGAAAACAACTAGATGCTTATTATGATGGCGGAATAATGGCCATGGCGGCTGAAGGAGCAAAACAGGCTAGATTTGATTTTGCATCGGGTTTTCACTACGGAGCGAAAGATGTGGTTCCTAAGCCAGGGAGTGGTGTTTTGAAGAGTACGAATAATGCAGTTCCTAAACGTCTAGCTAGAGTAATTAACTCTGAGGATGCTTCTTCTGGTTTACTTGGAGGAAGCAACAGGCCATTTGTGACAGCTGCGGAAGATATTAGTGGAATTAATTCAGCAGAAGGGTTGTCACAACGGTTATCTTTGTTTGATGGAGATGGAAAACTTAGACAGGGGCCTTTTAAAGTAATTGAGTTTGATACACCTTCACAAGGGATTGCGTCACCAGTAAATATAGCTGAAGAAGGTTTTAACTCAGGTTATGTAGGTAAAGGAAAAACAGCAGGAGGTGCGAGAGAGTTCACAATTGATAACGGCCCTGTTAAGGATTTGAAAAATGTTACCATTAAAGATATCGAATGATGAGAACACTGATTGAAGGAGAAGAATTTTACCAATTAAAAAAAGACCTAAAAGAAGTCAAACGATTTCCTGCTAGGTATATTACTTTTTATATTAGAGAGAATGGAGAAAAATGGGTTCAGGATAAACCACACCCCGAACTTCATGGTGGAGGTCTATCTAGACTTACATTAGTAGATAAATTTCCTGATTTTGAAAATACAGAATGGAGTTCAAATGAATATTATGGGCAAGAGGCCTTTATTTTTATTGAAGAACAATTGAAGCTAGTCAAACAAATTCCTGATGAGAGAATACGATACTATATTGATAAAGAAGGACAAAAGTGGGTTGAAGAATATGTCTCAAATCTCAAAACGGATGGTAATCTGTTATGTTGGATACATACTATAGATGAGTTTCCATGGGAATGAATATTCTTATTAAAAACGGATTTAGAAATATTTCGGAAACTGAAAAGAGCAGTATTATCCTTATTTGCAAGGAAATAAATGGTGTAGTGGAGAAGAATAATGTTATTGAAATTAGTCCAAATGAAAAAATTAAAAACCCTCCGTCTTCATCAACTGTATAATAAAGTCTGGAATATTGGTAATGTATCAGATTAGTTGACGGGCATAAAAACAAAATATAAAGAGATTATATTGCAGGCTTCCAAGGCATAGAGAAAGCGAAAACGGCAGGCAAAATTTTAAAGGAACTCCTATACAAAAGAATTTGGATAGAGATGAATTTCCACCTGCAATAATTAAGACTGATAAGGCATATAGTGTAAAACATACACCCTCAAATGATAATAGAAGTGCCGGACAATCAATCGGTCAACAATTGAAGGGTTTTCCTGATGGAACAGTCATTAAAGTGGTCCCTGAAGAATAAAAGAACTATGAATAATCTTATAAGAAGTATGGATTTTAGCTTTAAGAAAGAAAAAATTCAATTGAATTTTAAGGTGGAAGATGAAAGCTATATTCAATTTTTAAACGAAACAAATGGAGGAAGTTTTTACTCGCAAAGTATTATGTTTTATGGAATTGATACTGGAATAAATTGTTACGATATAAATGAAGTAAATGATTTTCTGAGCCGAGTGTATGGAAAAATTTTTACGGGGATATCGATTGGTTGTGATGTTTTTGCGAATCAGTTTCTGATTAAAGAAAAAGACATTTATTTGTTTAACATTGAATCAGGAACTCTTGAGTTTATAGCGCGAGGGTTTAAAGATTTTGCTGACTTATTGGGTGAAGATTGGGAGTATTTATCAGGATATCAATACCTTAACCAATGGCAGAAAATAAATAATTCCTTGGGTAAATGTTGTAGGCTCTTGCCTCTCAAACCTTTTATTATAGGTGGAGAGTTTGATGTAAAACAAATGATAAAGTATGATTTCTTTGACACCTTAAGGTATAATTCTAAGCTTGCTAAGCAAATTTATGATTTACCAGATGGACAATCTGTAGAAATTAAGTGGGAATGACTTCAAAAGAGTAATGTGATAGAAAAACTCTTAGTGCAGGAAAAGGTGAGGTTGTTGATCATGATCCTCCATTAGTGAAACGTTATTATGAGGGTGACCCTGTAGTAGGAGAAAAACCAGGTTATCAAATGAACCAAAGTGAGCGTTTAAAAAGCGCTAATGATAGGACTCGAATGGCAAACCAGCCTACATCAGAGTCCAACAAGCAGGGTGGGGAAATGTCAAATTATTCTAAACAAAAAAAGCAAGAATATTTTAATAATGATGAATAGAATGTACCTTAATGAGATGGATTATCAGAATAGTATTATTCAACATTATACAGGTTTTTGGAAAAAGAACCCAAGTTTTTATTATTGGAGTGAGGGTCCAGTTACTGACCTATCACCTGTTTTTAGGGTACTTGAATTTCCTCCTAATGATATTCATAAAATGTGGACTTATGCGACTTGTTGCATGTCAAATATGAATGATCCTAACCCAGTCGAATTGCATTTATTTTCATCAGTTCAAGATACTTCTTTGACAGAGTTGCTCACTATAGTTGCGCATTATCATAAAACAGGAAGTCCCATTAATTTAGACCATACCATAAACTTCGGAAGACCCTGGCAGAATAGATCAAAATGTGAATATGGATTAGTATCCTTACCATATTTGGATGGACCAGAACTTGAAAATTTCGAATTAAGTGATAAACAGAAAACAGTGAAATTTTACTGGTTAATACCTATTACTAAGAATGAAGTTGAGTTCAAGAAACTAAATGGCATAGAACAATTGGAGCAGGAATTTGATAACAAAGAATTTAACTATTTAGACCCTTTGCGTGAGAGTGTGGTTTAGGTAGTGAATCCCTCAGTTCAATCTAAAAAAGGCGTTTCTGCTAATATGATCAGGTTGAAGACTAATTCTGAACAAATTATATCAAAATGAACCTAAAATTATATTTAGAAGAATTGATGGGGATTTTATGTGGTTTAAAGAGGCCTTTATGTAATCTACTAATGGAAGGGTTACTCAAGAAAACATCAATGCTATTTTTAAGAATGTAAGCTTTAATGGTGGTAATAAAGCTAATGTGGGCAATCCAAGACCACAGTTATATGATAAAGAGAAAGGTTTTAGAGTAGTACAAGAAAAATGATGAAAATTATAGTATTCTTGAGTTTGACACTCGTTTTTTTAGGGTGTGGTGTGAGACAAGATGTCATGTCGAATAAGTTTAATAAGAAAAGATGGCTTTCTAGTTCGAATTATAGATATGAGATTGTTAGTCATGAAACCTTTCCTAATCTTGAAGGAAAGACAAAAAAGTACGTAAAAAGAGTATTAGGAAGGCCAAACATTATCCAAGATAATAGGTTTATCTATTGCCTGGATATATTAGATACAGAGGACTCTGATTTACCTAAGTGCAAGGGATCCTCAATAGTTATAGACTTTGACACTAACCCTTATAGTGTCACTATTATTAACGTTGAACCAAAAAATTAGGAAGTATAAAAAGTCTCCCCTTAGGTGAGATTTAGAGGGGCTGTACCTCAAAAGCATAGCTCTCCATAATGGCGTTGGCAAGTAGTTTTTTGCAAGCTTCTTCCACTTTGCTCTCGGCGGTAGCCTTGTCGGCAGCTTCTATTTCAAGTGTGATGTGTTTGCCGATGCGCACGTTGTCTACTTCTGGCAGGCCCAGGTTCTTCATGCTTGAAGTTACGGCTTTACCTTGTGGGTCCAACAATTCTTTCAGGGGCATCACATCAATTTCAGCTTTGAATTTCATCTTTTGGGTATGTAGGTATTTACGATTGAAATAAGAATGTACAAAAGTATAATTATTGGGATTGCCATGAACTGCAAAAACACAATAGATGCCGCAGAAATTATCAACAGCACATAGCGCGGCTCATTGCCTTTCCATTGGAAACTCCTGAATTTAAAGGAAATCAAGGGTAATTCACTCACCATCAGGAAGCACATTGCCAAAGTCAATCCCAGTAGAAAATAAGCGTTGGTAATTTCCGCATAAAAGTTCACGTTGCTGATAAAAGGTTGTGCTATCAATATCAGTGGGAAAGAAGCAAACAATATGGCATTAGCGGGAGTAGGCACCCCAATAAATGAATCCGTTTGTCGGGTATCCACATTGAATTTGGCTAGCCGCAGGGCAGAGAATACAGGAATGAGAAACGCCAGGTATCTCAGGTTGAGCAGGGCAGGATTGCCAGCAGCCAACTCGTTCATAGATTGCGAAACTTCAGGGTCCAGCAAATGATAAACGATAAACCCGGGTGCCATCCCGAAAGAAACCAAATCAGCTAGTGAGTCCAACTGTTTGCCTATCTCTGAATAAGCCTTCAGCATCCTGGCGGTAAAGCCATCAAAAAAGTCAAACACTGCCGCCAGCAATACCAAAAGGGCCGTAAACTCCAACTGCCCGCCAAAAGCAAAGGTGATGCCAAAGCAGCCGCAAAGCAGGTTAGCACAGGTAAAGGCATTCGGGATATGCTTCTTGATACTCATTTTCGGGAGTAAAAGTAACGCTTCAATTTTAGAAAGTTCATTTCAAAATATCGGAAACTCAAATAGGCCAATGGTGTTATTATGGCGAGTGCAATACTAGGTTTTATTAGCAATACCGCCAATTGAGAGTCCACTATTCCCATCATTTCTATGGCTTTTTGCCCTGCCAATATTCCTAATTCATGAAAACAAAATAACCCATAAGAGACCACTCCCAATGAAGTGAGCCATTTTATCTTCCCGAACTTGTAAAAAGAGTTTTTACAAAAATTCTGCTCGAAGATGAAAAAGCCCAGGAGCATTGCAAACACTATCTTTTCTATCACCAAATTAATATCCCCGGGAATAAAATTCTTCCCAAAAAAAGGCTCGTAGAAAAACAGGCAAGCCACAAAAAGCGCATATATGCTCACTATAACAGGTTTGCTGAAATTTACCAGCCAATCAAAAGGCTTGGTCTTAAAGAATGATATATATGCGAAAAGCGCACCTATGGCAATATCAGCCAACAGGAAGAGCGTATGCCAAAAAAGGTTCACCTTACCAAAAAGTAGAATGGTGGCAGTCCCAAATACCAGCATCAAAATCGGGAAAAGCCATTTCACCCTGAAGTTGAAAACCAACAGCAGAAAAGGCCACGCGATATAAAATTGCTCTTCAACAGATAGGCTCCACAATACACTCACAATGGGGGAGTAGGGCACTCCATGCTCAATCAGGTAAAAGTTGCCGATGAAAAAGATGAAATACCAGGGGTTTCCCGAGTCGGGCATCGGCTCTCCCAACCATGACTTGACCAACGGGTAAAGCACAAAACCCACAAAAAGCATCAGGTAGTACAGGGGCCAGATGCGCAAAGCCCGCCGCACATAGTAGCCAAAGGGTTTAAAATTGCCACCACTATTGCGGTTTTCTTCCAATATCACCCAGGTATTGATATAGCTGCTAAGTACAAAAGCAAAACTAAAACCCGTTTTGCCAAACAATACAGACCAGTAGTAGGTAGTCTGAAAATCAGCCGATTCCTTTAGTATATCACTTTCTGTTCCAAGCGCATGCGCCAAAAAAATGAAGAAGAACGACATAAAGCGCAAAGCGTCCAGATTTGTGAAGTATGTTTTGTTTCTTTGCTCCAAATGTTGATAAGTTCTGCCGTTCCCTGTCTAAAGTATGACAAATAGGAATAATTTTATCGGCAATTGCAATAAATTGCGGCAAATTTGGTTAACTTAATTTTAGAAAACACGTACAGATAACAGAAGCCACAGCTTTTCATGAAATATTTTATTTTCTCCCTATCTTTTCTGGTATTTTCCGCAGGTTTTATTGTAAAGGTTCAGGGGCAAATTGCTCCAAAATACTCTAATGAGTTCCTCTCTTTGGGCGTTGGCGCACGGGCTTTGGGTATGGCCAACGCACAAGTTGGTGCGGTGAACGACGTTACCGCAGGCTATTGGAACCCCGCCGGTTTAGGGCAAATACAAAATAACTTACAGGTTGCGTTGATGCACTCCGAGTATTTTGCAGGCATTGCTAAATACGACTACGCGGCGGTTGCAGCTCGCCTTAACCCAAAGTCAGTTGCAGCATTTAGTGTAATTCGTTTCGGGGTAGATGACATCCCAAACACCACCGAGTTGATAGATGCTAACGGCAATATTGACTACGATAGGGTAACTTCATTTTCAGCTGCTGATTACGGCTTTATTTTCTCCTACGCCCGTCAGCCTGATGTCGAAGGTTTACGCTATGGTGGTAATGTCAAGATAATATACAGGAATGTAGGCGAGTTTGCCCGGGCATGGGGTTTCGGCTTGGATGCAGGGGTTCAGTTTGATAGGGGCAATTGGCGTTTTGCTGCCATGGGTCGCGACGTTACTTCCACTTTCAATGCATGGAGTTTTTCATTGGATGAGAGAACAAAAGAAGTGTTTCAACAAACGGGTAATGAGATACCAAACAATTCTTTAGAAGTTACGCTTCCCAAGCTGATATTGGCTGCAGGTAGGCAATTCAAGATGGGGGAGAAGTTCTCGGCCTATCCTGAAATTAACTTTGATTTAACCTTTGATGGTAAAAGAAACGTATTGGTAAAAGGAGACCCGATAAGTATTGATCCTCATTTGGGTGTTGAATTTGCATATTCTGACTTCATTTTTGTGCGTGGTGGTGTTGGCAATGTGCAGCAGGTGACCAATATTGATAATGAGTTAGTGACTACGTTTCAACCCAACGTGGGTATCGGTTTAAGAATTAAGAATTTTAGGATTGACTATGCACTTACAGATATAGGTGACCAGTCAATTGCATTATATTCAAATGTATTTTCACTCAGGTTCGACCTGAACAAAAAAGAGAAATGAAGCACTTTTACGCGCTGATTTTTTCCATATTGCCCCTTTTATTGGCCGCTCAACCGCACGGCAACGAGTGGATTGACTACGGACAGGAATACTATAAATTTGATGTAACACAAAACGGTGTTTATCGTCTGGATTACACTACCCTGCAAAATGCAGGCATAAGTGTTGGTAGCATTGACCCGCGCAACTTTCAAATCTTCGGACGTGGACAGGAAGAATACATTTACGTTGAAGGGGAAAGCGACGGTACTTTCGATACTGGCGATTATATAGAGTTTTATGGCAGAAAGAATGACGGATACTTGGATGGCGAGGTATATGATGACCCAGCGCATCAAGGTAACCCATACTACAGCATGTTTAATGATACCGCGGTCTATTACCTCACGTGGAATAATTCTACCAGTAATCGCCGCATGACCTTAGAGACGGATGTAGCCTTCAGCAGTTATTCCGCTTCACCGTTTTTCCAAAAGCTTCAAATAGCTGATTACCACACTGATTATCATTTGGGAGAGGTAAATCCATTGGTGGGTGCCACTTCACCGCAATACACTGAGAGTGAGGGCTGGTATAGTTATTCATTTGATGTTGGATGGTTCGATGTGGGGTATAAAACGGTACCCACACCACTTAGAAACACTTCAGGACCCGCTGCCGAAATCAACATAGGATTGGTGGGCGTTTCTTCTGATATAAGAAGGGTTAACATGCAATTTGCTGGCGTCAACTTCGATACCATTTTTACAGGGCATGTTTTCACTAAGTACTCCTTTAGTGTTCCTACTTCAAGCTTGGGTTCTACAACTACGCCATTTGACTTTCGCGTGTATGACGTAAACGGGGAGACAGGCTTTGGGCGTAGTGCGGTCACTTATATCACGGTCAAGTATCCTCACTCCCGCGACTTGGGCGGCGCCACAAATATGGAAGGCATCTTTGTGCCATACAACAACTCCCAAGCCAAAACGCGGTTCGATTTTATCAACTTCTCGGGCGGTGGTTCAGTATGGATGTATGATTTGACCAATCATAAAAGGCTTACAGTAAGTGGCAGTGGGACTAACTATCAGGTATTAATACCCAATTCGACCACATCAGGGCAAGAAAACGAGTGCTACATTACAGCATCAAGCCAAATACAAACCATCTCGAACATAACCCCCGTAGGGCCGAATAACTCTGCTTTCTTTACCGATTTTGATGGCTTGATTAACAAGCCAAATTTCCTGGTAATCACCCACCAAAGCTTGATGAACGAGGGGCTTGCTTACGCCAACTACCGCGATATGAGCGGCTACGAAGCTATGGCTATTGATGTAAACGAATTATACGACCAATTTTCTCACGGCATCAGGAAGCACCCATTGGCCATTCGTCACTTGGCAGATTACATGCTCGATGATTGGCCGGCTGATAGCACCCGTCATATCTTTATATTGGGCAAAGCGATATACTCCCACTCCATCAGAAATAATAGCACCTTGAATGACCTTTGTTTGGTGCCTACCTGGGGCTATCCACCAGCGGATAACTTGTTTACTGTTGGTCTAAACAACTCGGGCTTAGCTCCAGCTATTCCTGTAGGTAGGTTGGCCGCTAAAAATCCTTATGAAGCCCAGATATACCTCGATAAAGTTATCCAGCACGAAGCTGCCGCACCAGCCCCTTGGATGAAACGCGCCTTAAATTTCGTGGGTGGTAATATTGAGCATCAAACACTTTTGGCATATATGAACGTGTACAAGGATGCCATCGAGGATTCACTGTTTGGTGGGCAGGTGCAAACTATCGAGAAAAACTCTCAAGACCCCATTCAAATAACCTTGGTTGACTCTATCAGGACCCTGGTAAACGAAGGTGTTTCCATGATGAACTTCTTTGGTCACGCGGCAGGCTCTAGCTTCGACGTAAGCACTGACGACCCATCTACCTATAGCAATAATGGTAAATACCCGGTGCTGTTTGCCATGTCTTGCTTAACAGGTGATATTCATGCTGCACCACAAGTATTAACCCCATTAAGCGAGTCATGGGTTATCAATGACAACAAAGGCGCGATTGGCTTTATAGCTTCAGTTGCTACGGCACTTCCACCATATCTGCACGCATATTCAAGCAGGTACTTCAAGAATTTGTGTTATGAGAACTATGGTCAAACCATTGGCCAGGTGATGCAACAGACTATTATTGATGCCACTCAACCCAATAATAAGTTAAGCAAGTGGTGTTCTTGGCAAACTACTCTTCACGGAGACCCAGCAATGGTAGTTAACTCATTCCCGTTGCCCGATTTGAGTATTGCTGATTCAAGTATCTACTTCACTCCATTGGATGTAACAACAGTAACTGACTCATTTGAGGTGAACATCATCATCACCAATTTGGGAAGAACCTTTAACGATTCTTTCAGGGTAGAGATAGCACGAACCTTACCCAATGGCTTGGCTGCCCCAACTGAGGTGGAGCAATTCGGCCCTATCTTTTTTAGGGATACCATTTCCATGCGTTTGCCCGTGGATTTGATTAATGGCGTCGGACTGAACCAATTGAGCATCCGCGTAGATAGCGACTTTATCATTGATGAGTTATCTGAAATGAACAATACGGTCAACAAGCAATTGCTCATCAAGTCACCTGACATATTCCCTGTTTATCCATATGAGTATGCAGTAATGCCCGAACAGGGCATTACCCTTAAGGCGTCTACAGGTGATGCCTTTGCACCATCGCGTACTTACATATTCGAGATTGACACTACCGACCTGTTCAACAGCCCACTAAAGCAAACGACATCCATTACCCAGAGTGGTGGGGTGGTAACATGGTCTCCAAGCTTATTGCAGAATATGCCTGATAGTACAGTCTATTTTTGGCGCACAGGCTTAGACTCGACCCAATACGGTGCCTACAACTGGAGAGAAAGTTCATTCCAATATATCATTGGTAAAGAAGGTTGGGGGCAAGCCCATTTCTTCCAATTCAAGAATGACAGGTTTGATAATATCGAACACAATCGCACCACCCGCACTTTCGATTTCGTACCGACAACCAAAAACTTGACTTGCCATAATTTGGGTTATGATACGCTTTCTTTCAGCAACTATCTGGATGTAGAGTTCCGTATCAATGGAGCCTTGGGTGATTATGGCGGCTGTGCCCTGCCCGATGCCATTCACATCGCAGTAGTTGACCCTAATAACCTGCAGCACTGGGAAACCTGCTGGACAGACCCCAATACGGGTATCTTATACAACGGTGAGCATTGCGGTTTGGGCTATACCACCTGTAATGCCAATCGCCCCCATGGTTACTTCATCTTTAGGATGAACCAGTTAGCAGCCATGGAAACATTCATCAATACGCATATCCCTAATGGGCACTATGTATTAGCTTACACCTGGCGGAGAGGCAATTTCCAGACGTGGACCCAAAGCCAAAGGGACGCATTCAATAACATGGGTGCACAGGCCATAGATACAATCACTGATGGCAGGCCCTGGATATTCTTCTGTAAAAAAGGGGACTTGTCTTCAGCAATGGAGGTGACTGGGGTTGATGGCCATGCAGCAATTGATTTCGCTACGTTGATTACCGGAACAAATGATGCAGGTGAAATAACTGCCCCATTAATCGGCCCTGCGGCAGAGTGGAACTCCTTCCATTGGAGGCAATATGCTTTGGAGACACCTACGTTGGATTCCATTCGCATTAATGTGATAGGAGTGAGGGCTAATCAAACAGAGCAAGTGATGTTGGCTGAATTAACGCCCGATACAGTAATGGATATTCTCAACCTATTCAACTATGTGGATGCGGCAGAGTTCCCCTATTTGAAATTAAATGCCTACACGCAGGACAGCGACTCAACCAGAACGCCAGCCCAAATAGATAGGTGGCAGGTGCTGTTTGAAGGTGTGCCAGAGGCGGCGCTCAACCCAAGCGCGGCCTTCTACTTCAACGGACCTGAAGTGCCCGAGTATGACAGCTTGCGCTGTGCAATAGCCATTGAGAATATCTCGGATTATGATATGGATAGTCTATTGGTGCACTATTGGGTAATAGATGCAGCAGGTGCCAGGCATGACGTGCCTTACGCAAGGCAAGACTCATTAAAAGTAGGTGAAACATTGCTAGATACGGTGGCTTTCTCAACGGGTGGTTTTGAAGGGCTAAATAGCTTCTGGATTGAGGCCAACCCCAATAACGACCAATTAGAGAAATACCATTTCAATAATCTGGCTAATATTAGCTTTACAGTTGCTGGCGACCGCATTAATCCAATACTGGATGTTACATTTGATGGAGTACATATTTTAGATGGTGACATCGTTTCAGCCAAACCCACTATTGTAATGGAACTGGATGATGAAAACGTCAACCTGATAATGGACGAACCACAGGATACTTCACTTTTTGCGGTGTTCGTCAGAAGGCCTGACGCTACTGTTCCTGAGCGTGTTTATTTCACCAAGAGCGGATTGCCTCAAATGATTTTTACGCCAGCTTCGGCACCTGAAAACAAATGCAAAATTGAGTTCCCGGCAGAGTTCAATCAAGATGGTGTTTATGAGCTAATAGTGCAGGCAAAAGATAAATCCAACAATAGCTCTGGTGATTTAGACTACCATATCACGTTTGAAGTGATTAACAGGTCCACCATCACAAATGTGTTGAATTATCCTAATCCATTTTCTACATCCACCCAGTTTGTATTTGTATTGACAGGTTCAGAAATACCTACCGATTTCAGGATACAGATAATGACTATTTCAGGTAAGGTGGTCAAGGAGATTGGTTTAGATGAAATAGGCCCCATCCACATTGGTAGAAACATCACTCAATATACCTGGAACGGTAAAGATGAATATGGAGACCAATTGGCGAATGGTATCTACCTGTATCGCGTTATCACCAGGATGGGTACGGAGTTCATTGAAAACAGGGCTACTAATGCTGATAAGTATTTCAAGAGTGGTTTCGGCAAGATGTACCTGATGCGCTAATTCTAGTGTAATGGGATAGGCATTCTCTTTTCCACAAATATCCCATCTAATTTATATAGATAACCTTTCTCTTTCCCCAATTTCTGACTCAATTGCAGAGCTTCTTCATAATTCTCTGCGGGTAACATATTTCGTTTGGCACAGTAAATAAAGTAGTGCAAATGCTCGGGTTTTGCGCCTTGTATAAAAATGGCTTCATCAGGCTTAGTTGAGCCACTGATAGGTGTCGACATATTAATAATGTAATTCTCCCAGGGGTCTTCGGGTATGTCATTCCGCAGAAAAACAACAGAAGCATAAATGCTTATTGCCAATGCTCCAGTGGCTATCCATTTAGTCCATGCATTAGGCATGGCTCCAATTATTAACCCAGTTAATGTTGCAATTACAATCCCCCATTTAGCATGATAAAGGTAATGAGTAACATTAGCGTTAAAGAACACTGCAAAGTGCAGTAAGGCTGGGATTAGTACTAAAAACAATAAAGGCTGAAAAGCAGGGTTGGGGGTTTTTTCTTTTTTGCGCGCCATTAAACCAAAGGCCACGCTAAGGAGTACAAAAAAGTATCCCACCCATTTCAATAAGTGGTGAAACTGTTCAACTAGCATTTGATACGAAGCTGGATTCAACATACTCATTTGTTGGTCGCTGTATGCTTTACCAAAAAAGCCACTTCTTTCCAAAAAGCGAATGGATATACTGTGCAAGAAAGCCTGCACTCCTGCTATGCTGTTGTATTGAATGAAGATGAGTAGTAAAGCCAATGCAGCAAAGCCTGTTAACACAGTACTTAGCTTTTTGTATAATTCAGGCTTGCTGACAATTAAATAAGCTAAGGCTGAGATGATAAAAAACACTCCCATCCAATCTGAGTATACGAATAGGAAACTTGTTAACCCCAATAGAATCCATTGCCACAAAGCCAATGATTTTTGTTTCGTTGACCAATACAAACTGGCTACGCAAATTGCCCAGAAACCCAGGCCAACGGTCTCCGAGAAATAATGAAAGGTGAAGCCATACATGAGTATGGGAAAGAACGTACAGACTGCAAAAGCGATAAAGCTACTCCACACATTTTTGGATAATAGAAATACCAGCCAGAAAATGCTTGTAGCAGTTATTAGGTGAAACAACAATCCCAATCCTTTCAATATTCTATGAGATGGCTTGCTCCCAGTAATCCACAAAATAGCATGTGCAAGTTGAAAGGAAAAGGGAGGGTGTGATGTGTAATAGTTATTGCCTTCACTATCCTCCAGTCTTTTGTATAAGTGCATGTGCTTATCTCCAGCATTAGGCCAGGTATTGATAGGGCTGAAATAACTCTTACTGACGCCTTTTTCATGCCATATCTCGAGGGTGGTGAGCATAAAAATATTTCCCGTTTGCCAAATATGCACTCTCTCTTCCAGCATGGGTAATCGAACCAATACCGACAGGGCATAAACGGCAATCAAGGCAAAAAACAAAAGGAATTTCTTCATAGCTCAATGCGGAAAATTAGGCATTTAAAACTTGAAAAAGAATTGAAAGCCTAGTTGCTCACAATCTTATATCTTTGGGCTGTTACAATCCTATGAAAAGAATTTACTCCCTGCTACTTTCAATCCTTAGCGGCTTGCTTTTCACGGCAGCCTGGCCTGAGAATGGTTTTGCCCCTTTGCTTTTTGTAGCATTTGTGCCGCTGCTTTTTGTGGAGCAAGCCATAGCTGATAAAGGTTACAAATACTCTTTCATTCGTCTTTTGCCTTATGTATACCTTACTTTCATTATCTGGAATCTACTGACTACCTATTGGGTGTGGCATTCCTCGCCTGAAGGCTCAGTAGCGGCGTTTACCCTTAATACACTATTTATCAGCATTGTGTTTTGTTTGGGCCATGTTACTAAAAAACGCTTAGGTTCAACCCCAGGCTATATGGCCATCGTCACCTATTGGATGAGTTATGAATATCTGCATCTGCGTTGGGAGCTTTCATGGCCTTGGCTCACGTTGGGTAATGGCTTTTCTGAGTACTACACGTGGGTTCAGTGGTATGAGTATACTGGAGTATTTGGTGGCGCTGCTTGGATTTTTATTGTGAATATCATCATCTATCAGATATTGAGAAGGGTATTGGTGCTTAAAGAGAGTTTTGCAAGTCAACTCAAGGGGGTAGTGGGTGTAGTATTGCTGATTGTCATTCCAATTATCATCTCACTGGTAATGTATTCCAGCTATGAGGAGGAAGAAAACCCAGTTGAGATGGTTGTAGTTCAGCCCAATATAGACCCATACTTCGAGAAGTTTGATGGTATGACAGCCAAAGCCCAATTGGAGAAATTGCTGGACTTGGGTAGGCAAGAACTCACGCAGAATAGTAAATTCTTTGTCGGCCCTGAAACTGCGCTTATTGAAGGTATTTGGGAAGGTAGGGAAGAGAACTCTGGTAGTTTTGGTATGCTCAGGGAGTTTTTGGAGGAATACCCTGACCTTAGTATCGTGATAGGCCTTTCTACCTACAAAATGTATACAGATGGTGAAAAGCCCAGTCCTACTGCCCGTAAATATCGCGGTAGAGAGGATATGCGTTATGACGCCTACAATACTGGTATGATACTGGAAAAAGATAGGCCCGCCGTGTTCTATCACAAATCAAAACTGGTGCCTGGGGTCGAGAAAATGCCTTATCCGAAAATATTCGGCTTTCTTGAAAAACTGGCTATTGATTTGGGGGGCATTTCGGGCAGTTTAGGCATGCAGGATGAGAGGACAGTTTTCTTTTCCAAAGACAGCATTGGAGCTGCACCGGCTATCTGTTATGAAAGCATTTATGGGGAGTATGTTACGGATTATATCAGAAATGGAGCCAATTTTATTTTTATAATCACCAACGATGGCTGGTGGTATGACACTCCTGGCCATAGGCAACACAATAGTTACGCCCGCCTGCGTGCTATCGAAACAAGAAGAAGTATAGCCCGCTCCGCCAATACAGGCATCTCATGCTTTGTTAACCAAAGAGGTGACATGCAACAGCAAACGAAGTATTGGACCCCCGATGTCATCAAGGCAAGTATCAACTCTAATGATGAGTGGACTTTCTATACCCGTTTTGGGGATTATATTGCTCGCGTAGCTATTCTACTTATGGCTTTACTACTTCTTTGGACCATTGCAGTATCTCTCAATAAGACAAAAAGTAGGCTAGGATAACAACTGAACAAATCAAATAGTTAGCGGTTTAATTGCTCAAAACCTCATTTGGGTTAATTTTGCACCGTCAATAAAAGAAAATCTTATCATGAGTAAATACGATGTGGCCGTTATCGGCTCTGGTCCTGGTGGATATATAGCAGCAATCAGGTGTTCGCAATTGGGTATGAAAACAGCAATTATTGAGCGTTACCCCACACTTGGAGGAACTTGTTTGAATGTGGGTTGTATCCCTTCAAAAGCCCTGCTTGACTCATCAGAGCACTATCACAATGCCCAAACACACTTTGAGACGCACGGTATTAATACAGGTAAGCTAAGCGTAAACTTTGGGCAAATGATAAAGCGCAAGGCAGAAGTAGTGCAGCAAACTTGTGATGGTGTGGCTTTTCTTATGAAAAAGAACAAGATTGATGTATATGAAGGCCACGGCTCATTTTTAGATAAAAACACTATTGAGGTAGCTAAGAATGATGGCAAGAAAGAAAAGATAGAAGCTGGAAAAGTAATTATAGCTACTGGTTCAAAGCCAGCCAGCATACCTGGCGTGGAGATTGACAAGAAAAGGATAATCACTTCAACTGAAGCATTGAGCCTTTCTGAGATACCAAAATCAATGGTAGTGATTGGTGGCGGGGTGATAGGTTTGGAGATTGGTTCTGTGTATGCACGCTTGGGAACTGAAGTATCTGTGGTTGAGTTCACCGACTCATTGATTGGTACCATGGATGCTACCATGGGCAAGGAACTTCAGAAAGTATTGAAAAAATTGGGCTTTAAATTCTATTTAGGCCACAAGGTTACCGAAGTATCTTCGAGAGGCAAAACGGTTACGGTAAAGGCAGAAAACCTAAAGAAAGGCGATACTATTGAGTTAAAAGGTGATTATTGCCTGGTATCGGTTGGTCGCAAGGCATATACTGATAACCTGGGCTTGGATAAGATAGGTATCAAAACGGACGAAAGGGGAAGGGTGGAAGTAGATGGAAACCTTGAAACCAATGTAAAAGGCATCTACGCCATAGGTGATGTGGTAAAGGGCGCAATGCTGGCCCACAAGGCGGAAGAAGAAGGTGTTTTTGTGGCAGAGATTATGGCAGGTCAAAAGCCGCATATCAATTACAACTTAATTCCATCAGTAGTATACACGTGGCCTGAAGTGGCTAGTGTTGGTTATACAGAGCAGCAGCTAAAGGAACAAGGCCGTGAGTATAAAACAGGTACTTGCCCTTTCAGGGCCATAGCCCGTGCCCGCGCTAGCATTGACTTGGATGGCCAGGTGAAGGTATTAGCTGATGCCGAGACGGACGAAATATTGGGTGTTCACATCATAGGCCCTCGCGCTGCCGATATGATAGCTGAAGGGGTAGTGGCTATGGAATACCGTGCTTCGGCCGAAGATATTGCTCGTATGAGCCATGCTCACCCTACATTTACTGAAGCCATCAAGGAGGCTTGTTTAGACGCAACTGATAAAAGAGCATTGAACCTGTAATGGCTAAAACAGGGGTTCTTCTTATAAATCTTGGTACGCCTGATAGCCCCAAAGTGCGGGATGTAAGGCGATATCTTACCCAGTTCCTGAATGATCCTAGGGTGATTGATATCCCATGGCTTTGGAGAAAGCTATTGGTTAACTTTATCATTGTACCCTTTCGTGCGCCTAAGTCAGCTAAGATATACCACAACTTATGGACAGAAAATGGTTCGCCTTTATTGTATTACGGTGAGCAAGTCAAGGATAAGCTTCAAACTCATTTAGGGGCTGATTACCATGTAGAGTTAGCTATGCGCTATCAAAATCCATCTATTCCATCAATCTTGGACAAGATGCGCAAAATGAACTTCGAGAAGTTGATTATTATTCCGCTTTATCCGCAATATGCATCGTCATCCACTGGCTCTACCATGGAAGAAGTAATGCACGTGATAAAAAGCTGGTGGGTGGTGCCAGAAATAAGTATAGTTAGCCAGTTTTATGACCACCCAGGTTTTATCAATGCCTTTACAGAGATTGGAAAGAAATATCCGCATGAGAATTATGACCACGTAATTTTCAGTTTTCATGGCCTGCCTGAAAGGCAAGTGGATAAGGTCTATGAGAGCGGCTTTTGCACTGATAGGGATTGTAAGCATGAAATAACCCAAGAGAACCAGTTTTGCTACAAAGCAACTAGCTATGCAACAGCCCGCATGTTGGCTGAGAAACTAAATATCCCTCAAGAGAAATATACCGTTAGCTTCCAAAGTAGGTTAGATGATAAATGGATAAAACCCTACTCAGATAAAGTAGTGGAGAAGATGGCGAAAGAAGGGGCTAAAAAACTACTTATCTTCTCACCCGCATTTGTAGCTGATTGCCTTGAAACGATTATTGAGATAGGTGATGAATATGATGAAATATTCAAAGAGCATGGCGGCGAAAGTGTTCAGTTGGTTGAGAGCTTGAATGACCACCCACTTTGGATTGATACGCTGGCTAATATTGCCAAAACAAGATAGAAACAAAAAAGGCCCACCATTTAGTGAGCCTTTTTTGTTTCTATCTTGAGCTAATTAATTAAGCATCACGCGCTTGCTAATAGCCTTTTGTTCGTTTCTCAAAGTAAGCATGTAGATACCACGGGCATAGTTGGCTACATTCAACTTCACCTGGTTAGTGCCAGCATAAGTTCTGCCGCTTTCCTCAATCATCAACCTACCTTGTATATCATAAAGTGTAGCAGTATAAAGATCCCCGTCACCAGCAGTAAAGGCAATGTTCATGTTACCAGTACCATCGTCATAAGCTGATATCAGGCCAAATTCATTGTCATTATCAGAGCAACTCACGGCAACCAGGTCTGAGTAGTCAAAGTTACCATCAAAGTCAGTTTGCTTAATGCGGTAGTATGAAGTACCAGAATACGGATACTTGTCTTCCACTTCGTAGCTGTTCAATTGGCTGGTGGTTCCAGCACCGTCAATTACAGCCACTTCTTCAAAGAAGGTACCATCCTGGCTTCTCTCTACTGTAAAGTAATCGTTATTGGTTTCTGAAGCTGTTGTCCAGTTAATTTTTACGGAACCATCATTACAATTAGCTGTAAACTTAATTAACTCGATAGGCAACGGGTCACTATTATCAACCAACGTCCACACATCATAATAGTCAAGCTCATTGTTTAAGATAACAGTAAGCTTGTTTGTTGAAGCATTAGTCAAATCACTATACAACCAATCCAACCAAAGGTCATCAATATCATTGTAGCGTTGCGCTACTAATTGAGACTCGGTTATTTGGTTAGTTCCCTGGTTCCAATCATCATCGTCATAAGTAAAAGTGTATTCAATTAATGGCCATGTCGTCGTGTAACCATTAGACTGCATATTATTATCAATTACCCAGTAGCGGTCAAGTACCCAATCCATGTTATCCTGACCAAAGTCATCTGTCATGTGTTGAACACCAGTTGGCCATGGTAAGTTAGTGGTATGGTCCGTAGTTGGGTAAGTAGAAAACTGAACACGACCCATTGAACCACCCGAACCAACATTTTGGATGTCATATTCAAGTTCAAGATTTGTTGGAGTTCCTTCATTAGTTCCAAAAGGTATAACATAAGTGCCCGGATTGTTGCCAATGTTCCAATCAACAATACCATAACCAGCACCCGGGCCAGTTTCACTGATGATATAACCACTCGTTTCTGATATGGCAGTAGTAGCACTGCTTTCTACAAATAGTGTGTTACTATTCAAGTCAAGTTCAGTGCTTGTAATATCAATTTGATTGTCTACAACCGCATTTACACCATCTAATCTTTTTCTGGCATTTGTAAGGTTCAAATTATAGAAGTTGGTAGGTTGGGAACCCTCAATATCTTGAGCAGACGCACCATTTAAGTGAACTGTACCTGAAGCAGATGAGAAAACACCACCAGCGTCGTTGTTTTCCCAATCACCATTTACATAGATATCTCCGCTGTTATCAATCGTGCCACCACTCTCATTTACAAACTTAACAGTAGAACCGCCTGAGCCTATTACAAGATGGGTGCCTGAATTAACAACAATTTTTGCGTTGTCGTTTATGAATTCGCCTTGGGCAAAGGCCGTGGAAACAGCAAAACTTAGCCCTAGTGCTAAAACGAAGTACTTTGAAGTATATAATTTATTCATCTCTTGATGATTTATGCAAATTTAACTTTTTGTTGGACTAAAACCCATTTTCCCTAGTTAATTTCATGTAAACTTACGATAAATGAGCCTAACTAAGGAGCCAATATTCTTTATTATTTAAGTTTCTGTTGTCTTATTCTTCAGCTAACCAGTTAAAAATCCACTTTCTCAAAAACATTTTTTCTGAACGAAAGATACCTAAAAAAGTTCTTCCCATTTGATGTTAATCGACCAACGACAGTCTTCAATTGATTATTAACTTCGCACTCTTCTACTTGAGTTAGTGTGAGAAAGTTTAAGAAAATCGACGAACGACCATCCCCACAGTTTTGGGATAATTTGATTCTATGGTTAGATAGTAATGAAACATTTGTGTTTCAAAATGCGAATAGTTTCGATTTGAATGGTTACAAGCCTCGTTTTCAATATGTTGCAGCTGTCGGTAGCCTAAGGCAAACTGAATCTCGGTCAGCTAATGGCTTTGAAGAATTGAAGGAGCTACTTAAAACTAAAGATTGGACTTTTGGTTTTTTTACCTACGACCTTAAAAATCAGGTGGAGAATCTGAGCTCCTCCAATGATGATGAAATACAGATGCCTGAAATATACTTCTTTCAACCCAAATGGCTCTTTTTGATGGACGATAATGGCCTACAAATAGGTTATGATGATGAAAAAAGCACGAAGCAGGAGATAACCCAACTGATAACTGAGATAGAAAATTTCAAAGCCCCAAGTCCTAAGGCTAATACTTTTGAGATTAAGAGTAAGGTAAGTAAAGAGAAGTACCTCGATAACATCAGTAAAATCAAGCAGCACATACAGTATGGGGATGTTTACGAGCTGAATTATTGTATTGAGCATTATGCGGAGAACACACTAATTAGCCCACCCACTGTTTATCAAAAGCTAAACGAGGCCAATCCGGCACCATTTTCTTGCCTTTGCAAGGTGGATGGCAAATATCTTATATCAGCCAGCCCTGAGCGGTTTATGAGAAAAGAGGGTAATACAGTTATCAGTCAACCTATGAAGGGCACTACCAAACGCGGGCAGAATCCCAATGATGACGAAATGTTGAAGAGCCAGTTATACAGGAATCCAAAAGAGCGGGCAGAAAATGTAATGATTGTAGATTTGGTGAGGAATGATCTTTCGCACTCGGCTCAAAAAGGCAGTGTTGAGGTAGAGGAACTTTTTGGGGTATATACCTTTCCACATGTACACCAAATGATTTCTACAGTCAAAGCGCAGTTAAAGGAAGATATTCATGTGGTGGACTTGATAAAGCAAGCCTTTCCTATGGGCTCAATGACGGGTGCCCCCAAAATAAGGGCTATGGAACTAATAGAAGAATTTGAAGTGACTAAAAGAGGGCTTTTTTCTGGCTCGGTGGGCTATTTCACACCTGACTGCGATTTTGATTTCAACGTTATCATTCGCAGCATACTATATAATTCTCATAATAAGTATGTATCTTTCAAGACAGGAGGGGCTATAACTATCAACTCAGATCCCGAGAGAGAATATGAAGAATGCCTCCTAAAAGCAAAGGCAATGAAGCAGGCTTTATCATGATAAAGAAATTCAAAGAGTTCATCAAGAACCATAAGCTTTTCAAGAAGAAAGAAAAGATACTGCTCACGGTCAGTGGTGGTGTGGATTCAGTGGTGATGTGCCATTTGTTTCGGGAGGCGGGGTATAGTTTTGGTATTGCTCATTGCAACTTTCAGTTAAGGGGTGAAGAGTCAGATGAAGACGAGAATTTTGTAAAGAAGTTGGCGAAAAAGTTTGAAGTGCCCTTTCATGCCATCAGGTTTGATACGGCAGCCCACAGCAAAAAACATAAAATCACAATTCAAGAAGCGGCTCGGGACCTAAGGTATGAATGGTTTGAGGAGATAAGGGAAAGCAACGGTTATAACTGGATTGCAACCGCTCACCATAAAGATGATTCGATAGAAACATTTGTCTATAACCTTATCAGGGGGACTGGCATTGCTGGTTTACATGGCATTATCGAGAAAAAAGGAAAGGTAGTTCGCCCGCTTTTGTTTGCATCAAAGCAGGAGGTAGTAGATTATGCTGAAACCCACAAGTTGAAATTCAGGGAGGATAGTAGTAACAAGTCCAACAAATACTCACGAAACAAGATTAGGAACAAGGTAATGCCCTTGCTGCGTGAAGTAAACCAGGCGGCAGACCATCATGTTGCAATGGAAATTGAAAGGCTTCGCGAGGTAGAAGGCATCTACCAAAGTTGGATGGCCTTTCAGAAAGAGTGGTGCGTGATAAAAAAAGGGAAAGAGACTCATATTGCCATTGAAATACTGCTAGCTTCTGGTTATCCTGAGCCACTTTTGTTTGAGATACTCAAACCCTATGGCTTTCATGGAGAAATAGTCAAGGATATCGTATTCAATCTCAAGCGCGAAGCTGGCAAAAGGTTTTTTTCTAACAGCCATGAGGTACTCAAGGACAGGGAATATCTTGTATTGAGAAAGAGGACAACTGCAAAAAACAAAGATTCATACACCATTGATGAGGGTTTAACAGGGCTGAAAGAACCTATTGTGTTGGAATTTGAAAGCACTTCCAATTCAAGAGATTTTAAAATCCCACCTGGTAAGAAAATAGCCTGTATAGATGCTGATAAGTTGACATTTCCCTTGACCTTGAGAAAGTGGAAACGAGGAGATTATTTCTTTCCATTGGGCATGAAAGGCAAGAAAAAACTGAGCGATTTTTTTGTAGATAATAAGCTATCCCTTTTTGATAAAGAAAACACTTGGATTTTAACCTCAGGTAATAAAATAGTTTGGATAGTAGGTTACCGCGTTGATAATCGATTTAAAGTTGGAAAAGACACAAAAAAGATTTACCTTTTTACTTTCAAACAACCAACTTAAAGTTCTGTTCTATGGAAAACGTTCAATTCCAACCGATTGAGATTCCGAAAGAAATCATCAATCATCTCAGGTTCCCAACAGGTGACGTGCTCAACAGTGAGGAAGATAAAGAGGTAAGAAGGCGTAATTTAATGCGCGCGTTGGCCTTGGGCAATCTTGAACACCACAAAATTACTACCTATTTTGAAGACGGTGAAGGCCTTAAGTACGTAAATACCACTTATTGGGGCGTTACAGATGACAACGTAATCCTTAAATATGGAATGATAATTCCTATCTGTAGGATTCGCCGAATTGTTATTTAATCCAAAGCCTTTTTTCTTCACCAGCATATTCGACTGAAGGCAGCTTTTTATTAACTCAGCATTACCTTTCATGCAAGTGATGGCGATTTCTGTTACTGCAAGGGCTTTGTATTTGTGATAATAGGTATCTTTGCTCAACAACAAAGATATTTCACTATGAAATTTAAAGTAATTGCCGTTACTCTTTTATCAATTATATCTATTGCTGCACTGGGTCAGGCGCCCGTTGCTTATAGTCCTTCAGGGCCATATCCTTGGGGAACACAAACAACATTCTCTTGGAGTTCGGTACCGGGGGCTAGTTCATATTATGTAGAAATTTCTAGATACAACACATTTGATTGGGGCGCCACTTGGGGTATATCCAATATTTCAGGGACTACAGTGACTTGGAATAACCTTGCCAATCCTAATAATGGAGAAACGTTTTATTGGCGCGTTAGGGTGAGTAATTCCAGCACATGGTCTAATGTGCGGAGCTACACTTATACCGATCAGCAGATTAACTACTACATCAATATTAACCAACCATCTTCCCCCATATCCATATGTGCTGGTGGATCAGTATTTGTAAGCGGATCATCTAACTATTCTGGAGGATACAGTTGGACATTGCCAGGAGCCACGCCATCTAGTTTAAACAGCAGTTCAGGTACAGTAGTATACAATACACCAGGAACTTACAATATCACTTTTAGAAAAGGCTCTCATACAGAAACCGAGTATAATTATATCACTGTGCTTGCTCCGCCAGACGGTAATATTATTGAAGCTCCTAATAATGGACGTTTTTGTCAAGGCGGTCAAATCACACTTACAGAAGCACACATCCATGAAAATGGAGATACTTATCAATGGCTTTTGGATGGAAACAATATACAAGGTGCAACTGATACGACACTTACAGTCACATCACCGGGTAATTATTCGCTTGAGATAACAAATAATTCATGTGCTTCTATCTCAAACGTTATACCCGTGCAATACTTCAATGCCGACTTACTGCAATCACCCACAACCTATCATTGCGATGGTCACACCGTTCCACTTACTAGTAGCACGGGAGTGCCTGGTTGTTCTTATGTTTGGTACAAGGATGGAAATGTAGTTCCTGGCGCTTCAGATTCTATATTAACCGTGATGGCCCCTGGCGATTACTATGTGGTGGCAGATATGCCTGGCGGGGGATGCCCCACTACTTCGCAAACAATTACTGTTCAAACTAATACTACTTACCCTACTGCTGATATATTACAGGGGACTTCAACTAACCTGTGTATTGGCGATACGGCAGAACTGAATGCTTATGAAGGGGTTAACTATACATATCAATGGCTTTTTAATGATGTTGTTATATCAGGAGCCGATAGCACATCTATAATGGCAAGTCAATCAGGTGAATATACACTACAGACTAATTACAATAATTGTATCTCATATGATACTCTTGAGATAATACCTATTGATAACCCAATCGTTACTATAGAGCCTACCCCTGGATGTAATGGCCTTAATCAATATGTGCGGGCAGTTTCTCCCAACGCTACTCAGTTTAATTGGCACAACGGTATGCAAGGGGATTCTATTTTCTTAATAAACCCTGGTTTTGTGAAAGTAATTGCAATCGACAATAATGGATGTGATACAGAGGCAGAATATTTCCCCGACCCTTGCTATTGTTTGGGCGGAACATATAGAGTGGGTCCAACTGGTGAGATACCAGACATTCAAAAGCTAAATGGAATTTTAGATACAGCCTGCACTATGACAGGCCCGGCCACCTTCTTGTTTGAAACGGGAACGTATGCTGGTAGAATCACACAATCGGCTGATAGTATTCTTGGAAACACGGCTGCAAGACCAATTACTTTTGAGTCAGAAAGTGGTATAGCATCTGACGTGGTAATTGAGTATGACTCCACTACAAATAGAGGAGGTTTAGGGTTTAAATCAAAGTATATGAACCTGAAGAATATGACCTTTACCTTTTTCGAAGACAGAAATGGACATGTAGTAAGCATAGGTAATTTTGATGGTGACCCAAATGATGCGGCTTATGTAGTAGACAACGTTCATGTGATTGGCGATAGCGTGAGAGGGATGGAGTTTGACAAAGGAAAAGTCACATTAACCAATAGTTCCATTGAATGTCACGACTACGAGGGTGTTTTCCTTGATGATTGCATTGATGTTAAGCTAATCAATAATGAGATAAAATTCATTGAGGATGATGGTATTAGACTTTACGATTGTATTAATGTTCATTTAAAGGGCAATAAAGTAAAATACAGTCAAAATGTAGGAAGGCTAAAACATGCAATAAATCTTTTCCGTTGCGGTGGAGAAATAATAATTGAGAAAAACCTAATACAAACAACTAATTCGAGTGGTATATGTGTAACATCTCCCTTGCCAGGAGCAAACAATACATTAGAAGTATCCAATAACATGGTATGTATGTACACATCTGGCTTGGCGCAGTTTAGCAGTACTTCTATTACTTCAGGTATTAGTTTACTTAATCTTGACTTGCCAACCAAAGTTTATCACAATTCTGTTTCAAACAGGCAATTGGGTGCGCCAGACCACGCAAGGTCGGTGGCTTTTAGAATTCGGTTTGAAGACCCATATAATAATAGTGGTTTTGATATGGTTGGCAACAGCTCTTATGGGCTAAGTACAAATCTTTATATGACCCAGCATGACCCATCTTACAATATCAATATGGATTATAACAACTGGTATCAGACTAATAATAATCACTACCAATTTGCAATTAATAACACAGCATATGGTAGCATAAACGTTCTAAGGAATAATACAGATTACGAAGATCATGGGGTGAGTAGGGATCCAGAATATGTATCTATGACATTTACTAATTTGGTGGATTGCGACCTCCATACTGGAAATAATCTTTTAAGAAATATCGGTGACCCATCCATTGGTGTGTTTGATGATTATGATGGACATGCGCGCTACCAACCAGATTTAGGTGCTGATGAATTGACTGTGGCCGATTTGGAAATGACAGACTTATCTGGGGTGAGCCCATCTAGTTGTCAAGGGGTATATGATTTTTCAAATGACAGTATCTTTACTGTAACTATGGTGAATAATGGTTATGGGCCTTTTCCTGGCGGTTTTCCTTTAGTAGTATCTTGCACGGTCAATAATGTAGTTCAAGTAAGTGATACCGTTGTGCTTTCAGCAGACTGGCCTCAGGGACAAACAATGAGTCATACCTTTAGCCAGGCAATTCATTTATTGCCAAATGGGCCAAATGATATTACGGTAAGCATAGGGCATCATGATGATGTGCCAGGAAACGATGCAATCAACCAGTTAGCAGGTAACTATGCACCACCAGTAGCCGATTTTAATGTGTCCAGCCAATGTCAGGATGCTGTGGTTTTTGAGAACATATCTACAACACCAGCAGGCACCTTGACTTATAATTGGGATTTTGGTGATGGTAACACATCATCCGAGCTAGATCCAACACATTCATACACAAGTACAGGCAATCAAACCGTAACATTAATGGCTATTTCTAATACTGGTTGTCAGGATACAACTGAGCAAGTAATAGATGTATATCCTGCACCAAATGTTAGTCTTTCGCCCTTGAGTGTGGTATGTATCTATCACCAGCCTTTTAGTTTATCTAATGGTAGTCCTTCGGGCGGTACTTACTCAGGCAATGGAGTTAATAATGGCTACTTTAACCCTGATGCGGCCGGATTGGGTAATCATATCATCACCTACTCTTACACCAATTCCGATGGCTGTTCAGATCAATCGTCAACCGTTTTGCAAGTGAGTGAATGTGTGGGAGTGGAAGAGTATGAACTTGGTAATCTTCAAGTTTATCCTAACCCAACTCATGGCTTTGTGAATATTGAATTGCCACAAGGCGTGATGTCTGGTATTATATCCAATGGAAATATTAAAGTGAATGATATCCGCGGGAAATTGGTTTACAACAGTAACTTGCAATGGAACAATAATCCCAGGCTTACCCTTGATTTAAATGGTATTAGTCCAGGGGTATACTTCCTGGAGTTGACGGTTGGCGAAAAGTCAGGTATTACTAAGTTGGTTATCAGCGAATAATTTCCTTGTGGGTTTAATTCTTATTTTAGCCAGCACTATCGTTTAAACGTCAGGCATTGGCTTCAGGAATATTAGAAGGCAGTAGCCCAAAAAGCTACGCTCCCAAATTTGATTCAAGGCAAGTTAAGTTTGCCAACAGGCTTTATCTACTTTTAGCGGGCTTGTTTGTCACTGCATTAGTTACCTGTAACCTTATCGCCAACAAATTTATTACAGTTGACTTAGGTTTTAAAGAGTTTACCATTTCGGCAGGTGTATTGCCTTATCCCATCACATTTTTAATCACGGATATCCTATCGGAGATATACGGCAAGAAGAAAACCAATATGGTAGTGTATGTGGGTTTTTTCGCCTCGATTTTCGTGCTGTTTATCTTATGGTTGGGTAGTCAATTCAATGCCATACCTGATTCCCCGGTAAGCGATGAATACTATGATGTAGTCTTCCAAAACTCTTGGAGGGTAATCTTGGCATCAATGGCAGCCTACCTTACAGCTCAATTAGTGGATATAAGGCTTTTTCATTTTTGGAAAAACTTGACCAATGGAGAGAAACTCTGGCTAAGGAATAATGCTTCTACAGTGGTCTCACAGTTGGTAGATACCACACTGGTGGTTTTAGTGTTGTTTGTCGGAACGCTACCTTTTGGAACCATGAGAGGCTTTATCTTAGATGGATGGATTTTTAAAATGCTGTGCGCATTTGTGGACACTATATTCATATATGCAATAGTGGGATGGATAAGAGGTAAGCTCGATTTGAAAATGGGTGAGGAGATAGTATATGATGATGGGGTTATATGACCATTTTTGGCGCGGAATTTGTGGCAAATAACCAGCCTTACAGTAAGGATTAGTATTTTTGTATTTCTTATAGCCAAAGCATTGATATGAGTAACGTTAACATGAAAAAGCTTTTTGGGTCAATCTTTGTGCTGCTACTAGCAGCTTTTGCCTTCTTGATAGTATCCTGCACTTTTAGTGAGCAACCTGTAAACAGGGTTGAAGCAACTCCTCAAATATTCGATCCAGTCAAATGGAGCTTTTCTACTGAGCCTGGAGGCGACAGCGAAATAGTACTTGTGTTTACTGCCAAAATTGAGGAAGGCTGGCACCTTTACTCTCAAGATATCCCTGAAGGTGGCCCAATAGCCACCTCTTTTAGCTTTAATGCCAGTAATAAATATGAGTTGGTGGGCAAGGTAACAGAACCTGAGGCCATTGAAGAGGAAGACCCAAACTTCATGATGGTACTCAAGTATTTCGAGCACGAAGTAAAGTTCAAGCAAAAGGTAAAAGTAAAATCAGACAAGAAGTTTACCCTTGATGGCGAGTTGGAGTTTATGGTGTGTGATGACCAGCGTTGCTTACCGCCAGACTACTATGAGTTTAAGTTTGATATAGAGCCGCCCAAAAAGAAAAAAGACGGAGAAAAAGGTAGTGTGGAACCTGTTTCCAATCAGGAAAATGACAGCAACCCCACAGCAAAAGCAGGGACAGTTGAGCCAGAAAAGCTGCCAGAAGAAGTTATTAAGGAAGAAGCTGTTGCAGTGGCTCCCCATAAAAAGGAAGTAATCAAGCAGGCTGAGGAGGAAACTGTTGTTGAAGTTCCTGTGCATGAAAGCGAAACAAGCAATCTCTCTTTTTGGATGATATTTATCAAAGGCTTTATTGGGGGGCTATTTGCGCTTCTCACACCCTGCGTATTCCCAATGATACCAATGACGGTGAGCTTCTTCACCAAACGCAGCAAGGACAGGGCAAAAGGAATAACCAATGCATTTGTTTATGGCTTTTTCATTATTGCCATATACACAGGTTTGGGTTTGGCTATTACTTTAACCTTAGGTGCTGACGCACTGAATGATATGGCAAGTAGTGCCTTTTTCAACCTGCTCTTCTTTTTTATACTTGTGATTTTCGGCCTTTCTTTCTTGGGTGCTTTTGAGATAACCTTGCCCAGCTCATGGATAAATAAAGCGGACACAGCTTCGGATAAAGGTGGTCTTTTAGGAATTTTCTTTATGGCCTTTACACTCTCTTTGGTATCGTTCTCCTGCACAGGGCCAATCGTGGGCACTTTGCTTGTGGATGCAGCCTTGGGTGGTAATGTGGCTGGTCCGGCGGTGGGTATGTTCGGTTTCTCATTGGCGTTGGCATTACCATTCGGTCTTTTTGCCGCTTTCCCAGGTTGGATGAACTCTCTACCAAAATCTGGTGGTTGGTTAAACTCAGTAAAAGTCACTTTAGGTATTTTGGAGTTGGCCTTAGCACTCAAGTTTCTCTCCAATGTTGACTTAGCCTATCATTGGGGTATCATCACCAGAGAGGTATTTATCGCTCTCTGGATAGTGATATTTGGAACTTTGGGTTTTTACTTATTGGGAAAAATACGTTTCTCCCATGATAGCAAAACAGAGTTTATTTCCATACCAAGGTACTTAATGGCAGTGGTGACTTTTGCCTTTGTAGTATATCTGATACCTGGTTTATGGGGAGCGCCTCTGAAGTTGATTAGCGGTTTTCCTCCACCAAGTTTTTATACTGAAGGGTGGAATTTCTCATCAGCAGGTAATGAGGGGGGCAACCAAGGCGACATAGGATATATTGAGGGTGTTGATAGGGAGCATTGTCCCCATGGCCTAACCTGTTTTCATGACTATGAGCTGGCATTGGAATATGCTCGTAAAGTGAACAAACCGCTAATGGTGGACTTTACTGGTTGGTCTTGCGTTAACTGTCGTAAGATGGAAGACAACGTATGGATAGACCCTCGCGTATGGGAAAGGCTGGAAAACAAGTATGTACTGGTATCCCTATATGTAGATGATAAAACACCTTTGCCCAAAGACCAGCATTGGGTTTCTGAAGTAACAGGTAAGAGAATAAACACCCTTGGCAGGAAATGGAGCGAGTTCCAGACCAGGGTTTATAAGACCAACTCACAACCCTACTATGTATTACTTGACCATGAGGAAAAGCCATTGGCAAGTACCCGCGCCTACGACCCTGATATCGAAGAATACATCAACTGGCTGGATAGTGGGGTTAAAGAGTTTGCCAAAAGAGAAAAGCAAGAGTTAAGCAGCCTTTAGTGGTCAAAAAGAAGGGTGTAAGCGCAATTCGTGCCTGATTTTCAAGCAATTATTTCATTAATGGTTATATTCGGGGGAAATTTTCAAATTATTTCCCGATGGAGACTACTGCAACACAAACTATTGACGTTGTAAATCCTATTACACTTGAGAAACTATACCACATAGAAGAAACTTCTCAGGAAAAGGTTGACCAAATTTTTAAAACTGCTCGCGAAGTACAGCCTAAGATAGAGGATATGAGCGTGGAGCAAAGAGTAAACGAAGTACTCAAGATTCGTGACTATATCATTGAGAACCGTGAGGCTATTCTCACACGCATTATTCAGGAAACAGGTAAATCCCGTGTGGATGGAATGACCTCTGAGGTGTTCGAAATCATTGATGTGATTGATGTATTCCGCAAGTTGACACCCAAAGTGCTGAAGTCAAAAAGTGTTGCCACTCCTATTGTGTTAGTGGGTAAGAAGTCTGAAGTATGGTACGAGCCATTGGGAACCATCCTGGTTATCCCACCTTGGAACTATCCATTGTATCAAGCATTAGTGCCTTCAATCATGGCCTTCCTATCTGGCAATTCGGTTGTTGTAAAACCATCAGAGGTAACTCCATTGCAAGGTTTGATAGAGGAGATTATCGACAAGAGTGGGTTCATGAAAAATGCCATTCAAGTAGCGTATGGTTCTGGTATCACCGGTGTTAAATTAATAGACGCCCAACCAGATAAAATTCACTTTACAGGCAGTTGCAAAACAGGTAAGAAGATAATGGCTCAGGCATCTCAATATCTCATTCCTGTTGACTTGGAATTGGGTGGTAAAGATGCCGCTATAGTATTTGACGACATTAATATTGAAAGAACGGTAAACGGTATCATGTGGGGTGGCTACACTACAGGAGGTCAGTCTTGTACTTCAGTAGAGCGTTGCTATGTGCAGGAAGGTATTTACGATAAGTTCGTTGAAATGATAGTAGATAGAAGTAAAAAACTTCGTCCATCACATGCTAATAGAAACATTGAAGACCCTGAAGATTGCGATGTAGGTACTGTAACTACGGAGTTCCAGGTGAAGATTATAGAAGACCATATTAAGGATGCTGTAGAGAAAGGTGCCAAAGTATTGTGTGGTGGCAGCCGTGAAAGTAATACTCGCCACTTTCCTCCTACAGTGATAGTAGATGTTACCCATGATATGAAAATCATGATAGACGAAACTTTTGGTCCCGTTATCCCAGTTATGAAATTCAAGACTGAGGAAGAAGCCATTCGCTTGGCGAATGATAGCGAATATGGACTAGGTGGCAGCGTTTGGTCTAAAAACTTAACAAGGGCAAGAAGGGTGGCAGGTAAGATTAAAACGGGTAACCTTTCTATCAATAACCACATGTTGAACGAAGGTAATCCAAATCTACCTTTCGGTGGAACTAAGAACAGTGGTTTTGGTCGCTACAAAGGTGACTTAGGACTTTATACCTTCTCAAATGCTAAGTCTGTATTGGTAGATAAAGATAGCTCCAATATTGACCCTAACTGGTACCCATTCACAAAAACTAAGTACACCCTTTTGAGTCAAATTATAGACCATCTTTTCTCAAGGAAGAAGAACCTTATAAAGTTCGCCTTGGTAGGTTTGAAAATTAATTCCATTGGTAAGAAAGAGAAATTAAATTGATACATTGCTAAATTGTCAAACTGTTGAAGGGTTCAGGTTTTTTGAAATTAAATGATATTGGGGCTTACAAAAAGTCTTTCCATTTAAGTAACTATGTTTGGAACATTGTGCTTGATTGGGATCATTTTCAAAAATCAACAGTTGGACATCAATTTGTAAGGTCTGTGGATTCTATTTCTGCAAATGTGGCAGAAGGTTTTGGAAGATATAGCAAGAAAGATAAGATTAAGTTTTATAGAATAAGTCAAGGTTCCTTGTTGGAATCTCTCAATTGGAATGAGAAAGCAAGGGTAAGACAATTACTCAAAGAGGAAGAATATCAAAAAATTCTCAATGAGTTGAAAGAACTTCCAAGGGATATTAACTCCTTGATTAAGTTCACAAATGATAAATTAACAATTTAACAGTATAGCAATTTAACAATTAATTAGATGTACGATTTTATTGTAATTGGCTCCGGTTCATCAGGCGGTACACTGGCAAGAAACCTTCATGAGTCAGGTGCTAAAGTGCTTTTGCTAGAAGCAGGAAAGTTTTTTCGTAAAAACACTTTCCCAAAGTCAGAAATGGACTTCTCAGCCCAATTATTTTGGGGTGGGGGTATTGAGTTTGATGTAGATGCCAAAACAGCATTCCTAAGAGCTAAAACAGTTGGTGGAACTACTATCGTCAATCAGTGTTTGATGGATAGGTTTGATGACAGCGCCTGGGATGATTGGAAGCAGCGAAGCGGGGTAGACTACTTTACAGTAGACCAAATGACTCCCTATTATGAGCGAGCAGAAGCCAAATTGCAGTTGAGAACTTTTACCAATGATAATTTCAACAAGAATGCTAAACTATTCACAGAGGCATGCGATAAACTAGGCCACGGCTGGAAACACCTGAGAAGGGGAGAAAGCGATTGTAAGCATGAAGATGGCAATGATTGTATTGGCTGTTTGGGTGGTTGCTTTCGAGATTCAAAACAAAGTTCATTGGTATCTTCAATTCAGGTGGCTGAGCAAAAAGGCTTGGAGATAAAAGCCGAGTTTGAAGTAGATAAAATTGAGCATCACGATGACCATGTAGTGCTCCATGGTAATCATAAAGGACAAAAGGAAGCCCTGAAAGCAGCTAAAGTTTGTATTGCAGGTGGCTCTTTTGGTACCACTAAAATGATGTTGGCTTCGGGATATAAATCCAAGCTACCGGCCTTGGGTAAAGGTTTTTGTCAGCACCCGCAATTTATGCTGTTTGGTATGTTTGATGATTATGTAGATGCCCACAAAGGAGCTTTCCAAACAGTAGCTTCTTATGACCCAAATTTTAGGAAGAAAGGCTTTAAACTAGAAAATGTATATGCACAACCCATTTCTGTGGGTATGTTATTCAATGTGTATGGCAAAGACCATCAAGAAATCATGCGTAACTATCGCAAAATGTCATGTATAGAAGTGGCCGTGCGTGACCAACCAGAAGGTGGTGAAATAAGCATGGATAAAAAGGGTAATCTTAAAGTGAAGAAGGTGCTTACCGAGCAGGATAAAACCCGCCGTGATGAGGGCTTGGATACCATTCGCAATATTTTGAGTGCACAGGGGGCCAAAAGAGTAGTCGACTCACCTTTCTATTTTGGTTTGCATTTGATGGGCGGTTGTGCTATTGGTACAGATGCTGATAAGTCAGTGGTGAATCCTGACTTCCAGGTGCATGGGCATAAAAACCTATACATCGCAGATACAAGCGTTTATCCAAGCGCACCGGGCATCAACCCGTCATTAACCGCAATGACGTTATCTCAAAAACTAAGTGAAGAACTTGTGAAATAAATGGTTGTACTGTCATATTGCTATATTGTTGGAACGATGAGTTATCTTAAATTGAATGATATAAATGTCTATAAAAGAGCATTTCATTTGAGTAATTATGTTTGGGAAATTGTAATGCAATGTGACCAGTTTACTAAGAGAACTCTAGGTCAACAATTTGTGAATGCCGTCGATGCAATCTCAGCAAATGTGGCTGAAGGATTTGGAAGGTATAGTAAGAAAGACAAAATTCGCTTTTACAGGATAAGTATGGGTTCTGTTATGGAAGCACTTGATTGGAATGAGAAAGCCAAAACAAGGAGAATAATAAATGAAGACCAATACTCCAAAATATTGCAAGAATTAAAGGAGTTTCCAAGAGAGATTAATCACTTGATTAAGTTTACAAATGAAAAATTAGCAATATAACAGTATAGCCATGTCTAAAATATTAAGTAAATCCGCAGTAAAAGCCTTAACAAGAATAGGTGATATACTTTGTCCAAAAAATGGTGACTTCCCAGCCTATTCTGAAGTGGGTTGTATAGAACATGTAGATGATGTGATTGGTTATGCGCCAGCTTCAGACATTGGAGACTTAAATATGCTGCTTTCCATACTGGCCTATATGCCAGCGGGTGCGCTAAACTGGCTAGTTAAAACCATGAATGATAGCCATAATAAAGAAGGTGGTTTCGCTACCTTAATGCGCCAGCTTGACTTCGGACTTAAGGGAATAATATATGGCACTTACTACTCAGGTAAAGTAGGGGCCAACTACAAAGGAAAAACCCCACAAGAAGTTATCGAGTTTGATATCGTAAGGATGGAAAACTAGTTTCCTGAAATACTCTTCACCACTATATCATGGTAGCTGGGTAGTGCTTCGTAGCAGTAGTCCACTTTTATATTACTGTGGTAATCATAGGATACCCATAAAAAAGGCTTTCTATCAGTCTTAATGGTGTATTTAGTGTCCGTATCTGCTACCACATATTTAAGCGGGATATCCCTGTCATATTTGAACTGTTCTGGGTAGAGCAGGTGTCCTATGGTTGCAGTATCAAAGGGGTTAAAACCTTTTTTAGAACCCAGGAAAATCTTCCAAATTTTTCTCCAATCGTTTAGTTGACGATATAACCACCTATTACCAGGTATTTTATTGGCTTTGATTTTTTTAATGTCTTCCTTATTCAACCAGATGTATGATGATGCTTCATAACAGGAGAGCGTGGTTTTGATGTCTTTTTCAATCAAGAATTTAAAAGCTGCTGTATCCAACTCAAAGTTGTAGTCACTGATTTTTATCTTTCCCTTTCCAGGATTGAAAAGCATTTCAGGCCTACGTCCTGCGCAGTAAACTACTTCAATAATCTGTTTTTCCAACTCAGGATGAAGCATCAATACAGTTGCCAGGTTGGTGGCTGGTCCTAATACCGCAATCGACATTTTATCTTTTCTCAAGGCTTCGGCAAGTGCCTTTGTAGCATCATTTTCCTTACCTAATTCGGCCTCTGTTTTGGCGCCTTTATACACAGGAATTGCCTTTCCTGAATTGTACCATCCAAGCATTTTTTGCGTGATTTTGTATCCATGGTCAACCCTATGGGTTAGGGTAATACCCACTATCTCCACACCTTCACAACGCAGTGCCATGAGCAGCGCAAGCCCATCATCTACATCTCTCCCCAATGGACCAATCATAATATCGGTATCAATCCAAATCTTTCTTTTTTCAGCATCTGCTGAAGCAAAAGTGAGGGTAAGCACAAAAAGTAGCAATAACTTTCTCATAGCACTTTTGAAAATCGGGGTTCCAACAATAGGTTGTGAGCCTCTTGCAATAACCCCTTTTTCCTCTCTAGGTTAATTGACATGGGTAGCTGCGCTAAGCCAATAATTCGTCTCATTATCTCAATGCCTATAAACTGATTGAGTAAATGACCATCCAATTCTGCGCTGTGCTCATAAAGGTCAATCACTCGTGCTTGAATTTCTTCTGATTGTTCAGCCATTTTAAGGTGTGCCAGCATCACCCCTAGTTCAAACTCCCGTAGCCCTGAAAAACTAAACTCGGGGTCTATCACTTTTATACCTTGTGTAGTCCTTAACCAACTACCTGGATAGTAATCGCCATGCAATAGGTAGTCACCGTCGGCCAAGTATTTTTCACCTAATGTTTTGGCGACTTCCTTCAGGTGTCCATCAGTTTTGTATGTCATTGCAACTTCTTGCAAGCCATTCTCGATGTCATCCAGGTTAAGGCCATTTTCTTCCAAAAAAGGATAAACAAAAATATGCTCGTGGTTAAGTTGTCTCATGGAAGAGTTTTGTAATCCCTTCCCCGTGAAGTTTCCATGGAGTGCATTTAAAAAAACCATCAAGGCTTCCAGTTCATTTTTGTTTAATGCCTTATCTGACGCATACAGGTCTGTGTAATCGCTTGATACACCCAAGTCCTCGAATACCAACAAGAAAGAACTGGGGTCTTTTCCCAATACTTCAGGAGTTAATTGTTTCAGTTTTTCATGGTTGGAAATGATATCGTAAAACTCTCCTTCAATAATTGACCGCTCAACTGGAGCATCTATTTGAGGATACTTCTCTACCCAGGGACGTGCCTGTTTGATAATAAAAGTCCTGTCTTTGGCTTGCACCCTCAGGGTAAGGTTCATATTACCTTCACCAGCTTTTTCCAATGAAGTAATTCCTTCATCCAGCCCTAACCAATTGTGATTGCGCAAATAATTCTCAACATCTGCGATTTCTTCTGCGTCAAGAAAGTAAGCATTGGAATGCTCTTTTTTAAATCGTTCCTCCAGTGTCATGGACTTTGGTTTTCGCCCTGCCAAGATAATGCATGGAACAAAAATGTAAAAAAAGCCCCGCCATTTTTTCAACGACGGGGCTCTTAAAATAGATTAAAGCTTTATCGTTTAAAGATATATCTGGTGATGAAAATCCCATTTCCATCTTTATCACCAGCGTCACTTTCTACGCCACTTGCTACAAAAGCCAATGTCCATCCTTCTGATGCTAATTGATTAATTTTTGAAGTAATTACAGCATCATTTGAAGCAATGTTTTTCATGTTGATGCCTACCAGGCTGTAAAAGTTCAAAAGCATGGTTTCTTCATAGTCATCAATCTTTACCTCTTTTCTTGATGCCTTCTTTTTTGATTTCCCATCTTCAGTATTTTCTCGGCTTAGGGCGGCTGCATCTTGTGTTTCTTTGGGCATCAAAATTCTTGAGCGGCCAAGCCCACCTGGCACGATAGACTCAAAGCTGGTTACAACTAGATACTCTTCCTGGGCATAGGATTGGGTTGCAAATGCCATTAAAGCAATTGCTGCAATGAATAATTTTTTCATATTGATTTTGGTTTGATAAATAACTGGGGCAAAGTAAAGCAAATCTTGGGCCAATAAGGTTAACTAAAGTCAATAGATTTTCAGAATAATTGTTTTGTCCTAAATTTGAGACAACCAAGTCAAAGTAATGAGTAAAAGATTTCGTTCAAGAGTAAGTGTAATGCTAGTAGCCTTTCTTGTAGTAGTTACTTTATTGACGCTCATTTTACCTATAAAGACTGGTCAAACTCCGGCACTTGCGGTTGGGCTAGGTGGGTTGGGAGCGGCTCTACTTATCATTTTTGGTATCAGTTATGAGATAAATGATAATGATTTGGTGATTAGAATAGTTGGCATTAAATACTTTAGTGTTGCTATCACCGAAATTGAATCTATCAAGCGCTCCTATATTTTGCTTTCATCACCAGCAGCCTCATTAAAGAGGCTAAGATGTAACATTAAAGGCCGCAAAATATTTTCATACGTATTGATATCTCCCGTGGATGAAGAAGAATTTTTGGAACTAATCAAGCGGCGCAATCCCAATGTCAAGTTAGACGTTACCAATGCCAAAGGCGCCTGGCGCTTCTGGGACTGGGATATTTAAACCAAGATTATTCTTTGTCCTCTTTCTTACTTTCCACTTTTGGTGCATCAGGGCATCCGCTGTGCTTGGCTTGTCCTGGTTCTTCTGGGCATTTGTCAGCTTTGTTCAGGATGCCATCACCATCAAGGTCACCGCGTGGACCTTTATCCCTTGCTTCTTTTCTGCCAAATACTAAATTGATACCTGTACGGAGGTGTATATTTTGAGTGTGCTGTGGAACAAACATGCCCATTACATTATCACTTATCATATACCATTGCACGGCTCCAAAGTTGAATAACATGCCAGCACCTATGTTATTGGTAGTGCCGTTGATGATTGAATAACTGGCAGTAAGGTTTATTACATTACCCAGTTGCTGCATGATTGAAGCAGATAGTGAAGGGTACATCTTTCCTTTGAAAACTTCTCCATATGCGGTTAGGTGCAAGTCACTGGTATTGGTAAAACGCCACGTGCCACCAATATAAAACTTAGGGTTCAGCTTCGTAGAATAGGCAGTTGAACTTTCTTGCAAATCAAATGCTTCACCCAAAGAATCAACCAGTTCTTTCATATAATCCACAGAATCTTCCTGATTCATAAATTCTGTAACATCAATACCAGCGAAAGTAAATTCTGCACCTTCAGTCGAGTAGTTTTTAACCTGATTTTTCCAGTTTATTTTACCTAAATCGGTGGCACTAGCATGTACTGTAAAATTTTCATTAATATCCCACTGGGCACCCAAGTCAATCGCAAAACCATTATTAGCAGAACTCATCAGGTAATTGCCAGCGTTAAAGCTTTCACCATCTATCAGGTTGGCAATACCAGCTGTATTGGCTTTAATATCAGCTTTAGCAGTCAAATCAAAAGTGTTGGCATCCGTGTATAAGCTAATGTCTGTTTTCTCAGTACTTGCATTGGCTAGGCCTTGCAAATATTTGGCCCTTACACCAAAGGTTAGTTGGTCCATAAAGGTTCTTGAATAACCAACACCCCACTCCCTGTAATGGGTTACGTCAACATTTATCCTTGAGAAATCTGCTGTCTGTCCTAAGAATTCAGCATTACCTTTAAACAGAAAGCGAAACAAGTCTTTTGGGTAAGTTTGCTGGTAGATTACCTTTTCCGTAGCATTAAAAGAAAAGTGGTTTTTTCCAACCCTGAAACCGAAATTCACTAAATCCATATTTAACCTGAATGACATATAATTGCTGGCTTTCATTTGTGATAGGGCATTTTCAATGTCAACCATTAATGAGTCGTCATCTCTTTTCCTTATCAAATCGCTGTATGCAAAGCCAGTATGTGTAAAAGAAAGGCTTGTGGAACCTAAGCCTGGTATTCCAACATACCATTTAGCATCAGGTGTTTTGGCTGGGTTAGCATAACTTGCCTGTGGCAATGACGAAAAAGTAGTGCTTATCAACTCTTGTGCAGCAGCCGGAAGACTAAACACAAATGATAAGGCTACTATGGCTGTTAAATTTTTCATCTTCTTTCAGTTTATCGGTTTCCTTGAAGAATTACAGGCTAATGTTCAACTTGGTTTGTGCTCCAACTCTCACGTCAAGAGTGTAGTCAGAATAGATTTTAACCGGGGTTGAGCCTTGCTGTGATGTAGACAAATCACCACGGATAATCACCTTTTCCACCTGGCGGATGTTAGCAATTCTTTCAGTGTCCATAAATACATCAGTTACCTTTTTGCTAGGTTGACTAACCCTACCGTTAGACCCAAGAACCCCTGAACTGATGATAGAAGTATTGCCGATAATAAGGCTATCCAATACGTTGTGGTAGGCATCAGTAAAGTATAGCTGTACCTTGGCATCAATTGGGAAACCATTTTCAATATCTAACCTAAACATGGCTTCTTCAATCATATTGATATCTTGCTTAAAATTGAAACCCAAAGTGTCTTGTATCACTAGGTTGCTCACAGCACCATGTAGGGGAAGTTCCATTTCTATTTCCACGTCCACCTTGCTTGAGTCGGTTGCAAAGTTGTTACTGGTTTGCCCATTAGGATTACCTAAACCATTCATTTGGTAGATAATTTGATGCGGCTTACTGTTCAATATTTCAGCAATGTTGCTGTTGTTTCTATCCAGATATATTTCAGTAGTTACTGACTCACCAATTTGACTCATGTTTGGGCTATTCACATTCAACTGTCCCGGAATATTTGGACCGTTAAATGCAATAGTTCCTGAATTGGAGATGGCATCAAACTGAACAACTTCTGCTGCCACCGGCATACCAAATGAGTTGTGAATAATTAAATTAAACCTAGGGTCTTCAAGCGTAAAGTTGCCAGCTATTGAGTTGTTAAACAGGTTAACATCAATGCTATCGGCAGGGATTTCCATATTATGTTGACCCAAGTATCCAAACAGGGCTGAAAACTTCAGGTCATTAAAACTGATAAGAAGATTAACGGCATCAGTTGGTAGCACAGTATTACCAGAATTTTCAAGTGCTAATTCATATTGTATTTCAATCTCATTGCCACCGCCTTGTGCTTCCATTTCCATCTGATAACCAGACAGGTAAGCCGATTGCTCAACAGTCAAAGGCACTGAGCCAGTATAATTTAGGGGTATCACCATCCTAAAGGGAGTGCCCACTTTCTTTACTTTAGGTAAAATGATGGTAAGGGTGCCACTTTGCTGAAATTGGGAAGATAGGTTTACCTGTACAGCTCCTGACTTAATGTTCATTGAGGTGATTTCAGCTTCTCCGCCAGTATCAAACTGAAAGTTATCGACCCTATCTGCCTGAACTGAACCATTTGTAATAAGTGCAGCTTGTTCTGTGGCATCTAATTGTATACTTTTTGGCAAAGCTTGATTGGGTATGTCCACCAATTCTCCCACTTCCATGGTATATATCTTGCTTTTGTAGTAAAGGCTGATAAAGTTGTTTTCATCAACTTGCACTAAGTCTTCATTGTCATACTCAGCAATCATGTTTTCCATGTTTAAGCTTGAGTTTACCAAGGGAGCAGCCAGGCTGGGATTCCAATTCCCATCAGCTACATTATCCATATCAAAGTAATCCTTAGTGCATGAGTTCAGCGTCAATGTGGCAATGACAGCAAGTGCCGTATATTTCAAGTATGTCTTATAATTTGGCATATCCAAGAGTTTTGGTATGCCTTAAGGAACGGGATGTGCTACTGCTAGTTAAGTCGTTTATCGAAAGAGGATAAACTACTCAATCGGGTAAATGGTGATGATATTGTCCCCTGTGCCTGTTGCCAAGGTTAATGGTTGCTTGGAATTAATCACAGAAATATCAAATGGGGTATTACCTTGAATTGGAAACCCACCAACCAGTGTGCCGTCCGCATTGTAAAGGAATATCTCATTAGTCAAATCAGATACTACTCCTATTTTCCAAGAGCCATCTGCGTAGCGGAAGAATTGGGGCCCATACTTTATTTGGTCATCAAACCTTATTTTGTAATCAAGTGTCCTGTCTTCTTTAAACACACTTAGTTGGTTCAAATCAAAAAAGATGTATTCAGGTTTATTATCGCCTGCAAAATCCAGCACCTTGAAATAATGTTTGCCCGTAAATTCTTGCAGTTTAAAAGTCTCTACCTTGCCAGTAAATGATATTTGATAAATTTTACCAGTGGTATCTGTAGCTATAATATCTGATGTTTTTGGATCAGAAGTTTTCCAGATACTCAACTGATTATTGGGCGAGAAGTCTATATTATCATTGAATTTCATTCGGGTTTTTCCACGCCTATCAACGCCATATAACCTACCATCCACATCATAATTTACTATGTAATCCTTCCCTTTAATCAGTACATGTTGAAATGGGTGAATAAATGTAGCTTTAGCCTTTTTGAATTTCCAACCTCTAACTTCCTTTCCCGTCTTGTTATAATTGTACACCTCAAGGTCTTCACACCCTATCACAAAGCGATAGTCCTTATTCTTTACATAATCAAAAACTGCAACGGGGCAGGTTGCTGGTGACTTCAGTTTAACAGGGAAATTTTCCACATCGTCCCCATTCCTATCAACCAGGTATAGGTAGTTTTTGGTGTTAAAGAATAGCTGGAATTTGTTGTTTTTATACACATCCACTTGATGCACTTCGCCCATGATTTTCTCTGGGAGCTTCTTGCTCCATAACACCTGTCCAGTATTATTCAATAAGTATATAGTGTTCCCATCATCTTGAATGAAAATCTCATTTTCATCTGAGTAGTGATTTACGAAAATAGTAGGTGCCACGCTAAAAGTGGTATCCAATCTGGCTTCAAGTGAAGACGATGCGCTTGCCTCTCTGGAAGGGTTGTATTTGATATATGCGTTATTGTAGAAAGAACCCGTATTCGCGCTTATTTGAATAGAAAGTGCTTCAAAATTATGGAACAGGTCTTTTTGCTCATCCAACAAATCAGTGGCACTTTGGTTGGTATATGATTTATAGATGTTCTTAGACTTACTGAAGTTGGAATAAAGAAAGATATTGAACTGGTCAGAGAGATTTTCAGAAAAGTCAGCGTAGTATAAATCCTTGTTGAGTGTTTTATCAGAAAGGTAGCTATTGATGAATTCCTTCAACGCTGGTATGTTATTTCCAAAAACTACATAATTACCGATGATGGTATAGTATGACTCCTGTAATTGCTCAAATGCAGAACCAAATAACCTGGGTAATATCTTAGGCAAGGCGATGTACTTAATACCATAATTGTTGTAAGTTTCACTTTCACCCTTAACACCAGATTTAGCCTCTAGTGATTCAACTAAGCCATCCAATGTTCTAATCGTACTCTCAATATTGGCAGCGCGTAATATGGCATATGTTTCATTAGCAAAGGTAGTCGCACTGGGCTCGACAATAGCAACCCCCATTTCATGTCCTATCCATGATAATAGGTCGAGCTCTACATCTATGCCATACTCTTTATTTATTTCGTTTATCTGTTTGCGATATTCTTCTAATCGCCCTTTTCTACCTAAATCTTCCTGGTAATCGGCGTAAAAAGTGATTACATTCTCTATCCCGAAAAACAAGAAAGAAGCTGTATTGTCTGGCAATACAGCAGGAAATTCCACTGCTTGCGGTGCTTGCTTACTGAAGACATTCAGGTAATGCCCTGCCGTGTCATTTGAGAAGCTGAAACCATTGAGCATCAGCCCATCTTCTTTTATATTTATGTCAACTTCTGCCCAGGCCCCAAATTCTGATATATGACCATAGTTTTGCTTCAATTCCTCTTTGAAAAATACTCGCAAGAAATCAGGAACAGTCCTAAAATTGACGAAGATGTTACCATCCACTTTGGTGCCTGCCGTTTCCAATGCTTGTTGAAAGAATTTATCGGTAGCTACTGAGTTTTCGTTACTCAATTGCTCAATAGAGCGTTTCATCAAGTCAAGTGAATGACTGTAAATAAAAACACCTTTTTGCACCGCGTAAAAAGACTCGCTATCCTTGAAGGTGAACTTCTTTATTGGAACTTCTCGATGGCTAAGAGAAGCAATATTTACAGAGTCATTGAGCAAGGAGTTGATTAACTCGTCTACCCTTTTTCTCAGGTTTACTGCGGGCAATTGTGCATAAAAGCAGTAAGCCTGTTCATTGTTTACGGAGTGTATAGTAGCCCACACATCACTTTCAGAGAAAATATATGCTGCATCGCTATTGTTCTGAATCAGTGAGTCAAGAAATGCAGCATCACTAAAAATCATTTGGAGAACATCAACGCTAGATAAATCTTCTAGATATGGTGTCGCGGAAAGGGTATTCCAGGCATTACTTAAATTATTAAACCTAAAAACAACTGCAGCATCAGTTGAAATAGCCTTGGCAACAGGACTAGGCGGGGCAATTTGCTTTTGGTAAATGATATATCCCGCTACTCCAACAGCTATCACAACAAGGGTTATAATTGCTATGATTATCTTCTTCACAAGTAGGTCTTTACTGGTTTGATAGTGAGGTGTTTAAGGTCGATTGAGATTTCTACGTAAAAGTGTCAAATAAGTTTAAAATTTTAAAGGTAATTCAGGCTGAAAAATAGCATAACTTTTTCTGTGGTACTCACAAGCTCCATACTTATGAATGGCATTTCTGTGTGTCAGGGTGGCATATCCTTTGTTTTGGAGCCAACCATACTCGGGGTGTTCATCATGTATCTTTTTCATGTATTCATCTCTATGGGTTTTTGCAAGAATGGATGCAGCAGCTATGTGTAAGTACTTACCGTCACCACCTATGATGCATTGATGCTCAACATCCTTATACTTATTGAAACGGTTGCCGTCTATCAGTAGTATCTCAGGCTTGGTTTTTAGTTGATCAATTGCCCGATGCATGGCAAGAAACGAGGCGTTGAGTATGTTAATTTTGTCTATTTCATTATTGTCTACCACACCGACTGCCCAATCCAAAGCTGTTTCTTCAATAATTACTCTTAACTCGTTACGTAGTTTTTCGCTTATCTTTTTAGAGTCAGTCAAGCCTGGGGCTTTGAACCTTTTAGGTAGTATAACAGCTGCTGCAAATACTGGGCCTGCAAGACAGCCACGCCCTGCTTCGTCGCAGCCTGCTTCTATTTTATCTTTTGTGTAAGACTTTTTAAGCATGGACTTGTTTTAACAGTAAGTCACCAAAAGTCCATACGTCTGTATAGGTATTGTAAAGTGGAACTGGGGCGATACGCATTACATTGGGGTTGCGCCAATCTGAAATAACCCCTTGTTTCATCAAAGCATTATGTGTTGCCTTGCCATTCTCTTTCAAAATAAGTGAAAGCTGGCAACCGCGCTCTTCCTTGTTCCTTGGGGTAATAATGGATATTACGTTGCCTGCTTTTTGATTGATATCATCTATTATAAACTCCAAATATCCCGTCAGTAGTTCGCTCTTTTGGCGAAGCTGTCCAATTCCAGCTTCCTCAAAAATGTCTAATGAGGCTTTATGAACTGCCATTGAAAAAACTGGTGCGTTACTCAATTGCCATCCAGTAGCCCCTTTTGATGGAATAAATTTCTCAGGCATTTGGAAACGGGTATCAGGGTCGTTACCCCACCAGCCCGCTAACCTTATCAATTCCGGGTTGTTACCGTGCCTTTCATTTACGTATATTCCAGATATACTGCCGGGTCCCGAATTCAGGTACTTGTAGCTACACCAGCAAGCAAAATCTACATCCCAGTTGTGCAAATACATAGGTATATTCCCCATGGCATGTGCAAGGTCAAAACCAGCAATAGCTCCTACCTTATGAGCGGCTTCAGTAATAGTGCGAATGTCAAAAGCTTGCCCGGTGTAATAGTTCACCCCGCCAAACATTACCAAAGCCAATTCATCACCCAGTTCTTCTATTTTGGCAATAATATCTTCTGTTCTTAAGGTGGCTTCTCCCTGCCTTGGGTGCATTTCTACTAATACGTCCTCTGGGCTAAGCCCTCTTTGCTGCGCTTGTGAAGCCATTGCATACCTGTCTGACGAGAATGGCCCATCCTCAAATAATATCTTTTTACGTTTTCCACTAGGCTGGTAAAAGGAAATCATCAAAAGATGCAAATTCACTGTAAGCCCATTCATAGCAACAACTTCATCAGGTTGTGCACCTACCAATCGTGCCAGTGGTTCTGAGAACATTTCGTGATACGACCACCATGGGTTCTTAGCATGTAAATGACCTTCCACACCTAAGGCTGCCCAGTCATTCAGTTCCTGCTCAAGTGCATTCTTAGCCGTTTTAGGCTGCAGTCCTAATGAGTTTCCGCAGAAATAGATAGTATCCTTTCCATTTACTTGTGGGATTAAAAATTGGTTTCTATATGATGCCAACGGGTCTTGTTTATCAAGGCTAGCAGCAAAATCAGGTGAGTTGACGTATTCCATATCCTATGGGTCAAAGATAAGAATTAGCTTATATTAGCCAGCCAAATCCAAGAGCATGAATCGCGATAAATCAATAGCACTTTTCGACAAGGCAAAGCAATATTTCCCAGGTGGGGTAAATTCACCGGTTAGGGCATTTAAATCAGTGGGTGGTAATCCGTTGTTTATTGAGAAGGGGGATGGTAGCCATATTTGGGATGCTGATGGTAATGAATTTATTGACTATTGCTGCTCATGGGGACCATTGATTTTAGGTCACAATAATCCTAATGTGCGCAAGGCGGTAGAGGAAGCTTTGAGTTATGGGACTTCTTTTGGAGCGCCTACTCGCAAAGAGAATGAGTTAGCAGGGCTAATCTTGAATAATCACAGGTTTATTGAAAAAATTCGTTTTGTGAGTTCAGGAACGGAGGCTGTGATGTCGGCAGTGCGTTTGGCTCGTGGATACACCAAGAAAGATAAGGTTATCAAGTTCGAGGGGTGTTATCATGGGCATTTTGATTCGATGCTAGTGAAAGCTGGTTCTGGTCTGGCAACCTTTGGGACATCTTCGTCAGAGGGAGTACCAGCCTCACAAATAAGTGATACTATCGTTCTTCCACTAAATAATCTGGCTGCCGTGGAAGAAGCTTTCAGGCAATTCAAAGACCAAATAGCCTGTATCCTTATAGAACCTGTGCCAGCTAATAATGGATTATTAATACAGGATAGCGAGTTCCTTTTGGGTTTAAGGGATATATGCTCCACGAATAAATCCCTTTTGATATTCGACGAAGTAATTAGCGGCTTCAGGATAGGATTTGAAGGTGCGGCTGGTTACTATGATATCCAGCCTGATATTATGACTTATGGCAAAATCATTGGAGGCGGATTACCTGTCGGCGCTTATGCTTCAAGCAAGGAGATTATGTCTTGCATTTCACCAGAGGGTGGGGTATACCAGGCAGGCACCCTATCGGGTAACCCAATAGCCATGGCGGCCGGTAAAGCCCAACTGGAACAATGCTTAAAGGAGGGTTTTTATCAATCATTGCAGGTCAGAACCAGGCAATTAGCGGACAATATAAACTGGCATTGCCAAGAGAAAAATTATGAAGCGAGAGTGCTAACCATTGGTTCTATTTTCTGGCTGACTTTCTCTAAAGATGGAAAAATCCAAAGTGCTGACCAAATTGACGGTGACAGTATGAGCAAGTTCACTAATTTTTACAATGGCTTGCTGGAGAACGGTGTTTATTTGGGGCCATCAGGCTATGAAGTGGGTTTTGTTTCAGAAGCCCATAGTAATGAGGATATAGAGAAAACGATTTCTACAATCAACACAGCTTTGGATAAGGTTTTTGCTTAAAACTGGAACATCAACCACACAAAAAAGAACTGCAAAAAGCTGGTGCTTTCTATTAGAAAGGAGAAATAGTATTCTGGTCTATTCTTATTACATAGGAGTAGAATAACGGTTGTTGTAAGTCCACTGATTAAAAGACCGATAAAAACTAGTCTTTGAACTTCATACATTGAGCTATAATAGAAGCTCGAAAGAGCAATAAAAATAAACATCAGGGCAACAGACATAGCTTTTGCCTTCTTTTCGCCAATTATCCTGGGTATTGTAGTAACCCCCGTCTCTTTATCATATCTTAAGTCTCGAATATCAAACGGGATGGTAATGGCCAGAACAAATGCCATCCTACTTATAAACAAAACAAGGGTGTCAAGGGATAGCAATGCATTAAGCCCCAGCACTTCAGCAATGGGTAGCAAAACAGTCATTACTCCCCAAATCAAAGTGATTAAGAAGATTTTATTCAGCCCACCTTCCCTAATCACATACGTTCTCCCTGCAATTTTTATCGGAAACGAATAAGCAGCTGCCAATAGTCCAAACGGAGCAAGAAAAAGAACGGTATAAATGTCAATGCTGAATAGCAAAAAGCTAAGGGATATAACCAAGGCCACCAGGCCCATTACAGAGAGCAAAGTGTTGTGAGCCAATAACCATTGATGCCTGCGCACAGGTGAGTTGGCTGTTTCAAGCTTTCGATTGCCAAGTACCAGACTAAGGTTATAGATAAAAAGTGTGCTGAAAAAAGTAAAAATTAATAAGTCAGGGCGGTAGGTATCAAGGGTATATAGGGTTACTCCAGTGAGGCCCGTTGTGCCTAGCGAGACTACTATGTTTCCGAAAACAAAAAAGTCAAGGGTTTTTCCGAGAACTCTCAAAAGATGTCTTTAATTCAATACTACAGTTAATGTTGCTACTCCCGCAACCAGGGTGGTCATTGAACTGATAACGATATTCTTAATCTTCTTGCGCCTGGCTGACTTTATATAACCATCTTCATAGGCTTCATCACCGATTAGCTTCTTGTCGTTCACTATATCTTCGTTCACCCTGGGTTGAGTCGCCGATACAATCAAAACATAAGCTGCTGGCAGCAAAGGGCCATAAAAGGCACCCAGAAAGGCTCCTACACCACCCACGGCTATGCCACCAACGGTGGCTAACGGAGCTTTGTGATTTTTACCGTCGGTGCGGCCTTGTAAGTATCTTCTCATTTCAGATACCGAATATTCTAGGTCTGGTGAAAGGCTATCGATTACAAAGAGCCCAAGTGTGTCCGGGCTGTAAACAATTACTTCCTCACCTGTCTCACCATAGGTAACAGAAAACACATCCTGCACATACTTTTTCTTACTGTATTTTGAAGTGAGGTCATCCAATTTTTCCGCCTTTTCATACCTCAGGTTTTCCACTCTTTTCCTGTCATCAAGAAACATATCTGGGTTCAGGCCTTTAGTGGCTGCCTCAAATTCAGTTTCCAACTCATTGGTTTTTTCTTCAATGTGCTTATCCCAACCTTCTTTGTCGGCTTTTTTCTGCAACCTTTCATTACGGTATTTTACCTCGTATGGTCCTACTTCTACCACATAGCCCTCAATCACCTTAGCGTTATTCATCAATATTTTGTCTTTTTTTCTATCCTGGGCAACAACTGGCAGACAAAAAAGAGCAATAAGAATTAATGCTAAAGTGTGGCGTATGTATATAGGGTAAGACTCCAATACAAGAAGTGTTGAATGATGCTGTCAAAGATATTGAAAGAAATGGGTTTTGGATTGGGTAGTTGAGAACTTGTGAAATCTTCATTGCAAAATTTACTATCTACCATTAAGAAGTAATATCTTTGCAGTCATTTTTATAAAATGCCCCAAATGAACAAAGAACAGTTTTCTTCAAGGCACATTGGCCCAAGGGAAAAAGAAATAGCTGAGATGGTAAAAGCCATTGGTGTGGCTGATATTGATACGTTGATTAATGAAACCGTTCCAGCATCAATAAGGCTTGAAAAGCCATTGAATATTGCAGCTGCAATGAGTGAGTATGAATACCTGAGCCATATCAGGGAAATTGCAGCTAAGAACAAAGTTTTTAAATCGTACATCGGTATGGGGTATTACAACTGTATCATTCCTTCGGTTGTAAAGAGAAACGTATTGGAAAATCCAGGTTGGTATACCGCTTATACTCCTTATCAGGCAGAAATTGCTCAAGGTAGGTTAGAAGCATTACTTAACTTCCAAACTTTGGTATGTGACCTAACTGGAATGCAGTTAGCTAATGCTTCATTATTAGATGAAGCAACGGCAGCAGCTGAAGCCATGACCATGATTCATTCATTAAGAAGCAGGGATTCTAAAGCGCGCAATGCCAATGTGTTCTTCGTTTCCCGTAAATGCTACCCACAAACAATCGATCTATTAAAAACTCGCTCAAAGCCATTGGGCATTGAGTTGATTATAGGTGACTATAATGAATTCCACTTTAATGATAAGGTGTTTGGTGCTATGCTTCAATATCCTGATTCAGATGGTAATGTAATAGATTACAAGGCGTTTGTGGATAAAGCTCATGAAAATGACGTATTGGTAGCTGTGGCTACTGATTTGCTTAGCTTGGTAAAACTAACCCCTCCTGGTGAGTGGGGTGCTGATGTTGTAGTTGGTTCAACTCAACGCTTTGGTGTGCCACTGGGTTATGGGGGACCACATGCTGCATTTTTTGCTACTCGAGAAGATTTCAAAAGAAATGTTCCTGGAAGGATAATAGGTGTATCCATTGACTCCAATGGAGACCGTGCCCTAAGGATGGCTTTACAAACCCGTGAACAGCATATCAAGAGGGATAGAGCTACTTCTAATATCTGTACCGCACAGGCATTATTGGCTACCATGGCTAGTATGTATGCTGTATACCACGGCCCTGTTGGTTTAAAAAGAATTGCTGATAAGGTACATCATACCTCAGTATTGCTGGCTGAAGAGCTACAAAAGTTGGGTTGTCAAAATCAAAATGGTGTTTATTTTGATACCCTTAAAATACAAGTACCTGCTGAAGTTACTGTTACTGAAATACGCGAATTGGCAGAGAAATCTCATGTTAACTTCCGTTATTTTGAGGATGGCGATGTAGGGGTGAGTGTTGACGAGACAACTTCATTGGAAGATGTTCTCCACATCCTATCTATTTTTAGTACTGCATTGAAAGGCCCTGAGGTGGCTATTAATACTACCAATTTGGATAATATCACTTCTCCTATTAAAGCGGGTTTTTTGAGAACCAGTGCCTTTATGGAAGAGGAAGTATTTAATTCCTATCACTCTGAAACAGAGATGATGCGTTACATAAAAAGGTTAGAGAATAAAGACCTTTCACTCACGCACTCAATGATTTCATTGGGCTCATGCACCATGAAGTTGAATGCAGCTACAGAGCTGTATCCTATTACTATGGCTGAGTTTGCAGAGATGCATCCATTTGCTCCATTATATCAGGCCAAAGGCTATTCAATGGTAATTGACGAATTGGAGCAATCTCTATGCGAAATAACCGGATTTGCTGCTGTTTCATTTCAACCCAATTCTGGTGCACAAGGAGAGTATGCTGGGTTGATGGTAATTGATAAGTACCACCAAAGCAGGGGTGAGGGACATAGAAATGTATCGTTAATACCTTCTTCAGCTCATGGCACTAATCCTGCAAGTGCTGTAATGGCTGGTATGCAGGTAGTAGTTGTCAAGTGCGATAAAAATGGAAACATTGACATTGATGACCTTAGGGCGAAAGCAGAACAACATAAGGACAACCTCTCATGCCTGATGGTTACTTACCCTTCTACACACGGTGTATTTGAGGAAGGTATAAAAGAGGTAACCAAGATTATCCATGAGAACGGTGGTCAGGTATACATGGATGGGGCTAATATGAATGCTCAGGTTGGTTTAACCAATCCTGCTGCTATTGGCGCTGATGTATGTCACCTGAATTTACATAAAACATTTGCTATCCCTCATGGTGGTGGTGGTCCGGGTGTTGGTCCAATTGGTGTGGCTGCACACTTAGAGCCATTTCTTCCTTCACATGCCGTTGTAAAAACGGGCGGTAGCCAAGGGATATCTGCTATTTCAGCAGCCCCTTGGGGTAGTGCATTAATATTGCTTATCTCTTATGCATATGTAAAAATGCTGGGAGCTAAGGGTTGTACCGACTCTACTAAAATAGCAATGCTCAATGCTAACTATATGAAGAGCAGGCTTGAAGGTGCATATCCGGTCTTATATAAAGGAGCAATGGGTCACGTCGCGCATGAGATGATATTGGACTGCAGAGAGTTCAAAAAAGTGGGTGTTGAAGTGGAAGATATAGCCAAAAGGTTAATAGACTATGGATTTCATGCCCCAACAGTATCATTCCCGGTGCCCGGAACCATTATGGTGGAGCCAACTGAAAGCGAATCAAAAGCTGAGTTAGATAAATTTTGTGATGCTTTATTGGCTATAAGAAATGAAATTGATGAAATTGCTAACGAAACAGCTGATAAAGCCAATAATGTTTTGAAAAATGCTCCACACACGGCTAAAACAGTTATAAGTGGTGAATGGGATAAACCTTACAGTCGCGGAAAAGCTGTATACGCCTTACCATATTTATATGAAGCTAAGTTCTGGCCTCCAGTAGGCAGGGTCGACAATGCGTATGGCGATAGGAACCTCATATGTACTTGTGCTCCAATTGAGGAGTATATTGAGAATGAAGTTGCTGCCGGGTAATTTATAAACTAGACCCTATATAATATATCTGTTGTAGGGTGTGTTGTGTTAAAAAAATGGAGGTTTAACCCTGAAGAGTTTCAATTGGACTAAAGTATCGAAAAACACTAAAAAGCTTGGCTTTGGATAAAGATTTAACATTAGAAAGCTCGTAATATTTGTTAAAAAATCTTTAAATTTGCATTTACCGTAACTAGATTATTAACTCTAATTAACTAAAATCTCGACAAAATGAAAAAAATCTACTTATCAATTTTAGGGGTTTGTTTGAGCGTAGCAGTATTTGCTCAAGCTAAATCTTATAACATGGGTGGAAAGCAATTTTATCATCACACACCAAAAGTATCGGCTGCAGCCCCTGGTGACACGCTGTTCTTATTTGATGGTAATGGTTTCTTCATTACCAATCCAGATGACCAAAACGACTTTGCGTATGCAAACACAGATGTTGATGGCCTAACGCCATACAATGCTCAAAGTGGTTGGGAGTCTGATTTCAACTTCTTTTATTCGTTAGACCCTAATGATTTCACGCCAGGATGGGATGTGGATTCAGCATTCTTCTTTGGTGCAACTTCATGGTTTGATCCTCCAGGGCAAGCCGATAACTGGTTCTCTTTTGGACCAATTACTATTCCTACGGGTGGGGCTAAAATCACATTCCTGAATAAGTCAAACCCAGCTTATACTGATGGCTTTAAGGTGCTTGTTTCCACTACAGGTTTGGATGCATATACTGACCTAGACCCACAAACATCTCCACAGATATTTAGTAAAGCTGATTGCCTTCCTCCAGGATGTACTCAACCAGCTTCTGATACTGTTTGGACAGAGCACGAAGCCAGCTTGAGCAATTGGGCAACTGAAAGAGTTTATATTGGTTTCTGGCATAACACAAACGATGGTGATGTTTTTTGGTTAGACCATATCGTTATTACTGAAACTGATGATGTTGGCTTGAACGAGGCTAATGAGTTTGGTAACAAATTGTATCAAAACCAGCCAAACCCAACTGACAGAATGACTACTATCAAATACCAACTTGGTCAGTATACTGAAAAAGTTGAGATTGAAGTGTTTGACGTAACTGGAAGAAAAGTACATGAAGTGAACGTTGGTGAGCAAGGTGCAGGTAAGCACTCTTTAACCCTTGATGCTTCTGTACTTTCAAGTGGTACTTACTACTACACCCTAAAAACTGGTGATAATCGTTTGACTAAGAAAATGATTGTTACTAAGTAATAAATACACAAGTTTTATAAAAAAGTCCCGTTCTTTACGGGACTTTTTTATTTATACAAATTAGTGAGAATGAAGTTGTCTATATACTTGAGTGCCCTTGTGTGTTTATTTTCCATTCAAGCCTTTGCTCAAAAGAATTACACCAAAGGCAAGCAGCGAAACGATAGACCCATTTCGCTGGGTCAACCTAAAGCTCTTGCTACTGATACATTAGGTTTTGATGATTTTTTTGAGAGTGTAGCTACCGTTTATGAATCACCTGGCAGCGGGTATTCCAGTGGTAATAACCAATACGGGGATAAGGTTAAGGCACAGGTTTTTGTTATAGATTCTTCATTTGTACTTAAGGAAGTCCTGCTATGGTTTGGTGCTAAAGATGCGAATTCGGGGGATAGTAATTCCAAGCTAAAGGTTAAACTACATAATAGAGATGGTATTGGTACTGCTTCTGGAGGTGATGTAGATAATGCACCGGGTAGTAGAATAGATTCTGCGGAAGTGTTAGTTTCTGATATTGATATAGCTGAATTTACGACTGTTCTTTTCAACGACCTTATTTTGTATGGTGATTTTGCAGTTAGTGTCGACTTCAGCCAACTTTCCTCAGGAGATACTTTAGGCCTATACACTACTGCTGATGGAGATGCAAGTGTTTCAGAAAGGTCTTGGGAGAAGTGGATGGATGATACATGGCATACTATGTATGTTGCCTGGGACTTGAATGTGGACTTTGCTATTTGGCCCGTGATTGATGCCAGCACTTCAGGTATTGAAGAAGAAGCATTTTTTGAAGGTATTAGGATGTATCAGAGTACGCCTAATCCAGCGAGTAGTGAGGTAGTAATCCAATTTGAGTTGCAAGAATACACAGAAAAACTCTCACTTGAAATTTATGATGTGGGTGGTAGGAGGATTAAAGAAGTGCGCCAGAATGATATTAATGCAGGTCAGCATAAAATGACGGTTGATGTAATGGAGTTATCATCTGGTAGCTACTACTATTCTATCAAAACTGCTACAGGAAGGATTACTAAAAAAATGTTGGTTGTCAAATAGTTTTTAACAAAGAATTCCCTTTCTGATTGGCTTCCTTTTTTAGCTATTTAAGGCTGGAAACTTTCGTTTTACTGCTTATAGTCTTAAATTTGCAATACTGCTAACGACAAACAATGGTTATGAGAAAAATTTACGCACTACTTTTTATTTCTTTTATGGCGCTTGGGGCAAAAGCGCAAAATGATACTTTGCTTTGGGAGAATTTTGAGGATACTTTAGCTGGATTTGACCATATAGTGGTAGGTATTTTCGGTGACCAAATTGACAATCAAACTCAATGGCTTAATGTGGATTGGGATGGCATAAACGATGCCAACGATAGACCTAATGAGTGGTTTATATCGTTGGGATATGCAGATGTAGATTCAAATAACGTGGTAATGGGAAGTTCTTCATGGTTAGCGGGTGAAGTGGATGGTTCTGATAATTGGCTGGTTACCCCACGTATTTGGATAGCTGATAATCAAGCTACTTTACACTGGAAATCAGCTCCGTTTCAATTACCCAGATATATGGATGGTTATCAGGTATTGGTATCTACAGGAGGTTTGGAAGATTTTGAATTCACGGATACTTTAGCTGTTTTTGCCGAATTTGACGGTAACAACACCATAGATATAGAAGACACTACTACCTATGTATTTACAGATGGTATCATGCATACTTCTATCGAGCCTGATACCGCTGATCCAACTCGTAATGCTGGTATATTGCAACAATGGACCAGGAGCTTAGCTGCTTATGAAGGACAGAGCATTTATATCGCTTTCAGGCATAGGTCTGATGATGATAACTTAATTTCAGTGGATGATATTCTCGTGTTAGGCACTGGTTCAGTTGGCACTGAAGAAATTGATGGAGGAACGGCAGGTGTTACTGTCTTCCCAAACCCTGCTACTGATAAAATTCAACTTGGCTATACTTTAAATAATACCTCTATTGTTGAGATAGAGATACACAATCAAGAAGGTAAATTAGTTGAGAGAGTATATAAGGGAGCTAGCATAAAAGGCGCTTATCAGATTAATCATAACGTAGGCAACTACGCTGCTGGTAACTATTTCATTACCGTAAGGGCAGGAGAAAAAATAGCAACCCAAAAGTTTGTAATAGTTAAATAAACATAAACCTGTTTACAAATCAATAAGTATATAGTGTAAGCGCCATCCAGCAAAGGATGGCGTTTTTTTGTTTATTATTATGCTGTTTATGCTAACATTGGATAAAGAATTATTTCTACTTATTAATGGTCTTAATGCAGAGTGGGCAGATACTATCATGTCCCATGTGAGCTATAAGCTCACATGGGTTCCATTATATGTAATACTTCTGGTGCCTTTGTATAAGCAGATGGGCATGAAGCTATTTGGGGCGTTGCTTGCAGTAGGTTTCTTGATTGTAGTAGCTGACCAAACATCGGTTCATCTGTTTAAAGATGTTTTTAAGCGCCTTAGGCCATGCCATGAGCCAGAGTTACAGGGATTGGTTCATTTGGTAAACAATAAGTGTGGCGGGCAGTTTGGTTTTCTATCATCGCATGCCACAAATACATTCGCTTTGGCTACTTTCCTATCATTACTCATGAGGGGAAGTTATAGATGGCTGCCTGTGATATTATTCGTGTGGGCTTTGCTTAATATGTATAGTAGGGTATATCTTGGTGTGCATTACCCAGGAGATGTTTTAGCTGGGGCAATATATGGTTCAGGTCTCGGTTTTCTTGTCTTTAGGGGATACGTGTACTTTCAACAAAAACTTGGGAGCTCGGGATGAATTTTATTGCTGTATTCATAGGGGGTGGACTGGGCAGTATAACCAGATACGGGGTTTCCAGGCTGTTAAGCCACTACCACTCAGCATTTCCGCTGGCTACCCTAATATCTAATGTTTTAAGTTCTATTATATTAGCTTGTCTGGTGTTCTTTTTTCTTAAGAAAATGCCCGACAATAAGGCTTTTATACTTTTCGCAATGACAGGATTTTGTGGTGGCTTTAGTACTTTTTCTACCTTCAGCCTTGAGACTTTTGAATTGATTAAGTCTGGTAATTTGGGGCTTGCAGTTATTAACGTTTTGATTAGTGTAGGTATCTGTGTGCTGTTGATATATGCAGTATACAAGATGAGTTAATCATATAACTCAAATTTAATTTGGGATTTGTCATAACCCATATCCAGTAGTTTGCCTCTGGCCTGCATTATCATTTCCTTCCATCCGCATATATAAAATAGGGCAGGCCTGCCATCACTATATAGCTTTTCATAAACGCCGTGTACATAGCCTTTTTCACCAGGCCAATCGCTATCCCGTGATAGAACCGGGTAATAGTTAAAGTGAGGCATTTGGCTTTTTAGGCTTTCAAACTCTTCTCGATACAGAATGTCCCCAGCATAGCGGCAACCAAAAATTAAGTTAATATGATGGTTGGTTTGTCCTTCGTGAATCATATCCAAAATCATTGAACGAAATGGAGCAATACCAGTACCAGTGCAGATAAAACAGATTTCGTTTTCGATATGCCCAGGTAGGGTAAACTTACCAATGGCCTTTGAAATCTTTAAGGGAGTTCCAGGTTTAACCTGGTCGTAATCAAATAAATAAGGGGTTCCTGCACCGTCAGTTTTAAGCACTATAACCAATTCGAAAATATTGGTTCCGTTAGGGTTTGATGCTATCGAATAGCTACGGGTGGTGCGTTTGGACTCAATAGGTAAATCAAGCATTACAAATTGACCAGGTGCAAAGTCAAAAGTGTCAAAATCATTGACTTTAATAAAGAAACGTTTGATTACTGGTGTTATGTCTCGAATTTCGACTACTTCACCGTCGTAGAACTCGTAAGCCATTTATCCAATGCTTTAATGAGCATTGAATCTAAAAAAATAATTGGGGTTTAGGTATAGGTTGGGTAATAAAAGTAGGTCGCGACTTTAAAAACAGGTAAACCAAAATTGAGAGAAAGGGTCAATTATGGAGTATTTTGATGCTTACCTGTGAGCCTTTTCCATGGCTTGCAATGCGACAAACTACTTTTTTTGAGAGGATCATTTGGCCTTCTTCGTAATTATACCACCTGCCTGTTTCGTCCTTTTTTATTTGTAGTGATATCTGGCGGCTTTCTTTAGTGCCATTTTCAAGGATAATACTGCATGGGCTAATTTCCTCTGAAGTAAAAACTTCTTTAGCAGGACCGAAGCGCTTGTATGAACCACTCTTCAGTATGTGTACATTCGAATATGTTTCTGCGAAACTCATATTATTTACGTGTGGCGCTAACATTTTGTATTCTTTGTTTTCTTAACTGAGGATTAGCAAGCTACTTTTTCAGCATAGTCATAGCCAAAGTCATGAGAGTTGATTACACCATACTCCATCAACTTTTCCATTCTGTAGCCATACTCAAGAGAGCTGTAAGTAATTTCTACTTCTTCCCAAATATCCTTCAATAACTCATCAATAACTTGACGAAGCATCATTGAGCTAGCTTGGTTTTGGCCCTTCTCGCTTAATCCTGACATTTCGCTGTATAGCTTAGTCATGAACGGTTTAAGGTATTTCAGCATTTCTGCAGAAAAAGCCAAATCGCTTTTTGGGGTAGTGATAGCTTTTTGGTATGCAATCCTCAAAGCTTGAATTCTCTCAGCGTCAGTGTTTGGTAATTTTTTCAGTTCCATAATTGACATTTTTTGGTTTTTAAATCCTGTGAACTTCAATCTTGCAATCGAAACACAGTCCAAAAGTATCATGCATATTATGGTGCCACAAGGAAAGTATAGGGTATATATTGACAGGAAAAGTGCGTACAATGACATATATAACCCTCTGATATACAGAAGATTATAACAATCCCGTACACACAAATATTGACACGCTTTTAAGGTATAGCGTGCCCTTATTTTAGTCTGACTCTCTTGAAAAGAGCCTTATTTTTTAGTTAAACCTATCTATATCAATGCTTTAAGTTTAACTTCGGGTAGCAGTTTTAAGGCTACTACCCTTATATTTTCAAAGCCTAGAAGGACTATCTTCCTTCTTCAATCTCCCAAATCCAGTATTGCTTATCAATACCATTATCTTGTGCTACTTGAACAGCTTCGTCTTTTGTAAGAGTTTGAGCTTCTTTTGGTGTTACTGAACCTGTAGAGATAAGAACTGAGATTAATACTTCCAACATGGCTTTATAATTTTAGTTTTTTAAATTTTTAGTTTCGACCAATCTTTATTTTTAATCGACTAAGTTATTTGTTTATTTGATAACTCAGTGCTTTTTGTAGATTGATGGGTCAAAGATATAATAGATTTTTATTCGTGTCAAGTTTTTTGTGAAAAACTTTTTGAAATTTTTCGTAACTAATTGATAATCAGGGAGAAAAAATTTCAACTCTTTAGAGATAGTTGACTGATTAAACAGTTTTTAACTTCGACAAAGAACAATTTTTAATCGATGAATGCGCAAATTTAACGATAAACGACGTATCTCACAAGTTTTTATAAGCCTTTTCTTCGATTAATTAGCCTTTTTCTTCGACGAAACTATTCACTATCTGTTGTGTATAACCTGTAAGAGGGATGTGTGGAGCTAAAGAAGTATCTTTAGATATTAGCTTCGATATGAAAAATCTAGCTGCTCTTATAAAAATATTGATGCCTGGTGAAATACGCTTGGTGCGTCATTTTTATAAAATGAACAGCAACGCAGAAGAGAGAAAACGTGCCACACTCTTTGAATTAGTCATTAACAATCCAGATATCACAGATGCCAAAGCAGCAAAGAAACTCTATGATAGTAAGCCTAATTCGGCTTTTTCTCATTTAAAGGCCAGACTGAAAAAAGATATCTTAAATGTGTTGTTTCTGCACGATGCTAGCAAAAAGTTCGATTCTCCATACTATAAAGCAATGTTTGAAGTAAATAAGATACTCAACCAGGCATTTATATTGCGGGTACGGGGAGCCTTTGATGAAGCAGTCAATCTTTTGAATTCAGCGGCAACCATGGCAGAGAAATATGAATTGCCTGCCGAACAGGTTTTGGTACAACAAGCATTAAGGCGTATGATTCATAGGATAAAAGATGAGAAGGTTTTGGCTGAGTACAATGAGTCAATCAGCAAGAATGTTGAGATGTTGGAGGATTTAATGAAAGTAGAAGAATTCTCCTATGTGTTATCAGTTCCGTCATTATTCAGTACCAATAAAAAAGTATCTAATCCCGCTTATAGGGAAGAGATGATGGACTACCTGAAGGAGACCTATGAGAAAACACTTTCTCCTAAGGTAGGTTTTTGGTATTATATGACTGTTGTAGAGAGAGAGACTAAACTTCGGAATAATGAGAAGGCACTTAGCCTTGGTCTCAAGTTTCTTAAGTTAGTAAAAGAGAGTCCTTCAATATACTCTGATAGTAACTGGGCGGGTGTGAATATGACAGTGGCTGGTATATTAATACATTGTAGTGAGTACAGGCGTGCAATAGGATATGCTAGAACCGCTGTTAAGTACTTTGCCACGGGTTTGATGAACGAATTAATGGCCACGGAAACGCTATTCTTCGGTCAGTTTAGAAACAAGGACTATGAAGATGCTCATGAAACTGTGGAGAAAATTTTCCATCATCCTAGGCTTAAGACCAATAAATTCTACCATGCCAAATGGCTGTATCTAAGAGCCAATCTTGAGTTTATGGAAGAAAGGTATGACGATGCGATGAAAACCTTGAACATGAATACTGAATTGACCAAAGATAAATCAGGTTGGTTGTTGGGCTATCGCCTGTTGGAGATGATGATTATGATAGAGAATGAGGATTATGAATGGGTGGACTTTAAGATTGATAGTTTCCGTAAGCTATTGGAAAGGCAAAAAGAGCAAAACATACAAAGAGCAAAACTGATTCACACCATTTTGAATGGTTTGGTGAAAAACCATTTCGACTTTGAGGAAACATCTATTGACGAGTCGCGCAATTATAAAGCCCTGATAAAAGCTCAAGACGAGCTTTACTGGGACCCTATGGGCTTTGAAGTAATCCGTTTTGATGAGTGGTTTGGCAATAAGGTGAAGGAGATGGTTTCTTAGCCTTGAAAAGTCTTTAATATTTCCATCGTTTTCCCCAACATATCATCATCAAAGTCAAGATGGGTTACTAACCTTACGGTTTCCCTATCTAGCGAAAGTGCTAAAATCTCATTTTTAGCAAGATAATCTACTAACTCACTTCCTGTCAGCCCATCACGCATTTTAAAAAAGATAATATTGGTTTCTACCGGTAATACTTCTTTCACATAACTTAATCCTGATAATGTTTCAGACAACACTTGCGCTTTTTGGTGGTCTTCTTCAAGCCTGTTGATATGATTATCCAAAGCATAAATTCCTGCTGCTGCCATATAACCACCTTGCCTCATGCCACCACCAAATACCTTTCTTACCCTTCTGCCGCGCCTAATCATTTCATTTGTTCCCAGTAACACGGAACCAACAGGTGCCCCGAGTCCTTTTGATAGGCAAACAGATATGCTATCGAAAAGTCCGCCCATTTCACCCGGTGTATGACCTTTTTTGACTAAGGCATTAAAAATACGGGCACCATCCAAATGTAGGGTGAGTTTATTCTCTTTACATATTTGGCTTATCCTTTTCAATTCCTCTACATCATAACAGCATCCGCCGCCTCTGTTGCTGGTGTTTTCTACTGACACTACTTTACTGACAGGAAAATGAACGTCATCAGGATTGATTCGGGCTAAGACATCTTCAGCAGTAATGCGACCTCTGTCTCCATCAACCAACTTTACCGATGCACCAGAGTTAAATGCTATCCCGCCGCCTTCATAGTAGTATATATGCGAATTTTTCTCAATGATGACTTCATCGCCTGGCTGGGTATGCACTTTAATAGCCACTTGATTGGTCATAGTGCCAGAAGGACAAAACAATCCCGCTTCTTTCCCAAACATCTGTGCTACCTTGTTCTCCAAAGCTATGATAGTTGGGTCTTCTTCAAATACGTCATCACCTACTTTGGCATTCATCATTGTTTCCAACATTTCCTTGGTAGGTTTAGTAACTGTATCGCTGCGTAAGTCTATCTTCATTTTATTCCTAATTTAGCCAGCTGCAATCAAAAGTTGTATGTGGACGAAGATATGAAGATTAAGAAAACGTTATGTACGGTTTTATTAGTGTCGATAGCCTGTGGTTATCACATAACTTATGCTCAGCAAACAGACTATATTGCCTCCAAGTATTTGGTCATGTTCACAGATAAGGATGGAGTTGAGTTTGACCCATTCACTTACTTTGATGTGAAAACCATCGAGAGGCGAATAAAATTTGGAATTCCCCTGGATGATATTACTGATTACCCGGTAAAGCAAAATTATGTGGATGCTGTGAGCAAAATGGTTGACAGTACTACACAAACTTTGCGCTGGTTTAATGCCCTTGCTGTGATTGCCACTACAGAACAGTTAGCTAGTATAGAGCAGCTACCATTTGTAAAAGAGGTAAATGAGCTAAATTCCAAGGCTGTTTTGGCGGGAGTTCCAACTGATGAGTTCAATAGAAACCTAACTCCTTACAATAAGGAAATGCTTGAAGGGCAGACAAATGCGTTGGGCCTGAAAGAGTTTCACGAAGCTGGTTTTGATGGAAAGGGAGTGAGGGTAGCCATTTTTGATGCAGGTTTCCCCACGGTAGATATTAACCCGGCATTTGAACACATTCGTAAAGACAACAGAATATTAAAGACCCATGATTTCGTAAGGAATAAAGAAGATGTATACAGGGCCAGCGGACATGGTACTATGGTGATGTCTTGTATTGGTGGGAAGTTTGGAGATACCCTTATTGGTTTGGCGACGGGAGCAGAATTTATGCTCGCACGTACTGAGCGTGCTAGCATTGAACCTTTTTCTGAGGAAGAAAATTGGTTAGCTGCGGTAGAGTGGGCGGATAAAAATGGTGCTGATATTATTAATAGTTCATTGGGTTATACCAAGCATAGGTATTTTCCAGAGCAAATGGATGGTAAAACAAGTTTCGTATCAAGGGCAGCTAACCTCGCTGCAAGTAAAGGATTATTGGTAGTGAATGCCGCTGGTAATGAAGGCAGTGGCTCATGGAAATATGTGGGCACACCTGCTGATGCTGATAGCGTTTTATCTGTTGGTGGGGTTGACCATCAAACACATTACCATACCAGTTTTAGCTCTTATGGTCCTACGGCGGATGGTAGGATGAAACCAAACGTTTGTGCTTACGGGCATGTGATAGCTTCAGGTAAATCAGGGTTAGAGAAAACACAAGGTACTTCGTTTGCTTCCCCTTTGATTGCTGGTTTTGCCGCCTGTGCGTGGCAGAGCAATGGGAACCTATCTAATATGGAATTATTTAAGGAAATAGAAAAGTCAGGCACACTTTACCCTTACTTTGATTATGCCCACGGTTTTGGTATTCCTCAGGCCTCCTACTTTATTGATAACATGAAAGAGGTGGATGCTACATTCATTATTGATGAATATGGTGATTACATTAAGATATTGATAAACGATGAGTATGTACCTGCTGATTTTGATATGCTCAATTTTGAGGATACAGAGCTTGGCGAACTTAAGAAAGTACCATACAAGGAACCAAAGCCGAAGCTCTTTTATAGTATAGAGTTAGAAGATGGCTCTTTGGAGACATACTATGTGGTAAGTGTTGACCAGAAAGAAGTGTTAGAGTTCAAGAAATACGATTTCAGACCGGGCAAAAAAATAAATGTGTCATTTAAAGGATATTCAACATCATATGAATTTTAGATTTTTCACCTTGTTGATTGGGTTGATGCTATGCGGTATTTTTGGGTTTGCCCAGCAAGTTTTGTTGGAACAAGATGCAACATTTGATACCATTGCACCAACCAGAGGCCCTAACAGGGCTAACTTTTCTCATTTCTATATTAGCTACGGAGTACCCATTTCGGATGTGCATACAGGTGCGGAGATATTAACCGGTAAGTCATTTGACTTTGATTTTGGTTACAGGTATAAGCGAAAAATCAGCAATTTTTATGCATTGGGATTTGAGATATACTACAAGGTGCAGGATTTCAATATGAAGCAGGATAGCGGCAAGATTGTACCTGATACCATTCTGCATGATAAAGAACGATTGCGTTTCAATAATTTGGGGGTTGGATTGTATAATCGTTTCAACTTTGGTAAGCGTGGTGACTTGGTGGGCAACTTTCTTGATATTGGGGTTTATGGCAGCTGGACGTATCGCTTGGCGCATATAACTAAGGACGAGCTACCTAACGGCAATAAAGTGAGGACTCACACCAGAGGATTGAACTATTATGAGCCAATTAATTATGGAGTAATTGTGAGGCTAGGCTTTAATAGATACGTTTTTTATGGTGCTTACCGTTTGTCTGACCTTTTTGAGCAAAGCTATAACTATCCTGAACTACCTTTTATTTCTGCGGGAATACAAATAGGGATGCATTAATACAGTCTTAGTGAAATCTACTGATATTGTTCTTAAGGCGAAGGAGTATGTTGAGAAGTTGTATGCAGAAAGTGTGCCCGAATATTATTGCTACCATTCAATTGAACACACTAGAAGAGTAGTTCGTATTGCTGAAGAAATTGGTACCGCTTGTGAATTGAACGATTCAGAATTGGAGGCACTTTTATTAGCAGCCTGGTTTCACGATGCGGGTTTTTCAATAAGGTATTTGGCTAATGAACCTGAAGGCGCCAAACTTGCTGAAAGTTGTTTAGCAGAGTGGGGTTATCCTACTGATAAGATAGCTCTGATTAAACGGTTAATTCTAGCAACTGAACTAACCTATAAGCCTAAAACTTTACTAGAGAAAATAATCAGGGATGCTGATCTTATACATTTAGGGCAGACAGATTTTAATGAAATCAACAACCAATTGAGAAGAGAGTGGAAACTGGTTATTGATAAAGAGATGAGCGAGGAAGCATGGCAAAAACTAAGTCTCGACTTCCAAAATCTGCACACTTTCAACACAAAGTATGCTCGCAAAAAGTATGGGCCAACCAAGCGAGAAAACATAGAAAAACTCAAGGCGTTAGCCGAAAAAGTTTAAGCGTCTTTTTTTAGTTGCATTGGTTTAATTATTTTAAATGGTAATTATGAAAACGCTCATCATCATAAGGCATGCGAAGTCAAGCTGGGAGGATATGACTCTTAGTGATTTTGATCGTCCTCTTAACAATAGAGGAAAAAGAGATGCCCCTGCCATGGGAGAGCTGATGAAAAAGTTGAAGGTTATTCCCCAACTAATGATATCAAGCCCTGCTAAAAGGGCGAAAGCAACCGCCTTTGAGATAGCAGAAAAACTTGGTATAAATGAAAAAGATATCGTGCTGAATGAGAATCTTTATCACGCTGCAACTAGCGAAATACTCAGGATAGCCAGCATGGTAGACGATAATATCGAAAAAATTGTTATTGTCGGCCACAACCCTGGCTTGACCTATTTAGCAAATACTAAAACTGGTGCTTATATTGACAACATTCCAACAAGTGGAATAGTGGGTATCAAGTTTGATATTGATAGTTGGAAGGAAGTGGAAGATGCACAGGGAGTGCTGGCCTTTTTTGAATATCCCAAAAAGAGTTTATGATTATTTCAGCTTTTTTCTGAAAACAATTTTCTTTTCATTACTGACTTCATCGGGACTGATAAACTCCATCCAAACTTCCCCATTTTGAAGGTAGTTAAGAACAGAAAAACCTTTTTTAGCATAGGTAAACTCCGCACCATGCCCTTTCACGGTATAGTTTGCCTTGGTTCCAGAACCACTTACTATATAGTGTTGGTCTCCCTTTGGGAAATATTGTAATGAATGTTCATGCCCTGTAGCATGAATAAGGCCTTTGTGCTCAGAAAATACGGGTATTAGAGAGCGTCTTAAAGATTTATACAACTTGTTTCCTACATCTTGGTTACTTACTCCAAGCTGTCTTGAGAAGACATACACGCTGCCAAAAACAGGTAATGGAATATATAAATACTTCTTAATGAATGTAAGAGGAAATAAATGCTCATACCAGGGGAAGTGTCCACCATGCGTTCCGTTAGTATACATGGGGTGATGTGAAGCTAAGATAATATTCTTGTCTTTATTCTCTTGCAAGGTTTTTTCCATTTCTTTTACAAACTCTTCATGGTTGTCAGCCAGGCAACCTTCTTTTTTGCCGGGTTTGTCATGCTCATGTAACCACCATTGTGAGTCGTAGGCTATAAGAATGGTATTATCAGTTAAGTCAATTACACTCGGTCCAGAGCAGCCATCGTCTGGCCTAAAGGTATTACCTTGGTCAAGCTCTTTTTCAATATAATTTTCCTCCCTTTTAATAGCTTCCCAGCCACCTTCTTTATTGTTGTTCCAATCATGGTTACCGGGCACATATACCACTTTGCCTTGGTAGTCTTTTAAGATGTCCAATTGGGTGTCAATTCGCCTGAGCGACTCTTTCCTATCTGGGTGGTCCACTGGCAACAAGCCTGCGTTGTATATGTTATCCCCTAGAAATACAACAGCACTTTTATTGCCCGCTTTAATTAATTCTTCACGAAGTAGTACAAAACTAGGCTCCAATGGGTCAGAACTTGGTTTGCCGCAGTCGCCAATAAGAAAAACTTTGTAGTTAACCTTTTCTTCTGCGTAAGTATATAATTGCCAATCAACTACCTTTTTGTGATACCAGGGTTTGCTGCTATTACAGGCAGATAATACCAAAAAAGTGGTGCAAACAATTAACCCTGTATAAAGATGTTTCTTCATCAACAGCAAGTATAATAGATTAATTCGTGATATTAGCGGGCTTCGAGGGAAAATTGAATTTAGGTAAAGTCATATTAACTTTTTTTGTGTTGCTACTGGTTATTGAGTGCTTTTCTCAAGACACGCTGCTAGTGAAGCCTGAACCGGAAAGTAGAAACTGGCAAATATTTCCGATTATAGCTGCAAACCCGGAGACCAGCTGGATTTTTGGGGTCGGAGCTATTTTTACCTTTAGGAATGATGATATTATAGAGACCGATTTTAGAAGGGTTTCTACCTATACCCCGCTCCTTATCTACACTCTTCGAAATCAATTTTTAATCGAGAACCTCTTTGATTATTACAATAAAGGTTGGAACATCAATGCAGAATTGAGGTTTGCTTCCTTTCCTGATAGGTTTTTTGGAATAGGTAGTTATACTGACGCTGCCTATGAGAAATATGATAATAAGCAATTTAGATTTAAAACATCAGCTAGAAAAAAGGTGGGTAAGAAATGGTTTATTGGGGCACATGTAGATGCCAACTATGATGTGCCAAACAACTTTGAGGAAGGTTATGTATTGGATACTTCCAATGTTGAAGGTGAAGAAGGAGGGCTGTTTTGGGGCATGGGGCCATCTATGATATTTGATAGCAGGAATAACACGATTTTTCCAACCAAAGGTGTTTGGATAAAATGTGAATCAGCCTACTACCCAGACGGTTTAGGTAATGATTTCCAAACAAACAGGTATAGCTTGGATGTGAGAAAGTATCTGCCTATCGGAAAAAGGGATGTGGTAGCCTTAAGAGCTTTTTTTGCCCATAATTCTGGTAATGATATTCCATATACAAAAATGGAAGAATTGGGGGGAGATGAGAAGATAAGAGGTTTTCATTCGCAACGATATATAGATAAGGCAGTGATATATGCCCAAGCTGAGTATAGGTTTACTATATGGCGCTTTATTGGCATGGCTGCTTTTGCTGGTGCAGGTGACGTATATAACGACAAGTGGGATTTTACCAATCCAAAGTTTGGTGGTGGCTTGGGCCTAAGAGTACAGGTTTTGCCTAAGGAAAGACTCAATCTAAGAATTGACTATGCCATTGGAACAGATTGGCAAAATGGCTTTTATTTAGGCTTTCAGGAAGCTTTTTAATCTAAAGGGCTGGGCAGGTTATAACCTGCCCAGCCCTTCGCGGGTTAAGGGTTACTCAAGTTTGACTAGCCTTTTTGAAATTATATTATCACCTGCCGTAAGCCTGCAATAGTATATACCCTTACTAAGCTGACTCCCATTAAAGGCGATTGTATGTTTACCTTTGGCTTTACTGCCACTTTCCAGTGTTTGCAATTTTCTTCCAAGGGCATCATACAGTTCCAGGCTTACCCATTCGTTAGATGCCAGTGTGTATGAAATGTTGGTTTCATAAATCAGAGGATTGGGCTGGATGAATAAACTGGCAAACTGTGGTTCATTATGTATCATACCAGTGGTGGTGCCACCCCCTGGGGTTCCATTTAATGAATTGATATAGGTTGATATGGCATCTATATCATCATACAGCGGATTGGGGTAGAAGGCAAAATGAGTGCCATTTAAGAAAGAGACATAAAGTATCCTGGGATCCAGCCCGCCTGATTCATCATAGCTGGTTATGGGGTCGTCATCATCTACGCTAAAAAGCATCCCCAAACCCAGGCGCGCTGCAAGAGTGTCCCAAACCCAGGCAAACTCAAACGCATCAACATCAGTACTATCAGGCAATCCCAAATGTAGAACCGGGTTTACTACTTCGACAGCTCCACTTGGAGATTGTACTTCATATACGGAACCCCAGTTAAGGATGCCGCCAGTGTTATCGCGGCCAGGAGCTTCATGGTCAGGACTAAAATACCAATATGGACACTGTGAAGAACCAGAAATCATATCAAGGGCATCTACATCATCATCCAATGGGTTACCCGGGTCAGGGTTTGGAGGCATATTAACATGAATGGTAAGCTCATCATAAATATCAAAATCACCCAACCAGGTTGTGGGGTAAATAGGAACAAAATCATATTCCCTGATTTCATCTTGCCTTGCAGTTAATCCAAAGGTGTCTAATGCAAAAGGTGAGTAACTATTAACTGCCACAGCACCCATTGGTTCTGTATAATGGGCAGCTGAATCATCGTCAAACGAAATGAAAAGAAACTGTGCTTCATGAATGCATGGGTCGCTCATAAACTGGATAGATGGAATGCCAGGCCCATATTGCATCTGCGTTAGCTGAATACCAAGGTTGTCATCGCCATCTAGGTCAAAGTAATCCCCATATAAGTTTTGATAAGCAGTTGCACTTCCTACGGGAGCTGCTGTTGCTTGAGTGGCATCAGGTGGAGTGGGCCAAATGTCAGTTCCAAAAATTGTCATGTCATCTTTGATGCCATCGGCTCCACCAGCTGGTAGCAGAGCAGCTCCAAAGGGGTAGCAGTCACCGGGGTCAAATACTTCGTCGCCGTCACCTTGAGGGTCACTCAATTCACTATCAGAGCCTATATCAACAGAAAATTCAATTGCTCCACCGCCTAAAACGTTTCCAGTACCCGAAGGGTTTATAGGAAGCAGGCTTAATGTAACGGTACCAACAAAATTAGCAACACATTGATCAACGAAAGAGCCAAAGCCATAAGGTTTGCCATCTAACTGTATTTCTGAAAATAAGTCAGCTGTTACATCAATTGAAACATTGGTGCCTGCAGTTGTGTTGATTACTCCCGTTTGGTCTTTTAATTCATTCCATCCACTGATGCCTGGAGGGTTTTGAAAGTTGTGGCTTCCACTTAAGACATCTGTTCCGTCAATCAATAAGGTGTTAGCGGCACTTACTGAATCTTCATTGACAGATTCGTGCTCAGTTAAGCCAGCCGCAAAGGTGCTATAACTGTAATAAACAGTGACTGGTGTGCCTGTTGATAGCCCTCCAACATTAAAAGTGACATTAAGGTTTTCATTGTTCTCAGAGAATGCAGCATATCCATCTAAAGAGTTGGTGAATGTACGTGCTTCGAAAAACCATTTAATGGTGAGTGTTTGGGTATTGTCTCCATCCACCTTAGCCATTGTAAAAGCTTGGGCTGACGCAACTGACTGAGGTGGTGTGGTTCTCTTTTCACGAGCACGTGCATCACACAAAAAACCGTAATCACTACCCAGCCAACTAGGTATAAGTGCCTGTGCAGGTATTACACATGAGTCTTCATCAAAAATCGGAATGCCGCTCACCAGTGGTACAATGAAGTCGTTGGCATTGGCATATCCCCTTCCTGAAATAGAAGTTGTTGCAACATCAAGTGTTTGTGCTTGCATATCAAAGTGAAACAAAATTGCAACAATAAATGTGGAAAATAGTAAAGCAATTGTTTTCATAACAAATGGGTTTTATGGTAGGTTATTAAGTAAAACTATGAATAACTAAATGAAAAATCAAGAAAAGCACTGATTTTCAAGAGGTTTTGTGGTAAAGTAAGTTTTCAAGCACAAAGGTTATATTACAGCTAAAGAGTTTAGAGTAGTTATGTTCTAAAAAATGAATGATTAGTTTTAGGGTGAAAATTTATTCCCACCAATGATTGACAGGAGAAAGTGGTTTGTAATAGTATTTGGAACTGATACCAAAGAGGGTAAGCGTTTTGATATTATCCTGCTTTGGATGATTTTGTTTAGCGCCCTGGCTGTAATTCTTGAGAGTGTGCCCGAAATTGGAGGGGGCTATCATACCTTTTTTGTAGTATTGGAATGGGTTTTTACTGTATTTTTCTCATTTGAATATATTTTGAGAATATATATAAGCCCAAGGCCCCGCAGGTATATTTTCAGCATTTGGGGGCTTATAGACTTACTATCCATTCTGCCAACATATCTTAGTTTAATATTTGCAGGGTATCATTATTTATTGATTGTCAGAGTATTCAGGCTTTTAAGGGTTTTCCGTGTACTGAAATTGGTGCGGTTTAACAGGGAGGCACAAGGCCTTATACAAGCACTGAGGGCTAGTTCGTATAAAATTGGACTTTTTTTACTCACTATGTTAGCTATAGTGACACTAATGGGAACCGTAATGTATGTTGTTGAAGGAGAAGAAGAAGGTTTTAATAGTATCCCCCAGAGTATCTATTGGTCAATAGTAACAGTAACTACTGTTGGTTATGGAGATATGGTACCCCATACTGTTTTAGGTAAGTTTTTATCATCATTAGCAATGATTATTGGTTATGCTATTATAGCCGTACCTACAGGTATAGTTACAGTAGAAATGTCCAAATCGAGTAACAACACAAAAGAGTGCCCCCATTGCCAATATAGAAATTCGGTCAATGCGAAATATTGTAGTCATTGCGGCCAATCATTAAATGAGAAAGAAGAATCAGTTGAGTGAGTGAGGGTTATAAACATCTTGCCATTTCTGGTAAATAGTGGCACCAATATGTTCATAGCCTTTTGCACGCATGTGTTCATCATAATTCCAATAAAGATGGTCATTAACGGACTCTCTGAGTCTCACATTATCTGTTAAATCAAAAAATGTCATATTGTATTTGGCACATTCTTCACCAAGGGCTTTTTGATGCTTTAGGTAATTGTTTGTGGTTAGGTCTATGCTATCATTACATAATTGAAGACACATTTGTTTGTCAAACTGATAGTAATATCTTGTGACGACATTTCTGCTGGGCACATAAGCTATAATAGGTTCAACTCCATATCTTTTAGAGAAGTGGTTAAAAAATGGTATTATATCACCCAAAAGAGGTTCTTGCCCAAGTCTTGTTTTTTCTGTGTAAAGGTTGTTTATTCTAAATGGCGCGAGAGTGGAATTCAACATATGTTTCAATATATCTGCTCTTACCTGGTTGGCTACTTTACTGCTATCTATCTTCCATGCACCAAAGGCATTATTCTGATTAGGGATATATGAAACTGTGTTTGTATTCCATCTAAACTTGATAGGGCTGTTGAGTTTTATTTGTTCAATAAGTTCTAATAAACGCGGTCTCAACAGATTGAAGTATTGTGGGGTTAAAGTTCTCCCTGGCATTGTAGGAGGGCTTTGGGCGATGTCATTCGCATATATGCAAATGATTACATAGTCAGGCCTAAAGATTGGTATAAATTCAACCATTAGCCTCATATATGAAGTAGGTCCAGAACCTACCATCCCCCCATTCCATACTTCATAGTTTTTATCATTCAAAGCCCGTTCAAACGCTTTTGGAATTGTTTCATCTTGCCCAGCCATAATCCCTTCCACAAAGCTGTCGCCAATAAAGAGTATTCTTTTTTTTCCAACCTTTCTTTTTACTTTCCATTCCTTATCACGAAACCCATACATGTTCATTTTATGAATAAAGCGATGGTTGGTGTCTAATAGGCTTTCCCAATACCAAGTTTGGTTGCGCAGGTATTTGTATTGATGTGGATATTTTGAAAGCATCATATAATTGACGCGATCAAAATTGCTCAATTCTGGAATAGGGAAACAAAAGCGAAGAGCGATTTCCTGAAAGGCCAAAACAGCAATGATGTATAGTACAGTTTTGGCAAGAATCTTTGATTTTCTGAGAGAAACGAACCCCATGAAGGTTTCAAAGGTATCAAAATCTAATGCTTCGCTTAATCTGAAAGGACTTGAGTAGCCCGCCATCTCTGATAAATGGCTTTGCCAAGGTACTCATACCCTTTAGCTCTCATGTGTTCGTCATAATTCCAGTACAAGTGGTCATTAATATCCTCTCTTAGTTTAACGTCTTCTGTGAGGTCTATTAATGGTACATTATACTTAGCACATTCGAGCGCTAAGTCTTTTCTATGAAGTTGGTACTTTTCCTGGGTTAAATCTAAGGTGTCATTGCAATAAACCAGACACATGTCCTTGTCGTATTGATAGTAGTGTTTTGTGACAATACTCCTGCTCGGTATGTAAACAACATAGGGTTGTACATTGAATTTTTTGCAGAAATACTCGAAGAAAGGGAGTATTTCTCCAAGGTTAGGAGACTGGCCAAGTACTATACTCTCATAGTGAAGGTTGTTAACCCTAAATGGAGATATTTTTCCTTGTTTCATCTGCTCGGCTAACCTCGGCTTCACATGTTGACGTAAAAAGGCCTCTTTAGAATACCAGGGACTGGCTTCATGTTCATTAGAAGGTATGTAGGTTTTGCTTCCTAAACTCCACCTAAACTTAACAGGGCTGCCAAGCCTTATCTGATTTATTAGTTCCAGTAGTCGTGGCCTTTTTTTATTGTAGTATTCAGGTGTGATATATGTTTCAGGTATTATGGGGTCGCGTTGAGATAGGTCGTTACCACTGATACATAGGAACAGGTAATCTGGTTTGAAAATGGCGGTAGCGTCAGTTGATAACATGAGGTATGAGTCAATGCCAACACCCATCATTCCGCCATTCCAAACTTCATAGCTATCATCATTAAGTTCATTTTCAAATACTTTGGGAATTGATGACCCTTGTTCTGCCATTATGCCTTCAATAAAGCTATCCCCAACAAATAGTATTCTTTTCTTTCCGGGCTTTTTCTCAATCATCCATTCTTTGTCGCGAAATCCATATCGATTCATTTTGTGAATGAATTGATGATTGGTATCAGGCTGACTTTCCCATGTCCAGGTTTGGTTTCTGAGGTAAACGTATTGATTCTTAAGTTTAGCCAATTTCATATAGTTCACCCGGTCAAAATTGCTCAACTCAGGAAGCGGAAAACAAAATCGTAGCATCAATTCCTGGAAAACAAGAATCGCAATAAGGTATAGCAGTATTTTAAAGATGGTCTTAAACATCGAAGCCAGTGAGTTTCAGACCCGCAAAGGTATCAATTGTGTACTTACTAAGGCAGTAATTGAACTTTGAGTTCTTCAACATTTTCATTGGCTTGTAAACGTTCCAATATTTTTTTCACCAAATTGATGTCACTTGAATTGGATATCAACAGGTAGTTTTCACAATATTTTTCAGCTTCGATAAAACTGTCGTTTTCAAGTGCGCATTTAATCAACAAGCGTAGTACGTCTGGGTTTTCCTTCAGGCCAAATGTATTGAGGAGTTGAAGCGCATTTTGGTGAGCTGTTTTTGAATTACCCATTTCTAAATTAAGCTGTGCCAAATAATACCAGTTGTCATAGTAATCTGGAGAATAGTATAACGCTTTTTGAAAGTCAGTTTTAGCTTCGTCTAGTTGGTTTAGGACTTTCCATTTTACAATTGCATCATCGGTAAGTAATTCGGCATACTTTCTATCAACTCCCACTTGTGCCATTGGTTTCAACTTTTGTAAAAGTTTCTCTTTTCTCTTGAGATACAAATCCACGTCAGCAGGTATCATGTTTAACGCATTAAGCATAAGCGAGGCTGAGTGTGCGTAATAGGTTTTATAAACATGGACTCCAACACTTTCTTGTCGATAGGATAATGAAAGGGTTTTGGCATTTACTGCAAAAAGTGGAATTGCTAATATCCCTAATGAGCTAATACTAGTTAGTAAAGACGTTGGTAGCGTTTCATGTTGAATTTGCTTTACAATCACTAACGTAAGAACCATGAATAGAGGAGTAGGAAATACAAACAAGTCCCAATCCATTGGCATTGACATAAGCGGATTGAACATGAAAAGAAAGGAGATAAGCAATATTAGCGTAACTAAGAGAATACTTAGAGTTGGAGACATGGATAGCTTTTTTCTATATAGTGTCAACGCAGACACAAAGATGAATAACAGACCTGGGGACCAATGAAGAATGGCATTAAGGAAATCAAAAATGTGATTCCAACTTTGTAAGTTGTAATTATCCAGGGGTGCCTCAGGTGCGATGATGGGTAGAAAGAGCCTCTCAATATCTGGAACGTCTCCATCTAAGAATCTCGGGTCGTTATAGTCTTTCAATATAAAGAAATACAAAACGAGTCCTACCAAGCAGGCTGGTATATATAGCCATAGAACCAAACCTTTAAAGGTCAGGAGCTTTTTTATGGTTTTATTGTGTTGCCATCCCAAGGTTAAAAGTGTCAAAAAGAAAGAGGGAGCAATTAAATAAGATAAGGCATGAAACCGCATACCCAATAGTAAGAGAATAGCCATAGGGAGCATAAAAATTTGTTTTTTGGTCTCAATGGCTCTCACCAAAAAAACAAAGTATCCCAGCAGAATAAGGTAAAGTGGGGCATACGTCTCTATATGCCCGAAAAAGATGAGGAAAAAGGGAGATGCAATTCCTGCCAGAGATAAAGCCAATTGCCATATTGGAATGGAAATATGGGCAACTACCAACCTTAACCATACCAAAACAAAAAGGCTTCCGCAGATAGCGTCAACCCATAAAAAGACTTTCTCATAGCTGCAATTGAAAGCATAAGCTGCAAGCGTGAAAAGATGAAATACGCCCCATCTGCCATTACCAGGCTCAACTTTAAAGTTCAACAAATCACCCCAAAACCCCTCAGGCAGGCTTTCTACCATTTGATTCAAGTAAGGTGTAAATGTTCTCGCATTACCATAGCTATCGCTAGCTATAGGAAAAGAATAACAAAATAAACAGAATAGGGCACTTATTGCTAAGCTAACGACCCAATGGTTTAATGAAAACCGGCTTGGGTAATTGAGCTTTGGTTTTATGATAAAGCCCAGAAGAATTAAGCCAAGTGCAATACCGAATAATAGAAAGTTATGTGGTGATGGTAAAAATGCGAGATGATGGGTTGCCCACCAATCATTGGGTGCAATCCATCCTAAAACAAAAGGAAGCACGAAGGCTAAGGCCAGCATCGATATTTTGTAGTGGGCTTTCAATTTTGAGCATTATTTGGGTTAGAAAACAGGTTAACCAATTGCTCCACGTTATCTTTATTGACCAACCTTTGGTGAACTTCTACTATCGTGCTGTCATCGGCTGCTAACTCGAGGTAACTGCTTGAGTGAGCTTCGGCTTGGTCATAAAGTTCTGCGGCTAAAGCACAATGTATTAGCATTTCTAAAGATTTTTCTTCGCTAAGGTGTTTAAGTTCTGAAAGTTGTAGAGCGTTTTCATATGCATTTTTGAATTTACCCAACTGAAAGTTGGTTTGCATTAAGTATAGCGTGATGGATTTATGTCCTGGAAAATATTGAGAGGCTTCAAGAAGGTAATTGTTGGCAGTTCTTATATCCTTATTAATGTTTATATGCCTCAGGGCATTATCATAAAGCATTTGTGCATAATGCAAATCTTTACCAACTAAGGCATAAGGCCTTAGTTGTGCGATAACAGCTTCATTTCTTTTAATAGAATTAAGAGGCGAACTATCCAGGTTGACTGCATGCCTTAAATACCTGTCTGCCCATATATGATAGGTTTTGAATATTCTAATTGAAAGACTTTCAAGGCGTTGGGAATAGGGATAACGAAACGCGTTAGTAATAAAGAATGAGGAGCTTAAAAGAGCCATTGCAATGGCTATTGGAAATAGTCTAAACGCAGGCACCTTTTTGTCTTCAACTTCCCTAACTACCAATGCCGCGAGTATGAGCAATAGTGGGGTTGGTATCACAAATAAATCCCAGTCAATTGGCATGGACAGTAAAGGGTTAACGGCAAAAAAGAAGCCAGTATAAAGTACTAATGCAAGAATAACCATCAATATGGAAGGCTTCTCCCAATTGACTTTATTTTTGTGCCCTATCACTATTCCTATAATGACGATAAGAGCTACTGGCGACCATAAAAGAATGGCATTAAAAAAGTCAAAAATGTGATTAAAGCTTTGAAGGTTGTATCTATCTAGAGGTGGGGCAGGAGATACAATGGGCAAGAATATTCGTTCAAAATCATGAGCGCCTTCAAGGGTTCTGGGGTCATTATATTCACCAAGAATAAAGAAGTATAGAATCAGTCCTAACGCAAATATGGGAGCTAGGATGTAAACTGTAATTCCTTTAAGGCTAAATATCTTTTCGGTAAATTTTGAAGTAGCTTTAGTTTGAGCCAAAAAGACAATCAACCAGATAGGTATTAGTAATAATACAGTTTGGTGTATTTTCAACCCTATGAAGGTAAGTGGGATTAATAAGTATAGTATCCACTTTCTTCTTGTTTCTATTGCAGTAATCAGTAGTATCATCCAAGCCTCAAGTATCAAGAAAGTAGGTGCATACATCTCAACATGACCAAAGAAAATCTGTAGGGCGGGGGCAGTGAGTCCAGCAATGGCCAGTATGGTTTTCCATAAAGTGTTTTGAATATTTCGGTGCACAAAAAGCAACCAGAAGAAAGCAAATAGGGAGCCGCAGAGAATGCCAATGGCAACAAATACCTGGTAATAGTTTATTTGAAAGGTGTAAGAAATCAGGTTTACCAAGGCTGACATGTTTAATCGTCCTGCGCTTGGGTTTATGTCAAAAGAAAAGAGGGGATTCAGGGAAACATCGCTTATTGATGATATGACCACACCAAGCATCCCATCATACTCAAACGAATCTCCGTAATGATCTTCAAAAATCGGAAAGAGGTAAAAGGCAAATCCCATTAATATGGTGATTAATGGGATTATTATAAAGGCGGATAGCTTTTTTGTACCAACAATTTTTTTTAAGTATTTCTCCCATACATTGGAAAAGGAAGATAGAACAAGAAATGCACCAAATGTTAATAAACTATATTTGAATGGAGTTGGAAAGAAAGCCAAAAAGTGAGTTCCCCACCAATTGTCAGGATTAAATGTACCTATTAAATAAAAACTGAAGAATATCAATCCAACAATTGAAAACAGGTATTTTGACTGTAATAACTTCATTTTTTGCTTAATCCAGGCGTTGCCATACAAAGATGTTAAAATCGCCTTGAAGTTCTTTATTTCCTAGGTCAGCTCCCCATGTATACTCAGTTGGTCGGTTTAAATAAATATCAGCGGTACCTATTAGTTTATATTTCTGCGTTATATCATCATACCACCTAAACAACTCTTGTTCAGCTGGATCTACTTTACTAACCCATGTTAGTGGGTGGTTGACTGCTACAAAAAACCTGGGCATTGAAGCTTCAACATCTCGTATAAAAGCCTGTTGCCTCTGATTTTGCTCAGGTGTCCCGTCAACAAGGTAAGGGCCAAAAAGGTGTGTGGTTGGCGCATGCAACCCAGAGTAAAAGTAGAGTTGCATTTCGCCTCCATAAACTATCATTTGGTCACCTTCGTTGGCTAGTTCTTTTATTTGTGCCGCAATTAGTTTTGACTCTATAAAAGGATTGGAACCATAAACTTCTTTCATTATATTCTTATAGTCTGGATGAAAGTAGATGGAACGTTCGTTAGCTAGATGAAGTCCCATTAGCAGCACTAACACAATAGTGATTATAGAAGAGCTGGTGGATGAGTTAAATTTTCGGTTGGCGAGAACTAAAATCTCATTAAAGAAGAAGCCTATTAAAAGCGAGAAAGCAGGAAATAGGAACAAGAAATAGTGGCCATGAAAAGTAAGGCGGGGCAATATTGACAGGAACGAGAAAAAAGTAAAAATTCCAATTAAAACCTTGGTAACCTTATTTTTAGAGGGCATAAAAGAGAATACGCCAAGGATAGCAAGTATCCACCATATCCAATAACCCTGTAATATGTTGGGCATACTGGCTTTAAGTAGAATCCATCCTTGAGAAAGTGGAACATCTTGTAAGTGGGCTGGGTATTGGAATACCCAGTAGAAGAATTCTTTACCAAGGCCATTTGCTGTTAAATATGTTACTAAAAGTAGTGTAGGAAAAAGGGTCAGGATGCCAAAAACAAAAGCCTGCTTGATAGTAAAAGCCCAAGATTTTTTGTCCACCCACTTGAGGTAGTAAATAAGGTATAAGCCGGCCGCCACAATAAAGAAAGCACCATTTTGCTTTACAAAGAACGATAAGCCGAATGCTATAGCACTCAAGTAAACCAGCTTGGGCAACTTATCTTGAGTTGCTTTAATGAGCAGGTAAAGCGCCAAACATAGCCAGAATACTACCAAATGTTCAGATAGTACACTTAATCCACCTACGTGTGGGCCTAATGATAGTATAGCAAAACTGGCAGATGAGAATAGAGCAGCTATACTATTCCAAAGCTTTTTAGAAGCTAGAAACAGAAACACGATAGTAACCGTATTAATTAGTAAAAACCCAGTATGCAGGCCTATGTCAGTTTTGCCAAAAATGGCCATGATAAAGGCGTAAGTATAGAAAAGACCTGGGGGCTTAGGGTCGTAAAATGCTTCATATGGAAGTTGGCCTTCCAAAAGAAGGGAAGCAAAATAGGCGTATAACCCTTCATCGCGCTCAAAGGGAAAATCTAGAAAATTGAGGCGAATGATTACGACAATTATTAATAGCACAGCCAAACCTGTGTATAATACTACCTTCTCGATGTTGGCCTTTTGCATGGCTAAAAATAGCGGATTTAGAGTGATAGGAAAAATATTCAATAGTTTTACGAACCAGTCTCCTATTATCCATGTCAAAAGAAAAGTTAGGTATTAAATCCCTTTTGATAGCACTCTTGGCAACTTTTGTGTGCTTCATACCTGTTTTGGATAATGATTTTGTGAATTGGGACGACCACCTTTACGTGTTGCGAAATTGGATGGTGAAAGATATTTCTATCTCTCAATGCATCGAAGTATTTAAGACACCACAGGTGGTTGGGGCCTACTATCCCCTGACCATTATTTCTCTTGGAATTGATTATGCATTAGGTAATGGTAGCCCTTTGCCGTTTCACATAACCAATTTGACTTTGCACCTGTTATCTGTTATGCTGGTTTTTTGGCTTATCAAACTATTGACCAAAAGGGTAGAAGCAGCTTTTATTTGTGCATTATTATTTGGTATACATCCAATGCACGTGGAACCAGTGGCCTGGATATCATCCAGGAAGGATGTGTTATATGGTTTCTTTTTTCTCTTGGCTTTGGTTACTCACGTTTATTATATCACCAAAGGGAAAAAGTTGTTTTTTTATGTTCTAACTTTTATATGCTTCTTATTGTCCTTGCTTTCAAAAGGTGTGGCAGTGGTGTTACCCATTGTATTGCTGTTGATGGATTATCTGTGCCATAGGAATGATTATTGGAAAATAGTATTGGAGAAGGTCCCTTTATTTATTTTGAGCGTTGGTGTAGGCTTATTTGCAGTTCAAAGCCAACAGCAAGGAGACGCTATGCTGGATTTGAGTCAGTACCCCATTTACCACACCTTTTTTATTGCTAATTACAACTTTTTATGGTATTTGGTTACCTTCTTTTTTCCATATAAACTGGCGGCTTTTCATCCCTATCCTTTTCTTAATGTTTCAGATATCCAATGGTATTTTTACGCTTCTATAATTCCAGTTATCATTTTGCTGGTTTTGTTTTATAAGTACGGACGGAAAAGTAGACCATTTGTTTTTGGAATAGGTTTTTTCCTAGTCAGTATAGCTCCTGTGTTAAAAATATTACCCTTTGGTGTAGGGATAGTCTCAGAGCGGTATACCTATATCTCATACCTTGGATTATTCTACCTTTTGGTAATTGCTTTTTTAAAGATAAGGGATGGAGAATGGAAAGTGCCGCATTGGGTGAGGTCGATAACATTCATGAGCGGTATTTTGTGGCTGGCAATTTTCGGAGTGATGAGTTACGTAAGGGCTGATGTATGGCAAAATGGTGAAACGCTATGGACTGACGTAACTAAGAAGTACCCAAATAATTACTTTGCCTATAACAGTCTCGGTGACTATTGGCAATTGCAGGGGGAATATGAGAAGTCGCTAGAACCACTAAATCGGAGTATAGCGTTGAACCCAAATTACTCAGTAAGTTATAATCACAGGGGTAAGGCCTATCAAAACCTTGGGGAGTTTCAACTGGCTTTTTACGACTTTAATAAGGCGATTGAACTGGATAATACTTATCACAAGGCTTATTTGGGGAGAGCTATCATGTATGTGAATTTGGATAATGATACGCTTAATGCATGGAAAGACATCAATAGGGCATTGACTTTGGAGCCCAATTATTCTCTAGGCTATCTCAACAGGGCGGTGATATATGAAATGAAGGGGATGTATGATAAAGCAGAAGAAGATTACACTATGGCTATTAACCTTGAACCCGATAATGCCAGAAATTACAGGTATAGGGGCTTGCTATACTACAATCAAGGGCACCTTCAAGAGGCAATGAAGGATTACAACAGGGCTTTGTATTACAATCCTGAATATGGGAATGTTTATTTCCTTCGCTCATGGATATATAGAGACAGGAACAAAGACGATTTGGCAAAGCAAGATGCTCTTAAAGCAAGGGAATTGGGCTTCCCGGTAGATGATGAGTATATAGAAAACCTCAATGACTAAAAGTAGATTAAACATGGTGTTACTCTTGGTTGCTGTAGCAGCAACTTTTACCTGTTTTTATCCGACACTGGACAATGATTTTGTGAATTGGGATGACCAAACATATGTTGTAAGGAATTGGTTGGTGAAGGATGTGAATTTGGAGTACATCAAGGAGATTATCAAAACTCCCCAAATAGTGGGCACTTATCAACCTGTAACCATCATTTCACTGGCTATTGATTACAAAATCGGAAATGGGAACCCTTTTCCTTTTCATGTTACCAACCTGGTGTTGCATCTTTTGTGTATGGCGATACTTTTTTGGTGGATGAAACTCCTTACCAAAAGAGTTGAAATTGCTTTTATCTGTGCTTTGCTATTTGGTATACACCCTATGCATGTGGAGCCTGTGGCGTGGGTTTCCTCACGTAAAGATGTGCTTTATGCATTTTTCTTTTTTGCGGCACTGGTGAGTTATATGTTTTACCTGACTAAGAAATGGAAGGGGGTAACTTATAGTCTCACACTGCTTTTGTTTTTCCTATCCCTTATGTCCAAGAGTGTGGCTGTTGTTTTACCAATTGTGTTATTGTTAACAGATTACTTCCTTGAGAGAAAAGACTATAGGAGAATGTTGCTGGAGAAAGTGCCTTTCTTTCTATTGAGTTTGGGTGTTGGGCTAATTGCTATCCGAGGCCAGCAAGAAGGTTCCGCAATGATGGATTTTGAAGTGTATCCATTTTCCAAGACCATTTTCGTTGGTTTTTACGGATTGGTCTGGTATCTGGTCTCCTTCTTGGTCCCTTATAAGTTAGCAGCGCTCCATCCTTATCCGTTTGACCATATTACCAATATCCAATGGTACTTCTATGCTTCGTCAGTACCTGTTCTTATCTTAATTATTCTATCTGTAATTTATGGAAGAAAGAACAAACACTACATTTTCGGGATGGGATTCTTTTTATTGAGCATTGCTTCTCTATTGAAGATATTACCCTATGGCAGGGGAGTAGTGGCTGAGCGATACACCTATATTCCTTATATAGGGTTGTTTTACTTATTGGCTTGGATATTTATCAAATTTAAAGATGGAGATTGGAAGGTGCCCAAGTGGGCTAAAAAAATCTTGCTTGTTGTCAGTATTGTATGGGTTGGAACTTTAGGTATTATAACCTTCGTCCGCGCAGACGTGTGGCAGAATGGTGGAACTATGTGGCTGGATGTTACCGAAAAACACCCCGATCATTACTATGCCTATTCATGCGCGGGGGATTATTTCTTTCTGCAAGGGGAATACGAAAGAGCCTTTGAACTGATGAACAAAAGCATCCAATTGTATGATAGTTTCTCAGATGTATACAACAATAGGGGAAAGGTATATGAGAAGTTGGGTTGGCCTGATTTGGCATTTGCTGACTATAATAGAGCAGTAGACCTGGATAAGGCCAATTTTGGGGCTTATTTAAACCGTGCCATTCTTAAGGTCAACTTGTATAAGGACACAGAAGGAGCATGGCAAGATATTAACCAGGCTATAACTTTGAAACCCGATTACTGCATTGCTTATGTAAACAGGGGGGTGTTTTATGAGCAGAAAGGAGAGTTTGATAAAGCGGAAGAAGATTACACTATGGCAATTAAACTAGAACCCAATAATGCTAAGCACTACAGGTATAGAGGCCTTTTGAAGTATTATACCGACAGAAAGGAGGAAGCCTTAAAAGACTATAACGAGGCTTTGCGCTATGACCCCAATTATGGAAACGTATACTATTTACGTTCGAGAATATATAAAGACCAAGGCAATATAGAGCAAGCCCGATTGGATGCGAGAAAGGCACTTGAGCTAGGTTTCAAGGTAAAGCAGGAATACTTGGAAAGCCTTGGACTTTAAGGCTCCATGGATTAGGCTATTTAAGCCCGTCACAGTATATTTACCGACATGAAAATTTTGGTAATAGGAGCATCTGGCTTAGTTGGTGGTAATTGTATGAATTACTTCAATAAAAAAGGCTGGGATGTACTCGGAACCCATTTTGGCTATGCTAATGATAACACCACCTATTTTAATACACTTGATTTAAACGACCCACAAAACGGAGATGTAAAGAGCTTTCAACCAGATGTAGTAGTGCACTGTGGCGCCTTAACCCATGTGGATTACTGTGAAGACCATGTTGATGAAAGTTTTCAAAAAACAGTGGTTTCTACTCAAAATGCAGTGAAGCTAGCGCAAGAGAGTGGTGCAAAGTTTGTCTTTTTTTCGACGGATTATGTGTTTGATGGCAAAAAAGGGTTTTATAGTGAAGAAGATGAAGTGAACCCTTTAAGTGTATATGGACAGCATAAACTAGACGCAGAAAAGGTGGTCCAAAATTCGGGTTTAAAACATGTAATCATTCGTATCACCAATGTTTATGGAGATGAAATACGTGGCAAGAATTTCATTGCCAGACTGATTGAAGTATCACTTAGTGGGGAACAGGCGGAGTGGAAAGTGCCCATCGACCAATATGCCACACCAGTTAATGCTGCTGTTTTAGCTCAGGCACTTTACCTTATACTTAAAGATGATAAAACTGGGGTATACCATATTGGAAGTACAGATTATCTCAATAGGTATCAATTGGCTATGCGGGTGAAGCAATACTTTCCATCAGAGAGTTTTGTGATAAAAGGGTTAACTACGGAGGAGCTTAATCAGAAGGCTGATAGGCCTTTGCTGGGAGGCTTTAATAATAATAAGTTTATTTCTGAGTATCCTGAGTTCATATTCTCTAATGTGGACGATTATCTAAGCGCTAAACTCGAGGAAGCAAAAAGCAATTCATAAAGATGGATTTTAAGCGCTGGAATAGGATAACGGGGTGGGTGGTGTTTGCCATTACTTTTACTGTCTATCTTCTCACTGCGCAGAGAACTATCAGTTTTTGGGATAGCCCAGAGTTTATTTCGGCAGCATATAAGCTGCAAGTTTCTCACCCGCCTGGTGCGCCATTATATGCCATGCTTGCCAGAATATTTATGATGGTATTTCCAAAATCGATGGTGGCTTTTGCGGGGAGCTTGTTCTCGGTGGTATGCGCTGCATTTACTACCTTATTACTACATTTTAGCATTACGTGTATTGGACAGAGATTATTGGGAAAAAAGGAATTGACTACCAGTGAGAGTATTGCAATTTTAGCTAGTGGTCTTGTCGGCGGGTTATCTTTGGTATTTGCGCATAGCTATTGGGCGGCAGCTACTGAAGCTGAAGTATATACACTTTCATCAGTGCTCATGGCTGCGGCTTTTTGGTTGGCTTTGAAATGGGAAGTGGAAAGTGACTATGTAAATGCAGTAAGATGGTTGTTCTTGATAGCATTTATTCTTGGTTTGTCTGTGGGTGTACATATCATGAATTTTGCGGTTGTATTTCCAATAGCGATGATATTAGGCCTCAAGAAATACGGCTTTAACTGGAAAGGGGTATCTATTGCTTTTTTGTCAGGTTTGGCACTTTTCTTCTTGCTGAAAAGCATATTAGTAAATGGCTTTCTGGCGTTGGCTTCAAAACTTGAGTTAATGATGGTGAACAGTTTTGGGTTGCCATTCAATAGTGGCTTAATAGCATCTATTCTAATTCTGGTTGGGCTTTTAGCGTTTGGGCTTTACTACACCAGGCAAAGAAGAAAGATAATGGCACACCACATTATATTGGCTATTGCCTTATTTATGGTAGGGTGGTCATCATACGGTATGGCTTTGGTACGTTCCAAGCCCGACTTGGCTATTTCATCAGCGGCTGGTGACCCATTTAGGTTGAATGGCTATTTGCAGGCCGACCAGTTTGATTTTAGCAATCGTGAGTTACTAAAAGGCCAGGTATACAATTCACCATTAGACCCTAAGAAACCCTTTTTGGATGGGGATGAAGTATATGCCGCAAGCTATGAGCAAGGCAAGTACATAAGGACAAATGATGGAAAATATATGGTGGCTAATCGTGATAGCCGCTTTGATATGTTTTTTCCACGGGTATACAATGCAAGACCTATTAATGCGGATGGTTACAAACTTTGGGGACAGATAGAGGGCAGACCCCTGAGACATACTTTGAATGGTAACACTCAAACTATCCATAAGCCTACATTTGGAGAGAACCTGTATTATTTTTTCAAGTTTCAACTAGTGCACCTGAATTACAGATACCTGATGTGGAATTTTGCAGGCTCTCAAAACAGGGATTTTGATAGTGGAAATCCAATCAATGGCAATTGGATGAGTGGAATAGGGTTTGTTGATTTTCCAAGGGTGGGGAATACTGACATGATTTCACCCAGAAATATGAATGTTAAGGATAAGAATAATTTTTACTTATTGCCCTTCTTGCTTGGTCTATTTGGGTTAGTGTTTCTTTATATAAAAGACAGAAAACTTGGAACTGTTACGCTGACTTTCTTTCTGGCTTTTGGTGTGGCCATTACCATTTTTATCAACCAGATGCCCATTCACTTGGCCATCAGAGATAGAGACTATATTTTCTTAGCGGCCTACTTTATGTTTTGCTTGTGGATAGGCTTAGGTGTATTGGGCTTGTTTAAATTGATACCTAAAATACAAGAGAATAACATGAAGGCTATTCTGGTAGCTAGCCTGGCTCTCTTGGCTGTGCCAGTACAAATGGGTGCTAAAGGATGGGATGACCATGATAGGTCTGATGATGACTTTATTTACAAATTGGGCAAAGCCTATTTAGATGGTTGCCCTGAAAATGCACTACTAATAACAGAAGGTGATAACGCTACTTTTCCATTATGGTATTTGCAAGAAGTAGAAGGTTATCGAACTGATGTGCGTGTGATTAATTATGAGTTGCTGAACTTGGACTCATATATTGAGAAACTAAAGAGGCAAATCAACGCTTCATTACCTGTGAAGATGAGTTTGCCTGAAATCAGTTATGCAAAAGGGGTGGATAAGCTCTTACCACTGATAGATAAGGTAGAAGAAGGGGTTCATGCAGATATTGGGCAAATAGTAGAATACGCATCTTCTGATAAGAAGACTTTATGGAATGGTAGAAATATCAACTTTATTCCCACCACTCGGTTCAGCATGAGGGCCGATACCAACCTGTTGAGAGCAAGAGGCGTAGCACCGGAAAAGTACGGTTGTAAATTTGTGCCTGAGATACAGTGGGAATACGCTAAGGATTTCTATTCCATTGGAGATTTGGTACTATTAGATATTCTTAATTCTAACCAATGGGAGCGACCAGTTTGCTTTGCCAATATTGATAATAATATACACCAAATGGGGTTAAGATGGTATTTTTTGAAACGAGGAATGGTGAATGAATTGTTGCCTATGGCTCCAGGGGATGACAAAACAAGAGACCTTATGTTTGATATTGAAAACATGGCCAATGAGGTGATGAGCGACACTACTTTTGCTAATTTCAGTGATGTATCAAAGTATTACCCCATTGAAAGCAGGAGTATTGCCCGAAATATACTTAGGCATAACTATTTCTTCTTGGCGGATGCCTATCTGGAAGTGAGAGACTCTGCAGCTGTGGGGCAAGTACTCGACCAATGTCTGAAAATGATGCCAGATACAACTGTGGAGTTCAGAAAATATATGTTTGACATTGGGAAAACCTACTATAAAATCAATGAGCGGGAAAAGGCCAGAACGGTAATCAATAAATTGGTGGATAACCTGTTTATTGAAACGCATCATTTTTTATCATTTACACCTGCTAACGTATGGATAACAAGAAAGCATATAGAGGGTAATATGTCTATTCTTGAAGTGTTAGTGAGAGAATTGGAAACTCGCGACAAAGAGTTGTCTGTTCCTGTAAAATCAAAGTATGAAATGCTTGAACGGGAAAAGCAGGCATGGATAAGCCAGCACTTTTAGTTAGGCTTCCCTTTCAGTTTATCAAAGTTTTTATTCCCCAACATAAAGTAGTTGACGATGAGACTTGTTTGGTAAACTCCTTTCAAGTCTTTCCAACTTTTCTTATTAGGAATGTTCTTTCTTTTTTTCATCCACTTTCCTATTCGAAACCAGAACGAAAGATGCCCCCTGATGATGGCCAGTGAATGCCCTGGGCCTTCCATATATAATATATGAACGACAGCCAATGCATCCAGAATGGAGCGAATAAACAGCGTTGGTATAAGTGAGCCTATTGGTAGGTTCTTAGCCATCATGGAAATGTTATTCCTGCTATTGAGGTATAGTTTGAAAGGGTTGTTGTAACTCAATACCCCACCACCCATATGGTATATGTGAGATTTAGGGCATGCCATTATTTTGTATCCGTGTAATTGCATTCTCCAGGCAAGGTCTATCTCTTCCTGATGGGCAAAGAAGTCTAAGTCCAGTCCACCAGATTTGATATATGCTTCTCTTTTGACTGCTAAGCAACATCCTCCCGCCCAAAAGACTTCAATGGTATCATTGTATTGCCCTTTGTCCTCTTCCAATTGGTCAAACACCCTGCCACGGCAAAATGGAAAGCCCAAATGGTCTATAAACCCTCCTGATGCCCCGGCGTACTCAAAGTGCCCTCTTTTGTCATAAGAGAGTACTTTTGGCTGAACAGCAGCTATACTGTTATCTGATTCAAAAAGGTCTATAATTGGTTGTAACCAGTTTTCGGTAACTTCAACATCACAACTTAAAAGGATAGAATATTTTGTCTCAATGAGTTTGGTGGCTTTGTCCATTCCACCAGCAAAACCGTAGTTCTCTTCAAACTGAATTAACTCCAGTTGTGGATAGTTTTCTTTGATAAATTGAATGGTATCATCAGAAGAATCGTTATCCACAATAAAGAGTTGAGTTTTACTATCCAACTGAGTGAGCTCCAGTACTTTTGGCAGAAGCTTTTCGGTAAGTTTTTTGCAGTTGTAGGTCAGTAGTATTATAGCTACTTGCAATTCCTCAGAGCCGTATTTTTTGTTGTTTTCCAACTAGTTCAACTGTAGCTGTTGTAAGTATTGTATTGGAACATTGAAACCAAGTTGTTGAGCTTTCTGAGCATCAATTTTAGCCTCATTGGTCAACTGTAGGTAAAAGTACACTTTTGAGCGTCGATAATACACTTCACCGTAATTTGGATTTAAGGCTAAAGCCCTGTTATAATCATCTAAGGCTTCTTTAACTTTTCCACTTTTGAAAAAGACAAGTCCCCGACTATTAAAAAGGCCTGCATTATTTGGTTCTTTGCTCATCAACAAGTTATAATCTTGCAGCGCATCATCCAATCTGCCCAATTTCTCTGATAGTACTGCATGAAATATGCGTGGCATGGGGTTGTCAGGCTGTTTATCAAGTACAATGTTGATATCAGCAAATGCTTTATCATAGTTGCCCAAAGCATCATTAGCTATTGCTCGATTAAGTAAAGCCTGCCATTGCGTAACTGGATCGTTTTTGTGGGCCCTGTCAAAATAAGGAATTGATTCTTCAAATTGTTGGTTTTGAAGTAGTATTAAACCAGCATTGTTTTGGCAACTGGCAAACTTTGGGTTTTTCTCTGTACAGGTAATGTAATCTCTCAGCGCTTTTTTCTTATCACCTTTTTCAGACCAATAGTTGGCACGCATCCCGTAAGCCATATAGCTTTCAGGAACATCTTCTACTGTGGCGTTCCAGAGTGTGAGACTATCTTTCCAATCATAACATCGGTCAAAGGAAATAAGAACACAACTACCGATAATGCATAGCGTGAGGATGCCCATCACTACCTTACTTGCTTTAAACCATTTGTCTAGGGCTATTCCAAGAGGGAAAAGTAATCCAATGTAGGGGATGTAGGTAAACCGGTCGTAAATAATACCAGAATTGACCTTAATGAAATGTAATGTGAGCCCTAGCGTAATGAGGAAGAAAAAGTACCCGAAAAAGAGGCTTTTATTCTTTTTAGCCCGGAACAATATAACCAGTGAAAGAACCAGAACTGCAAAGAAGGACAGGTAAACCATTAAGGGGTATCCTTCATCACCTTGCCTTGGAAAGGGATAATGGGCAGAAACAGGGATGGGATAAAAGAACTTTTGGAGATAAAGCCAAGTGGCATAAGAAGATAGAACAGTTTTGTCCCATAAACTGTGATTGCCAGCAGAAGGTATCATTTGGTCGAGTGCGAGGATACCAAAAAAGAAAGCTATGACTAGAAAGGGAATTTTATTGATGAAAGCATGGTTGCTAAGCTTTTCTTTTTGATGCCAATCAAACAAAAGTAGTGCAACGGGTAAGCAAGCTGCCTGTGGTTTAGAAAGCATAGACAGTATGAAGAGTAGTACAGATATCCAATAGACGGGAGTTTTATACCAGTGGTTATCTTCATTTTTGCCAATATATGATTGGTAGCTTAGGATTGATGAAAGGAAGAAAAATGCAAAGAGGGTGTCCTTTCTTTCTGTTATCCAGGCGACAGACTCCACATGCATAGGGTGGATGCCAAATAGCAATGCAACGAAAAAAGCAATACGAATATTGACTCCCAACTTCTTAGTAATGAAGAATACTAGTAAGATATTCAGTAGGTGTAGAATGAGATTATCAAGGTGGTAGAGAAAAGGCTGGTATTGAACGAGTGAATATTCCAAAGCAAAAGACACCAGCGTGAGCGGGGTGTAGGTATCCATGGTTTTATTTTCAGGCTTTAAGAGCTGTAGTAAATTGTCAAGTGAAGCATCACGAATGTGCTCATTTTCAAGTACGTAAGCCTTATCATCCCAATTGGTCCAACCGTTTTGCAATACAGGGGACAGCGTTAAAAAGCTTATCAACAGCAAAATGACTATTGCCAAGAGGGCCTGTGTTATCTTATTCATCTTGGCTTTGGTTGATTTCATTCAAGTAACTCTGAGGCACTTTAAAGCCCAGTTCAATGGCTTTTTTCACATCTTCAATGGCTTTTTCTTTCTCTTCAAGGAACCAGTAGAGTCTTGACCTACGATAATAAGGTTCTGGGTAATCGGGATTAAAGTTGATAGCCGTAGTGTAATCGTTCTCAGCTGCTTCTATATCGCCTTTTTTAAATAACACTAAACCCCTGTTTGAATATAACCCTGCATTATAAGGCTGGCGGATGATTAGGATGCTATAATCCTTAATAGCGTCATCAAGTAGGTTTAGTTTTTCAAATACAACTGCTCTAAACAGAAAGCTAATGGCGGTATCCGGATCAAGTTCTACCAGCCTGTTCATGTCACGCAAAGCAGCAGAGTCGTTACCAAGAAATGAGAGCAACATGCCCCTGTTCATTAGTGCCGGATAGTAATTGCTATCAATTTCCAATGAGCGGTTAAAGGCCTCCATCGCTTCTGGGAATTTATTCAAGGTGCGTAACATCAGCCCTTCGCTATTGGGGCAGGCAGGGTTATCTAAAGAGCGCTCAGAGCATAACTTGTAATCTCTTACGGATGCTTTTAGTTGACCTATTTTATTATAGAAAGAAGCTCGGTTGGCGTAGGCTACATGGTGGTCGGGATACTTTTCTGTAACATCTGTCCAGAGACTTACGCTGGATTGCCAAACAGTACTTCTTGAATAGGCATATACAGAGAGAAAAACCAGATAAGAACAGAAGACGAGAATGGGTATCTTTTTTCCTTCTTCAAAGAGTTTTGTTTTTTCTACCAGGAAGTAGGCCAAAGCGAAAAATAATCCTAGATAGGCAAGGTAGGTGTATCGTTCGGCAATGATTGTCCTGCCGACAGGAATTATTTGAGAAACGGGGATAATGCAGACCAAGAATACACCCAAGCCAAACATCAACCACTTTTGCTTGTGATACCTGATGGTGGTGAAAACTAATAAGGATATTAGGACAAACGCTGAAGCATAGATATACCAGGGCCACCATCCATTGTTGATATCGGGAAAGGGATGAAAGGCTGAGAGTTTAAATGGAATCAGGGATTTAATAGTATAGGTGAGTATCCCGTAGCCCGCGATGAAAAATTTGTGCCTGCCACCTATTTGCTCAAAAGTGTTTGAGGCACCACCTTCACTTTGTACGGTAATAGCCAGCAGTCCAAATATTAGGCTAATGAGAAAGAAAGGAGCCTTAGTAAATAGGCTTCTCCATGATAGCTCATTCCTGAAATAGTCTATAAGCACCAGAATAATGGGAAAAACAACAGACTGACCTTTAGATAGACCTGATAACACCAGAAACACCATAGCAAGGATGTAATATACCAGTTTAGTCTTGGTTGTGTAATACATATAGGAAACAAGCCCCAGCATCAGGTAGAAGACATAAAGAACGTCTTTACGCTCTGTAGCCCAGGCAACAGATTCAACGTGCATTGGGTGGATACCAAAGAGTAGGGCTGTTATAAAAGCAATCTCCCAACGATGGGTGAGCAACTTCACAAACCAAAAAACCAATGCCACATTTAATAAATGCAGAAGCAAGCTATGTAGGTGGTAGTATAAAGGGTTGAGTCCACCAATAGCGTCATCTATGGCGTGAGAGATAAGGCTGAGTGGGTGATAGTTTCCCTCAAATTCTCTTACTTTGAATATCTGAACAAAACTGTCCCATGATAGGTCTTTGATGTATGGGTTATTAATGATATAGGCTGGGTCGTCCCATTCAACAAAATCAGCACTCAACACTGGGATAAAAACCACAAAGGTGATGGCCAGTGCTATCCATAAAGCAAGAGGTTTGAGTAGCTTAATCAATGGTCGAGTTGAAATTACCTGTCAAAGTACTCAAATTTAGCTCAAACAAGAAAACTGAAAATGGGTTATAATCTATCCCAGTAAAATTGCGTAGTATTGAGAGCAATGGAAGATTTGGACGGTTTTTATATAGGATTGCTCCTAATTACACTTTTGAGTATTGGATTGCTTTTTTTAGTGTATAGAAAAGGTAAGAGTATTCAGCCGATGAAAACCTTGCATATAATAGGATGGAATACCTTGCTACTTGGTGTCAGCATAATAGTGCTTTTTTGGGGTGTGGAGAGCTACTACCGCTTTTATGTTGATACTACAGATTCATTTGCCATATCAAAAATTACGCAAAGGTGGGGTAAAAGGTATTACAAGAATAACAATATTAAGAGCAGGGATAATGTAGATTATATTTTAAAAAAACAGCCGGGGCTGAGAAGAATAACTTTTATAGGTGACTCATTTACAATTGGATATGGTATTGAGGATGTAGATGACAGGTTTGTCAACATTATCAGAAAGTCGCTGTATGATAAGGAAATACATGTGATTGCAGGTAATGGTTTTGATACAGACAGGCAGTTTCTATACCTGAAACAGTTTCATGATGATTTGGGGTATGATATGGATGTTGTGATACTGGTATATAACCTGAACGACATTGCCTTTTTAATACCCGAGAATAAGGCAATTGTGGAGAGAATATATGGTTACGAAGATGAACTGGGTTATATAGGTCAAAATAGTTATTTTGTGAATGAAGCCTTTTTTAAATGGAAGGCCATGACCGACCCTGATATGGGTAGCTACTTCGGCTATTTAAAAGATAGTTATAAAAAAAACACTAACTGGACTAATATGCAGAATTATCTGGGTGATGTGATAAACTACTGCAACGACAACGAGATTAAACTAATGGTGATTACTTTTCCGTTCTTACATGATTTTGAAAGGGAATATCAGTTTGTAGAAGCGCATCAGGCACTTGCAGCTTTTTGGGCTGAGAAAGGTATTCCGCACATGGATTTATTACCTGCCTTTTTGCCGCACAAAGACGAGTATTTGATAGTGAATGACTTTGATGCGCACCCCAATGAAAAAGCACATCAGATAGCCGCAAAAGCTATTGAAAAGTTTATACTACAAAATGTGAAAGATTGAGAAAGGAAGTTTTTGAAACTTACTTTACTTTCTTGCCACTTGAGCAGCTTGTTTATCCAGTTGGCTCATCTTGTGATTAAGTTCAGCCAGACGAGCTTGGTAGTTTCTCAATCTTGCTTCCTGGTCTTGGATAGTAATATCTTGTTGTTTTAGTGTAGCTTGTTGCTCTTGCACGGTTTTTACAAGAGGCACAACAAATTCTGCATAGCGCAAGCCATAAGCTTCTTTCTCATTGCTGGGAACATCCACACCGCTGAAGTTGTAACCAGTGGCTTGGGCAGCGCTTTCAACTTCTTGGGCTAAGAAGCCTGTAAAGCGGGTTTGGCTTTTCTTTTGTGCCAATTGCTTCATGTCATCATTAAGCTCTGTACCATAAAGTTGAGCAATACCTTCGGCATTGTAGTTATAGGTAACAGGACGCAAGAGTTTAATGAAATCAACACCTACTACATCTTCCTTCACGTTTTTCTTGAACCTCTGGTCAGAAACAGCGGTCCAATTTACATAACCACCTATCGATTCAGTAGAGCTGTTACCGATAAGTACGGTGTTGTCAGTAGATACTGTAGATTGATAGCCTATAGCGATTGAGTTAGCGCCGCTAACAGTTGCTTGGTAACCAATAGCAACAGATTTAGCACCAGATGAGGTAGCCTGATATCCGAGTGCCACGGAACTATCAGCAGTAACACTATTGCCATAACCCACACCTATACTATAATTGCCTCTTCCAACTGCGTATGGGCCAATGGCAATTAAGTCAGTTGAATCAGCATCTACCTGATAACCTATAGCAACTGTATTTGCTCCATCAACATTAGTTTGGTAGCCTATACCTATGGAATTGTCGCCAATCATTGAATTTTCATAGCCTATATTAATAGCACTATCCACAGTAGTACTGCATGCACGGCCAATAGTTATTGAATTTCTTCCTGTAGTGTAAGCCATGTAGCCGATGGCCATTGCATAGTCACCATTGTCAACTTCGGCATCAGAACCAATCGCGATACAAAAATCGTCTAAAGATTCTGCGCTATAACCAAGTGCAATGCTTCCCGTACCATCTACCATTGTCTTAGTATCATTGTAAGTAGATCCATCACCATTCACCGATACTCCACCAGCACCTACCACAGTTACATACTCCTCTAATGTAGTACCAAAATCAGCTTGCGCACCTATGATAACATTGTATTCTCCTTCTCTATTCTTAGCACCGGCAGCAAAACCCAGGTAAGTGTTATAATTACCATCATTAGTATTGTTGGTTCGGTTATTGTCCCAACCTGCGTAGGAACCAACAAAAGTATTGTAGTCTGCATGTTCGGTATTAGCCCCAGCAGCAGCACCAATCATGGTATTGTGGTGTCCAAGGCCAATATCCACTCCCGCTGAATCTCCTAAAGCGGAGTTTTTGTAGCTGGTGCTAACATCATCTAAAGCTTCATTACCTACGGCGGTGTTTCTATAACCAGTGGTGCAATCGTGCAATGCCCTGGAACCAACTGCAGTATTGTCGCTTGCAGTTGTGTTGTTGTAACCAGAGTCTTCACCTATAAATGTACAGTCGCTGCCAGAAGTGTGGTTTTTGCCAGCTTCATCACCAATAAAGATCAAATCAATACCTCCAAGAGCATTAGACCCGCAATCGGCGCCAATCATGATATTGTCGGTAGAACCACCATTAGAGTAGCCAGCCCTTTGACCAATAAAAACGCAATCAGCACCTGTACTGTTTGACCAACCCGCCTTTTGGCCTATAAATACATTATTGCTGGATGTGGTTGTTGTCCAACCTGCATCTTCACCTATAAATACATTATTACTTCCAGTAGAATTGTTAGTACCAGCAGAGTCACCGAGATAAACGTTATAATCACCCGTAGTAATACTTACACCAGCACCTGTTCCGTATGTAGTGTTGTCTGTTTGTGCAATTGCAAGTGTTGAAGCAAACACAAACGCCAACATAAGGCTTAAGCCCAGGCCCTTCCTCATTATTGCTTTAATATGTGTATATATTTGTTCCAAAACTTACCTCTTAGCTACTTTATTTTCCAGTCTATCGAGTTTACTCTCAGTATTTTCAAGTGCTGTTCTAAAATCCTCTATGTTTTTATGGGTTGCATTACTCAAGGTTTGCAATCCTTCAATTTGTTCATCTTGTTCTTGAACTGCTTTAACCAATGGCACAGTAAATTCGGAATACCTCAATCCATAGATGCTTGAATTGCTTCTTGGGGCATCCACCCCGCTAAAGTCGAAATTGGCATCTTGTGTAGCACTTTCCACTTCTTGCGCCAGGAAACCCGAGTATCTCATATTACTTTTCGAGTTTACCAACGGCTGCATTGAAGTGGAAACTTCTCTGCCGTGGAACTCTTCAACTAGATAGACATCATAGTTATAGGTTACCGGCCTAAGCTTAGTAATAAACTCTAAGCCAGGTACATCACTTGCAACGTTTCTCTTAAAGCGTTGGTCTGAAGTCGCAGTCCAGTTAACATGGCCACCAATAGACTCGGTGGTACTGTTACCTATTAATACGGTGTTATCTGTTGATACTGAAGCCTGATAACCAATTGCAGTAGAATTGGTTACATCATCAATTTCAGCATCATACCCGATTGCAATGGATGAGCTTCCTATAGCACTGGCACTATGGCCAATGGCCATCAAGTTGGCACCGTCAACAGATGCTCCATTACCTATAGCTACCGCGTAATCTCCGTTGGTCACTGATATATTGCCCCCTATAGCAACGGCATAGGCTGTATCAATATCAGTTTGGTAACCAATAGCAACACAATATTCTGCCACAGAGTTAAGATTATACCCGTCACCAATCGCTACAGAATACCTACCATCCATTGTACCTTCACCACCGATACCTACTGTATTGGCAACACTGGTTGAACATGACCTTCCAATTGCAATGGTATTATTACCGTTAGTATAGGCTAAATATCCTATTCCAATTGAGCCAGTACCTGTAACTCTTGCCACATAGCTACCAATTGCAATACCGTAGTCATCATAAGTGCGAGAGGAATAGCCTATAGAAACAGCATCATCATTTCTGTCGGCTTCTGCATAAGAACCTATTACGGTGTTTCTATCCCCTATAGTAGTCCCAAAGTCTGACTTAAAGCCAATCATAACATTATCCTCACCTTGCCTGTTAGTATATCCTGCATAGCAACCCAGGTAGGTATTACCATTAGCGTGATTGGTAGTATTAGTTCGGTTGTTGTCCCACCCAGAAAATACACCAACAAAAGTATTCCAATCCGCATGTTCGGTATTTGCTCCAGCAGCCTGCCCAATCATGGTATTGTGGTGCCCCAGGCCAATATCTACACCAGCTGAGTCACCAAATGCTGTATTTCTCACGCTGGTTGAAACATCATCCAGTGCTTCATTACCAACAGCGGTATTTCTGTATCCAGTAGTGCAGTCATGCAAAGCACGTGAACCAACGGCAGTATTATCACTTGCAGTAGTGTTATTGTATCCTGAATCTTCACCAATAAAGGTGCAGTCACTGCCTGAAGTATGGTTTTTACCAGCTTCATCACCAACAAAAGTTAAGTCAACCCCTCCAAGGGCATTAGAGCCACAGTCGGCACCAATCATAATGTTGTCTGTTGAGCCTCCGTTTGAATAACCAGCACGCTGTCCAATGAAAATACAATCGGCACCCGTAGAATTTGACCATCCTGCACTTTCACCTATGAACACATTGTAGCTAGAAGTAGTAGTACTCCACCCGGCATCTTCACCAATAAACACATTGTAATGCCCACTAGAATTGTTAGTTCCGGCAGAGTCACCTAAATAAACATTGTAATCACCAGTGGTGATACTTGCACCTGCACCAGTACCATAAGTGGTATTGTCGGTTTGGGCAAGGCCATTTGTGCTGAACACCAATACAGCCATCAATGCCATAACCACTGTTATGCATTTTTTAATCAAGCTGATATGTTTGTGTCCTTTCATATTCTATTTTCCAGCATCATATCCTAATGACTGGATGTTTTTGTTCTTCAATTTCATCTCCAAATCAGTCACCCTGTTCTCCATTTTTTGGATAAGCACTTCATACTCATCCAATAGCTGCTCATTAGTATTGATAACTAATTGATTATCCTCAATTTTTTGCTGTTGCTCTTGTGCTGCCTTGGTTAATGGAACCACAAATTCAGCATAGCGCAAGCCATAAATATCTTGCTTATTGGCTGGCGCATCTATACCACTAAAGTTAAAGTGAGCACTTTTAGCTGCCTTTTCAACTTCTTGAGCCAAAAAGCCTGTAAAACGCTTGCTCGACTTTTGCTCAGTGAGTGGTTTTAAGTATTCAGGAACATTATTGCCATAATGCTCTTCAATGGCAAAAGCATCGTAATTGTAAGTCACTGGATTTAGCTTATCAATAAATTGCATGCCCGGAACATCAGCTTTTACATTTTGCTTATATCTTTCATCTGAGGTAGCTGTCCAGTTAACATAGCCGGTAATGCTCTCAGTACTACTATTACCTATTAATACCTCATTGTCCTCTGTTAGGGTCATGTTTTGACCTATTAAAACAGAGTTTGCGCCAGAAACGCTATCGCTGGTGCCAAGAGAAACAGAGTAAGCAGTTGATATACTTGCAAGAGCGCCAATAGTAACAGAGCCTGAGTCTTGAGTAATAGATGACTGGTATCCGATAGTTACGCCATACTTACCCGCACCTAACGAGCTAGCACCTATCGCAACAGAATAAACTGAATCTACATCTACCACATACCCAATGCCAATAGATTCTTCATCCTCAATGTCAGCCGATTCTCCGATGGCTATGCTATATCTACTTGTACTTGCTATGTTGGCTAATCTACCAATAGCCACGGTTCTTTGTACACTGGTTGAGCACTCCCTGCCAATTACAATTGAGTGATTTCCGTCAACATCACTTAAGTAACCTATGGCTATACTATTTGTTCCGTTAGCCCTTGCTTGTGAACCAATAGCAATTGTATTATCTTCCAAACTTCTTGCCCTGTAGCCTATAGCAACACCATCATCAGCATCCGCCATAGTGTAGCCATCGCCCCACACATCGCCAACGCTGGCACTAGTGACACCACCAGAACCTACAACGGTATTGCGCTCGTGAACAGTAGAGCCAAAATCAGCAAAGGCACCAACAATTACATTCCATTCGCCCTCCCTATTGCTGAAGCCCGTATTGAACCCCATATAGGTGTTGTAATTGCCATCGTTGGTGTTATTAGTCCGGTTGTTGTCCCAACCTGCATAAGAACCAACAAATGTGTTGAAATCGGCATGTTCTGTGTTGGGTCCCGCTGCCTGGCCTATCATGGTATTATGGTGCCCAAGGCCTATATCCACACCAGCTGAATCACCAATGGCAGTATTATGGCTGCTTGTACTCACATCATCCAAGGCTTCATTACCTATGGCGGTGTTTCTAAAGCCCGTTGTGCAATCATGCAAAGCACGTGAGCCAACTGCTGTATTATCGCTAGCGGTAGTATTATTATAACCTGAGTCTTCGCCTATAAAGGTACAATCACTTCCTGAAGTGTGATTTTTACCAGCTTCATCACCAACAAAAACTAAGTCAATCGCACCAAGTGCGTTAGAGCCAGCATCAGCACCAATTATAATATTATCGGTAGAGCCGCCATTAGAATAGCCAGCAAAGGCACCTATAAAAACACAATCGGCGCCTGTGGTGTTTGACCACCCTGCTTTAGGGCCTATAAACACGTTATTGCTTGAAGTAGTAGTTGTCCAACCTGCATCTTCACCAATAAATACATTATTACTGCCAGTAGAGAGGTTTGTTCCCGCTGAGTCGCCTATAAATACGTTGTAGTCACCAGTGGTGATGCTAACACCTGCACCAGTTCCGAACGTAGTATTATCAGTTTGAGCCAAAGCCTGTGGTGCTATTGCTGCGAATAGCACTGCTAAAAAGAATACCATTTTAAGGCTTTTACTCATCGGCTCTGGTTGACTTACAGCAATACTTGCTCAAGTTGATTTTGGTTGCTCGGGGGATAAAAATAGTATATTGATTTGGAAAAACGGGTACCCAATCAATATTTTTTTGAAGAAATTCTCAAAAGTTAATTTCGGTGATTTGTGCGGTGTACAATGTTTTGCGATGATATGTAAAAAAGGGCATGTGTTTTTTCTGACTGTTTTATTGTTTAATTTTACGCCCACACAAAATGTAGGTACTATGAGCGTAAGTAAGTTCTTATTTTTTCTTGTTGCAATATTGATCTCAACAAATGTAATTGCACAGGAAGGCAAGGAAAAAGGTGAAAGCAAAGCGAAGGCCAAGAAGGAAGAAGTGAAAAAAGAAGAGGGGGAAGAAGAAGTGCCACCGCATTGGCATCTGGCGGAGAAGGGGTTGAAATCGTTTGATGATAAGAAGTTTGAGCAAGCCTTGGTTGAGCTTGAAGAGGCACTAAAGTATGTTGATGAGTTTGAGGATGAAGATAAAGCAAAAGTTCATTTTCATTATGCCAAGTGTATCCAAAGAACTGCTAAAGGAGATGACTTGTTTGTAATGGCTAAGTTGCACCGCTCTTATTCAGAAGCTGCAAAGCATGGTTCAGGTATGTATCGCCGCGAAAGTGAAATACATATTGATGACTATATAGGTGGTATGGACAGGCGATATCCTGACGCAATAGACTTGATGGATACGGGTGAACTGACACTTGAAGAGGCAAAAATTGTACTGTACGCTGCTGAGACCCTGGGGCTAAATGACGAAGTGCCAAAGATAAAGTCTTACATTTTGTTCATGGAGAAGAAGAACAAGTAGGAACTATCTGCTATTTCTGGAAGTAAGTTCTGCTTTAATTTCTTCCAGGCTCTCACCATTGATTAATAATTCCCTGATACTAGCTATGTGCTCATTGGCTGAATAGCTTAGGTATGCATTGCAATATACCAGGGCAACTTTGTTTTGGTCAGCCATGATGGCGCAACTGATAGCTGAAGACAAGGCCGATTGTGGTGAAGGGTAATTGTACTCCAATAACTTTTGGGCATGCTTTAATGCCATAGTGTAATTGCCAAGATGAAAGTTTGATTCCATCAAGCCAACATACATTGCCCCAGTGGTTTGGTCATATCTAAGTGCTTGCCTGTGATGATACAGGGCAGTTTTATAATCCTTTAGCTGGTTTCGATATGTTTTTGCTAATTCAAGTAGCAGGTTGGCATATTCAACGTCCTTGTTTTCGATAGCATATGGTTTGAGTTCATCAGTAATTTTGTGAAGGTGAAGGGCTTTTTCCTGAGAAGTATAATTAGAAAGATTTATGCCTTTGATGATATAGTCAGAGCTTTTTATCCAATAGGTTTTGAAAACATATCTTCCAACACTTTCAATTCTTCGACCAAGCATATTGCCACTAGCATTCACGATAAATAGTGGAAGGCTCATAAAGCAGAGAGCTAGAACAGTGCCCGAGATGTGTTTTTCAATGGAAACTTCTTTGAGTTGCGTGATTAATACAGTAGATAATACCAAGAGTGTAGTGGCTGGCAGTGAGAATAAATCAAAGTCCACTGGCATGCTCATCAAAGGGTTGTAGGCGAAGTATATCATAAGAAATAGAACCATCGTAAACCCTGTAACAATAATCTCTGGTGTATTCCAATTGATTCTTTTTCGAAAGAACAGAACAATAATCAAAAGAATGAATACGGCACTTGATGACCAGAGAAAAACCATGTTGAAGCAATCAAAAAAGTGATTGAAGTGCAAGAGGGTATACCTGTCATACGGAGGTGCGGGCGGGATTAATGGTAAGAAAAGCCGCTCGTATATGTTTACATCATCTCCAACAAATCGCGGGTCATTATAATCTTTCAAAATGAAGAAATATGCAATTGCCCCAAAGGCAAAGAATGGCAGCATTAGGCCGAGTGAAATGGTTTTCCAGTTGAAGTAGCTGAGTAGTTTGGGGTTGTTTCTGACGAAATGATATGCCAATGTGAGTCCCAGGGAAGGGGTTAATAAAATAAATACTGCATGTATTTTAAGGCATAAAAACAGAAATATTGGTAATAAAGCCAATAGCCAGGTATTCTTTGATTTGAAGTAGGCAACTATAGTTATTAAGTATAGTGCTGAAATAGGAAATGCTGGAGCGTATATTTCCTCATAACCAAAGAAGAATTGCGTGAAAGGGGCTGTTAATCCTATTAAATAGAGTAGGAGCTTGAGTAGCTTATTTTCAACATACCAATTGATAAACAACAACCAAATCAAAACGAACACGATGCCTGATACTGCTCCAATTAATTTGAAAGCTTGCTGATGGGTTATATCAAGATTGTAGGAGAGAAGCCGCACTGCACTCAAAACGGTCAGGTTTCCAATTTTTGGGTGAAGCACATTCGGGCTGAGTAATGAATTAGTAAATAACTCGTAGTACTCCGTAGTGCGAACACCCATTTTCTCCCTGAAGACTTCTGAGTCGCCATACAGGCTTTTGTAAAACGGAAAGTTGTAATAGCCCAAGCCACTAAGGCTAGATAGGATTAAAAATAAGCCAATCTTTAAATACTTGTTATCCAAGTTTGGAAGGCTTATTCTATCGGCAAGAAAATAAAGGGCGACAATTGAGGCAAGTGCCAAACTAAAGAAGAGTACTTGTATTGGAGTTGTAAGAAAGCTGATAAAATGCAATCCCCAAAACGGTTGTGGAAATATGGCAGCAATTAAATATAACACAGCTATGGCAAGGCCAACAAACGAGATAAGTAATGAAGTATTTCTTAAAACTTTCATTTGCTGAAACCTATTTGACCAGATAGTGAGGCGCCCTTCGGTACAAAGGTTGAATCTATTCCCATTGCCTGACAGGCTTCAGCAGCAACCCTTATAGAGTTGTTTACGCTTCTCTCATCTGGATATATATGCATCATATTGGCAATGTACAGTCCTTTCACAGGGGTTTTAGCATTTACTACTTTTCTTGAAAACTCAAGGCTGCAAACAGTGGCTGCAGTTTTTGTCTTAAAAACATGAACCTTATTAATCCAATCTGGCTTAAAGTTTGGATTGATGTTCGGCAGCCAGGCAGTCATCTTGGCTTCGATTTCTTCATCACTCATTTTAGCAATGGGTTCATCTTCATCAAAATATTTAGAGAGATAGGCAAGGTGATTGCCATTGTAATGCTCGGGGCCAATCAGGTTAGTGTGCTCTATGATGCCACCGAAAGGAGCATTTTTATCAGCCACATTTAGCCAGTATGTATCGGTGATAGATTGCTTGAGTTCTAAAACAGTGCATACTGCACCAAAGTATTTTATTCGAGATACTTCTTTTGCAAGCTGTTGATGATGAGGTTCAATTAGAAGCTTCATGTAAGTAGACGGAAAAGTGAAAACTACTTGTTCAGTATGCAATTCATTGGAAGCTGCTTTAATGCCTTTTACCTCACTATCTTCTATCATTAATTCGTTTATTGGAGCATTATTTATAAGCTCGCATCCAGCCTTTGTCAATTCTGATAATAGCGCATCAAGCAATACTTTCAAACTGCCATTGAGATAACCCAGTCTTTCATCGCCATTTTTTCTTGAGCCCATTCTTTGCTTCATCCGGCCAATCATCCATGATAAGGGAACTTCATGGGCATGCTTCCCGAACTTCATATTAAGTAGTGGTTCCCAAATCACTTCAGTAACCCTATTGCCAGCATATTTCTTAAACCAACTAAGGGCAGGAATACTTTCATTTTTTCTCCAATCCGCTTTTTTTCCTAAGTATAACCCAGATAGTCCAAAGCGTAGTTTGTCCATCCAGCCAAATGGAGTGAAACTCATCAGGTCTTTTGAGGTGGTGAAGCCATATACCTTGCCTTGGTAATAAACTCCCATCTTGGTTTTGCGGTAGGTGAGCTTGTCTTCTATCCCCAAATCCCTTATCATCCAATTGATTTCAGCGTCGTGAGTAAAAAAGTGGTGATAGTATCTCTCGAGTTGAGTGCCGCCAACTTCAAATGTGTTAAGCAAACCGCCAAAGCTATTGGAAGCTTCTATCACGGTTACCTTTTTGCCTTTTTTGGCAGCAATATAAGCAATGGCAAGGCCGGTGATACCACCGCCTATAACTATTAAATCGCTCTTTTGGCTCCTGCTCATCTTTTGTTAATTACCCATTGCTTTGTAAAAAGCCCTGCCAACGGACTTGATAGAAATAATATTCAGCGGAAACTCCAACAAAACGTGAAGAAAGCTGAGTGTTAAGGCAACAATAAGACCTAGTTTGTAATCAAACGCAAAGAGGCCAACTAGTGTAATCCATATAGTTGCAATAGCAATTGTGCGCCCTACAGAAAGGCTTTTGTGCCACTTGATAACAGTGGTTTTCGAAAACCAGTTCAAGTAATGATACAAGTAGGCGAATGCGATAAACGTCTGAAGTTTCAATTCCATTTTCTCGTAGAAGAAGAAAGAGGTGCCATCCCCAATGCCCAAAGCTTTGGCTAGCTTGGCATTAGTCACATGAAATTGATTGTCTGTAAAAACTGATTTCATGCTTTCTGAAAGGGTGTACCAACTTCGGTCAACATCTACAAATGCAATGAAAAAGGGAACTACTATCATTAGTCCAATAGCAACAAAGCCAACAGTGCTTCTGGAATCAAGGCTGCCCTTGGTCATAAAAAGCAAGGTAAAAAGATATACATGGATAAGGGTTGGTATCAATAGGCCAATTATAGTAATGTAGAGTGGGATATCCTTTAGTATAAATGCCAAAAAACTACCAAGTTGAAAAAATATAAACCAGACTAGTTTGTTTTTAGAAATTACCAGGCCTATGGAAAATACCAACCATAGAAAAATAAACCCATTGGAGTATTCAATGAGCCATTGATTGACGGGTTCGAAAAAACTACCAGATATAGTTTCTTGCAGAGAGGGTAAGCTAAAGAACTTAGGGAGCACTATCAGTAAAGCAAAAAGCGCCGCAATCCATGCCCAGCGAGGTTCATTAGTAAAGAATTTTTTTTCTCTCAGCCAGTTAATCTCAGTAAGGTAATGCAAAGGCCCAAGAACGGCGTAAGAAACCAGAAACAATTGAAAGGGAAGAAGGTAAGCTAGAGCCAGTGAAATGATGATAAGGCCAATGTTCAACAGGTCAACTCGGTTCGATTTCAAGGCAAATGATTTACATGATGGATTATGGACTCCACCATTAATAGCAGTAAACTTACATTATTTCAGGTAAACCCTGCCTCTTGACTCCATCAGGATAACCTTGTTTGTAGTAGAGTTAAGGACGAAATCATAGTAGCCAAAAGTGGTCAGGTTCTCTACCTTTAGCATTATCAAATTAGCAGGTAAGCCGTCATAGGTAATTGGTTCAGCAGAAACCACTTCCATTTGAGGGATGCCCTCACCAAAGCGATTAACTATCACCTGCCTTGAGTCCATTATGCCTCCTTTCAATTGGTTGATGTCGGCACTACCCAATACAACATCATCCATCATTTGCACAACAGCGTCTGCTTGTCCTAAAACAAGATTCGACATGAACTTTTCTGCTACTTTGGTTTGTTCACTCCAGTCTTTGTCATTTTTTGACTGTCCACATGAAACAAGGCCGGCGGTCGATATCATTAAGACGAATAGGAAATATCTCATTGTACAGGGTTCTTGTATGTTTAGTTTACGTGTAGGCGTGCAAATTTAGTTTTATTTGTACCTAATATGAAATGCATAACTGTTTTTGATGTATTTATATAAGGCTGGATGATAAAAAAGGCTCTCATAATAATTATTAATACCCTTGCACTTCTTACGCTTGTTGAGTTGGGGTTTTATCTATCAATTGGTGAAGAGGAGTATCCTACTAAACTTGAGGGGCTACTGACTTACACAGATAAAATCGGTCAGCCTAAACCCGCACAGACTAATCTTGATTGGCCAGAAGAGAAAATTTTTATCAGGGCTGAGGATGATAAAGATGAGCCCGAGGTACTCCTACTTGGAGGCGAGTCAATTCCTGGTACTTACATGTCACCGGCTACAATTCCAGTTAGCCCCGAAGAAATTCCCTCTGGTAGTAAGAATATATTCGTGATTGGAGGTTCCGCAGCTTTTGGCTACACCTGTAGTTATAATCAATCTTTTGCTACAATCTTAAATCAAAGGCTAGGTTCGGAATATAATGCAATCAATGCTGCTCAGGCTGGCTGGTCTTCTTCGCAATTGGTGCCAGTAGTCAAGAGAATTAGTGATTACTACAACCCGTCACTACTGATAATTATGTGCGGCAATAATGAATTCATTGGTTGGTCTATGAAAGAAGAAATAACTGATATGGGCATTAGCCGGGGGGTGCTTCAGTTAAGTACGAACAGTCATGCGCTTTCTTACCTGCTATATCAAAGGCTAATGGCAAGGGGTAATTCAAGGCAATACTCGCATCAGGAAGAGTTTATTTTTCATAAGGAACTCAGAGGCTATAAATATGCCTTACAAAATCCGGCTCATAGGTATTTGGATTACGACTTCAACAGATGGAAAGAGCTTAAAGGCCGCTTTTTGAAAAATTTTGAAAATAACCTCATAACCATGATATACTATGCCAAGCAGAATGGTGCGGAAGTACTATTAATGACGGTGCCTTTCAACTATAGATTATCCCCCGTTTGGAAACACCCACAGCCGTGGTTTTACAATAGAGACAATAAAGCAACAATTGAAAGTGCTGTGAATAAAGCTGTTGCTGCAATTGAGAGCCGGCAATACCAGCAAGCGCTAAAAATACTTGATAATACAATAGCATTAGAACCCGAACTCAGTTTGCTACATTACTTGAGAGCACACAGCTTGGAGCAAATAAGAGAGTTTCAAGAAGCTGAATTGGCCTACGAAAAATCGCGTGAGTATATGGTTGGTAACTTGGGCAGTATTCCCAGCTTAAATAGGGTGACGCTGAAAGCCGCCGCTAGCAATGGAGTTGGGGTGATAGACCTCAAAAAAGCTTTTGATGAAGCCGAACACAGCAAAGGGCACTATTTTAACGAAACGCTGGTTAGAGACGATTGCCATCCAAGTGATGCCGGGCAAGCCTTGATAGCAAAGGAAATCCTGAGGTGGCTCGGTAAGTCAGGCCAGTAAAGGAAAAGTTAAAACAGACTATGTTATTCGCAACCTAAGATTTTCCGTGAGTCCCTCGAGGGTCTCGATAAAACTTTGTTTACTTTGTAAATAAATAATAATGTACACACTTTTTATGGTAATGTACACATTCAGTTTTGTGTCATGATTTCAATGATAAAAAATCTTTACGATTATTGTACATTAGCAGTTAATACACAGATGCCACCAGAATATATAAGTAAGTCCATCCCACTTTTTATGTTGCTATTTTTGGCAACAATAGAAGCATTGGGTGGCTTGTATTTTGAAAGCAAGCGAAGCAAAAATGATATCACCCTTGAATTAGTAAGTACTGCGGTTTTACCTACATTAGTTCAACCCCTCATATTCTTGCTCACTTTTTGGTTCATGAGTCAATTCCTGCCCAATCTGGAGGACTACTTTATCGGCACGGCCATCTGGTGGCACTTTGCAGCTTTTTTGATATTCGATGACATGACACAGTATTGGTGGCATCGTTTATCACACGTTAGCCCTTTCATGTGGAAACTCCATCGGCCGCACCATGTTATTGAAGAAATGGGTGTGCTGGTCACCTATCGTAATGCTGTACTGTATTATGCATTCATGCCCGGTATATGGTTCTCTGCGGCTTTAATATACCTGGGTATGGGTTATGCCTATCTTTTCTATTTACCCGTGAAGCTCACAATAATATTACTGGCGCACAGTGAAACTCGCTGGGATAGGCTTCTATACAAATACCCAATACTAAATCCACTAGCTTGGCTGATTGAGCGTACTATTTCAACACCCAGTACTCATTTTGCCCATCATGGCCTCACGGTTGAAGATGGGGTATCAAACCCCAATGGAAATTTTGGCAACCTCTTGTTTTTTTGGGACGTTTTGTTTGGCACCGCGAAAATTACCCGCAAATACCCTAAGCGCTTTGGTGCATGGAACCAAATGAAAGAGCCTTGGTATGTACAACTGTTTTTTCCCATTATTCGCTCCAAGAATACCCAAAGTGAACTGCATTCAATACAATCTAAGTCAGATTACGACCCTTCCAAAGACTATAAAGAGTACAGTCAATAAGCTGGAAGAAAGCACTTGTTCAGACTTGCGGTATTCTCCTGAATGCCTTAAATCACCTCAAACAGTCTATCAACAATCTCTGGGTGTTTTGGATTCAGATAAGCAAAATGACTTACACCTTGTTTCTCATTTGACACATAAATTTGGTCGTCACTCAATTCTATTTCACATGGGAACTCATCATTTCGAAATGCAGCACCAGGTACAGGGGTCACGCTATCGTTGTGTTCACCATGAAAAACAGCCCTATCAACCAATAAACTATCAAATAATCGTCTAAAAAGGCCTCCAGGTTCATAATGGGATGTAAATACATAATAATTGCTTCTGTCCATCTTTATTTTGTTCAACTCCAAAATCACCTTGCTTTTTTCCTCAAGGTCATCTATGCCAGGCAAGTTAGCAAAGCCAAGTGCCAATGCCTTAAGAATGCTTAATAATTTTGGTACAACCGGAGCTACTGTCCCGAGCGTTAATTTTGCTACAGAGCTTGTGAGATTAAACATTGACTTCCAGTTTTCTGAGGAAGCTATCATGGTACCTTGATTGGGAGTGCCAAACATCACCATCTTATTTAGAACGAATGGCGTATTTGCGGCTGAAGCTGATTTCCATTTTTTCTCAAAAAGGTATCGGGCTACTACCCCGCCACGGCTTCTTGCAAGCACATTACATGCCTTGCCCTTTAGTTTTCCTTTAAACATATCATGAATTTCATCCGCATTATCCTCAATGCCGTGAACTACCGTAGCCATATTTACACCAAGAAGAAATCTGCAATGTCTCTTGCGCATGGCCTTGCAGTATTCCTTTTTCTCCAAGAAATCGTCAAAACCTTTTTCAACCTTACTGAACAGTCCGGGAAAGGTGATGCCAACTGGCTTATTTTCTCCAGCTATGCTACTGAACACTGCTTCTTCACCAAATTCCCTAATATTTTTCCAACCCATGGCGCCTATATCTTCGCCTTCAAGGTCAAAAACCATTATCTCGTATTTATGGTCTCCCAGTGGTTCCAGAAAATCGTAAATTCTGTCCTTTCCTTTCGTGACTTTTTTCTTCACCCACTTCACCACTTTCACTACTACTTTCTTTAGTTTTTTTCCAATACCCCTTTCGCGGGAGATGAAATCGTCTATGGCTACGTGATAAGTGTTTTCCTTGCTTTTTGCTACATCAATACCCCGTTCTTTTCCATGTTTTTGCAGTGCATCCAAATACGGTGAATCCCATTTTTGAACAACTGTCCCATCTTCATAAGTATACTCCGTCACAATGCTAGATTGTAACTCTTCACCCTCATGGGTTCGTACTTCAATTTCCAGGCTTCGGCCTATGCCTGAGCGAAGGTTGCGTGAAACATTCACTTCCATTTCAAACTCATCAATCCAAAATGGTTGATTGTTGTGAAACTCTTTGTATGAAGTTCGATTAGAGATGGCGACTTCCAACCCTCTTGCGTTAAAGCTGATATCGCCCTTGTCACCCTCAAGCACAAAATTGTTGAATTCTGGGTTAACCAACTTTATTGGTGAGCCAGAATAGCTGATTTTTAACGAGAGGTTACTTTTTAGAAATTCTGAAGCGTGTTCTGATTGCAGGATGGCATTAATTAGCTCATTGTCTGTGATATCAAACTCTTCCGCTTCCATATCCACTTTGTCCAGGTAGTCAAAGAGCTTGGGGTCCTTGTGCAACAATTGGTCAATTTCCATCGACATCATTTCTTGCAAGTGCGCTTCTGTTTCTTCGGTATCTTGGGTTTGGATTCCCCTTCTTTTAAATGAACCGATAATCCTGCCCAAAAACTTTCGCCTTTCTGAAGCAGCCCTGGCCTTTTTTATTTTAGGGGCTATTTTCTCAGGGCCATATTCTTCGCCAAGTGCGTGGTATGCCCTTAGCAAACCTTGCCCATAAACATGATTGTATTCAGTATCTTTGTCGGCCGATTGTAGTAATGCCTGCCTAATAATTTCTGCCTTTTTCCATGCCTGCCTATCTTGGTATTGATCCAATTCGGATTTATATTTTTGGTAGTAAATTGCGGCTGCCGCCGCAATTTGCGGTGTCGCGCTGGAGGTTCCACCCCCTGATCTTGTATAATAACTTCCTGCTTTATTTTGGTCAAACCATGAAATATTAGGTGTATATGCCGCCATAGATGTAGGCCAAACAGACGATGGGCCATAGCAAGTTTGCATATAAATACCATCTGCTGCCCTTGCTCTTTCTAGATTGTGGATATCAAAAAGATAAGGCCGCTTATCACAAGTTGCTCCAACTGCTGCAATCACTCTATCATAGCGCGCGGGATAAAGCGTATGTTTAGGAACTATTGTATCTTTAAGAGAGTTCTTTACAAAGCTGTTACTGGCAGCCGAAACAACCACAATTCCCGCCTCATAGGCTCGGTTGATGGCTTCTGCCAGAGGCCTACTTGGTGCTCCTGCCATTGACATTGTAATAACGTTACACCCTTGCTTAATGGCATAATCCACAGCCTTGGCAAATCGTTTACCTGAAAAAAGGATTACGGTTTCACTTATTTTAATGGGTAGCACCTTTGCGTATGGAATCGCACCAAAAAAACCTTTATAGCGTCCCTCTGTGTGTTCTAAGTCCACCCAATCTCCGGCAAGGATGGACATGGTGGCCTGACCATGGCCTTGAGTTTCCTGAAATGATATTATTTTATCGTAATCAATGGCGGAATTATTTTTCACACCAATGCCTATTCCGTTTGCCTTATCCAGAAAAGCTGGCTGGCTCGGATGGCCTTGTATGTAGCCAGTATCTATGTGCGCTATTTTTACAATGTCCTTGTCTGATTTTGGTGTGCGGGCTCCAAGTTTAATTTCAGGAAAAACATCTTCATTGGCTTTTCTCAACCCACTATAGTCGTCTTCTAAGTGCCAGGTAAATGCATTATTAATATCAAGGCAATCTTCACAAGGTATTGGGTACGACCATAGATACTCGTCTTTATCGTCTCCTCCGCTTCCTCTTTCAATTTCCAATTCGGCTTGGGTGAAGTTGCGGTAAAGAAACTGGGGCTCTACATAAGAAACTTCATCAGCATTATCCAATAAATAGTTATAGGCCTTGTCCCAGGCATTGCCGCCTGCTATATTGCGGCTATTCACAGGATATGAACCAGGTACCGAAATGCTTTTTGTTTTACCTCGTGACTTAATCCCTTTGGGTTCCACCATTAGTTCATCAGTCTCCAAATAAAGTGGTTCATTTTCAATAGGGGGAAGTGTTTCCTCAATACTCGGATTGAAGTCCGTTTCTTCGTCTTGTTCTCCATTGTTATTTAAAGTGATTTTTTCAATGGTAAATGGAAATTGGGCATCAAATTGCTTAGACCGCTTGTGGGAATTACTCCAATTTGGATTTTGAAGTCTTTCTACCTGAGCACGTATTCTTTCAATAAACGTATCGTAATTACCCCTCTCTCCGCTTGAAATGACCTTGAATTCCTGTAGCAATGCTGTAGTAAATACTCCGCCATCATTCACTTCCTTGGCTGTTTCATCGGCTTTGCAAGCCGAGAGGTTTTTTACAAACACCCGAAAACTATTGGCCCTGGTTGGTGCGTTTTTACTCCTAAGTTGCTCAGCAGTTTGATTATTTCTCTCTAGGATTTTTTTAACTAGATAAGGTGAAAGTGACCTTTCACGAAATCCTTTAGGGGTGGCTTTAAAGTCAGCAAAGCGAGTCATACTCTCACTATGGCAGGAGTCAGAAACTACCAAAACACGGATTTCATTCTTAATCTCAGCAAGTGTATTATATATTTCATCATCTAGCAAAAAGCCATCATAGCAAACCCAGCTTTCGTCATTTCCATCTTTTTCATTGTCCTCATTTGGTATCCCATTTTTCTTGTCCTCCAACTGAGCTCCATGACCTGAATAGCTAATCAAAAGGATACCGCCATCCTCTACACTGTTGCCCAGTTCAAGAAACTTTTGCTTGATGTTTTCTCGTGTGGCTTCTTCATTCTTCAAGTAGTTGCTTTCATATCCGAGACCTTCTGCAAGTTTACCCATATTTTCCATGTCGGTAACACAAGCAAAAAGCTCAGGTACAAGATTGGAATAATAACTTTGGTTCACATTGTCAATTCCAATGTGTAGAGAAATCGCATTTTTCTTTTTCATGTCTTTAGTGTTGGTTTTTAGTTTCAATGTGTTATCCACAACTTTATCCGCCCTAAGCAATCCATATCCAAAATCAGGGCTGTAATTCTGGGCCGGATCACCAGTACTGTCCCTGATTTTTTCACAGGATTTTTTCAGCAGGTTTTTCACTTGATTTAAATTTAGTTCAGGATTAAGACTGTACATCAAGGCTATCACTCCAGCCACGCCCGGGCAGGAAGCCGATGTTCCACTGAATAGTGAATAATAATTGCCATCTGAATAGCCTTTCCCCCCTAATCTATCGGCCACCTGAATGCCGGTTCTACTGACTATTGTTCTGCCATCGTTTACTTCAAAATCACCACTTGGGAATGTGCAAAAAGTAGGGTGCCCATAGTCAGAATATTTGGTCGGTTTGTCTTTGTAGTTAATGGCACTAACTGCCAGCACATGTTTGGAGGAAGCATATCCATCATGCTTAACAGGTTCACGGCCATTGCCAGCCGCAAAAACAATCGTGGAACCCTTTCCATTTCTGCCATTTTTTACTGCATATTCAAATGCAATTCGCGTGTGGTCGGGCAAGGGAAACTCAAAATCATCATCATCACTGCTCCAGATACTGCCATCGGGTGGCCCCCAACTGCAGGAAATTACATCTGCACCATTTTTAACTGCCCAATATATAGCTTCGGACTGGTAAACGGAACCCAAACCTGTAAACCTAATAGGCATAAGTTGGGCCTTGGGCGCAATACCTATTGCATTTTCATCACCTGAGCAAGCAATGCTTGCGCAAGCTGTACCATGCCCTTCATTAAAGCGGTGACTGGGAGACTGGTTTTCTGTGTCATCCATCATATCCCGTGGATAAACAATTTTGTTTGCAAAAGCTCTATGCTTCATTTCCAGTCCATCATCTATCACCGCAATGATAGTGCCCTCGCCCCGGGTTTTCTCCCATGCCTTGAAAGCTCCTGTTCTTTCAAGCCACCAGTCTTTATCTAATTGTGCGGATGTTTTTCCGAGTACTGATTGTTCCCGAATAACAGGTCTGAGGCGGGTTACGAGCTCGGGATGGCAGTATTCTACCTCACCGTGGTGAAGCAATTCTTCACAAAACTCAAAAATATTCCGTCCAAGGCTTACTTCAGCTTCTATAAAGAAAACTTTGTCTCCAAAGTGTATTGGCCTTTTAACAACCAGATGCCTTTCTGCAAGAAAATTTTCAATTTCAGAAGTAGAAACCGTGCTATGAAATTTCAGGAAGATGTTCTCCGTATAAATCTGAAAAATATTAGTGTTGTAATAATTGAATACCGAACCGATATAATCCACTTCTTTTGAGTCTGAAGCTTTCACCCATTTCTTGATTTCATCACGCAGTCCTTCTTCATTTTGATTACAACGAAAAACATAAGCATCGGAACCTGGAAAATCGGCCAACATTTGAAATTTGTTCAAATGCGCATTTACGTTTTTAATAGAACTTAAAACATTAATAGGATCCAAGCCGTTTTGCACCCGCAATACAAAAAGGTCTTCGCTCTCCTCCAGGCGTTTAGGGGCATTGAGATTGCCGTTAAAAAAAACAGACCTATGATTCATGCTGGATTGAACCGCCATTAAGATATTCGAGTTACTTCCACTTTCATTTTACCCCAATTGTTTATGATATACCAAAATTCATTCTTATGGTCATTGGCAAAAAAATGGAGTTTGCCGGTTTTAGGGATGCTAAAATTTTCCCGTTTTAGTCCTATTCTAAAGTGATTTTGTTCATTTTCATCAATGGTACCGCACAACTCAAAAACCTTGGCCTCGCTAACTCTCCTTTTATGTTTAGGCACAAACGGATTTTTAAATCCCTCTGCATTTCTGGTGACTATTAGGTCTGTCCATTTTTGGTTTTCATCTGCAATAAAAGTGTAGACTTCGCCCTCCTGTACAGACAAAACAATATCAGGGTTGCCATAGTAGCATCTGGCTTTCAGGGTAATCTTTTTTTTCTCTCCAGATGATAGGTGCATATGGGTATAGTTTGATTGGTTAGGGTGTTAAAGCTAGTTACTTAACTTACATGATGCAAGCATGTAACAAAAAAAGTTACCTAAATTTAACAAATCGAAACAATATAGGAGGTTTGGTATCAATATTCAGCCAATACAGTTTCGAAGAATGCTAAACATCTACAAAAGTTTAATATCCTATCATAAGCACGGGCTGATAGGCCTAGCCTGTCAGTTGCTTTCTTAAGCATTTCCTTGCCACTTGAGGCTGAGATAGAAAGCTTACACAAACGGAGGTTGCTGAATTACTTGGAGTAAATGAAATGAGCGTAAATGTTTGGGAGAAAAATAGAACTACTCCCACAGCGAAAACGGCTTCTAAGATTGTATCCTTCATAGATTATATTCCAAAAAAATGGAAAGAAGAGCCAATAAGTATACAACTATATTATGCCAGGTAGGTAAAGGGGGTTACCCATAGGCAACTGGCGAAGGAAATAAAGTTGATGCGACAACAATATTGGAATTTGAATTAGGAAGGAGAAAGCCATCTCCAAAAACATTAAAAAGAATTAGGAAGTTTATTGAGGAAGTATTTGGAAGTTCTAATTAGGTATAACTTGCTAAAACTTTATTGACCGTTTCGTATGGAAAAAATTATCAAAGCCTCTGGAACTCAAATTTAGGGCTTCCTTTTTGGCCTTGGGTATCATAAAAGTCTACAAAGTGTAGCTTATAATAATAGCCGTCTGAGTCTTGGATGATGTAATTCATTTCTGGAAAGACCAGGTATGACCCAGTATCAAAATCATAAAACTTCCAGTCATAGCCAATAGAGTTGATATTGCTTGAAAGCATCTTACCTTGAGCATACTCAAAAGTAATGTCCTCAAAAGCAATGCTACCATCCAAAATTGCTTTGGTATTGTGACGGTTAATCAAACACCCGGTAACTAGGTATGGGATAATAGGCTCTTCATCATAAAAGATATGGGTGTATTGGGTAAACACTATATCCCAGGTGTTTTTGGGCGGCTCTATTTCCAATATTTCACCACCATTATCAAAAGTTAGGAAGCTGAAGTTGTAAGCGCCGTCTTTTGGTATGGTTAAAGTTGTATCTAAAGTGCCATCTAGCTTGGCAAAACGAACGGTGTAGCTGCTCTCATCCACCGATTGAAATATCATTTTTCTGTAGCCCCTGTGTTGTCCAAGGGGATTGTAGCCCCTATCTATGATATATACTTCACCTTTATTTCTCCAATCACCAATGGCGGTACTATCCAGATTTCCTGAAGCTTCATCCCAGATGTGGTTTTCAGTAATACCGTTAGTATCAGCCACAGCTACAAAATCAGTTTTTCCAGTAGGGTAGGCGTACATCAGCTTTGCAGTATTAAGCACCACATGGTAGCCATCAACAGAAGTCTCAAAGCCTAAATCCCATTTCACTTTCAGGTTTTCTCCAACTACTGAATTGGTGGCCAAATCAAAATATATTTGCCATTTGTAGTCTGACTCCATGGCAACTGATGCGGTTAATACATCACCCGGATCGTGAGGAGCAATAGGTATTTCATCTCGCTCACATGAAGCTAACAATACTATCAATGATATGCCTAAAAACCACTTTTTCATTTCGCACCAATATTAAATGCAAGGCTTGCAAAATAGGTTCTACCCATAGCTACGGGAACACTTCCGCTATTGCTGCTATGCACTCCACCTGCAGCTACTGCGTTCACATCCCTCACATTAAACAGGTTCTTGCTACCTACTCCTAGACTAATGCGTTTTTTCCAAAATAGTTTTGTGATAGTAAGGTCTGCCGTATGATAAGCGTCCATAAATGTTTGGCTCACATTATCTTCTGCATCAATAGTAAAGTTAGGCAGCTTGCCGGTGTACTTGTAAAACAGGGCCAGTGTCAGGTCCATTTTTTTTACCTCATACAACACACTACTTCTTATCTCAGGAGTAAAACTGAAAGTCTCCACATCTTCGGTCTCCGACAAGGTGTTGTACCTACCAATGTATGAGCCACCTAACGAAAATTTCAAGTGCTCAATAGCCACCTCACCAGAAAGGTTGGCGCCCGTAGTTTTAAATTCTCCCAGATTGGTGTATGAAAACTCCGTCCCCACCGTTTGGGCAAGGGTTATCATGTTCTTAATATCGTTATAAAAACCGCTGGCTTCCACCTTATAAACCTTACTTCTCTTAATTTTAGTGTAACTGTATGCAAGACTAAAATTATGAGAGTATTCAGCCTTTAAGTCTTGGTTGCCTTTGATGTTGTGATTGATATCCACAAAGTAGAAATAAAGCTCTTTTAATGAAGGGGCCCTAAATCCTCGGGCGTAAGAGAAACGGAAAGTTCCTGAAGCATTAACTTTTTTTACATTAGGCACAAATTTCAAGTTCAAAGAGGGTATCAATGGCGAGGTATAGGCTGTATTATAGGCATATCGTAAGCCTGGCCTTATCGTAAGGCTCTTTACTGGCATATACTCTAAGCTGGCAAAAGCGGCATAGTCCTCGATGCGTTGAAAAGTATCTTCAATTCTCCTTCCGTAAGCAGTCTCAATGTTCACATCATAACCTACTTCGTAATTGAGCTTGGTTTCTTTCTTGCTGGTGCTATATGTGCCACGCGAGTTGAAGAGTGTAAACTTGCTGGTGTCTTGGTCACTAGGGTTTTCACTCAGTAGCTCTTGCAGCGTAGTCAGGTCTTTATAATAGGTGTTCTTAATGCGCTTGTAGTCATTATAAGCAGCAAGCACATTGATGTTTTTATCCTTAGCCACTTCGCCATTAAGATAGATGGCATTATCAATGCGCCAGGTGTTGTAATAATCATCAAAAGCAGTTTCGCCAAATGGTGCACGTGGCAAACCACGATTGGTTATTTTCTCTTTAAAATAAGCACCCTTGTAATTCAAGGTAAGTTTATCAAAGCGATAGATATATTGGGCTTCACCAAAATATTGCTCTTTAGGCTTCCAGGAATAAAACCTGTTGCTGTCAGCCAATTGTGGCTCAAAGTCGAAAAAGGAAAATTGTTCCCCATCTTTCCAGCCATCAAAAAAGTTTCTTCCACCTGATACCGCAAGCATGTTCTTACCCTTCTGTATGCCAACTCTTCCCGTTAAATTATAATTACCAATGCTCTCGTAGTAGCTGTTCACACCCACATCAACAGTCTTTTTCTGTTGCTTTTTGGTTATCAGGTTAATCGTTCCTGCCAAAGCATTAGTGCCATAGCTCACAGACATAGGGCCTTCAATAATCTCAATCCGCTCAATATTATTCAGGTTGATTTGCGATAAATCGATATTGCCGTTTTGCCTGCCTATCATCGGCACTCCATCTACCAATATTTTCACATTTTCTCCTGATACACCCTGCAAACTCATGCTGGTTCCTAAAATGTTGTCCTGCGAAAGGCGGATGTTCATTTCATTGGTCAGCACATCACGCAAATTGATAGCGGCCATGCTTTCTATCTTTTTCTCGTCTATGATGCGAATTTTATGCACAGCCTTTTCAGGGCTGTTAGGCGCATACTGTCCTGTTACTACAACCTGGTTCAGGATTTGGCTTTCGGCTTTTATATAATAGGTTTTATCTGAATCGATATAGGTCGTATCCCTCAGTTTTTCATGTCCTACAAAAGATATTGTCACGGCCATCTGCTGCCTCATGGTCAAAGGCTCAATCTTGGCTTGACCATTATCATCGGTAAGCAACACTTGCTCTTTACCATTGCTATTCACTGGCTTTAATATGATGTGTGCGAAAGGTATAGGCGAACTATCATCTTTAGATAATACAGTAATGTTTTGGGCTTTTAATAAAAAACACCACCCCAGGAACATTATGGATAGCAGAAATCTCATTTCTTTATGATAATACTCTCTTTACTTCAAGGCTTATGCTGGCCTGTTCCAGCATTTCCATTAAAATTTCAATCTCTTTGTAGCTAAATACCATGCTAATAGCGGGCACCTCTGTGCTTACATATAGGTCCTTTATCTCTGGGCTCTCTTTGCAGGCATAAGCAGTATAGTAATCCCTTATCGTTTCCCTAAACTCATCAAACTGCTTTTCATCCAATGTAATAGCCGTTGTACCAAAAGCCAGTTGAATGCTCTGGCACTTCTTGCAGCGTGCCACATATCCAAATTTATTGTGCTCTAGTATCTGGGTATTACACATAACTATCTTCTTTTGGGTTTATAATTCACAACATCTGAGATAAAGTCAAGCACTGAACCCGTAGGACAAAGCAACCTACACCATATCATTGGATACCTAATCGTCATTAAAACGGTAGCCAGGCTCACAAACAACCAGGCTGATGCAAAATCAAGCCCAAACAAATCGGGGAAGAGTTCATAATTACTCCAGTTGCGTAAACCTATCAACACCCCAACTATCAATACCACTGTAATGGCACCTCTCGCTCTTTTTATCCATTTGTTGGATAATGGAAATTTTGCTGTAGCCTTTTTTGGCGTGATTTGCAGTATCAGCCTTTGCACGTTACCAAATGGACATACATACTTGCAATAGGTGTTCTTACCCCAAATAGCCCCCAGCAAGGTGAATAACGCATACAAGCCCACCAGTGATGAAACCGATGTCCCAACAAACGGGTGTATAAACGAGATATAGGTAAACGAATTATTGAGAAAGAAGCCAATATATAGCACAGACAATGCGCTCAGAATAATAATGGCTCTCTTGCTCTTTTTTATCCTTTTCAGGTACCCGTATAAAAATATTAAAAAGATAACACTAATGTGGAGTATCCACCACCAGGTTAATTTGGCCTCAACGCTAAAAGCATCAATGCTATCAAGGGTTGCAAAATTTGCTAAAGGCTCATCTGAGGAGAAACTTATTAAGGCTGTCGCTGTCTCGGCAATGGCTTCGGTAGTAAGGGTAGCCCCTGAAACGGCATCTACTTCATGTTCTCCTGATATTTTAATATCTTCGAATTGTGCATAGAAGCCGGTGCGCTGTATCTTTTGTAGGTAACTTTCGGTTTCCTTCGAAGAAATGTGGTGTACAGAGCGAATAGTACCCCCTTCACTAACAAAAAGACCAATATGCACCGGCCCGGCATACCCCCTTATGCCTTGCACAATTCCACGGCTTTCAATATAAAGCATGTTGCTACCATCGTTGGCGGCTACATAATACATCTCAGACGTAGCTTTTAATTCCAGTTCAGCGTCTTTGCCTAAAAGTTCCCTGGCATGTGCCAGCACTTTTTCTGCCGCTTCTTCTGATTTTGAGAATGCTTCTTCGTCATTGCCCAGCATAGCGAAGTCATGCTCTTCTCCTTTTTTGTCTAGTATCAATCCATGGCCATAACCATGTGTCTCTTGGTCTTCAACCGTACCATAGCCATCCTGGTTGATACTTTTCTCACCCACCATAATTGGTTTGGCGTATTCTGTTTCTTCGGTTTCCAGGTTAATTATTTCGAGTGTTTGCTGTAGCGGACCTTTTATCCAAAAGAACAGAAAGAAACTGGCTATGATGAGGGTAGCCAGTAACTTATATTTCTCGTTTCTAACAAACGTGCTTACCATTTCTGATGGCCAGTTTATAAAGTTTCAACTGTTTTATTGCTGATGTCTATCACCCATTGATTCAAGTTGTCATCAGGCAGAATAGCATCTTGTACATAAAGTACATGTGATGAATTTTCTACTTCGTCGCATGCTTTTTGGATAATATCATTTTGGAAATACGGGTCGTTAGCAACCAATACAGGCACTACAACCACGTTATCTTCCAACTCGAATAATTTGGCAATACCATTTTTGGTTGGCTCAGTTGAATACCTTACCAAGTGGCCGCACCATGCATAAGCAATACTCTCATGACCTGTTTTTACTTTGAGATACTTGCCAATCTCATCTACTAGCTCTTCCCATTGTTGGTTGTATTGCTCATCACCATAGGCTACCAGCAATACAGCTTCATTGTCAGCATCCTTCGAAAGGGCAGTTACTCTCCTCTCTACGTTCTTCTTAAGAATAGTAGTATAATCCAACGGAGGAGTGATTGAAACTCTTGCCTTTGGGCGATAAACCTCAATTTTTTCTTTTGCTAGCTGCTCCTGGATTTTTGGGTCGGAACTTAATCCAACAATCACGGGAATATCATGAGAGTAGTGTGAGCTCACGGTCAGGAAGATAGGTACAACTACCACTTCATCATAACCTTCCTCGTCAAATTCCTTCATTCTTGAAGCGATGGAAGGTTCGGTATATTCCATAAAAGCAGTACGAACGTCACTAATCTTCTCATTCTTTAAGATGTCTTCCTCCACAGCTTTTTCAACATCCCAAAGCATATTTCTCCAAAGCTCTGAGTGTGAGCCGTGATTTACTAATAGCACTCCTACTTTCTTTCCGGTTTCAGCTACCTCGTTCTTTGCTCCTTCCTGGCAAGCAGTGAAAATCAGCACTATTAATATTAGTGATAAAATTGAATGAATACGTTTCATTTATATGTAATTAGGGGGTTAATGAATACATTTTTATTTAGTGGCATTGGGGCTACGAAACCTCTCAAGAAACGCAGCCCCACCACTTGACAACCAAACTTATTGTATGCTTATTTTTTCGCTCTTGCCCCAGTTGCTACCTTGTACCTGAAGAATGTAAAGCCCACTAGTAAGGGTTGGTAAGGTTAGTTGTTCAGTTCTGAAGCCAGTCTGGTTTAGTGCTTCAGAATATACCCTTTGCCCGCTGAGACTGTAAAGGGCTACTTCAACTTGCTCTTGAGTGTCCAATACTATATTCAATTGCTCACGGGCCGGGTTTGGATATACAGAGAAGAAAGAACCTTCTTGCTCACCGATACCAACACTTGAAACTTTTTCTTTTGTGAATTCAAAGTCACCGCTTGTGCTGCCACCAAAACCAGTAAATATGATTTTCCAGTAACTGCCAAGCAAGTCTTTCACAAAGTATACGGTTGAATCCTCAATATCAAATTGAAAGGTTTGCATGTTAAAGCTTTTCCAATCATAACCCAACTCATTAATCTCTGAATTAAACGTCCAGGTTTGATAATCGTTATAGCTAGTTGGATCATTTACTGGATGCACTTTAACAGCTTCAACGCTATCGTTGTGAAGAACGCCGGTTACAAGATAACCACCAAATCCAGGCAAAATAGAAGTGTATTGAGTAAAAGTCAGGTCCCAAGAGTTATTAGCAGGTTCTCTGTCTAGGGCACTGTGGTTTTGTAATGAATAATAACCAAAGTTTTTACCTGAGTAATTAGCTTTCATCAGGTTATGACTCATATCCATATTATTATCTAAAGTGGCATGACGAAAGTAATAAGTGCCAGAAGCCAACCTTTCTATCCAAAACTTTTGGTATTGACCATTGCCTAGCTTTATAACATATACACTGTCACCCACTACATGATGAGTGATCATATCATAAGTGCCCCAACCTAAATCAAATGGGTCATTAGGGTTAGCGGTCATGTCAAAGGCGCCACCATTCCATGAAGTTTCAGAATTGTAAAGAGGCTCCCAACCATTAATACCTGTTGTATCTACACTTGCCCAATCAGCTGTATCACCGTTAGGATAAACCCATAGTTCTGTGCCTACAGATGGATTAATATGAATACTTGATCCTTGAGCAGAAACTTTAAAAGCCAAATCCCAATTGCTTTTAGGCGAGGTGCCTTGCTCATCATTTTCTAAGCTGTACCATACCTGGTTAGCATAACCTGCTCCCAATGATACAACGTCATTTACAGATTGCCCTACTGCAACCGAAGTAGCAAATAAGGCGATGATTACTGGTATAAGTTTTTTCATGATTATTTATATGGTTTTTAGTTTATCATATATCTTATTTAGACATATTCTAAATAAGACACCGCAAAAGTAGGTGAGGTACTAGCACTGCGCAATCCCGTGAAGTAGTCAAATTGATAATACCCTATAATAGGGATGTCGTGCCATTATAGTGGTATAGGTAGTTTACTCTGGCTTGATAAGCCCCACTTTCACTGCATAAAGCACCAAATCAGAAGTTGACTTAGCGTTCAGCTTGCGCATGATATTTTTCCTGTGGGTGTGAATAGTGTGAGGGCTTAAATGAAGAGTATCTGCAATAGCTTTATTTGTATACCCGGATGCAATCAATGCTGTGATTTCATTTTCGCGTTCACTCAGGCTTGTAGGTTCGCAGTTGTCTTCAGGGTTCAGTTTCTTTTTAAGGATAATGTCCAATACCTTATTGCAAAAGAAGCGTTCACCCTTAAGCACTGCGCATACAGCCTGGTTAATTTCATCAGGGTCACACTCCTTCGTTAAGAATCCATTGGTGCCAAACTCCAAGACTTGCAAAACTCTTTGCTCGTCAGTGTCACTACTTATGGCGATTATTTTTACTTTTTCAGCTAGCTTTTTAATTGTCCTAACATCTTCAAATGAAAAACCCTCTGGCGTATTGTAATCTATCAAGACTATTTGTGGTTGTATTTCCCGAATAATTTCAAACGCATCTTCGCGGTTCTCAGCTGGGTAAGTTTCGTAATCGGTAGCCAAAATCTGGGCAAGCCCCATGCGGGTAATGTGCTGTGCGTCTGCTATTAAAATAGGGGGCTTGTTCATCAATTCGCTCTATATTATTTAGACTAATTCTAAATAAGGAGCAAAGATGATTAACTCAAGGTGGGCATGCAATACCAATTACGGGGTATTTTAGGTTAAAAGGATATACCAAGTTTGGGGTATGGAATGCAGTTTACCCCGCCCAATCTTCCCTATCCAGGCTGCGAAACTGAATGGCTTCAGCCAAGTGGTGCGGTTGTATCTCCGGGCTACTCTCAAGGTCGGCAATGGTGCGTGATACTTTTAATATCCTATCATAAGCACGGGCTGATAGGCCTAGCCTGTCAGTTGCTTTCTTAAGCATTTCCTTGCCACTTTCATCAATTCTGCAAATCTCCTTTAGTAGTTTAGAACCCATCTGGGCGTTCGAGTAAACACTCTTTTTCTCCGCAAAGCGCCCGGATTGTATTTCTCTCGCTTTCACCACGCGCTCTCTAATATTAGTGCTGCCTTCTCCTTTACGTTCGTCACTTAACTCATTGATAGGCACAGGGGTCACTTCCACATGTATATCTATCCTGTCCAGTAAAGGCCCTGATATCTTGTTCAAATATTTTTGAACTACCCCCGGCGCACATACACAATCTTTAGTTGGATGGTTGTAATAGCCGCAAGGGCAGGGGTTCATAGAAGCCACCAACATCAAACTCGCTGGAAATTCAACGCTCATTTTGGCTCTGGAGATATGTACTATTCTATCCTCCAATGGCTGACGGAGAACCTCTAAAACAGTCCTTTTAAACTCAGGTAATTCATCCAGAAAAAGCACGCCATTATGAGCCAATGATATCTCACCAGGTTGCGGAATGCCGCCGCCGCCAACCAATGCCACATCGCTAATGGTGTGGTGTGGAGAACGGAAAGGCCGCATGCTTATCAATGAAGTGTCTTTACCCAGTTTACCTGCCACGGAGTGTATCTTGGTAGTCTCCAGGGCTTCATGCAGGTTGAGAGGTGGTAATATGGTCGGCAAACGCTTGGCGAGCATAGTTTTACCAGCTCCAGGAGGCCCGATTAGTATTACATTATGCCCTCCCGCGGCGGCAATCTCCAAAGCGCGTTTGATGTTTTCCTGACCTTTCACATCGCTAAAGTCAAGCTCTGCCTCATTCAAACGGGTATAAAACTCTTCTCTGGTGTCAATGATAGTTTGTTCCAAATTGCCTTCACCATTCAAAAAATCAATCGCCTCAGTTATGTTATTGATGCCATATACTTCTAGATTGTCAACTATAGCCGCTTCTCGAGCATTAGCTGCAGGAAGAATAAATCCCTTGAAACCTTGCTTTCTGGCTTCAATGGCAATGGGCAAAACTCCTTTGATGGGTTGCATTCCGCCGTCTAGAGATAACTCTCCCATAATCAGGTAGTCTCCAACTTGTTCTGCCTCTATTTGCCCCGAAGCAGCCAATATTCCTATAGCAATAGTGAGGTCATAAGCCGAGCCTTCTTTCCTGATATCAGCAGGGGCCATATTAATCGTGATGGCCTTACCGGGCAGTTTGTAGCCATTATTACTCAATGCTGCTGCAATACGTTGCTGACTTTCCTTAACGGCACTATCAGGCAGTCCAACCAGGGAGAAACTCACACCTTTGTCAATGTTCACTTCTACCGTGATGGTGTTGGCATTGATGCCATATACCGCACTGCCGTATGTTTTTACTAGCACCTTTGAACTATATTTATTGAATGACAAAAAAACTGTCGCTCATTAGGCGCAGAAAAATAACAATAATTGGATAATAAGAAGAAAAAGGGTGCCAATTAGGCGCCCTTTTGGAAGAATATTTGTGGTGACTATCATATCACTTCGATAAAGTCTGTTTGCTCCCAACTGCCTTCACTGTAGAAGTTTACTACTTTCAAAACATAGTAGTAGGTGCCTGAAGCTACATCCACACCAGCAGGCTTTTGCCATCCCAGAATATCTCCTTCGAGTCATCTTGATGAATAATCACTCCCTACCTATTGCAGATGGTCATTTCATAGTGGTCAACACCAAAGTTGTCTATTTGCAGATGGTCGTTAACACCATCGTAGTTTGGTGCAAGCACGTTGGGTATATCAATTACCTGCTGTACTGTCACAGTTACAGTATCATAACCCAAACAGCCATCTTCATTCTCCACTATCAGGATGATATCAAATGCACCTTCATCGGAATAGGCATATAAGGTAAAAGGCCCGCTTGCAGTATTGCCATCTCCAAATTTCCAGGTCCATGAAACAGTATTTGGGTTTAGCATTGAGTCAGCTATATCGAAAGAAGCTTCCAAAGTTGGGCGGAAAAAGACCAGATTACATACGTAATGGTAAGAGAAAGCGTGGAAACCAGGTCAGCCTATACCATCAATGCAAAAATCTATACAATTGGCTCATACGATACAGAGTATGAAGCCGAACTGTTGGTTGAAGAATTGAAACAACTCGGCATAAGAGATACACACGTATTTGGTACACTCAATACCAAAAGGATAAACCTGGAAAAAGCCAGAAACCTGGCTGGGAAGAAGGAGTAAGAATTTAGTCTACAAAAAGCACTTACCTTCACCGCGGTAGGTAGGTATTTCATCCACAATCTTACCATCAGAAACCAAGAGAACGGTATTAAACCTTTCACACAATTCACCTGCCTTGCTATGGCGCATAAATACTGGGTCGCCCAATTCTAAATTACCTGGATATTCAACTGGGGTCTGCACTTCGCCGGCACCTTCTTGGTTCGTGAGTTTAGCTCCTTTGGGTAGATAAACTTTAGGTTGCTTGGCAGGACCCACTTCACCACTGGCAATGTAACCACCCCCACAGCAAGTATAAGTGCCTGGCTTGGGTTTTCGCACTACTTCAATAGCATACCCTGCTGCTGGCAAGTGCTTAAAGTTGCTGTAGTCATCAAATAGGGTAGGGGTAAAAAAGCCCGACCCAACAGTTATTTCAGTAACTTGTTCTTCTTGGCGGGTAGTTTCCATACTGCCTGTTCCACCCCCGTTTACAAAACGAAGATTGAAACCCATTTCTTTTATTCCAAGCACTATTTCCTCACGCCTCTTAGCTATTTCTTTCACTGAGTTTTTCTTCAGTATTTTTATAATGCCGTTCATCATGGCTTTGCCAGGTACAGCATCACCCAGTCCTGCAATTTGAGCTTCATACCCCATGATACCATCCAGTTTCACATGCCGGCACTCTTTTATCCTTTCGGCCACTTTCAAAGCATCCTTTTTGCCAAAAATAGAAGAGCGCCACACCCCGAAATGAATACCTGGATAATCAGAAGACATGTCTACATCAAGGCATACTGGAATAATACAATCATTCTTTTTTCCTATCTCCTCAATGTGTTCAGCGTGCTCAACGCTGTCAAGCATAAGTACAATGGTTTTACCTTTTTTTAATTCCTCACATACAGCATTTATATATTGCTCATGCCATATTGGGTAACCCATTAGCAGGTCATCAAAACCATTTTGACTAAGCCATACTGCTTCAGGAGCAGTAAATGTCATTAATCCCTGGTAAATGGGGTCGGCATCAAAAACACGCTTGAGCAATTGAGAAACCCTGACAGATTTTGATGCTACACGAATTTGCTTATCACCAGCTCTGAGTGCCAATTGCTTTACATTTTCATCAAAAAGGTCAAGATCTACAAAGGCAAAAGGCATAGTCTGTCCTTTAAAGGTTTCTTTGTAATAACTGTAGTCTCTTGGGTTTATACTCATTGGTGTTTTTTTATCAACTTGGTTTGGGTACTTGGGTCAAAGGTCCTTTTGTCAAGCAATTCATTAGCAAATCTCACAGGTTCCATTGAGATAATGATGTTTCTATCTTCAGGCTTTTTAAGCAACTCTTTGGCCAACTCCCTACATTTGGTCTGGAATGCTCCAAGCGTATGCTCTCCATATACAGTGTGTCCTCCCTCGTAGCACTGCAACTGATACTCTTCGTAGGTGGTAATGTATCCACAATACCCATTTGCGTATGGACTGAGAATAACATCTTCGACCCCCCTTTCCCTCAGTACATCTAATACCGTTTGGCGTAAGCGTTTACCTGCCATGGTTGTAATTTCCGATGGTATACCTACAAGGGCAAAGTTTCCTATAATCGCAATATGAAGAGGTAGAACTTGGGGTATCCATGGTTGAGACCCCAAGCTTCCATTTTTATAGTACCTCTTAAAGAACCCAATATGTCTGTCTGCCCAACCGGGAATGATGAGGTTTTTTATGTCACTTGTGCCCAGTATCTTCCTATCACAAGTCTCCATCAATATCTCCTTCTTTCCTTGTATCTTGTATTTATCATGTATATATTGTCTTTTCTCTTTCGGCAGAAAAGGGGCTTTGGCTAATTCGAGGGCTTTATTGGCACGTATCAATTGCTTGGAAAGCATGGCGACAAAAGGAGGCATTCCCGGTCCTTCTTTGGTGCCTTCAAAAAAAGCGATACCATGACATGAGGGGCCAGTACGTGCTTCTTTGTCATTATGAGCAAACTCTTCATCCACTTTTACGTTCCTGAAGTTGACGAATGTGAGCACATAATCGACTTCTGAAGGTATTGCATGAACCTCTGTAGCTGTATTCAAAATTTCCAAAGCCTTTTCAAATTGGAGCTTCCCATTATATTTGGCACTATCAAAATCATCTTTGAATGGACCGCGAGTCCATCTTTTATCCTTGTCCCAAATATAGTTAGGAGTGATATCCCCGCAGGTGCCTTGGGCAAATGCGCTTACAAAGCTTTCATTACCTTGTTCTGCAAGCGCTTCCTCCATATAGGTTGCAGCAAAACCCTTATTATCGCCACTCACCAAATGGTTGTCATTAGATAAACTAGTTGGATGAACCCCAAACCAATTAATAGAGGCAAATGGTTTTCCCTCAGAATCATCCACCCTCAGCAACTTCATTTCTCTATCTACTGCCAGATTTGCTTTATCTTCAGGTATCTTTTCTTTTACCTCAGGGTTTTGGTTATAGGCGGTAACTGAACGATTAAAAGCAACATCAATTTCGGGTGCAAAAGAGCCTTTAGAGAGTTTGAGTTGGGCAGGTTTTAAATTATTATCAGCTTGAAGTATAGCTGCTGTTATTCCTTCTACCATTTTATCATATACCTCTGGCACAAAACCCGGTATACTCATATTGTATAAGGCGTACTTAAAATAACCTCCCGGGGCACTGTGCGTGTGTTGTGCGGTTAAAAATAGGTTAGCTGATGTATAGCCAAGCTCGTTATGCTCATTTTCAAACTTTGCAACCACCCCACGTTTTACTGCTATACTTATAAATCCTGTTTCCGTAACTACATATGCCAGTTTTCTCCCAGTATTGGTGTCTTTAAATACAAAAGCCCTTGCGTATATGGGCGCATCAACACCCAAGACTATATTGTGGTGCATGCCATAACCCATCATGCCAACACCCATTTTATTTACGGTGATATCTACCTTGCCAGTCCCAACTTCAAACATGATTATTCCAAGATTAAGTATTAAAGGGTTGCTAAGTTATCATTTATCCACTTTTTTATTAACCCTAGTATGAAGTGTTGAAAAATTATATTGCATCGAGCAACTGATATAGCATTGCATTTTTTAGTTTTGCGGCATCTAAAACTAATTGAGGATGAAAAAAGTATTACCACTATTAAGAGTATCAGGCATTTTACTGTCAATCATTTTTTTAAGCACCGCCTTCAGTTATGATGCAAACGGGCAAGGAGTTTTTCAAAAAAGAAAGTATCGCAAAGGTTTTTACATCAACCTTGGAAAGGAAACCACAAAAAAAGTTAAGGGCGCTGATGCGGTTTCTGCTAGTACTATAGCTGCCATAAGTGTGGAAACTACTACTGAGGCCATTATACAGGAACAATCCTATGAATTGCCTTTTGTTTCGACCCAGGTTGCTTACGATAATGTGGAGTTTGAAGACAATACTTCAATGAGTGAAAAAAATGAAGTAAAGAATCCAGTAGTCCAACTTGGTATTAAGGATAATACCGGCACGAGTATTACTAGTGAGGTTCAAAAATGGAAACAACTTAAACATAAGCTTGACCCTACGAGTAAGTCTACTAAAACAGATTTGGACCCACTATTAAAGAAAGCTATACTTTTTGCCGTTGTAGCAGTGATAGCTTCAATTTTTTCAACTATATCAGGATGGTTATTCTTAGGAAGTTTCTTGTCATTAATGGCTTGGTTGGTTGCAGTAGCTTTTTGGATAGCAGCCATAGTATTCTTCATATTGTGGTTGATGGAACAGTAACACAACTTGAGTTTTACATAGAAAATTTTGTTAAAACTATTTCTTGCAGATAAAAGGAAATATATATATCATTGTACAAACTTTAAAAAACTAAATACCTACCTTATGAAAAAAGTAATTTTACTTACGGCAATGATTTGCTTGGCGGTTGTGGGCGGATTTGCTAACAATGCCAGTCTTTTTGAATTAGATGAGCAAGCAATTGAGAATCAATTTGCTGATTTGAGCGAGTTGGAAAGTATCATCCTGGCTAACGAAGGTGTTACATTATCTGGCATCCAAAACGGTGAATTAAACTTATCTCCTGAACTGAATGCCAAAGTTAAAGGTTTGAGCGATGGAATGAACTTAATGGAGCCACCATTGGGTATCCCAGGTTTTTGGTGGGGTTGTGTGCTTGGCCCTCTTGGTATCCTTTTGGCTTACCTATTGTCTGACCAAGACAGAGACGAAACTAAAAGCGCTCTTTGGGGCTGTTTAATAGTACAAGGCGGTCTCTTCTTAATATATGTTATCATCTGGGTATTGGTACTTGGCAGTGGCTTCTTGTTCTTCTAAGTAAATTCCTACATGAGAATATCGGGGATTATTTTTATAATCGCCTTCTACATAATGTTGCCCAAGGTTTCCCTTGGGCAGCATTTTTTTAGGATGAAGGCTGATATTACTATCAAGGAAAAATTTGATGGTGATAAGTCATCTCTCACCATTGGCAAAGTATACTATGATAAGAATATCAAGAAGATAGTATACGTCAATAAGTTTCCTGAGAATGAAACATGGGTGATAAAAGATACCATGTTGGTAAAACTATCAGATGGTAAATTGAAGAGTTCAAGCTTATTGCCATTCAGCCCTCAATTTACAATTTTTCATATGAGTCTTAATGGTAGTTTGAAAAACTATGGACTCGACGATACTAACTTTGAGATTGTCGATATTGAGAAGGGTGATGGTATGGTAATTACCACATGGAGGTCAAAAGGATCAAGCATGGGCAAAGTAGTAATATCACAAAAGGATAAAAAGCTATTTGGTGTTGCCTTTTTTAACTCAAAAGATGAGTTGATGGGCAAACAATTTTTTAAGGACTACCAAAGTGTGAAAGGTTTTGAATTTCCAAGTGAGATAGTTGAAATATATAATTCAGACAAGGGAGAAAACTACAAGGTAACTACCTATAAGAATATTATTGTTGATGAAGCTGGTGAAGATTATATTTACGATTGCTACATACCTAGTGCTAAGCAGTAGTATTTGCTTGGGACAAACCAAAGAGGATGTAGCATTATCATCTAAGATGATGAATAGGGCGGCTCCAAAATCTAAATGGGAGTTTGCCAAGAATAATACTAATGAGCTTCAAATGCTATTCTCTGGCTTGTTTCTGGGATATAAATCACTTTTGTCTTCTCAAGATGGTGCTTCGTGCACATTTACTCCTTCTTGTTCTGAGTATGGTATGATAGCTGTTAAGAAAAAGGGGGTATTATTAGGAACTATCAGTACATTTGACCGCCTGACGCGTTGCAACGGGCTTAGCCCCGAGAAATACGCACGAGATACAAAAACGGGTCTTTATATTGATCCAGTTGATTAATGGGTAGGATGCGCTTACTTTTTTTAATGGTGCTAATTCTAGCACCTACAGCACATTTATTTGCACAAGACATTTATGACTATCAAAGCTCGAAGAAGTATGCTGAATACTTATTGAGAACCAAGCAATATGAATTGGCTTCGAGTGAGTATGAACGTATTTTGTTTTTCAAGCCTGATAATGATACTGTGAAGTATACTTTGCTACGTAGCTATCGCCTTTCTGGTAATATTGATGCAGGTATAAAGAGGATGTATAAGCTTTATAATACGCCAGAAACAGCCCATCATGAAAGTGCCATTGAATATACCAGGCTCATGTTAAGCGCAAGGCTATATGATGGGGCGCGGCAGTATCTTGAAAAAAATCAAACGCTCCCCAATAGGGATAAGGATATACTCACATTGCAAACAGAGCTATTTTGTGAGAACTACAAAAAGGCCGACACCTTGCTCAACTACTTTGAGAAAGACGAGTCCATATTGATTAGGGAATATAGGGCCATTACAGATGATGCCTTGGCTTACAAGCGAAAAAGCCCTGGTTTGGCTATGGCGATGTCAGCGGTGGTGCCAGGAACAGGAAAAATATACACTGGTGACTGGAAAGATGGACTCTTTAGTATGATAATGATAGGTGGTTTTGCCTGGCAATCATATCGGGGCTTTAGGAGTAAAGGAACCAGTAGTGTATATGGTTGGGTTTTTGGAGGTATAGGATTTGGTTTTTACGTTGGCAACTTGTATGGTTCCTTTAAAGCGGCCAAAAGGCGAAACCACGTTAAGCAACACGATATAGAAAGAAGGCTTGAAGCGAATTTTAATAATAATTATTAGTTGCCTTGCCCTCGCAGGCTATTCACAAACTGTGGGTGAAACCGTGGCCTTTGCTGATGAGCAGCAGAGCATGGGCCATCATGATATTGCTGTGCAAGCCTATAAGCGGGCGCTGTTTTTTCAGGATAATAGCTACAACGAAAACATATTTCTGCGCATTGCAAATTCATACCATGCGCAAGAAAAATACGCTGATGCGGCTAAGTACTATGATTTAGCCTATGCATATGAGACAGATGAGGAAACTAAAACTGAAATTACACTCAAAAACGCGCTTTGTCTCTTAATCGAGCAGGAATATCCACTCTCTTTACTAGAGCTCTTCTCTCTGGAAGAGGGGTTGAATGAGGCGCAACAAGGCCAAAGAGACTTTTACGCGGCTATCGCTTATTTTGGAATGAATGAATTTGACAAAAGTGAGCAATACTTTAAAACCTGTGTGAGTACTGATGAAGAGAAGCAAGAAATAGAAAGGCTTTTTGACAAAAATGCCCGTATCAAGCTAAACCCAAAGACAGCTAAGGTATTGAGTATGATACTGCCGGGCTTAGGGCAGTTTTATGCAGGCGATATAAAAAATGGGCTCAATTCTTTGCTGTTATCAGCAGGATTGGTTGTACTTATGATTAACACAGCTGTTCAATTTGCGGTATTTGATGCGCTTATTTCTGTTGGCCCCTGGTATCAGCGCTATTATACGGGAGGCTTCAAGAAGGCGGAAATAATAGCACAGGAGAAGCTTTATAAAAAGCGTGAGATTATTTATCTGCAAATAATCGATATTATTGCTTTTTCAAACAATAAGTAAGCATGGGTTGCAGAGTCCTGTATTTCCTTCTTATATCTACTTTAAGTTGCCATTTGACCTTTGCCCAAAGTGAGGTATGCAATGACAACGGTGCTTTTCGAAAAAAAATTGAATCGGGGTTCGATGCAATATACAATAATGACCTTGCTGGAGCGTCAGTCATATCCAAAAGACTAAAAGCTGAGTGTCCAAATAATCCACAATCTCATTTGTTTGAAGCAACCTATTTATGGTGGCATATCATTTCAGGTGATGATGGCGAGGAAAATTATGAGAAGATGGAGGCTAGCCTGGATAGGGCTTTGAGTAAATTGTCATCCGATAAAAAAGCAAAAAACCTTAGTAACGAAGAAATTCATAATACCATTCTTATTTATGCCTATAAATCAAGGATAAAGATGTTTCAGGGCAAATACATTCGGGCAGTACAAAATCTTAACTCGTGTGTTGGCATGGTAGAACTCTCGTTCGGACGAGAAAATGAATTTGATTTGTTTAAACTTACCTCTGGCCTCTACAATTATTTCATTGAGTTTGGTTATGAATATTCTGTGCTGGCAAGAGCGTATTTGATTTTTTTGCCTAGCGGCGACAAAGAAAAAGGGCTTAATTTTTTGAAGGAAGCCTCAAAAAGCAAGGATTTTATCATTAAAACCGAAGCGCACTATTTTCTTATGAAAATATACGGTGAGACTGAGGAGCAACCTAAATTAGCCCTTGGTTATGCAAAAGAATTGGTGAATGATTATCCTAACAATTTGCTGTTTAGGTATTATCTACATAAAATTATGCTGCAATTAAACATGAGTACGGGAGCAAGTGAGCACCTGAAAGCTTTACAAATGGCTGAAGAAAAAAAAGAACCAAACGCAGCGCATTTCTTAAAGTTGGCTCAAGAGGATTACAACATTTTTTACGCAAAAAAGAACAACTGATATATCAATGTCTTCATCTGACTATAAAAGGTTAATTGTATTTGTAAAAAACCCCGAATTGGGTCGGGTGAAGACACGTCTCGCAAAAACGGTGGGTGCCCAAATGGCATTAGATGTATACAACTACCTGCTGGAGATAACCCGCAATACCACCAAGGAGCTAAAATGCAATAAGGCGGTGTATTACTCCAAGTTTGTCGATATGGACGATAACTGGCCGAATGATGTATTTGATAAGTTTGTTCAGAAAGGTGAAAACCTGGGTAAAAAAATGTGGAGCGCCTTTTCAGAGGCCTTTGACGAGGGTTTTGAAAAAGTGATGATAATTGGTAGTGATTGCCCACAGTTGTCGCAAGAAATAATTGAAATGGGGTTTGACCTTCTTGAGAGTGTTGATGTGGTGATAGGTCCGGCAAAAGACGGAGGGTACTATCTTTTAGGAATGAAAGACCCACTGGATTTTCTTTTTGAAGATAAAGAGTGGAGCACAGATAGTGTATTTGAGGATACCGTAATGGATATAGTAACCGCTGGTAAGAAATATGCTAAGCTTCCCATGCTATCAGACCTTGATGATGCTTATGACCTTCATTTGGTGAAAGAGAAGTTTAAATAATACTATTGACGTGAACGAGGAGTTTCTTCACTACATTTGGAAATACACCAGTTTTGATGTCAAGAACCTCACTACAACTTCGGGTGAGGAATTGCAAATTCTTAAAAAAGGCTTTTACAATACCAATTCCGGCCCTGATTTTAGTGACGCAAGAATAGAAATTGGGAGTACAGTGTGGGCCGGTAATATAGAGGTGCATATTAAATCGTCTGACTGGGAAAAGCATAACCATTCTTCTGATAAAAACTACAATACTATTATTCTGCATGTAGTATATGAAGACGATAAGCCTGTCAGGCAAGCCAGTGGCGAGCTTATTCCTACACTTGAACTAAAGGAGAGAATATCAGGGAATCTCTATGGTAAGTATCTTTACCTGATGGGATCCAAGAATTGGATACCTTGCTCTAAAGAGTTTGGGAATGTAGACAGCTTTTCAAAAGAGAATTGGCTAGACCGCGTGCTGGTAAATAGGTTAGAGCGTAAATCAGGGGAAATACTCCAGAGCGTGAAGCATTTAAGCAACGACTTAGAAGAAGCTTTTTATGTGCAGTTGGCAGGTAATTTTGGCTTCAAAATAAATACTGAACCCTTTAGGCGATTGGCAAGGGCCTTACCCTACAAGGTAATTGCCAAACATCGGTATAGTTTGGAGCAGGTAGAAGCCTTACTCTTCGGGCAGGCTGGGTTACTTGAAGGTACATTTAAGGATGAATATCCAATCAAGTTGCAGAATGAGTATAAGGTGTTGAAAATCAAATTTGGATTGGTTCCGATTCCTTCACACACATGGAAATTTATGCGTACCCGCCCATCCAATTTCCCGACTATAAGGATATCGCAGTTTGCCAATCTCCTATACCATAATACCAATTTGTTTTCAACCTTGGTTGAAGCTGATAATTCTAAAGAAATAGAGAAAATTTTCGAGGTTTCCGTTTCTGATTATTGGCAAACGCATTATCAGTTTGATAAGGAAAGTAAGAAAGTAACCAAGGCAATCGGGGAGAGCGGGGTGCAGAATATCATTATCAATACAGTAGTTCCCTTCCTGTTTGTGTATGCTAACTACAAGGGCGATGGCGGTCTCAAGGATACAGCCCTAAAACTGCTGGAAAAAGTGCCTGCCGAAAAGAATTACATTACCAGGGGGTTTGACACCCTTGGTTACAAGGCAGCTAATGCGGCTCGCTCCCAAGCTTTAATTGAACTGAAAAATGAATTTTGTACTCACAAAAAATGCCTAAATTGCGGCATCTCCAACCAAATATTTAAAAACTAGGGTATGGTAAACAGGATTACTTCCTTTTTTGAGAAGCAAGCATTTGGTGTTTGTGCCTGGTGGGGCGAAAAGCTGGGTATTAAAAGCTCAAGGATAAGGCTGTTTTTCATCTATTCATCCTTTCTTACTATAGGTTCTCCATTGCTGGTATACCTGGCGATGGCTTTTGTGCTCCAATTGAGAAATTATGTGCGCCAAAGTGAAAGAGGGCGTGTGTGGGACCTTTAATCCTTACGAATGACTTCAGAAAATTCTGAACTGCCAAGATTTCCAAGGGTGTACATCCCCCTGTTCATCCTACTCATCATTATTTGTGCGGGTACAATAGGATATATGTCAATAGAGGGCTATAACTTCACCGATGCTCTTTTTATGACAGTGATTACCATATCTACGGTAGGTTTCAGGGAGATGCGTCCATTAACCACCAGTGGGCAGATGTTTACCATAGTTTTGATAATTTCGAGTATTGGTACATTTGCATGGGCCATTACCGAGATAACCAAATATGTGGTTGACGGTGAGTTTAGAAGGCTCCTAAAAATATACAGAATGGATAAAACAATCGGAAAACTGGATGGTCATGTGATAATATGTGGTTATGGAAGGAACGGAAGGCAAGCAGCAAAAAGCCTTCGAGATTGGAAACATCCATTTGTGGTGATTGAGGATAACACAGAGAAGCTTCAACGACAGGATGATGATAAAAATATAGTCGTGATAGGGGATGCAACCCGCGAGGAAATATTGAAGAGGGCTGGCATAGATAGGGCAAAAGCTCTAATAACCACTTTACCAAAGGATGCTGACAATTTGTTTGTGGTGGTAAGTGCTAAGTTTCTAAACAGAAACATTGAAATTATCAGCCGTGCATCTGAAGAGCATTCAGATACTAAATTGAGGCAGGCAGGGGCTTCCAGTGTGGTGATGCCCGATAAAGTGGGTGGAGCGCACATGGCCTCATTAATATTAAAACCTGATGTAGTAGAGTTTATAGATGTTTTGACAGGTCAGGCAGATGTGGATATGCATTTGGACGAAATACCTTGCAAAGACTTGCACCATGAATTTCATAATAAGACTATCAAAGAATTGGAGATAAGAAAGAAATTCGGGGCTAATATTGTTGGCTTCAAAACAGGTAATGGTCAATACGTTATTAACCCCTCACCAGATACAAAAGTAATGGCTGATGCCAAGATATTTGTGTTGGGTACCCGCTCACAAATACAGCATATGAAAGAAGTAATCAGTTAATGAGTAAACTCAAAATACTTGTTACTGGTTCTAATGGTCTTTTGGGGCAAAAACTAGTTTACAAACTAAAAGACAATCCTAAAGCAGGACTTATCGCTACGGCAAGAGGTGAGAATCGCTTAATAGATAAATCAGGTTATGAATATGTTGAAATGGATATCTCCAATAAGGTGTCGGTTGATTCTGTAATTGATAAACACAAGCCTGATTGCATTATCCATTGTGCTGCGCAAACCAATGTGGATTATTGCGAACTTAATCAAGAAGAGTGCAGGAAAACAAACATTGATGGAGTGAGCAATGTAGTTGATGCTTGTAAAAGGAATGGAGTTCATTTGGTGCATGTATCAACAGATTTTGTATTTGATGGAGAAGCTGGCCCATATCGAGAAGATGACATGCCCAACCCTGTTAGCTATTACGGCTGGAGTAAATGGGAAGGGGAGAAAATAGTGCAAGCCACCAATTTGAATTGGGCTATTCTGCGCACTATTCTAGTTTTTGGAATAACTGACAATATGAGTCGTTCCAATTTTGCATTATGGGCAAAGCGGGAATTGGAGAATGGAAATACCATTAGAGTTGTGAATGACCAGTTTCGTGCACCTACTCTGGCTGAAGATTTGGCAGACGCATGTATATCAGTGGCTTTTAGAAGAGCAGAAGGTATTTATCATATCAGTTCAGAAACCACTTATAGCGTATTACAGTTGGTTAAGAAAGTAGCTGACTTTTACAACTTGAATAAAACCCTGATACGACCCATCAGTAGCACAGCCCTCAATCAGCCTGCTAAGCGACCACCCCGCACAGGTTTTATTATCGATAGAGCCAAAAATGATTTAGATTTCAGGCCAACTAAATTTGAAGATGCGCTTGTTGTGTTGGATGGACAAATAGGGATGAAATTTCGATAAATCAGTAAGTTTTCTTTAAATTAGAGACGGAATCATTCAGTCTGTCTGGGTGTTTTTATGATAGTTTTAAATTTATACTATGTATCCTGTAGGTTTGTAAAAATCATGCTCATGAGAATTTTTACTTTCACATTAATTTTTTCGTTAATTGTCAGTACGGAAGTTATTGCCCAAAGTATTGATATATCCTTGGTTAGTCAACTCACTATTGGTGGGGATAACTTTGATGCCGCAACGAATATTCTAAAATTAAGTGATGGGGGTTATTTAGTTGGTGGGATATCTGATTCAAACATAAGTGGTGAAAAGACTGACTCTTGCCGGGGAGATTTTGATTATTGGGTAATAAAACTAGATGCTCAATTCAATGAGGTTTGGCAACGCACATTTGGCGGTGATTCTTTAGATGGTCTCAATTCCATGTTGCAAACCTCTGACGGAAACATTCTAGTTGGGGGAACTTCCAGGTCACAAACATCGGGTGATAAAACTGCTCAAAGTAAAGGCATAACTGATATGTGGGTTATTAAAATTGATGCTAATGGAAATGAGATCTGGCAAAAAACTTACGGGGGCGATTCACATGAAAAGCTTAGGGATATAGTAGAGCTGGCAAACGGCAGATTGCTATTCAGTGGGCATTCAGATTCTGAAATATCAGGCGATAAAACTGCGCAGCCCAAAGGTTCCATAGACTATTGGCTTGTAGTGACTGATAGCATAGGTAACGTGCTGTTTGACAAGTGCTATGGAGGTGATGATGTAGATGCTATAAATGACGCAAGCCTCTTGCCAAATGGAAATATACTCCTCACTGGGAATACAACTTCACCTCTATCGGGAGACAAAACAGAGGAACTTTATGGATATATAAATATCTGGCTGGTTTGTCTAGATTCCACCAACTGGAGTGTGGTTTGGGACAAGACAATAGGAGGTAACACATTTGATATAAAGGCACGTACCGAAGTGTTGGATAATAGGATATATACTGCAGTAATTTCACAATCTGATAGTGGGGGAACAAAATCAGAGAATAGTAGAGGAGATTCAGACTACTGGATTACCTGCCTTGATATAAATGGTAACGTAATGTGGGATAAGACCATTGGAGGTGTAGCCAAGGAAGAAGGCATTGCAATAACGAAAACTTCTTCTGGGAACCTCTTGATTGGTGGTATTTCTCGATCAAATAGTTCATTTGAAAAAGAAGAAAACTCAAAGGGAGACTATGACTTATGGCCTGTTTGTATTGATACAAATGGCAATATAAAATGGCAAAAAACTATTGGGGGTTCATTATCAGATGGAATGCAGGCTGTCTTGGAAATATCCCCAAGCAACTATATTCTTTGTGGAAACTCTGAATCAACCATAAGTGGAGATAAAACAGATATAAGTAGAGGCTGGTTTGACTATTGGATAGTTGAGGTTAGCTCCTCCGTTGGTATTTCTGAGACAGGAACACTTGAACTAACTATGTTTCCTAATCCCGCCTTTGAAGAACTGAGAATCTCTATACCCGCAAGTGTGGATGAAAATTATACCCTTCTGCTTAGTGACAACAACGGTAAAGTAATTATCAATCAGGCGCTTCGAGGTGGTTCTAATGAAATAAATCTGGGAGACTTGAGTCAAGGTGTCTACACCGTATCAGTGCTCGACGAAATACTGAATATAGCTTCCCGTAAAATAGTGAAGCTAAACAGGTAACAACACAGGATTTAGATTTCAGGCCAACTAAATTTGAAGATGCGCTTGTTGTGTTGGATGGGCAACTAAAGCGTTGAATTTGCTGGTGTTGGCTTTTTTTCAGATAATTGTTCTTTATTCAAAACCCACCTCATAAATGAAGAAAACATTAGTGATATTGAGCACGTTGCTTACTCCTGCGTTGGTTTTTGCAGAAGGTTTAGATAAGAAAATTGATGATGCTTTTGGCTGGGCAACACAAGATTTTGTGGGTTTCATTTTCTACCAATTCAACATTGGTGGCGTGGATGTGCCCTGGGTGCTTTTTCCACTGATATTAGGCGCGCTCTATTTTACCATTTATTTCAGGGTTCCGGGCATTAGACTTTTTGGTATAGCTGTAAATACGGTTCGTGGCAAGTATGAGCATACCGAGGAAATGGAAGCCGACCTGAATATCGTAGACGGTGATGAACCAGACACAATTAGGGTAGAAGGTGTGGATGGTGAGGTGAATCACTTTCAGGCATTAACTGCGGCACTTTCGGCAACAGTAGGCTTAGGTAATATAGCTGGTGTAGCAGTCGCCGTAGCTATTGGAGGTCCCGGAGCTACCTTCTGGATGATATTGGCTGGCCTTTTAGGTATGTCTTCAAAGTTTGTGGAGTGTACATTGGGTGTCACTTACCGGGAAATCGATTCAACAGGTAAAGTATATGGAGGCCCAATGTATTACCTATCAAAAGGCCTTGCCCTGAGAGGTATGGGTGGCTTGGGTAAGGTGTTGGCAATACTATTTGCCATCATGTGTATTGGTGGTTCGTTTGGTGGTGGCAATATGTTTCAGGCTAACCAGGCTGCCAGTATGTTTGTTAGTAGTACAGGAATACAGGGTGGATATGTAGGTACAGCATTTGGTATTGTGATGGCAATACTAGTTGGTGTAGTTATCATTGGAGGTATCAAGCGTATTGCTACTGTTACTGAGAAAATAGTGCCTTTTATGGCGGTGATATACGTGGGTGCGGCATTAATTATTATTGTTCTCAATATTAGCCACGTGCCAGCTGCATTTGCTCAGATTTTTGAAGGTGCTTTTGCCCCGACTGCCATCACAGGCGGATTTTTTGGAGTGTTGATACAAGGCTTTAGGCGTGCTGCATTCTCTAACGAGGCAGGTATTGGTTCGGCTGCTATTGCTCACTCAGCGGTAAAAACTACGCATTCAGCAAGTGAGGGTGTAGTGGCTCTATTAGAGCCATTTATTGATACCGTGGTGATTTGCACTATGACAGCATTAGTTATAGTGCTGTTTAATACAGAGGGTGCTTTTAATTATGGTGATGCTGCCCTTGGAGCAGGAGGTGGTGTAGTATTGAATACCACTGGCCAAGAGCTTGGAGGAGTTGATTTAACTGCTTATGTGTTTGAAAGTACTATTCCATATTTTTCTATAGTGCTTACTATAGCAGTTATACTTTTTGCTTTCTCCACTATGATTTCTTGGTCATATTATGGCCTTCAGTCATGGACATTTCTTTTTGGAAAGGGAAAAACTTCTGAGAGCACCTATAAAGTATTGTTCTGTGTGTTTGTAGTATTAGGTGCAGCTTCACAAATGGGCAATGTATTGAATTTCTCTGACGCCATGATATTTGCCATGATGGTGCCTAACATGATTGGTCTCTTAATATTAGTGCCAGTTGTAAAAGAGAAGTTGAAGGTATACCTGGACCATATCAAGAATTTCTAAACTTACATTGAGTGAAGTATGAAGCAATTTATAAAGGACTACTTCACTTTTAATAGAGCTGAGAAGAACGGTATACTTGTTTTGGTGCTTCTTATTGTGGCGGTGGTGTCCGCTACTTTTATAATTAGTAGGGTTGGCCTGACTGCGAATTCGACTAATCCTGAAATTGAAAGTGAGATAAACCAATTGACCAATTCCTTTGAAGGAACTAATATCCCATGGGATGCTGCAAGCACCCAGCCCGCGGAAAAACTTTCTATTGACTTGAATTTGGCTGATACCATTTTGCTAACCCAATTAACTGGAATTGGTCCTTCCTTAGCAAGCAGAATAGTAAAGTATCGCGATAGTGTCGGGAGGATAGACTCCATCAATCAACTTTTGAATGTGAAAGGAATTGGTGAGAAGAAGTTGGATGGTTTTCGGAATGAAGTGTTTATTAAGACAGTCGATTTGGTGGATGAGAATTAATGCCGTAAACTTGCACCCTATCTTTTGAGCATACGAATGGTTAGCGACAGAATAAGGGCCGCTATCAGGGATATCAAAGACTTCCCGAAGCCCGGAATACTTTTCAAAGACATTACCCCCATTTTACTTGACCCTGTGTTGTGCAGAGATATAGTGAATGAATTTATCCGCGAATTGGGCGGTATTGAAGTGGATGCTGTTTTAGGTATTGAAAGTAGAGGTTTTTTCTTTGGCTTATTATTAGCCGAACAATTGGGTGTGCCTTTTATACCAGTTCGTAAGCCTGGCAAGTTACCCTACGATACCATTTCGCATGACTATGAGTTGGAGTATGGAACAGCAACCCTTGAAATGCATGTAGGTGTGGTAAGTCCAGGAATGAAAGTGCTTATTCATGATGATTTGCTGGCTACGGGTGGTACGGCCAGTGCAGCGGCTGAATTGGTAAAAAGACAGGAAGGTGAGGTAGTAGGCTTTTCATTTGTTGTGGGGCTCGATTTTTTGAACGGAGAGAAGCAATTGAAAGACTATACTGAAAACATAATGACTATAGTGAACTATTAAATAAGGCCATGAATTTTGAATTGAGTGAAAATCAGCGCATGATTGCTGAGACTATAAAAGATTTTGGAGAGAAACATATTCGTCCGAAGATGATGGAATGGGACGAGACACAGGAGTTTCCAGTGGAAGTGTTTAAGAAACTGGGAGAGCTGGGTTTGATGGGAGTGCTGGTGCCAACAGAATACGGTGGCTCGGGTTTAAAGTATACGGATTATGTCACCGTTGTAAGCGAAGTAGGTAAAGTATGCGGTGCTATTGGCCTTTCAGTAGCTGCGCATAATTCACTTTGTACAGGTCATATTTTGCAGCATGGTAGCGAAGAACAAAAGAAAAAGTATTTACCAAAATTGGCAACTGCGGAATGGATAGGCGCTTGGGGTTTAACGGAGCACAACACAGGCTCCGATGCAGGTGGTATGAATACCACCGCAGTGAAGGAAGGAAATGAGTGGGTGCTGAATGGGGCCAAGAACTTTATTACACATGGTAAATCAGGTGAGGTAGCTGTGGTGATTGCCCGCACTGGTCAAAAAGGCGACTCACATGGCATGAGTGCCTTTATAGTTGAAAGGGGAACGCCTGGTTTTACAGCTGGCAAAAAAGAGGATAAGCTGGGCATGCGTGCTTCTGAGACTGCTGAAATGATATTTGACAATTGTCGCATACCAGCTGAAAACCTTATTGGTGAGGAGGGTGATGGCTTCATTCAAGCTATGAAAGTGTTGGATGGTGGTCGTATTTCAATTGCCGCTTTAGCATTGGGTATTGCCAAGGGAGCCTTGGAAGCTTCAGTGAAGTATGCTAAAGAAAGAGAGCAGTTTGGTAAGCCGATTTCTCACTTTCAAGGGATAGCTTTTAAACTGGCTGATATGGCAACTGAAGTAGAAGCTGCTGAGTTATTGACCTTTCAGGCCGCAGACCTGAAAGACCGAAAGCAACCAATGACCAAGGAGTCTGCGTATGCTAAGTATTACGCATCTGAAGTCTCAGTGCGCTGTGCTACTGAAGCAGTGCAGATTTTTGGTGGTTATGGATATGTAAGGGATTTTCCGGCTGAAAAATACTACCGTGACTCTAAGCTTTGCACCATAGGTGAAGGCACTTCAGAGATACAGAAGGTAGTAATATCAAAGCTTTTGCTTAAGTAAGATAGTTTTTGTATATTATCAACATTAATTATATCTTTGCAGCCCCGAAATAAAAGGAGGTATAAACTATTATGATTGTAGTACAAGTAAAAGAAGGTGAAAACATTGAAAGGGCATTGAAGAAATTCAAGCGTAAATTTGAGCGCACAGGTGTAATCAAAGAATTACGCAGCAGACAACAATTCACCAAACCTTCGGTTGAGAGAAGGCAGACTAAATTAAAAGCAGCCTACTCACAAAAGATATTGCAAGAACAAGAAAGCTAAGAACTTTCTTTGCGGTATATATCAAGCCCATCTGTACTTTGCAGATGGGCTTTCTTGTGTCTATAATTTCTTGGTTTTATGGTAACATATCGCTGATTTTCCCGTTTAAGTGGGACATTATGGCCATCACGCACTTCCTCGAATACTTACAAAAGATAAAGCGCTACTCAAAGCATACTTTAGAGGCTTATTCAAGAGACTTGGAGCAGTTTTCATTCTTCCTGACTGAAGAATGCGGCGAGGATGATATCGCTCAGGCAAGTCATAGAGATATCAGAACATGGATTGTGAGTTTATCTGAGAATAATATCAGCCCAAGAAGCATCAATAGAAAAATTACCACTCTTAAATCATTTTATAAGTATCTGAAAGCAGAAGGGAAAATCACTCAAAGCCCTATGGCAAAAATAGTTTCCCTGAAAACAAAAAAGCAGGTACCCTTGTTTTTAAGCAAAGAAGCAGCCCAAAGCCTTTTTGATGACGTAGAGTTTGAAGAAGGGTTTAAGGGATTGCGCGATAATACAATATTAGAGTTGCTCTATGCTACTGGAATGCGAAGGACTGAGTTGATAAACATGAGAGTATCAGACGTTAACATATACAACAGTGAGGTAAAAGTGTTGGGAAAGAGGAATAAGGAAAGAATAATTCCAATTAGCCCAGCGCTTGTTAATTTACTGAAGGAATATATTAGCGAAAGAGGGAAGCAGGAGGTGCAGCCGGGTAATGGTAACATACTGTTTATAGATAACAAGGGCAAAAAAGTATACGATAAATTTGTATATAATCTTGTGAAAAAATACCTTAGTGCTATCACAACTATGCAAAAAAGGAGTCCACATATCCTCAGGCACACTTTTGCTACGCATATGTTGGAAAACGGAGCAGACTTAAATGCTATAAAAGAATTACTTGGACATGCTAATCTGTCCGCGACCCAGGTGTATACCCATAGTACAATAGAAAAATTAAAAACCATTTATAAACAAGCCCATCCTAGGGCATAAACAGAAAGGAGAGAACTATGAAAGCGAAGATTCAATCGATCCATTTTGACGCAGACCAAAAGCTGCTTGATTTTATACAAAGCAAACTAGATAAAGTGGCACAAAATTCTGTTGATATTATTGATGCAGAAGTAATGCTAAGGCTTGACAATAATAGTAATGCTGAAAATAAAGTAGTGGAGATAAAGCTGATTATTCCTGGTAATGATTTGTTTGCCAAGAAGCAATGCAAGAGCTTTGAAGAGGCTACTGACCAAGTGGTAGATGCCTTGAAAACTCAAATGAGAAAGTACCGCGAGAAATTTAAGTCTACCAATGGTCGTGGAACCAAGCTGGCAGCGACGGAGAATGACGAGTATTAGTAATTATCTAAATAATGAATATATAAAGGCTTGCTTTGGCAGGCCTTTTTTGTTGAAAAAGTATTGTCAGTTAATTTATTTATCGTAATATTGCAATAAATAGATAAAGCAATGGGATTAACTAAAACAGACCAATTTACTGAAAGGCAGAACGAAATAGCGGCTTTGGCAAAGGCAATAGGGCATCCTGCGCGGGTGGCCATAATTGAGCATTTGCTAAAAGAGAATAGTTGTGTATGTGGCAGCATTGTCGACGCGTTGCCATTAGCCCAAGCTACAGTGTCTCAGCACCTGAAGGAACTCAAAACCGCTGGAATTATTAAGGGCAATATTGAGGGTACTTCAATTTGCTACTGCATCAATGACGTGGTTTGGAATAAGTTCAAGGGTATCCTTTCTGCTTTGTTTGAAGAGTACGAGTTAAGTAAAAACAAATGCTGTTAAAACATTAAGAAGATGAAAACAAGTCAATTTCCAAGGATGCATGTGTCATTCTACGTAAGAAATTTGGGGGCTACAACAAATTTCTATAACACCTTTTTTGGGCAACAGCCTGAGAAGGTAAAGCCTGGTTATGCAAAATATATTTTGGATGAGCCATCGTTAATCATTTCATTTATTGAAAATCCTGAAAGGGTGCAATCAAATTTTGGACACTTGGGTTTTCAGGTTGAAACCAGGGAAGAAATGGAGAGAAGGTTAACAGTTGCCCGTGAGCAGGCAATAGTGAGTAAAGAAGAAATAGGCACCGCTTGCTGCTATGCGGTGCAAGATAAGTTCTGGGTAAACGACCCTGATGGAGTTCAATGGGAGGTGTATTATTTTCATGGGGACTCAGAGTTCAATGACCCTCATTATGCAATGGAGGGTGAGTCAGCGTGTTGCGCTCCAGCAATGGAAACATTAGCCAATGAGCGTATCGCTAAAGAAGAGGTTTGCTGCGAGCCAGGTAGTGGGTGTTGTTAAATAATTCCTTTTCTAAGTCCTTCTCCTTAGGGAGAGGGATTTAGGAAGAGGGCAAAAATAAAGGGGAATGAAAAAAATACTAGTACTATGCACTGGCAATAGCTGCCGAAGCCAAATAGCTCATGGATACTTGCGCCACTTCGCTGGCGATAAAGCTGCAGTATATAGCGCTGGGGTTGAAACTCATGGAGTCAACCCTCGTGCTATACAAATAATGAAGGACGATGGCATTGACATATCTAACCATACTTCCAATAATGTGGATGAGTATATCGGTATTGATTTTGATTATGTGATAACGGTGTGCGATAATGCCAAAGAAAGATGCCCAGTGTTTCCATCAAAGGCTGAGAAGATTCATTACAACTTTCCTGACCCAGCAAAAGCTACTGGCAGTGAAGAAGAAATAATGAAAGAGTTTTGCAGGGTTAGGGATATGGTAAAGGAGTTTTGTGAGGGATTTGTGAAGGAGTATTTGGCTTAAAATTTTGTATTTTTGTTAAAAGGATTTAAATATGCGAACGCTTAGGTTGAAAATAAACGATAAGGTCTTTGATAAAGTGGTTTGGTTGTTGAGCAAATTCGGCAAGGAAGAAGTTGAGGTGATTAACGAGGATACTGAGTTTTTTAAAACTCAGGAATATCTGGAAAGGGAGTTAAAGGAGATAGAGATGGGTAATGCCAATTTTATTGAAATGGAAGAAGCGGAGAGCAGGTTAGAAAATGCCATCAAGCGCCGTGAGGATAGTATTTAAAGAAACCTTTCTCAATCGACTGGAGAATCAAGTTGATTATATTTCGTTAGACAGTCCAACAAGAGCTAGAAAATTCAAAAATGATTTATTGGCAAGAATAAGGGAGGTTTCTAAAAACCCTTATAAATATAGGAAGTCAATATATTTTGACTCACCACAAATACGTGACCTTATTTTTAAGGGATACACGATTGTTTTCAGGATAACTGATGAAAGGATAGAAGTGTTCGGTTTTGTAAAATATCAGAGTTCTGTTAGTGATTAATGGTATGGACTTAGATTATGTGTATATCCAATTCAAAATGTCTCTTAATGAAGGAAATTCAGAGAATCGTTCCGGTTTTTTTGGAGAATAATACAAGAGGGTATTACTAAAGTAATTACAGCTATAGTTCCAATGGCAAATCCTGATTTTGAAGATTTACTTTATTCTGTACCATATTGGATGGTGGAATTTGAAAAGGAAACGGGTATACCAATCAGGGAAGTGGGTTTGGATGGTAGTGAAAAAGCAATTTTAAAAATGCCCTACAAGGGTAATTATGGCTATTGGATTGATAATAACCTTTTACTGAATGATTTTAAACAACATTTTGATTGTTTTGAAATTGATAAAGAAAAGTTCGAAGAAAAATGGGATTCATTTGTTCTTTAACGACTAATATTATTCGAGTGCCACCCAACAAGTTCCAACCTTTCCATTTCAAAACCATGGATGATTTTTTCGAGCATCTCACAGAAGAGGAGTTGGAAATGGTTCAGCTGTTGCGGGAACTTATTTTTGAATGCATCCCCGAAGTGAGGGAAAAGCTATCCTATAATGTGCCTTTTTACAGTAAGCATAAGCGCATCTGTTTCATCTGGCCGGCATCTGTGCCTTGGGGTAATCACAAGCAAGAAGGTGTTAGGTTGGGTTTTGCCAATGGCAACCTCATGAATGATGACTTGGGTTACTTAGACAAGGGCGAGAGAAAACAGGTATATACCAAAGACTTTATGAGTGTAAAAGAGATAAATGTGGATATAGTTCGTGCCTGCCTGTTTGAAGCTGCGCTAATTGATGAGCAAATGAGGCGCCAGAAAAGGTAATTGACTACACAGGAATGTTGCAATATAGCAATGTTCCACCAGTCTTGGTACTTGATGCTTAATACTCGATACCACTTACCTCAAAAAAATATGTAAAAAAGAGTAAATTATTTTGGCAATATATGGGGATGTTTATTACATTTGCAGTCCTTTTTCGTGGGGTGGAATGCTTGAAATGAGCTGAAAGCCTTGAAAATAGGGGAGTTCTTTGAGGTTTTGCCGATGTAGCTCAGCTGGCTAGAGCAGTTGATTTGTAATCAACCGGTCGGGGGTTCGAGTCCCTCCATCGGCTCGGTTCCTTTAGAATGAGCGAACTGACGTTGGCGAGGTAAGGAATAATGGGGAGATACCGAAGCGGTCAAACGGGGCAGACTGTAAATCTGTTGGCTACGCCTTCGTAGGTTCGAATCCTGCTCTCCCCACTCGGTACCTATTGCAATGGAGAAATTTTAACAAGCGGGAGTAGCTCAGCTGGCTAGAGCATCAGCCTTCCAAGCTGAGGGGCGCGGGTTCGAATCCCGTTTCCCGCTCTTGTTAAAACTGAGAATAGCCAATGTAGCTCAGAGGTAGAGCACTTCCTTGGTAAGGAAGAGGCCACGGGTTCAATTCCCGTCATTGGCTCTTTACCTAAAGGAAGCGCAG
>JANQJC010000109.1 GCA_028281825.1 Flavobacteriales bacterium
ACTCACTTTTGACTATGAGGTGTTTCTCTATCGCTCGGGCAGCCCCGAGAAGTGTATGCTGGAACCAACTGCACAACTTCTTGATGTCTTAAGGGATAATAAAGCTCAAGCCACCTTTTTTGTAGATATTCTTTACTTATGGAAGTTGAAACAAGAAGGGCTTGACGGGGTATATAATACTATTGAGAACCAAATGCGCCGAATGGTGGCCGAGGGCCATCGTATTGAGTTGCACCTGCACCCACAGTGGATAGAAGGAGCGTATCAGGACAATAACTGGACTTTTGGAGCTTTAAACTATTATCGTTTACAACAATTGCCTGAGAAGAAGGTGCCAGAACTGTTCCAAATCGGTTTGGATATGTTGAACAGTATTGCTCAGAAAGAAGATGCAGACTACAAGGTTTTTTCTTTCAGGGCTGGCGGCTTGTGTATTCAACCCTTTACTGATTTGAAGCCTATTTTTGAGCGGTATCGGTTAACTGTAGATAGTTCTGTTGCGCCTGGCTTTAAGAGGCACAATGATAATCTGCATTATGATTTTACAAAAGCTCCAACCAAAGAATTTTATCGTTTTGATAATAAACCAGCCATAGAAGCAAACGACGGAAAGTTTATTCAAATCCCTCTTTCAACTTTTGATAGGGGCATTGGTGATAAGTTGTTTGAGAAGTCAAACTTTGTGAGTGAGGGCACAGCAGTCTTTGGAGATGGACGGGCTATCAATATGAACGATGGGGGTAGTAATGGACTGGTGTATAGGTTGCTTACTAAGTTCAAAACACACAAGCAGTTATATTCATTTGATTTGTTGAACTCGCCGCTGATGGTTAAGAAGCTGTTGGAAGAACAACCAAAGCTTATCAATGTTTTGTCTCACCCCAAATTATTAAGCCCATATGCTTTTTCTGAAATGGAAAGGTTATTCCAATCCAACCAAGAGATAAGGTTTTTGAATTTTAGGCAAGTAGCCAATGAGATTGGGGTTTAAACCTGTTCGTAGAGTGCCTGAATTTTCCGCATTTCAATTTCTCGGTTGCCTAACTGCTTAACATTTTGGTAGGCTTTTTCCATCATATCTTCGGGGTAGGCTTGTAAGGCAGTACTTATCATTTCGGCTAATTCTTTGGGCTCGTCAGCATTGAGTTTCATGCAGTAACCATCGAATAGGTCTTTGTCATATTCCAGGTTACCGACAATTAGAGGGCATTGCAAAGCCATAGCTTCGAGGGCTGAATTGGGTGTGCCATCGCTTTTTGGAGTCATCACAGCTAGTTTGGCATTTTTAAACAAGCAAAACATCTGCTCTTGAGGGATGTTATTGTACACTATGTATTGCAAGTGAGAGATGCTGTCCAGCCCACCTTTTATCATCTTAACATACTCAGGGCCTTTGTCTTTAAACTGGATAAACACGAAAATATACTCCTTCAAAATACTTTCATCAAGCAGTTTTAGTGCTTCCACTTGGAGCTCGATATTATAGATAGGGCGTATGAGGCGTGGGGAGAAGACGTATTTCTTTCCTTTCAATTCTTCAGGGAAATGCTGGCCACAGTCAATATTCTCAATCAAGTTGAAATCTAATCCTGTGCGCACCAAGTGGGATTGAGTATCCATTATTTCACCGACTCTTTCCACTTGTTTTAGAGAAGTGGAAGTCACTGCATTGGCTTTTTTGAATAGTTTTTTAAACTGCCTGAACATGAAACTATCCAGCTTACTACTTTGCTCTCCCCGCTTTTTCATATTGGTGAGTTCTACCAAAATATCTGACCCGCGAGTGGTGACGATATAAGGCTTCTTGTATCCCAGCAGGAAAAGTGAGGTAGTTGTAACCGATAGTGAATGAATGATATCTATTTTATGCTTTTTTACACATTTTTTCACATGCAGGTAATTGGCATAAAGCTTATCTAAACGTTTGAAAGGTGGTAGTTTTACTGGCTTTAAGAATGTAATCCCCGCTTCTATATATATCTTTTTCAAGTAGGGATTACTCTCCAAAGTGCTGCCACCAACATCCAGAAAAAAGATATTATACCTCTCCTGTATACTGAAAAAACTAGCCCACTTAAAATCATGGATGGCATCTATATTTCCGAGGTAAAGGATGTTTTTCATCTCTCTATGGTTATGCCATTATAATCCATCCACGCTTGTTGTATAGCCATGTTAATCACCAAATTCGCCAGATTATCCTGCAACCTTTCTTTTTTAAATTTCTCGACAAGGAATTTTTGCCTTTTCACTCCTAAGAAGAACTCAGCGATACCACTTTTCTTACTAATCAATTCTGCGAGGTAGGTTCTGGTTTCTCCTATATGTATCCAATCTTCAAAAGTGGAGTTTAAGCCAACCTTTTTGCGGTAGATGAAGTCTTGGGGTTTGTATTGTTCTAAAAGCTTTTTCAAAACATACTTGATGGTATTGTCTTTGGTCTTCTCAAGCCATGAATAATGCCCTTGGTCTTGCAACACGCTTAACCACGTGAATGGGTAGAAAGCTCCGTTCTCAGGTTGTGTATTATCGTAAGTTTTAGCGGTGTTGTTCTTACAGGCATAGTTCACCATTTTGAATACGCTATACCTTGCCCATTGGTCATTTCTGCCTTTGGATTCATCCAAAAAGTCATAATACATTTGCCAATAGGGTAGGGTTTCCAAGGTATATTCTTTGGCATTTCTTAACCAAGTATTTGCAAAAGGCCCCAAATACATGTGCATGAACTGCATCATTTTATCTGGTTGGTTGGTATCGCGAGGATAGAAGCGCTCATTGCCTTTGGTATTGCGCACCTTCATCCATGTAGCAACATGCTCGGTAGCTTTTTGAACTAGCATGGGTTTCTCAGCCTGATTAGCAAAAAGAGAAGTGTTGTAATTAGTTGAGCCATAACATCCGTCGGCTAATGTGCCATCCAAAACATAGCGCTCTTTTTGCTTTGATTTTTTGAAGTAATGGGCAATAGCTATGGTTGAGCTTTCCCCAATGGGTTGTATCAGCTTTTCGTTCTGGAACTCAAATGCGTCAATCGTATCTTCAGGTTGCATCAGGTCTATTTCTAACTCGGCTTTGGTACCTTCAGCTGCTTTTTTAGCGAATGCTACTTCAGGGTCGTCTTTGCCGAATTGCATGTAGTAGGCTGGATAGGCTTCCTCACTAAACTCATTGATGAGTGAATTGATAAGGGTTGAATCCACCCCACCGCTAACTGGAACTAAAGGCTTATTGGCTGCCAAGAACTTAAAGTTATTCTTCAACAATTTCTCAGTCTCCGTAATGTTCCCGCCATCCATTGGGAAAGCTAAACGGAAATAAGGAATGAATTTGGTGATCTCTATTTTTCCTGAGTTCAAGAACGATTGGAAATCTTCATTTGTGAACTTCAGGTAGCGCCCAACAGGTACTGAAAAGATGTCTTCAATTATAGTAATGTATTCAGGTACATCACCGTACTTCAAGATGGAATATGAAGCTGCTGGGTTAGCCCTTCTGCCAGAATAGGGAAGCAGTTGTCTCAAGTCGTAAGAGAAATAAATACTCTCTCCATTGATAATGAAATACAGCCTTGCTCTTGTGATTCTTGCTGAACTGATATAAGCCTTAAAATTATTGCCTTTTGAGATGAACTGTATGCCCACAAAATTATTCTGGGCTTTTTGAATGATGTCTAAATACTCAGCATTTACGAAAGGCCTGTATAATTCTCCGCTGTCATCCCTGCCAATAGGTTGCTCACTATAAAAAGTAAAAGCATGGTCTGAAATATTGGAGTAGTGCATCCAATGCTCTTTGCTTAGTTGATATCCAAAATGATAATCCTGACCTGAAAGCCATTCAAAGCTATTATCATTATTGTTTTTTGAGAGGCAAAAAAGCATGGGGTTAGGCCAATAGTTGTTGGTAGAAAGCTATCAGTTTTTCAGTGTAAGTTTTGATGTCATATTGCTTACTGGCGGTAATTGCATTTTGCGATAAACTATCATATAATGCTTTGTCTTTAACCAGTTGCAATATCTTATCCACAAAGGTTGCCAAATTATCTTTTTCGACCAAATAACCTGTTTTGCCCTCTTTCACAATTTCCCTTGGCCCGCCAGTGTTGAATGAGATAATTGGCAGCCCAGTGCTCATAGCTTCGATTAATACTAATCCAAAAGGCTCATGCCAGGCGCAATGGGTGTATATATGAGCTTGATTTAGGTATTTCTCTGGGTCAGGAATTACTCCTGTGAAATTGACTTCACTTTCAATACCCAGTTCTTTTGTTTTTTCCTTTAATGCTTTTTCCGTAGGTCCAGTGCCGATTAAATCCAGATGAACGCTAAGCCCATTCGCTTTGATAGCTGATACAACATCCAGCAGAAAAGATTGGTTTTTGTTAGGCATCATAGTGCCGATGTTCACCAACTTAATTGTTCCATCAAATGTTCTGGAGCCAGTAAAAGCGAAGCGCTCCAAATCAATTGCATTATGGATGACAGTTATTTTCTTTTCACTAATATGAAGGTTGTCACGCACATAATCGTGTATGAATTGTGATATGGCTAAAAACCTGTTGTTGCTCCTTTTGTAGTTAGCCTTTAGCTTATTGAGGGTATACTGATTGCCAATATAAGTTTTTGAAAAGCGTTGAGATAAGGGAGTAGGGTTGGTTGCATTATAGCAACCATGCCAATGAGTAACATATTTCACATCCTCTTGATACGCTTGCTGAGAAACGATATCAGCTTCCAACAGGTGGCTATGTATGATATCAGGTTTAAATGCTTCAACCGCTTTTTTGAATGCCTCAGTCTTAATAGTATCCTTGCCTGTAATAGAGTAAGCAACGGTTGATGGACAAACTTCGATATTAATACCTTGCGAAAGAATAGGATATTCAATTTCGGAGTTGAAAGTAACCAACTTAAAATCATGTCCTTGCAACATTAACTGGTGCCCAATATCTAAAGCTAGCCTCTCGGCACCGCCTTTCTTGAGTGATGGGATTACATGAAGGATACGCATATCGGTTTTTCCTGAGTGCAAATTTCTTAAATCCCGTTTAATTTTTCGAAGTTTGTGTAGAAATGGCACCTGAGGGACAGATAAAACTAACTTTTTTGGGCGATATATCGCTTAATGATGCCTATCGTGATATGGTGCGGAGCGGGGGTGAACCATTTAAGAATGTGGGTGGAATGGTTAACGAGTCTGATTTGGTGATTGGCAATTTGGAGTGTTTGCTAGAAGGTGATGGAGAGAATACCCTAAAAAGTCCACGGCTTAAAACTGACCTGGAGACCTTGAAGTTAGTGAAGGAACTAAATCTTGGTTTGGCAACTTTAGCCCATAACCATGTTTACGACAACCTTGAAAGTGGTTTTGCTAATACCGTCAACTGGCTTGAAGAAAATGACATTCAATATACTGGAGCAAGTTTGAATAAAGAGGAGTTGCATAACCCCAGATATATTAATATCAAGGGATTTAAGATTGCATTCCTGAATTTTGTGACGGAGGATACTAACCCAAAAATGCCCGAAGGAGCAAAGGTTTATCCCAATATTTTTAGTGAGGATATTATTCTGCAGAAGATGCAAGAGGCTAAGAGTGGGTCAGATTTTGTGGTGCTATTGCTGCATTGGGGTGGCAAGGTGGACTATGGTTACTATCCACACCATGAGCAAGTGGCACAGGCAAAAAACTTTATCAAGGCTGGGGCTGATTTAATTGTTGGGCATCATAGCCATACGTTTCAAGTACACAGCAGTATCGGGGATAAGCTGGTTTTTTACAGTTTGGGTAATTTTTGTTTTGCGGATATCATTACAGGCAAAAAAGTGAGTCCAATAAGGAATAGTGGTAAAGTTGGTGGTGTGGTGCAAATTAACATCCATCCATTAACTAAGAAGTACAAGGCCAAGATACTACCTACTGTGAATGAGGAATTAATGATTAGGCAAGACACAACCAAGTTGTCAAAATTCCGGTGGAGACAATTTAAATTCTTGTTTATCAGGTATGTGCCTTTGTGCAAGGACTTGTATTATTTTTATCTAAAGAGGATAGAGCCCCTGAAGTTTTATTCAGAACAAAGTGACAAGAGTATTTGGCAGAAATTGGTCGGGTTGAACTGGCGAAAAATCAGAGGCTTTGCTGCTTTTGCCAAAAAGTGAGGACAAAAGCAAAAAAATACTAACATTTGTGGTCTAACCACCTGAAGATGCATTGGCTAGCCAAATTATACTCAGAGTACAAGTACCTTGATACCCAAAAGGTTGAACCTGCCATTGAGTTTATCCTGCCTTTTTACGGTAAGTGGCCTGTTTATATGTCGCTTTTCCTGCATTCCGTGAGGCATAACCCTATGCTTGTGGTGCACCTGATAACAGATATTCCAAAGCCGAATGACCTTCCAGAGAATGTTCACTACCATTTTCTGCCCATCACTGATTTGGAGATACTGGTAAAGGAAAAGACGGGATACCAGTTTGGGATAGTTGGCAATTTGAGGAAATTATGTGACCTAAAGCCACTCTTAGGGCATGTTTTTGAGGATTACTTAAAAGGCTATGGTTTTTGGGCATGGGGGGATATGGATATCATTTTTGGTAGGCTGCATAAGTTCATAAGGCCACATGATTTGGCTAATAATGATGTGATAGCCTTTAGGGATGATTATATCAATGGTTGCTTCACGGTATTGAAGAATAACGAGTATTGCAAGAGGTTGTATACCAAGTCAACTGATTTGCAGAAGGTGGCTGACAGTGATAAATACCTATCCATTGACGAGTTTGGAGGTCTGGCGGAAGTATATAGGGCTGGTGTTCCCCAGACCCTGGCTAAGAAGGATGGTTCAATCCAGAGTATGACCTATGTAGTTTATAATGAAGTTGAAAAAGGAAACTTAAAACTAACCACCAAGGAAGGACTTAGGGAAGTCATCCTGCCTTTTGAGAAGTATTATTATTTTGACGGTTGCATCTTTGCCACTGATAAAGAGATTATGTTGTACCATTATGTAACTGAGAAAAGGCGTCCTTCATTTGCTTTCCCTGATTGGAAATCCATTCCTGAGCGTTTTTATATGACCCAAACGGGTTTTTATAAGGAAGGAGAAATGACTTCTTACTCAATTGTGTCTTCTTTAAGGCAGTTAAAAGGTGGGTTTAAGAAGTTTACCAGGAGAATTAAAGATAGTTTAGCTTATAGGCTAGGGCTGAATAAGAAGTAGGAACATGCCAAGACCGATTACCGTCATATTTCCAATGTACAACTGTGGAGAATACCTCAAAGAAGCAGTGGATAGTATTTTATCGCAAACCTTTCAGGATTTTGAACTTTTGGCTATTAATGATGGCTCAACTGATAATAGTGTTGAAGTAATGGAGGGGTATGATGACGAGCGTATCAGGCTAATCCACAACGAGCAGAATATGGGGTTAATAGCCACATTGAATAAAGGCCTGGATATGTGTGATAGCCCTTATGTTATCCGAGCTGATGCAGATGACATTTGTATGCCTACCCGTTTTGAGAAGCAGTTTAATTTTATGGAAGCCAATCCCGAAGTGGGTTTGTGTGGGACATGGTATGTTGGCTTTACGGAAAAAGGTGAGTCACCTTTAAGGGCTGGATATTTGCCAGGAGATGACGATATAAGGATAAAGCATTTGCATCAGGTGCATGTGTCTCATGGAACCGCAATTTTCAGAAAAAAGATACTTGATGAGCACAACCTGCGATTTGCCCCAGATTTTGCACATGCTGAAGATTATGAGCTGTTTGTAAGGATGTCTAAATACTGCAAACTAGCCAACCTGCAAGAGCTTTTGTACAAGGTGAGATACCATGAGGGGAGTGTATCTAGTAAATTCAAAGAGGTACAGCTTAAGAACTCGAATAGAGTTATAAATCGCCAGTTTAAGGACATGGGTATCAACTTGAGCGAGGATGAGATTAATCTCTACAAAGAGATGGCTTATGGTGATTTCAATGCCAGTAAAGAGAAGCTTGAGAAAACCCGAGATTTGTACAATAAACTGGTAGCGGCAAATAAACTATCAGGGTTTGTACCACACGAAAAATATGCTCATTACCTTGCTTCGATATGGTTTCATCACTGTTTGAATGTGAAGGGGATTAAACAGCGTTATAGACTGTACAAGAGTGCTTATTTCAGTATGTATCGTTTGCTGAACCCTATGGATAGGGTGAAGTTGTTGCTGAAAAATTAGTTAAAAAGCAATTGCTTTAATAAGTAAAGTTTGGCTTTCAGTTTATACGAAGGCTTTTTAGCAAATGCTTTTCTCAGGTACATCAATGATATTTTCTTGTTGCCCTTGTGATAGTATGCCAAAGCTAGTTTGGTTAATGCCCTTGAGAGAACTAAGCCTTCCACATTTCTAGAAACTTGCTTTTCATTCAAAGCTTGAGTAATTAAATGTAGCGTATTTAAGTTTTTTTCTAAATCCGAAGAATTAGGAGCAGTGCTTTCTTTAGGCCTGAAGATATAGGTAGCGTGGTTTGAGAAAATAAAAGGGTAGTTTTTCTTAGCCACGCGAATTAAAAACTCTCTATCCTCGCTTATGCTGATGGTAACATCCAGTTTATTTTCTTGCAAAATATCACGATGGATACAAATTCTACCTAAGGCAAGGGGTGTGAGAAGCAGGTGTTCAAACAAGTTTGTTTCCTTATCCAAATCAAAGTTGTCGATAACCGAACTGCCTTTAAGGGTGTATCCACAGTATAATACACCAACTGGGGAGTTGTTTTTTAGTATGGTCTTGTTGAATGAACTAAGGTGTTTTGGGTCAAACCAGTCATCGCTATCAATGAAGCAAACATAGGTCCCTTTGGCATTTTTTATGCCATTGTTTCTTGCTGCACTGCGCTCGGCGTTATCCTGATAGATGTACTTAATACGTGGGTCAGTAAAACTGCTAATTATCTCCTTACTATTATCCTTTGAGCCATCATCAACTACTATTAGTTCCCAATCATCGATATCTTGTTTCAGGACACTCTCAATGGCTTCGCCAATTGTTTTTGCTCTATTATAGGTGGGCAAAATAATGGAGAATAGTGGGGAGTTTTTGTTAGTAGGATCGCTCAAAGGAGATAATTAAGACAGTTAAAGAATGAATGGTGAAAGATATGTAAAAGGATAAAAAAATTGGTAAAATGGATTGAAATTGTTAACTTTTAGAGACAAAAACCAACGATTATGAGTACAGAAGGAAAATTAATGCCTGATGGATATTGTCCTAACTGTTGGGGAGTTTACGAATATGATAACATGATTCGTGTGAAGCTTGAAGACAGACAAGTGGACGTGAATAACCACAAAAAGGTAAAAGGGTTTATTGAAGAATTTGCGGATAAGCATGTGAGAGGAATTAAGTTGAAGGCAGCTGATGATTCTTATTACTGCACAAGTTGCATGACCAACTATAGAAAGATAGATGGCACGGATGTGGATTAGAAGAATTCTGGCTACATTTTTGCTATATTTGCATAAGTGATGATAAGAAAAGCAGCCGCATTAGTTCTGATGGTTTTCTATCTGGTATTAAGTATCGGGGTGAACCTTAATGTTCATTTTTGCGGTGGAAATTTGAAATCGGTAAGTGTTTCTTCGGAAGGCAGTAAATGCTGCTGTGACTCTGAGGAAAAAAGCAATAAATGTTGCTCTGACAAGAGCGTTTTTGTTCAATATGATACTGATGAAAAGCAAGTTAGTTCATTCAGGTTTGAGTTGGGTAAGCTTAGCTTTGAGATAAGAAATTGGATGGCAACAGATACTGCTGTTACTGAAGTATCTAAGACCAAACATCACGAATACGGAAAGGCGCCCCCTCCTAAAAAGCCACTCTGGCTGCGCCATTGTTCTCTCACCTATTACGGATAGGCTTCATTTTTCTTAGGATTTTCGGCTATTTGAAAGATAGTGGCCTGTATGTCTGTGTCCACAATGGACTCAGGATAATTATTAATCATTAATGAAAAGAAAAATGAAAACGTATTTAAAAATAATAGTAACGGTAGTTTTTGTTGGTGTGATGAGTTTTAACGCCAATGCTCAGAATAAGAAAGTTGAGACAATAGAGTTTAAGGTAACGGGTGTCTGTGGCATGTGCGAAGAACGTGTTGAAAACGCGGCTTTGATAAAAGGGGTAAAGATGGCAGAATGGGATATCAAGACGCAAACGATGAAGGTGGTTTACCAACCTAAAAAGGTGAGCCAGGAGGAAATAGAAAAAGCCGTTGCTGGTGCTGGTCACGACACAGAGAACCAAACCGCGCCCGAAGAAGCATACAAGAAACTGCCAGCCTGTTGTGCCTACAAGGATGGTGTGGAAGTACATTAAAGATATGAGATATCTTTTTTGGAAATGCATTGTCCTGCTTTTCCTACTTTCCTTATATGAGAGTGTTTGGGCACAGCAAGATGATGGAGATGACATAAAAGGTAGGGTAGTTGAGCAGACACCACAAGGTGAAGAACACCCCTTGATTGGAGCCAGCGTTTATTGGTTAGGGAGCAGTATTGGTACTGCAACAGGCACAGATGGGGGTTTTACCCTAAATCCACATATTGATGCGAGCAAATTGGTCGTAAGTTATGTTGGCTTCGTGAATGACACTGTAGAATTCAAGGCGGGAGAACCCATAAAAGTGGTTCTTAAACAGTCTGGTGAGTTGAATGCAGTAACTGTAGAAAAGCGAAGGAAATCTACGGAGGTTTCTTATCTGGAAGCCAGACAGGTGCAAAAGATAGGGGAAGATGAATTGCTGAAAGCAGCATGTTGCAATCTATCAGAGAGCTTTGAGACTACCCCAGGAATTGATGTGGCATTTACTGATGCTGTAACTGGCACCCGTCAAATTCAAATGTTGGGTTTGGCAGGACCTTATACCCAGATACTCAATGAGAATATGCCTGATGTAAGGGGGCTTTCTGCTAATTACGGCCTTACTTATATACCAGGGCCATGGGTAGAAGGTATTCAACTCACCAAAGGCACAGGCTCAGTAATTAATGGCTATGAAAGCATTGCCGGGCAGATAAACGTTGAGTTGCGCAAACCGCAAACTGCTGACAGGGTATATCTCAATGCATATGGTAATGAAGGTGGACGGATTGAAGGTAGTGCAAATCTTACACAAAAGGTGACTGATAAATGGTCTACTGGCCTTTTATTGCATGGATCTAATATGAGTATGGAACAAGACAGGAATGGAGATGGTTTTATGGATAACCCTAATGGATTGTCATTCATTGGATTAAATCGATGGAATTACCAAAACCTGGAGAAAGGGCACGAAATGCAAATTATGGTGAAAGGAACCAAGCTGGGGCATAATGGTGGTGAGATGAGTGGAAATATACATAGCGACCGTCAACCGTGGAAAATGAACCATAGTGTTGATAGATTGGAGGGTTTTGTAAAGGCAGGTAAGGTGTTTGCTGAAACCCCCTGGAAAAGTGTTGGCTTGCAGTTGTCAGGCGTTACTCATAATATGACCTCTAATTACGGGTTGACCACCTATGATGGAAGACAGCAATCTTTGTATTCTAATTTGCTTTATCGTTCTATCATTGGTAATACTAACCACGTGTTTATCACTGGTGCAAGTATGCAATATGATAACTTTAACGAGGAACTGAACAATTTTGTGTTTACAAGAGAAGAGATTGTTCCAGGAGCATTTTTTGAATACACCTACAAATGGGGAGAAAAATTTAGTTCGGTAGCTGGTATTAGAGGCGATTATCATAATAATTATGGTGCTTTTGTAACACCGAGGCTTCATTTGCGTTATGCTCCGACTGAGAAGTTGGTTTTTCGGGTAGCAGGTGGTAGGGGGCAACGTACAGCCACCGTCATAGCTGAGAATAGTGGCATCCTGGCTACTTCAAGAGAAATTGTTGTGATGGGTGATGGGAGCAATAAACCCTATGGCCTAGACAGGGAAATTGCATGGAATTACGGTGGAAGCATAACCCAGAGTTTTACTCTTGATTATAGAGATGGTGCTTTGAGTGTTGAGTTCTATAGAACTGACTTTGAGAACCAGATTGTACTGGACCTGGAAAACCCCAGACAGGCGGTGTTCTACAATTTGAAGGGAAAGTCTTACTCTAATAGTTTCCAAACCCAAGTGGACTATGAGTTGATAAAGCGATTGGATGTGAGGTTGGCCTACCGCTGGTATGATGTATATACTACTTATAATACTGGAATGCTAGAGAGACCATTTGTATCTGCACACAGGGCTTTTGCTAACCTGGCTTATGAAACACGTAACCATTGGAAATTTGACTTTACTGCTAACTGGCAGGGTGAGAAACGATTACCTAGCACCGTTGCGAACCCTGAGGAATATCAGTTAGCTGAGCGTTCACCGAGTTATTTTTTATTTAATACACAAATAACTAAGGTTTGGCGAGAAAGGTTTGAGGTTTACATAGGGATAGAGAACATTACTAATTTCAAGCAAAAGAACCCTATACTGTCAAGTGAGCAACCCTTTAGTCCTTACTTTGATAGCTCATTGGTTTGGGGACCTATCTTTGGAAGGAATACCTACATAGGATTGCGATATAGGGTGTTTAAGTAAAATTAAAAGGCCGCGTTAGCGGCCTTTTTTATGATTATGTTGCAGATTATTGGACTATACCAATCAAACCCCTGACCCCCATGTCAACTGGTATATCACCATCAACTGGGTCATAGGTTCCATTGCCGTCTTGGTCGTCCCACTCAAAGCTATTGTTAGTGCTTACGGATAGAACGACTACAACATCTTCGGTCTCATTACCCGTTATGGTCAGTGCATTCTGGAATTCACCTGTAACCAGACATGAACCATTTGGTATTGGACTGGACGAGTCTAAAACGTTAGGCACCGTGACAGCGCCTGCTGGCACCTGTCCTTCATTGAGTGTTGCTGTTGGAGATACCGTTTCAAAGGCCCAATATCCCTGAAGTTTATCATCGTTTACCGTTACCGTTTGGTTTTTTACCGCATAATTCTCTATGTAGTTATTGTAACCGATGAAAGAAGCCAGGGTACCTGTTAGTGAATAACCATAAGCATTAAAATCGATGTCATAATTTTGATAACTTAGTGACACACGGATATATTCATAGGCTCCTGCGTTGACTTCACTCAAAGGGATAGAGAAGAAAACTTCACCTTCAGCTACTATGTTCGCTTTGCGGAAGTCAATTGCTTCAGCACCACCATCACTTGTTTTTTCACCTTCATAAACAACTTCGCCATCCCCAAGCTGAGTCCAGGGGCTGGTTATCATTTCAATGTAATGTGCAGAGATTGAATTAAAGTTCGGGCTTTGTGCAGCATTCCCATTTGGTATGGTGCTGGGTTGCCCAAAATTATCCAACCTTTCTTGGTTTGGATCAAATTTGAATTTAAAAATCAAGTTAGGCCCAGTTGGTGCGTTGTCAATATTAATGGGGTCTGGGTCTTCTTTTTTGCAAGATGCAATCAAGGTAATGCTAATCAAAAAGGCACTTAGATATTTTATCAAGTTCATAGTTTTTTTTGCAAATGTATTGAAAAGCAGTCATCAAAAAAGGGTATACATATGTATACCCTTTAAAATACTTTAGCAAGTAGTTTATGGTACTACCTGAACTGTCACATTATTAGCTCTATATTTTCCCCTAATCAATCCACCAACTTCAGTTACCTGTGGAGCTTCAATTTCAGTTGTTCTATCCATATATAGTACTGATGGGCCATCTGGCAGGTTGCCCAACTGGTTGGTACCCATTACTATATTATCTGCACCAACAGTATTGGTGAAGAAAAGAGCGTCATCACCCCATGTCCAGCTACCAACAAATATGCCTACATTTTGGTTAGCTGATAGGGCGGTGCCATCCCATGCCAGTGTGAAGGCCTGTGATTTAACTATGGTATCCAAGCCTGCAGGAAATGCAATGGTATCAAATGCAGGTACTGAGTTGGTACGTGTAATATTATCTGTGTTGTTGTAGGTGAATGTACCTGAAGTAATCAACCCTGAGTATTCTTTAGCGTGCCCACTATACAAATAATTATAGCCTAAGGTATCTCCATTAAAGAGCACATAGGCTGGTGTTTTTAGCTCTAGTAAAGTGCCTGTGGGGTTGCCGAACCTGAAACGGGCAACAGCAACTGTTTTGTCTGTATTGCTATTGTAGAATAGCTCATAAACAGTATAAATACGGTCTTGATTTACATCATCAGAATCTTCTGGTTTGCAGGACGTAAGCGCTAATCCGATAAAAAGCATGAATACAATCCATCCAAATTTTGAATTTTTCATGAGTGAGTTATTTTTGGTTTACAAACCTAAGTTAACAATTATAGTGCCAACACTATAGTTTGGGTTATTAAATTTAATACTGTTTTAACGATGGGTGATTAATACACCTATAAATTTTTGCGCAGGTATGTATAAGTTGAGAAACAATAAAATTTAATGTTACTTTGCTTTGCAAACCAGTAATTTGAAAACAAGTAAGATTATGAAGACCATTCATCAAGTTTTGATCCTTCTTTTAATTGGATTGGGTTTTACTTCATGTGTAAGTAAAAAGAAGTATCTGGAAGCTCAGACGAAAATTGACAATACTACCGAACAGCTTACTACCTGTGAGACAGAAAAAGATAAGTTGAAACAACAGCTATCTGAGATTAAAGGTAGTCTTACTGTTCGTGAAGACCAATTAGCAGACCTAAGGGCGCAATTGGCGGATGCCAAGGAAGTACGTGATAAGCAATTGACCCAAGTTGGCGATTTGACTGTGCTTTCGCAGGAGGCTAACAAGAATATCAACAAAACCTTGGAGCAATTGGAGAAGAAGGATAAGTATATCCGTTTGTTACAGGCCGCAAGAACCAAAGCTGACTCTATTAACCTGGCATTAGCTGTAAACCTTAAATCAGTATTGAAAGATGGTATTGAAGATGAAGATGTTGAGATTAAGGTTGACAAAACAGTTGTGATGATTAACCTTTCTGATAAAATGCTTTACGAAAGTGGCAGCTATAAGCTTACCAAGAGGGCTAAGGAAGTGTTAGGTAAAATTGCTCAGATTGTGGAACAGAAGCCTGATATTGAAGTGATGGTGGAAGGTTATACCGATAATGTGCCAATTGCTAACGATTGTATGAAGGATAACTGGGATTTGAGTGTGAAACGTGCTACATCAGTGGTAAGAGTATTGCAAGAAGATTACGGTGTTGACCCGGACAAATTGATAGCTGCTGGTCGTGGTGAGTACAACACTTTGGCTTCTAATGACACTAAAGAAGGCAGGTCAGTAAACCGCCGAACAAGGATTATTATCCTGCCTAAATTGGGGCAATTCTATGACCTGTTGAACCCTAATAATGCGCCAGAGCCTGAGGAAGGCCCAAAAGAATAATTGAAGAGGGACAAATGAAGATGAAAACCCGAGGCGAAAGCTTCGGGTTTTTTTGTTGGGTTACTTTCTTAGTTTTTTCTTGAATCCTTTAGTATTTACAAATTCATTGGTTTTTTCGGCTTCCATAGCAAGACCTAAAGCAAAATCTTCAGCTTCCTTTTTTGTGAGTTTTTTGGTAGTGATACCAAGCTTTTTGGCAAGCTTAACCAATATTTCAATATCAGATTTTATTTTCTGCAAGTGAGCATTTTGCAAACAGTTTAAATTCCAAACAAAAAGCCCCACCTAACAGGCGGGGCTTTGCGACCAAGACATTGCTAATTGTTACTCAATATCAGAAACAATACTTGTTTTCTGCTATCAACTTAGCCGCTATTCTTCTGCGGGCTTTTTTAGTATTTAAAGGGGCTACTTTAGTAAAGCGCTTTAAGCCCATTAGCATCATAGTTTGCTCATCGCCTTCAGCGAATGAGTTGATGGCATCTTTACCAGCTTTATTGATACGGTCAGCGGCATCATTAAAGTATACCTTCATCATATCAATTTGCTCAGTAATTGCTTCCTCACCCTTGATGCTTGCTAATTTCTCAACACGCAATAGGGTAGACTCAGCAGTGTAGATATCAATCAAGATATCTGCGATGTTCATCAATATTTCCTGCTCTTTAGAAAGCTCCATCATTAGTTTTTGAACAGCAGCACCAGCTACCATCAAAGCGGCTTTCTTAAAGTTTTTGTTGTATTTGTGATAAGGTGCGAATGTGCCTTCTTCATCAGCGCCAAAGTCAGGGATGCTCATCAATTCGCCAGCTACTTTAGTAGCAGGGCCCATCAAGTCCAATTCGCCTTTCATGGCTGCTTTCAACATCATATCAACTGTAAGCATACGGTTGATTTCGTTGGTACCTTCGAAGATACGGTTGATACGGCTATCGCGGTAGCTTCTATCCATCGGTGCTTCAGCACTAAAGCCCATGCCACCATAAATTTGAACACCTTCGTCAACTGCATAGTCAAGCACTTCAGAACCATGAACCTTCATGATGGCACACTCGATAGCGTATGCAGCGATACCTTTCAATTTAGCTTGAGCTTCGTCCATACCCTCAGCTACCAAGTCATTAATCTTGTCCTCAATGTTTTGGCTTGCACGGTAAGTAGCAGACTCAGAAGCGAAAATGCGAATAGCTTGTTCAGCCAATTTGTGACGGATAGCACCATACTTAGCGATTGGCCTTGCGAACTGCTCACGCTCATTAGCGTATTTGATAGAAGCAGTTGAAGCCGCTTTAGCACCACCAACAACAGCGGCACCCAACTTGATACGTCCAATGTTTAGGATGTTTACAGCAATTTTGAAACCATTCTCTCTTGTGGAGAGTAGGTTCTCAACTGGTACTTCACAGTTGTTGAAGAATACCTGGCGAGTAGAAGACCCCTTAATACCCATTTTCTTCTCTTCAGCATTTAAAGAGATACCTGGGAAAGTTTTCTCTACCAAGAATGCACTTAGGTTTTTGTCGTCGTCAATTTTAGCGAATACAGTGAATAGGTCAGCGAAACCAGCGTTGGTTATCCACATTTTTTGACCATTCAAGATGTACTTAGTACCATCTTCGCTCAATACTGCTTTGGTTTTACCAGAGTTAGCGTCAGAACCTGAAGCCGGCTCAGTAAGCGCGTAAGCAGCTTTCCATTCACCAGTAGCTAGTTGAGGCAGGTATTTGGCCTTTTGCTCTTCATTACCGTAGTAAAGTAATGGCAAGGTGCCGATACCAGTGTGTGCAGCTAGGGCTACAGAAAAAGAGTGACCGATACCAGTGGCTTCAGTAACTAACATACCAGT
>JANQJC010000118.1 GCA_028281825.1 Flavobacteriales bacterium
TGCTATTTCCAATATTGTAAAGAAGCGCAAAAAGCAGCCTTCATCTGATGAGCTCCTTCAAGGTATCTTAAACGGTGATATTTCATCTTTAAGTAGAGCCATTACACTTATAGAAAGTAAAAACCAGAAACATCTTGAAAAAGCAAATGAAGTGATTAAAGGGTGCCTGCCGCATGCTAATGATTCGATTAGAATTGGTATCACTGGTGTTCCTGGTGTTGGGAAAAGCACATTTATTGAAGTCTTTGGAAAACATTTGATCGCTCAAGGAAGGAAAGTTGCTATACTTGCAGTTGACCCAAGCAGCTCTATAACCAAAGGAAGTATTTTAGGTGACAAAACTCGAATGGCTGACCTGGTTAAAGAACCTAATGCATACATCAGACCTTCTGCATCTGGAGATTCACTTGGTGGTGTTGCTAGAAAAACTCGTGAAACAATTATACTTTGCGAGGCAGCTGGATTTGATACCATTATTATAGAAACTGTTGGAGTTGGTCAAAGTGAAACAACTGTTCATAGTATGGTTGATTTCTTCTTGCTTCTCAAGCTTGCTGGTGCTGGTGACGAATTGCAAGGGATTAAACGAGGAATTATCGAAATGGCAGATGCTATTGTGATCAATAAAGCCGATGGTGACAACCTAAAACGCGCTAAACTTGCTAAAGTTGAATTTACTAGAGCACTACATTTATATCCTCTAAAAGATTCCACCTGGACTCCAAAAGTTTCCCTATGCAGTGCGCTTGAAGACAAAGGTGTTGATCAAGTATGGGAAATGATTTTAGCTTATCTTTCTGTCACTTCTGAAAACAACTATTTCAATATGAAAAGACAGGAACAAAACAAATTTTGGTTGCTACAAACTATTGATGAGCATTTAAAACATGAGTTTTACAACAGCTCGAAAATCAAAAAGCAATTAACTCAGCAGCTAAAACTAATTGAAGCTTCAAAAACGACACCTTTTGCTGCGGCAGAATATTTGCTAAACTTATAAGAAATTCTCTTTATACCAAGCAACCTGTGACTTTACACTATCTAGCAATGAAGTTTGTGGATTATAATTCAAAAGTTTTCGTGCCTTATCTATATTAGCCTTGGTTCTAAACTGGTCACCTGCTCGCTTCGGGACTATATCTATTTTAATTTCTTTCCCTAATACCTCAGCAACTGCGTCAATCCCGTCTTGTGTAGTATGTTCAACCTCAGTGCCAAGATTGATAACCTCGCCATTTACTTTTTCTTCATTACTTATTACGCCTACTATACCATCAACAATGTCGCCCACATATGTAAAACTTCTAAGATGCTTATCGCTTCCTTGGTATAATGGACACGCCTGATTATTTAACCCGTTAGCAATAAGCTTTGTATACATTTTTTCTGGTCTTTCACGCGGCCCAATCACCGAATACAAACGCAATGAACAAGCTTTCAATTGCTGTTCTCGACTCTTTTGAAGCACCAATTGTTCTGCTGCTAACTTGGTTACTCCATAATGGGAAGCTGGTTGAGGAGCCACATCTTCGGTAAAAGTAGCTTCAAGACCGTATATTGAAGATGTTCCAATATTTACAAATAACGCTAAACTATTGCAGGATAAAGCATAATCAATTAGGTTCTTTGTTGCTATTACATTATTGGTAAAATAATCTTCAAAAGTAGATGTTGAAGAAATTCCTGGCTGTGCTGCAAAATGAAAAATATAATCTATGTCAGAAGGTAATTTTTTATAATCCTCTTCATTTCGTAAATCCATCACCACAAACGTTCCACCTTTTTCTTTAACGGCTTTTGCATTAAGCTTCTTTAGGTCAGTACTGTAATAGGAATTAAAGTTATCAATGCAAATAACTTCATACCCTAAACTCAGTAATCTTTCAGCAGAATGAGAACCTATAAAACCTGCAGCACCTGTAACGAGTATGGTCATGTTTTTTGTTTGCAAAATAAATCATTTTAATCGTATTTTCGCCAATAATTGATGAAGACTCTTCTCAAATCTAAATATCGTCTTTTAACCATATGCATTGCAACCTTAACTGTTTGTTGTATCGGACTTGGTAGCTGGGGTGTTACTGAAACCAGTGAAAGT
>JANQJC010000130.1 GCA_028281825.1 Flavobacteriales bacterium
TTGGTAGAATTGGGTCCATACAAATGTTTGGTTGGGCGCGTTAAAAGGAGTTCCCAACGTTTGGTTATTGATGGAAAACTGCAATATAGCTGGGCTACCCGGATTTACAGAACTTACCCAGGTGGAGAAAGCATAGTCTGTATTGGGGGTTACATTCACCGTTTGGCACCATACATCGGCATTGGGCGTACCTGCGCCATTCACTATCATAAAGTTGCCAACCGGTGGGTTGGTGTGGTCATTACCGAAGAAATTGTTGTGGGTGGCATTGGCATCAGGGCCAACAAAATAGCGGCCTTCAGGATTCAGGTTGCTATTATAGGTGTAAGAACTACTGAAACCAGTATTGCCCTGCTCAAAGTCTCCATTAGTAATAATATTGCCCCCAGGTACCAGGGCTGTAACTGTATAGGTGGTTGTGGAATCAGGACAGGCAATCGGGTTGCTTATTGTACTGTCATTTAAGCTCGAGGATGGTGTCCATGTATACGATATACCTCCATCAGCCAACAACTGAGCGCAATCACCATCACATATCGCAGTATCATTACTCACTGTTAAGTTTGATTGAGTCTGAACTGCCACAACAATGGTATCCATACCAGAACAGCCTAAACTATCTATCGCCGTTACCACATAAGTAGTTGTGCTGGTCGGCGTCGCCACAGGATTAGGGATATTCGGATTACTTAAACCAGTTGGCGGAACCCAGGTGAAAGTCACTCCACCAGTAGCATTTAAAGTGGCAGATTGCCCCAAACATAAGGAGACATCAGGACCGGCATCAACAGGAGTTATCGAATCGACAATAGTTACATTGAGGAATGAAGTATCTCCACAACCATTATTGGAGTCTGTTGCTATAAGAGTAATTAGATAGCTACCAATTCCAGGATAAGTGTATGAAGGGGATACTGCATTAGAAGTATCATTAGTTAATTGAGGTACGCCAAAATCCCAATGGTATACCAAGTTCGCATTTGGGTCCGTAGAATAAGAGTTATTGGTAAAGTTGACCTGGTTAGTACAAATTACCTGTGATGGTGTGGAAAATGAAGACACCGTTTGCACATTACAAGCAATCACATTAAACTGAAAATCCCTCCTAGTTTCATTAAGAAGAATGCCATTCCTCCACTCTTGCACACATACCCCAATTACAAAACGACCAATGTTGGGGGGAGTTCCAAGCATAAAACCTGTTTGAGGATCGATATCCAAAGGTGGTACACCTCCAAATTGGTCATTTTGACCATAAGGAGGTTGCCAACTTAAAGGCGTGTATGGCGGTGGCGTTGGATTACCTGCCGGATTGCCTGGTGTAAGCCCCTCATAGGGGGTACACATCGAGTAAACCAATGAGTCACCATCTAAATCTACTGCCGAGTGGTTAAATGAGAACTGCAAGTTTGCACACAAATAAAGCGGTGCAGTATTGGTAAAACTTGGGCTTGAGTTATAACCATAGATGTTTACATCTGGTATTCGGGCATAGGCAGTGGCTCCTGTATTACTTGGGTTTTGTATGTTTAAAATACCTGCATTTCTACAACATCTTTGATATGCCAGATGATATCCACCTGAAATTGGAGGAAGGTTGACAACTGTTGTGTACGTAGTTACTTCAACACAAGCATTTCCACTAGGGGTAATACAGGGGTTGTTAATTGTGGGTGGTATTACCTGAACTGCGCCAAGTGGTAACGAGAGGTAGTTAATCACATTGCCATTGTCATCAAAAATACCCAAGATTGCAGCGTCATCGAATGGAGTGGTCACGCTAGGGTCGCAATCCCTATATACCGTCAAATAAATGCGATAGTTGTCATTTCCTAGATGTTCATAACTCAATTCACTACCAACAATGTGAGTAGCAAAGCTTGTTTGACTGAAAAAAATCAAACTAACTATGAGAGCTGCAATAAAACGTGTAAAGCTTTTTACTTCCATTAAGTGGGTGGTTTTAAAACCCGCTCAAGATAGCAATTATACTAGAAACAATAAAAAACTTTGGAGGGATTTTTCACTTGTCCAAAAACTTCTCTGAGACAAGTTGTTGATTTTCGTAGGTTTCTTTTTTAAGTGGATTTCCATCATTTTTCCAGTACATCCAATCTCCGTCTTTCATGTCAAGGATATAATAGCCTTCACTTTCTTTTTGACCATTGTCGTACCAGGTAGTCCACACGCCATATTTCTTACCCATTCTATACTCTCCTTTTTGGTACTCAAAGCCAGCTGCATGCCAATAAATCCATTCTCCAGCAGGCTGACCATTATCATATGAGCCCAAGGACTTTTTCTTACTATTATCATACCATTCAGTCCATAGCCCATGCTTTTGGTTGTCACGGTAGGCACCTTCAGCCATCTTAGCTCCATTTTCATACCAATAATGCCAGGTACCGGATTTCACTCCCATCTCCATTTTGCCCTCACTCCTCTTTCTACCTGTGTTGTAGTATGAGAAAAAATCACCATTAGGGATTCCGTTTTCGTAATAACCATCGTCTACCTTGGCACCGTTCATATCGTAATCAGCAGAATAACCACTCAACTTGCCATTTTTATAATGAGCTAATGACCAAAGTTTGCCATTCTCGTACCATTCTTGCCATTTTCCCTCTTTCTCGTCATCCTTATATTTTCCTTGTGATTGCTTCTGTCCTTCTTCATACCAAGTAGTCCATAGGCCATCTTTCTTGCCATTGACTACGCTACCCATAGCCTTTAACCTTCCCGTTTCATAGTATTCCTTTTCCATTTTCTGGGCAAATACCGAAAATGCAAATACTGAGACCAACGCTACTGTTATGAGATACCTCATTTTTCTATATTAGGGAGTTACTTCTTTCACTTTTACACCATCCTGATAGTACTCTTCCAGTTTAAGATTACCATCTATATACCAATAAGACCACTTGCCATGTGGCATATCATCCTTATATTCTTTTTTCTCTTCTACCTGAACTTCATCATACCAGGTTGTCCAAACGCCCTGCTTCTTACCTTCTTTCATTTCACCTTCGTAAAGCAAGACACCATAATTGTCATAGAATTTGAAAATGCCGCTTTTCAGTCCCTTCAAATAAGCTCCTTCTGTGAGTAGGTCGCCTTGCTTATTCCAAACCTTCCACTCTCCATGCAGGGCACCTTTTTTGAAGTTTTGCTCACTCATAACCTGCTGATTGTCAAAATATTTAACTTCTTTCACGAGCTTTTTATTGTTACCTGAACCTTTAAAATAAAGGACTGTTTTTACAGTATCTTGTTCAATTACTTCCTGTGTTAAATTCTTACTTGATGAACAAGCAAAAAACATAACAGAAATGATTGACACAAAAAATATACCGAACTTCATCCGAGAATGCGGATTTTCTTGATTTGATAGGTTTAGTGAACCCGGCAGGAGTCGAACCTGCAACCTCCTGATCCGTAGTCAGGTGCTCTATCCAGTTAAGCTACGGGTCCTAAAATTTCAAGTTGCAAATATAGCTTTATTTCCTGTCTTCAAAACAAGAAATCACAATAATTGACAAGAATAACTTAATTGCACTTTAGGGCACTCACCTTATATGTTTAAGGTGTACTGGATAGCCGTTGTCCTAGGCGATTCAATTTTAAGTGGTCTCAGCGAATACTCCCTATTGAGCATATTGCTTATTACTACAGCAACTTTAGAACTCTTTGAAATGTTGCAACTGACCCTCATGTCCATTACGGTGGTACCTTTCTTGTCAGGCCCAATAATAATTTCATCAGGAGTTACAGGGTCTGGAGCTGGGATAAATTCATCACCTCTATATGCGGTGATGCCTGTATACAAGGATTGAACGCCCGGGAAAGCTGCGGGAATATCAATCTTGTAAAAGGTTTTATCAATATTCTGCATGTAACTGTAATATCTTACACTGTACCCTATGGCAAACTTTTTGTATGTAAACTCAACATCAGCCTTAGCTAGGTGCTGAAAACGGTACTTGAGTATGTAATTGCTCGTATCTATACTAGAGGAAACATAGCTAATTTCAGCTCCACTACTATCAGTTGCATAAACCTCATGTGGTGTTAGAGACACCGGCTTAGTGAAAGTATAACCTGCCAATAAATTCATTCCAAAGTCTTCATTGAATTTACCTTGCCCCAACAACGAAATGTCAATTCCACGAACCTGAATATCACCTGAGTTAACGAACTTAAAGCCATAGTAAGCTCCTTGCTTCTCCCACTTAGCAAAGACGTATTCCATAGCATTACTATACTCTTGCCAGAACCCTGCAATATCCAAGTAACCAACAAAACGCCAGATTTTAACTCCTTGTTTGATACCAATTTCGGCATTCCAGCTAGTCTCGGGTTGCAGTCCAGGGTTTGGATAAACACCCATACCACCTGCTGATGTCCGGATAAACTTCTCGGCAATGGTTGGGAAACGGTACCCCTGACCATAAGAATATCTTAAGTAAGTTTCCTTACCCGCTTTGAAATTGAAACCCGACCGAAAGACCGGTTTTACGACAAATTCCTGATCATTAATCTGAAAGTATTCATAACGCATCCCCACAGAGGCAGTCAATAGTTCCCAGAATTTCTTGTCCAATTGGGTATAAGCGGCAAAATTTCTAGATAAATTTAATGGGCCACCCGAGGCCGCATATAATTCCGCATAAGAGTGAGTATAGTTTCCAGTCAGTCCGGCAGTTAAAGTGAGATCTTCAAGATTCTCAAATTTTCTTTGAAATTGATAATCACCAAAGTAAACTATACTTCTATTAGACTGGTTATTACCGTTATCGTTGTTGACATAAAATATCCTTGACTTAAGACTATGCCTATACCCACTTTTTGAATAATACGTTAAAAATGGGTCAACATAAAACATAAACTGGTCTGTTAAAGTCATAGTACCGCCCATTGCCTCGTATATAGCCGTATCAGCATCTTCCCAAACCAATGAGAAGTTTGACTTTGACCTCATAAAGTTACCATTAATGCCAAATGAAAGACCTTCTATTTTCTTGGGACGGTAACGCAGATTGAAGTTTATTCTTCCTTTTCTTTCTGCTACATCTTCATTAGTAATGGTGTCAAATTGCAAAAACTCGTCTACTACCGGTGGGCCAATGAACCCATGGTCGTAAAGAAAGTTACCACCAACCACAACATCAATTCTATCAAATTTACGTGAGTGAAAGAAGTTTAATCCTGAGTACATAGGCAACTCATTATCCCACCACTTCATCTCTGGCCGTTCAGGGGTGCTATATAAGCCTGAAAAAATATTTACCTTAGTTTGAGGCTTACTTTTTGGGTATGCAGTTCGGATATTGATAGCACCACTCAAAGCTGATGAGCCATATAAAACCGATGATGCGCCTTTAACTATCTCTACCTGTTCAATATTTTCAATTGGCAGAAAAGCCCACTCAGCTCTACCAACATCACCCACCAATACAGGTAAGTCATCCACCAACACACCAACTCGACTGCCTACCCCAAAGTTAAACCCGCTACCACCACGGATTTGCGGCTCGCTATCTAAAATGGTTAGACCTGGGGTCTGCTCAAGGGCAGTCTCAATACTTGTTGTGTTCTTATTCTCTATTAATTCAGGCTTCAAAACCTCCATTGACATGGTAAGCTCTTCCAGTTTTTGCTCAAATTTACCAGCCGAAACCACTACTACCCCAAGTTCTTTGGAAGCATCTCTCATGCTTAATGATACATTTACTGTAGCATCCTGCTTGATGTTGACAACAGCAGTATCACTAGCCATACCTGTATAGGAAAACACAATTTTTTGTTTTCCGGCAGGCAATATCATCTCAAAGTTACCGTCAATATCGGTGGCTGCACCAACTGTTCTATCAGTCACCCAAACTATATTGGCTCCAATGATGGGGTCTTTAGTCTCATCATCAATAATGTGACCTTTCAGCACCCCATTCTGTGCCCATACTGACGGTGCTATTGCCAATACAGATACTATCAAAATAAATACACGCCTCATCTTTTCAAACATTACGTTCAGTCTTTGTTAAGCTTAATGTTGTACTACCAATTTCTCTAGCTTAACTACTTTGTCGTTTTGTTTTACTTCAACTATATATACCCCATCGGCGAGTTGGAAATCAATTTGTTTTTGCTCAGCAGGTAAATTATGGGCAACCACTTTGCGTCCTATAGCATCATAGATAGAAACCACCAGCCCTTTAGCAGTTGGATTATCCAGCATCAGGAAGTTCTTAGCCGGGTTAGGATATATTTTCACTGCGGGTTTAGTTGCATCGTCAATTCCTGCAGGTTTAAACACTACTTCAAGGTCATCAATTATCATTACACTGCCAATTGGATTTGAGGCAGTTGAAGTAGAATGCCTCATAATGACATGACCATAAGCGGGATTTGAAGTGTTGTAATAATTGATTGGATGCGAAAAACGCTTATAAGAAGTTGTAGGTACAATATTTCTATAATTAGCAAAGCCTACTGTATCATCATTCGCGTCTAATAATATCAACTGAATATACATGGTATCATCATTTACTCTATCAAATTTGTACCATCCCACTATGCTATCAGGCCTTTCAGTGTATGCAGGTCCATTATATACTTCTTCAGCAAGCAAATCAATATCACCTGTTGTGCACAAACCTGGCACAACGCTGCCAAAAGCAGAAAGATATTTTGCTTCAGACCTCACGGCAAAACTACCGGAATGTGCATCAGTAGATTTTTGTATGGTTCCACTCACCCCAAATCCAGCTGTTGCTGAATCAGTTCCGAACCAACTAACAGGGTGTGGAAAGTTGTTACCAGTCCAATTCTCGAAACCTCCGTTAGGAATGATTTGTGCCTTACTTAAAGTTACGCACAGTACTGTTGCTAAAGCTATGGTAAATAAGTGTTTCATGATGTTAAAAAAGTATCGGTTTGCAGATTAAAAGTAGCCAAAGGTATTCAAACTAGCAGAACACCAAAGTCTAAGTTATTAACATTAATTTCACATACAATTGAAAAACTATGGCTTTTTACCTTGATTTCTATTTAAAGTTACTGATAATGAGTAAGTTTCTACGAACTACGCATTTTGTTTACTCGGGATAATGGCACTTATTTGTGGAATTAACCAAGCTACAAGCTCATTTTAATGAGGTATTTGGAAAATTGTGTTTAAATTGCCTTTTTTGAAATTAAAATCTCTCAAACCAAACTTTATGAAAAGAGTATTACTTCTGCTATTTGTGTTTGCCTCACTGGGCTCACTAGCACAAACCAAGGTATCGGGTGTTGTAGTTGATAATGAAGGAGTGCCTGTTGCATATGCATCTGTTCTTGTAAAAGGTACTACCACTGGAGCTTTAACTAATGATGACGGTACCTTTACTGTGACTGTGCCAGAAGGCTTTAACATATTAGTTATTAGCTACACAGGCCTCCCTACCAAAGAGGTTGAAATTAATGGGCAAACCAACCTTAATGTGAAAATGGAAGAAGCTGGGCTTGACCTTAACCCAGTAGTAGTTAGTGCTTCAAGAAAGCAGGAGAAATTACTCGAGGCACCTGCAGCCATAGATATTGTGAGTGCCAAAGAAATTCAGGTAAAGGTAGCAACAAACCCCACAGATTATATAACTGATGTATCCGGTGTTGATATTATGCGAACTGGTATAGCGCAGACTAATGTAGTTTTGAGAGGTTTTAATAATATTTTCTCGGGTTCTGCGCTTACTTTGGTCGACTACAGGATAGGTTCAGTGCCATCGCTTCGTGTGAATGTCAATCAGCTAATGCCTGGTAACTACCTGGATATTGACCGTGTGGAAGTTTTAAAAGGTCCTGCTTCTGCGCTTTATGGACCCAATGCAGCTAACGGTGCGATACACTTCATGACTAAATCACCATTGGATGAACTGAACGATTACACTACCACAGCAAGTATTGGCGGTGGCGAGAGAAACACTTTCATTGGACAGTTCAGACAAACTGCGGTGCTTAAAAAGAGTAAAGAGAATTCTCCGTTAGCAATAGGATTTAGAATTTCAGGACAGTATATGGAGGCAGACGATTGGAGGTATGCAGACCCATCAGAGCCTGATTCCATCATTTTTGGCAAGCAAACAGCAGATGGTAGGATACCATTTTATTCAGATGGTACAGAAGTATCGGCTGAGGATTTGGCTAATGGCGAAACAGGTGACTTAGTGCCTAATCCAAGGGATAATTCGTTGAGAAACTATAACGCAGATGCCAGGCTTGACTTTAGGTTTAACCCCAATACCGAGTTGGTTCTTTCAGGAGGTTATAGCAACGCATCAGGAATAGAGCTTACCGGGCTGGGAGCTGGTCAAGCAGTTAACTGGCGTTACCTATACACACAAGCACGTTTTAGTCATAAAAACTTGTTTATACAAGGGTATATGAACTCAAGTAATGCTGGTGATACTTATCTGCTGCGCTCTGGTAATTATATTGTGGATAAGTCTAAATTCTATGTAGGACAAATACAACATAGCTATGAAACAGGTCAATTCAGGTTTATATACGGCGCCGATGCCCTTCTTACCCGCCCTGATACTGAGGGTACCATTAACGGTAGAAATGAGGACGATGATAATATAGATATATATGGTGTATACGTTCAGGGAGAATATGAGCCAACGGATTGGATGAAATTTGTTGCTGCTGCCAGGTATGATTACAATACTGCCATTAAAGACCCTTTTATATCACCAAGGGCGGCTATGGTGATTAAACCATACCCGGGCCATAACGTTCGACTTACTTTTAACAGGGCATTCTCATCCCCTACTGCGCTTACCAACTCATTGGACATTCTTGAGTCTGCTGATGCATTTGGGTTTACAGCGGTGCCTGGAATTGACATAGGTATCGATGGACGTGGTGTAGGTAACAGAGATGGCTTTATCTTCCAGAGAACTGATAATGGTGTATTGCAATTCCTTTCTCCATTCTACCAATGGCCCAATGTAGACCAGGGTCATGCCATTACACTTAACGACGCCCAATTTAATGACCAGGTACTTGAGCCAGTGGGTACAATTGTAGCAGCCGCAATGGTACAACAAGGAATACCTCAAGGTCTTGCAACTGTCATTGGTACTGAGGTGATAGCTCCACAAACAGGTTCAGACTTTGTGAATATAGGAAATGAAATATACATGCTTGATTTAGAAGCTGGTGAATTTGATACGGAAAATCCGATTGACCCCAATGAATTGCAAGACATAGAACCTATCAAAAACCAAACTACCAATACTTACGAGATAGGCTATAATGGTATCATCGGCAAGAGGATGGTATTTAAAGGTGATTTTTACCGTTCTGACATTTCTGACTTTGTAAGCCCACTTACTTTGCAAACTCCCAATATATTCTTGAATAGGGATGATTTAGTTCAGGTTATTCAGAATAATATTGATAACTCTACTGCTCCCGATTTAGAGGCATTTCTTAACGGTATCATAGACAATCCAGCAAATGGTGGTAATGGCAATGGAAGTGCCGCTGATGAGTTGGCTGATATTGTTGCCGGTATTCCAATTGGCACGGCTGAACCTGAAGGTGTAAGCGACCCCAGCTTAAGGCTTACCTATGGTAATTTTGGTAACATTACCGTTTATGGATTTGACCTTGAAGCCATTTACTTCTTGACTGAGAAACTAAAACTCGGTGCAACTTATTCTTTTGTAAACAAGGATGAGTTTGAAACTGAAGGACAAATTATTGCACTAAATGCCCCAAGACATAAGGTAAACCTTACCTCACAATTTGATATTGAAAAGATAGGCCTGAATGTAGGTTTGAGATGGAGATGGCAAGATGCTTTCCCCGCCAATTCAGGTGTATATGTTGGTGAAGTACCAGCCCTCAACCACTTAGATGTAAGCCTTGACTATACCTTGCCTTTCAGCAAAAGAACAAGGGTATCTGTAACTGTGCAAAATGTCTACAATTATAAGTTAAGAGAGTTTGTGGGAGTGCCTACCATGGGTCGCTTAACACTATTCAGGGTATCACATACTTTTGCTTACTAAAAAGAAAAACTTCCCAATAAAAAACCCTCAATTGAGGGTTTTTTATTCTCTTTCATATTCATCCAAAGTTTTTCTCATGGCATCTCTTCCCATATCCATCAGGTCGTTTGCCATGTGCAACTCAAAAGTAGAAATAGGCATGCGTGAAATATTCACTACGATGTCTGGTTGATGTACCTCAATTGCACGCTCACAAAGTTTATCTTGCATCAGGTCAATGCTTTTGTTTAGTAAGCCAATATATCCCAAAGCCTCATCTTGTCGCTTCGAGTTCTTTGCTGATTTAATATTAAACCACGCTTTTACGTTATTGATTAGGCTTTGGACATACTGAGTACTATTCTCTTGTTCATTTGCCTCTTGCTTATTTTCCTGTGTCTGTAGTTTTTTTCTTTCGAGAGGGTCAGGCTTGCCATTAATATTAACTACAACCAGCAACTCATTATTGTACTCTAAAACAGGTTCTATCGGCAAGGGATTTAGCACGCCACCATCTACCAATATTCTGCCATCAATTGTGGCTGGCGTAATTAATGTAGGTATGGCTGATGAAGCCCTGATTACTTCCAACAGCTCTCCTTTTCGCAGCCAAATTTCTTCGTGGGTATGTATATCTGTAGCAACGGCGGTATAAGGAATTTTAAAATCCTCTACCCTTTGTTCCCCTATTATTTCCCTAAGCACAGAAATTATTTTGGTTCCCTTAATAAACCCTTGGTTAGAAATGGTAAAATCCATCAGTCTAAAGGTATCCCTTCGGTTAAGCTTACTTGCCCACTCCACAAACTCAGTTAACTTTTGGGCCGCATATATACCTCCAACAGCGGCACCCATAGAAGAACCAGATACCGCCTTGATATTATACCCTCTACTGGTAAGTTCTTGAATTGCCCCTATATGTGAGAAACCACGAGCCCCTCCGCTACCTAGCACCAACGAAACTGTTTTCTTCATAGTTAATCTAATAAAGCCTCACAATGGTGGAATAATTGATTTTGGCTAACTTCACGCATCAAATTTCTTAAAAATAAGAACAAGCCCCATCTGGTTGACTTAAATATCCATACTTTGTCTGTTGCATTGAAAGAATAATTCATGAACTTACCTATATACCAAGTAGATGCCTTTTGTGCTGAGCCATTCTCTGGAAATCCTGCTGCAGTGTGCCCTATGGACAGATGGCTGGATGACATTACTATGCAAAGAATAGCTATGGAAAACAACTTGGCAGAAACAGCCTTTTTTGTGAAAAATGGTAACGACTTTGATTTAAGATGGTTCACTCCGGCAGTTGAAGTAGACCTTTGCGGACATGCCACTTTGGCTTCGGCTCATGTGTTGTATACCTATCTAGATTATGCTGATGATAAAATTGTATTCAACACTCGAAGTGGAAGGCTGGAAGTAAAGAAAAAAGGGGAGCATTATACCATGAACTTTCCGGTAGACACCCTTGAAAGGACCGATGCTGTAGATAATGTATTCAGAGATGTAGACACCTCTAACTGTACCACTTATAAAGGAAAGACAGACTACATACTATTTTTTGATAGTGAAGAACAAGTGCATAACCTACAACCCGATTTAAGAAATATAGCTGAATTGGATGCCCGCGGTTTGATAGCCACAGCCAAGGGAGATAATGTGGACTTTGTCTATCGCTTTTTTGGGCCACAATCAGGGGTAGATGAAGACCCTGCGACTGGTTCAGCACAAACTAGCTTAGTACCGCTGTGGGCAGGGATACTGAACAAAAAGCATTTGAGCTCTATTCAGTTATCCAAAAGAAGGGGGTTTTTTGAAAGTGAATTGGAAGGTGATAGGGTAAACATATCTGGCAGGGCAAATACATTCTTAGTAGGTGAAATTCAATTTTAGATATTCATGGATAGCAATTATTATATTAAACAATTAGCAGAAAACGGGTTAAGAATAAAAAGTTTTTTGCAAGATACCGGCAGAAAGGAACAATTGTGGAAACCATCAGAAGATAAGTGGTGCCTGCTTGAGGTGATATGCCACTTGTATGACGAAGAAGAATTGGATTTCAGAAACCGACTGAATCATGTTTTAACAACCCCTGATGAAGACCTGCCCTCTTCTATTGACCCTGAAAGATGGGTGAAAGACAAAAAATACATAGAACAAGATTTTGACGAAAAGTTGACAGGTTTTCTAAACAAAAGAGAGCAATCCGTCACATGGTTGCACTCGCTGGAAAACCCAAACTGGAAGAATGCTTACCAGCATCCAAAATATGGGCCTTTAACAGCGAAAATGTTTTTGGTGAATTGGGTAGCGCATGATTACCTACACATCCGCCAGATAGTAAAACTCAAATACGATTACTTGAAGGAGTTATCACACCAAAACTTGCAATACGCAGGTGAATGGTGATTCTATAACTTTAAATACCTGTTTACTTCAACTACATTTTCTGGATGACCAAATAGATATAGAATATCATCCTGCCTGATAAAAGTGTTAGGGGTAATAACCGTAATGTATTTATTTTCCCGCTTAATGGCTAAAACCGTTACCCCAAACTGTGAACGCAATTGAGATTCTTCTACTGTTTTTCCTACAATTTTATTGGCTCCCTGGCTAACCCGTATAGTTACGATTTCCATATCAGGAATATCAGGTTGCCTGATATCTGATACTTTAACTCCTGATATTTTGGTCAACATTTCATAATTATGAGACCTGATAGTACCTACAAACTTTTGTATTTCAGAGTTTGTTACCAAATATTTTTTCAAAACCCGTGTAAAAATCTCGATTGAAGTTTCAAACTCCTCAGGTATCACTTCATCTGCCCCTAGCCTAATGTTTTCCTCAATTTCTTTCACGTATCTGGTTCTCACAATAAGGTAAGCAGTTTCAGTAAAATCCCTGACCCTCTTAATTATCTTCTTAGTGCTATCAGAGTCTGAAATAGCTATCACCACCACCCTGGAATCATGTATGTTGATGTGTTTCAGTATTTCTTCATCAGTAGCATCACCATAAATAACCGGGTCTCCACTCTTTTTTGCCTCATTAATTATTTTTGGGTCAAGCTCAATAACTATATACTGGATGTTGGCATTTTTCGCAGCCTTAGCCACGTTCTGCCCATTAATACCATAACCTATAATCACAAGATGGTTACTGAGTTTTTTATGATCATCCAAGTTTTCAGACCTTACCTTGGCCAAAGCGTTTAACCTTCTTCTTACAACCGGTGGCAAAGGCGCTTTTACCAAAAAATCAGCGATAGCTCCAGAGTATTTTATGACGAAGGGTGTTGCACCCATTGATATGATTGATATGGCAAGAAAATATTGATAAACGTTTTCGCTTAGCAAGCCATATTCCATCCCTGTTTCAGAAAGTAAAAAGGCAAACTCACCCACTTGAAAAATGCTCAGGGCCGAGAGTATCACTGTTCTTGCAGGATACCTGAGCAAGGTGGCTGCCAATGCGGCAATCAGTGTTTTAAGTACCATTACCCCGAAAGCTAAAAAGTGGATGTAAATTATGTTGGCAAGAAAAAACCTGATATCAAGCAGCATACCTACCGACACAAAAAAGAAACTCATGAATATCTCCCTGAAAGGCAAAATATTGGCAGTAGCCTGATGACTGTATTCCGATTCAGAAATGATAAGCCCAGCAAAGAAGGCTCCTAATGCAAGAGACAAACCAACTGAAGAAGTGAGCCATGCCGTAGAAAAGCAGAGTACCACAACTGCCAATATGAATAACTCTCGGCTTTTGCTTTGAGCTACCAACCTTAATATAACTGGTACTACATAACGAGCCAATACTACCAGCACTGCAATGATACCCAGCACTTTACCCACTAATATCGCAAGTGTCAATAAAAGGTTTTCCGCCTCGCCAGCCATTATAGGCGTGAGCAGTATCATAAAAACTACAGCTATATCCTGAAAGATGAGTATGGCTGTTGCTATGCGCCCGTGTGGACTAGTAACTTCACCACTTTCCTGCAATAGTTTCAATACAATAGCGGTACTACTTAGTGAGAGCAAAAAGCCCATAAACACCGCCTGGGTGATTGACAAACCCATCACGTAGGTAGCCAACGCAGTTAAACCAATTGTACCCCCTACCTGTACCAAACCACCAAAGAAAACAGTACCCTTAATAGATGCCAGCCCCTTGAGAGAAAATTCAATGCCAATCACAAATAGCAGGAAAATAACGCCAATCTCAGAGAGAAGCTCTACCTCATGCGTAGCATTAATCAAGCTTAGCCCATGCGGCCCTGCAACGATACCAGTGAGCAGAAAACCCAATATTGGTGGAAGCTTGAGTCTTTGAAATAGCAGTATAATCACTACTGCCAAGCCAAGTATGATTACTATATCAGGTAATAATGGTAGCTCCATTTGCTTCGCTAGTTTGCCCAAAAATACGCTTTAGATTTTGCACTTGCGATATTGTTCTTAACTTTCCTCACCATTTTATCACCTTAATGGATACACCGTACAACCTCGTTAAACACATCATCGAAAAATTTGGACCACGAAGAGCTGGTTCAGAAGCAGAAACCAAGGCTCAAGAATATCTAAGTGAGCAAATCAAATCATTTTGTGACAATGTTACCATTGAGCCATTCAAAGATGCTTTGAGAGCGAAATTTGCCTCACTAAAGATATTTTGCGTGGGCTTTTATTTGGCTTTGGTTTTACCCAAATTCTCAATGGAAGCTGCCCTATTTGTTGGCCTGCTGAATGGCTTCTTGTTTCTATTCCATTTCGTGATGTACTACAATTGGTTGGATTTTCTTTTCCCAAAAATTGAGTCTAGAAATGTGATTGGTAATATAGAACCCAGTGAAACTGCCAAAACCACCTTGATATTTGCCGGGCATATGGATAGCACTCCTGAGTTTATATGGTGGTATTGGTTGAAAGATTGGGGAGTGAGATTGATGGTATTGGGTGGTGTATCATTTGCCATATTGCCAGTTTATTACCTAGTGTCCTACATTGTGGGTTGGGAAGTATGGATGAGTATACCCTGGTGGGTGTTCGTGGCTACCAGCCCCTTTTCGCTTACTTTTTTCTTTATCCATGGTAATAGAATTGTAGACGGCGCGCAAGACAATCTATCGGGGGTTGCCGTTGCTCATGCAGTTGCAAAAACCTTATCAGTCGATAAATTAAAAAACACAAGGGTAAGGTTTATCTCTTTCGGTTCTGAAGAAACCGGACTGAAAGGTTCTGATGCGTATGTAAAAAAGCACAAGAGAGAACTGGAAAATGGAAATGCATTTTTGGTAAACCTTGATGGTATATTGGATATTGAGCAAATGCATATCATCCAAAAAGAAATTTCACTTGGCGAGAAACATGATGAAAGATTAATCAGTGCCTTGGGAAATGCTTTTGAAAGGCAAGGGCTTGAGAAAAAATTGGGCACCATACCCATTGGCGCCACCGATGCCGCGAGTTTTAGCAGATATGATATCCCCGCAGTTTCAATCGTGGGATTACCGATGGACAAACTCCACCCCACTTATCACACCAGGCTAGATACCATTGATTGTTTAAACCCAGACACTCTTGACACAATGGTCAATGTTCTAGTTGATTTTGCGAAAGAATGGGATAAAACTCATTAGTTTTCCTGCTTTTGGATATACTTCAAGGTTTCGACTAACAGTTTTGGGCGACCCAGGGGCCTTGGTAGTCTTTCTGGCAAATACAACCCCTTCCTGTGCGCTGGTATTTCCATTGCTATACAGCACATCACCAACCAAACTATTGATACTTTATAGCACCTTATAGTAAGGTATTAACTTAATATTTATTTATTTATTAAGTTGGGGAACAAATTTTCCTATCTTGGGTTATGATAGGACAACCACAAAATATGCGCCACAAATTTATTCATTTACTATTATTTACACTTGCAAGTAGTTTTGCATTTGCTCAGCCATTTACTATTGGCAATACCACTATTACTTTTAATGACCCTAATCGCACTGGTGGTTTTGGCTCTGGTGGTGGTCCTGGAAGGCAAATACAAACAGAAATATACTACCCTGCCAACACACAAGGAACTAATGTTGCCATTGCTAATGGACAGTTTCCAGTAATCGTTTTTGGGCATGGTTTCGTGATGACGTGGGATGTTTACAATAATATTTGGGAGCATTTTGTGCCACAGGGTTACGTGATGGCTTTCCCAAGAACCGAAGGCAGCATCGGGCCTAGTCATGAGAATTTTGGTCTCGACCTAAGACAAGTAGCAGAAAAGATGCAGGATGAGAACAACAATAGCAACTCTATTTTCTATCAAGCATTGCTGAATGAAACTGCTATTATGGGTCACTCTATGGGCGGTGGGTCAACAGTATTAGCAGGTGCTTCAAATGTTAATATCAGTACCATAGTAGGTATGGCCCCAGCGGAGACCAACCCTTCAGCAGTTGCCGCTGCAGGCAATGTGACTGTGCCAGCCCTTGTTTTCTCAGGCA
>JANQJC010000045.1 GCA_028281825.1 Flavobacteriales bacterium
CGATGTAAGTGCCCCTTTCGCCACCGTCACCACCAGCGCCGCCAGCATTGCTACCAGGGAATGAACCTGAACCACCAGCACCACCAGCACGGCAGCATGGGCCATCCTCATCACCTACCTCACCATCAGCGCCATTAGTGCCGTTCATGCCGTTGGTTCCGGGAGCACCGTTGTTGCCATTACCACCATTACCAGCAATCACCCTACAACGTACCATTTGGTAGTTGCTGCAACCGCTGAGATAAACGCCATAAGTTGAGGTGCCATCGCCTACTGCGTTGGCTACGCGCACCGTGAGGTCTTGCATACGAAAATTGCTTGCATTCACGCAGTTAACGCCAATTAGCCTTGATGGGCTGGCTATAGGGTTAGTGTTGTCTCGGAATATGGTTGTAGCAGCACCGTTGCTTTTGTCCCAATTGGCATCAAAACCACCTTCAATAGTAATGTTTGAGGGCATGGTTATTTCGTTGGATACCACATAAGTGCCCGCTGCCATGTATATTTTACTGTTGGATGAATTGGCAATTGAAAGGGCGTGCAAAAAACTGGCTGGATTGGCTTTTGTGCCTGTAGTGCCGCTTGAGGCTCCATTGGGCGTAACATATATTACGTTACACTCCTGGGCAAAGGTAGCTGTGCCAAAAGCCACTACAGCCAGTAGTAACAATCCGCGCACTACACTTTTCAAAATCTTATAATTTTTATTCGCTCTTTTCACTTCTAAAATAGCGGTGCAATTTCGTGATTTTTGCTGAATTATCAAAGCATTGAAATTGACAAAAGCCTTGATTTATCAACATTTTTTTCCATATAATTGGCTCCTGAAATAATGTGCTAAAATGCCTTTGGTTTTTAAAAGAAATATTAAACAGGATGCCGTTGCTTTATGGCAAATCGACGAAAAAGAACTCTCTGCACTTGAAAACACGTTACTTGAGTCGCAAAGGTTGGGGTATAGTGAGGTAAAAAGTTTGTTGATAAAAAGGCAAAAAATAGCGGTGCTTGTCTTGCTTAATCAATTGCTAGGCAAACAGGTAGAGGTGGAGTACAATGCCGATGGCAAACCCAATATCAAGGGGATTGATGTGGAGGTATCTATGAGTCACTCGCAAGAGCGGGTGGCAGTGATGCTATCCCCGAAAAAGGCAGGACTTGATTTGCAGGAAATTCACCCTAAAATTGAGCGGATTATTCACAAGTTCTTGAGTCAGGAGGAACTGGATAGTCTTGACGAAGCTTACAGAGTTGAACATAGTCATGTGTTTTGGTGTGCGAAAGAGGCTTTGTATAAAGTTTACAGTAAAAGAGGGTTGATTTTTAGTGAACAGATATTAATTACACCCTTTCAATATAGCGATGAAGGTGGAGTGATACAGGGAAAAATACTTGCTAAAGGGCAAGAATGGAACTATCAATTGAAGTATGAAAAAATAGAGGGGTATATGTTGGTTTACCTTTTGAATGATTAGATTTGGCGAGTAATTGAAGCTATGCAGGTATTTGACAAAATATACGGTGGGAAGAAAGAGGGCAAGAAACAGTTTGCGGTGCTGATTGACCCTGACAAGTGTAGTAACTCTAGCCTGGATGCTTTGGCGAAAGAAGCCAACGATAGCGAGGTTGATTTCTTTTTTGTAGGCGGTAGCCTGATAACCAACAACAACCTGGATAACTGCGTGAGTGTTTTGAAGGCGAATAGTGACATTCCTGTGGTTTTGTTTCCGGGTAACACCTTGCAAATCAATGAGAAAGCGGATGCTATTTTATTTCTTTCTGTAATAAGTGGTCGTAACCCTGAAATGCTGATTGGTCAACATGTGATAGCTGCACCAAGGTTAAAAGTGAGTGGATTGGAAATCATCCCAACGGGCTATATGCTGATTGAGAGTGGCAGGGCTACTTCGGCCTCATATATGAGTAACACCACTCCAATCCCAAACGATAAAAATGATATAGCAGCCTGTACTGCCATGGCTGGTGAAATGCTGGGACTTAAAACCATCTTCATGGATGGTGGCAGTGGAGCTTACAATCCAATATCTACTGAGATGATACAAGCAGTATCGGGGAGCATCAATGCGCCTTTGATAACTGGTGGGGGTATCAAAACCCCAGAAAAAGCTGCTGAAAATTGTGCGGCTGGTGCTGACATCATCGTTGTAGGCAATGCCATCGAGAAGCGGGGTAATCTGGTTCAGGAGATTGCAGGGGCTGTTCACGGATAAATTTCTGAATGCGTCATTGCGTCCGCTTGAGGTGGAGGGAATTCCTAATTGATAAAATAATTACATGCCATTAACACCCCTTCCCAACCTTCACCTAGAGGGGAAGGAGTATAGTGGTTGCCCCCCTCAAAGGGGACTATAAGGGATGTTTCATTGGGTTGATTCAAGAAACAGGGATTGCTTCTTCACTCCTCCTTGCAATAATGGGTTTAGTAATTTGGGTATTGTGATTAGTGCTTCTGGCTCTTAGTTTCTATATTTCTAAAAAAACTATCTTCGTCGCAGGGCAAGGCGTAGATGAAAACAATCCTATTTTCAAGAAAGCGAAAAGACTCTTCTGAGCCAATTATGGTGACGGAGATGTTCCATTTAGGCTTAGACGAGTTCCACATTAATAAGTATGAGTTTGCCAAAAAAGATCTCTTGAAATTTCTTGATTTAATCCCCGAAGAATACCACAACAGGATAGTGTTGCATACCATGCATGGGCAGGTGGTGAAACATAAGCTAAAAGGGGTGCACCTATACCGTAAATACAGGGATAGGAAATTGACGAATGTAATCAGGTTGCAGTGGTTGAGATTGCGATATCCTGATATACAGTTTAGTTGCTCGAGTGGCAAATTGGCCAACCTTTATGAGGATAGTAACTATATTACCGAAATAATCCTGAATCCTGTTTTTGATAGCATCAGTAAGCATAGAAAGGCTTACCAGTCAGCGTTTTCGGAAACGGGATTAAAGCATGCCCTTTTAAATACCCGATTCACGGTGATTGCCTTTGGTGGGATTACTTATGATAAGATTGACAAGATAAAAGAGTTGGGTTTTCATGGTATAGCCTTGAAGGGCGGTATATGGAAAACCAAGGACCCCGTGGGCGAATTCAAAAAAATAAAAGCAAAACTGGACGAATAGATGAACACTTCTGTTGAGATAAGCATGTATCCATTGAATGCGGATTATGAAAAGCCGATACTGGCTTTTATTGATAAGCTGAAAGCCAATGCTGGTTTGCAGGTGGAGATGAATGGGATGAGTACCCAAATTTTCGGGGAGTATGATGTGGTGATGAATGCTGTGAAAGCGTGCATGAAAAGTACTTTTTTGGAAGAAGGCAAGGTGGTGTTTGTGATAAAAGTACTTAACGGAACGGCCAAGCTGGATTAATGGATTGGCAGATTATACAGGATGGTATTGTTTCAGCAGCCCTGGACATGACCAAGGCTGAAATCATAGCTGTGTTTTTTGGAGTGATGTATGTGGTGCTGGCAGCAAAAGAAAGTATTTGGTGTTGGCCTGCGGCTGTGATAAGTGTAGGGCACTATATCTATTTATGTATTCAGGTGCAGCTATATGCTGAGATGGGTTTGCAGGTGTTTTACCTGGTTATGGCTTTTTATGGATGGTGGGTATGGGCAAATGGCAAACACAAGAATGACAAACGTGTGATTATCACCTGGCCCTTGAAATACCACGCAGCTAATATTGCTGTGAGTGTTGCCTTTACCATGGGACTGGGGTTTATATTAGGTCATTACACTGATGCTAAAAATCCCTTCATCGATTCGTTTACCACTGTATTTGCTTTAGTAGCTACTTTTATGGTGGCTCGTAAAGTGCTTGAAAATTGGCTTTATTGGATAGTGATTGATGCTGTTTCAATTTACTTGTATGCAAGCAGGGAATTGTACCTTACATCATTGTTGTTTTTGGCATACACTATTATTGCTTTGGTTGGATATTTGAGTTGGAAAAAAGCTTATGATACAGAATACGCTTAAGAGGATTGCGATTGTAGGGCCCGAATCGACAGGAAAAACTACGCTTGCCAAAAAACTGGCTGAACACTACCACACTGCCTGGGTGCCTGAATATGCGCGTGAATATTTGGGCAGTATCAACCATCCATACACTTATGATGATTTACTTACTATAGCTAAAGGCCAGTTAGCAGAAGAAGACCGCAAGGCTACCGAGGTGCAGGATTTGCTGATATGTGATACCAACCTAGTGGTGATAAAGGTGTGGTGCGATTTTAAGTATGGCAAATGTCATGAATGGATTGAGCAAGGCCTTAAGAGCCGCCAATACGATTTACACCTTTTAATGGGTATTGATTTCCCGTGGGTCGCTGACCCACAGCGTGAACATCCTGAAAGCCGTGAGGAACTTTTTGAGATTTACAAGCGGGTACTGGACAATTTGGGTGTTAACTACACCATCATCAGTGGGCAGCCGCAAGAAAGGGTAGGGCAGGCGATTCAAGCTATTGGTGGATAGCTTTTGGCTATTAGTGTGAAAGATATCGCGGGTCTTGGCCCGCGAACACAATTCTGTGATTGCTTCTTGAATCGGCGCAATGAAACACCCCCTGTAGTTCCCCTCAAGGGGGACGCTAATGTATTCTTCCCCAGATGCTTTGCTTGACCAAAAAGTAAACAAAAAGTCAAGGCTGTTTCAGAAATGTCGATTAATAATTTGCCGTGTGTACATTATTTTATTTTTACAAAGTAAACAAAGTTTTGTCGAGACCCTCGAGGGACTCACGGAAAATCTTAGTCGATGAATAACATAGTATATTTTTAATTTTGTGAAATATTTTTCGTTTTCGATTTTGGAAAATAAATAATAGTTTCAACCCACCATGAGTTTTGCTGATAGGTATACCAGTGTTTTCAAGGCTTTGCTGCCCGCGCCCTTTACTATTGCGGTGTTGCTGACGTTGCTTACTATGCTGTTGGCTTTGGTTTTTACCCTGCCTGTAGATAGTAGTGTAGGGGCTTACAGTTTAGAAATACTCAGCTTTTGGGAATCTGGCATCTGGAATGGTGGTCTCATGGTATTCGCCATGCAAATGATGCTGATATTGGTGTTGGGCCATGCCTTGGCACTTACGCCTTTGGCTACCTTATTGATTGAGAAAGCTACTCAGTACTGCAACACCACTGCCAATGCGGCTGCTATCGTTAGTTTTTTTACCTTGATTGTAGCGCTTCTTAATTGGGGTCTGGGTTTGATTTTTGGTGCCATTTTCGCCAGGAAGGTAGCTGATAGCTGCAAAGCGAAGGGTTTATTACTTAACTACCCCATAGTAGGCGCAGCAGGCTATTCAGGCTTGATGATATGGCATGGTGGTTTGTCGGGTTCGGCACCGCTCAAGGTAGCTGAAAATGGTTCGCTTACCAGTATGATGAAAGGTTTTTACACTGATGAACAACTACAAACCTTACCTGATAGTCTCTTGGGTTCTGAAACTATTTTCTCCACCATGAATATTGTATTGTCGCTAGTGCTGTTGGTAGTTTTGCCATTAGCGATGTATTGGCTGGGTAAGCGCAGTGAGGCTTTACCTATTCAGGTGAGTGATACTGTAAACGGAGTTGATAATGAAGAGCCCCCCAATGGTGCCGAGAAGTTGGACACTTCCCTGGTTTTAGCGTATATATTGGGTGGATTGATGCTTTTTTGGCTCATTTACAAGGCTTTTATCAAACCTGATGAGATTACTTTGAGTTTTCTCACCTTGAATTACATCAACCTTTTTCTTTTTGGCCTGGGGGTTGTGTTGCATAGCAATTTCCGCAACTACCTCAAAGCCATTGATGAAGCTATAGGTGGTGCTGCGGGTATTCTCATTCAGTTTCCACTTTACTTTGGTATTATGGGTATTATGACCAGTAGCGGATTAGTGGGTAGGTTTTCTGACTTTTTTGTGTCTATCAGTAATGAGGTCACTTTTCCCGTGTTTACCTTCATCAGTGCGGGGATAGTAAATGTGTTTGTACCCAGTGGCGGCGGGCAGTGGGCTGTTCAAGGGCCTATTATTATTCAGGCAGCACAGGATTTGGGGGTTTCACTGCCAAAGAGTGTAATGGCATTAGCCTATGGCGACCAGCTCACCAATATGCTGCAACCCTTTTGGGCCTTGCCCTTGTTGGGTATTACAGGATTAAAAGCCAAAGAGATATTACCCTACACGCTCTTCCTGATGCTGATTGGGGCAGTGATATACATTACTGGCTTGTTGGTGTTTTAGGAGGAAATTTAGTTAACGCTTTTCTTTGCTTCTTGTTTTTAACACCCCACCTTATAGTGCGGATTTCGATACCAGCTTTGATATCAAACTCCCCTCGAGGGGAGTTTCTAGACAAAAAAGGAAGATTTTAACTGACTTTGAGAGGGGTGTACAGATAAGCATTGGTGTTTTGAGAAGAAGCAATCCCAAATTAAACATGTCAACAATTTGAGATTGCTTCACCTGAAAATAGAGGTTCGCAATGACGCAAGGACATCCTTTAATGAGTTTAGGTATTTATTGAAGCCTTTTACAATTTCAAAAATTTAAATCAATCTCTATCTTAGCGGCAAACTACAACTATGGCATCGAAGAAACTATTGATAATTGATGATGAGCCTGCCATCAGGCGTACTTTGAAGGATATTCTTGAAAATGAGGATTACCAGGTGGAAGATGCCGCCGATGGGGCAGAGGGATTAAAGAGAATTCAGGAGAATGAATATGATGTAGTGCTCTGTGACATCAAAATGCCTAAAATGGATGGTATAGAGGTCTTAGAGAAAGTGATAGCAAGTGGGCAGGACGTACCTTTTGTAATGATTTCTGGTCATGGTACTATTGATACCGCTGTTGATGCTATCAAGAAAGGTGCTTATGATTATATCAGCAAACCACCCGATTTGAACCGTTTGTTGGTTACCCTTCGCAATGCTACAGACAAGGCTAGTTTGGTGACTGAAACCAAGCGCCTGAAAAAGAAGGTGAGCAAGAAATACGAGATGATAGGCGAGAGCAAGGCTATCAATGGTATCAGGGAAATGATTGACAAGGTGGCGGGTACTGATGCTCGTGTGTTGATTACTGGTGAGAATGGTACTGGTAAGGAATTGGTGGCTCGCTCATTGCATGAGAAAAGCACTCGCAGCAAAGCGCCTATGATAGAAGTGAACTGTGCAGCAATCCCTTCAGAGTTGATAGAAAGCCAGTTGTTTGGTCATGAGAAAGGAGCTTTTACTTCAGCCATCAAGCAAAAGAAAGGTGACTTTGAGTTGGCAGATGGTGGTACCTTATTTCTGGATGAAATAGGGGATATGAGCTTGAGTGCTCAAGCCAAGGTACTAAGAGCTTTACAGGAGAACAAGATTACCCGTGTAGGTGGTGATAAGGAGATAAAAGTAAACGTGCGTGTAATAGCGGCGACCAACAAGAATTTAAAGAAGGAAATTGAAGAAGGTGAGTTTCGTGAGGATTTGTACCATAGGCTGGGGGTGATATTAATTCAAGTTCCTGCGTTAAGAGATAGAAAAGACGATATTCCGCTGTTGGCGAACCATTTTATTGAGATGATTTGCGAGGAGCATGGTATGCCAGCTAAGGAGTTTGATAGTGGTGCTTTGAAGGCGCTTCAAGGATTTGATTGGACAGGAAACATACGTGAGCTACGCAACGTGGTAGAGCGCTTAGTAATCCTTTGCGACAAAAAGATTACGGCCAAAGACATTGAAACATTCGTAAAGTAGAGAAATGAAATACCTGCACCTAACACTTATTGCCTTTATCATTGGGGCTTTTTCTGCTATTGCCCAACCCACAGGAGATTTTGTTCGCTCTTTTGTGCTGACAGAATCCCCAAACACTGGTGATACACTGGATATATACTTTTATATACCAGCGAACTTTAGCTTTAATGAACCTGCCAAGATGATTATTGGCCAACATGGTTTGGGTAACCCTGATAATAGTATGCAAATCAGGCAATACCTAACCCCGGTGGCGGATAGCATCAATGCTATTTTGATGTGCCCTGATCCATATTTGCAAGACCAACCAGCCAGCACAGCTTCTTTGAATGAAGCATTAGATTCGGCTTTTACATGGTACAATGTGAATGGTAATGAGTTGTATATAGCTGGTTACTCTGCGGGTAGTGACGTGGCGGCTCAATATGTATTGAATAGTCCAAAGTATTACATGAAGGGGTTAATATGGCACTCACCGGGTTTCTTTGCTAACCCTAGCAATAGTAGCTTCAGTATAGCCCCACCAATTTGTCTTTGCTGGGGCGACCAGGATTTTGTGTCTGCTCTGCAAAACACCACCTTGGACAATACCATTGGTAATAGTGACGCACCCTATCACCATATAACCATGCCAGGGGTTGACCACACAATGGAGTACCCCACTTTCCCTGCTGTGATGATAGAATGTATCAATTTTATTGACAACGCCGCTGTGGGTGTTGATGAGAAAGAAGCGAGGAATGTGAGGATTTATCCAAATCCTGCTCAGGCTGGTGAAGCGGTTTATCTATCTGGTTTGGAGCCAAATACTCAGGTGCAATTAATGGATGTTGCTGGAAGGGAGTATGGGATTATTAAGGGTGGTAATAACATTCAATTGCCTGAAAGGGTTGTTGAAGGAGTATATCTTATAAGATTGGTTACAGTCAATACTGTTAACAATTATAAGCTCTTGGTGGTGGAATAATGATTGATAGTAAGTTCATAGAATGGTTGTTGCAAGGGGATGTTTCCATTCAATATCAAGTTTATAGAGACTTACTTTCAGAAGATAGGAAAGACTTGCAAGAGAGAATCGCCAGTGAAGGTTGGGGAGCTAAATTCTTATCCAGCCGTAATACCAACGGACATTGGGGTAGGGGCTTTTATCAGCCCAAGTGGATATCATCACACTACACTTTACTTGATTTAAGAAACCTCTGTATATCAAGGGATGTAACACCTATCAGGCAATCTATTGATATAATTGCGGACAATGAAAAGAGTGAAGATGGTGGTGTCAATCCTGCTGAATCTATAAAAGAAAGCGATGTATGTGTGAATGGGATGTTTTTGAGTTACGCTGCTTATTTCAAAATTTCATCTGGGAAACTGAAGAGTATTATCGACTTCGTTTTGTCTCAACATATGAAAGATGGTGGTTTTAATTGTCGCTTAAATCGTTCAGGTGCAGTTCATAGTTCTTTACACTCTACTATTTCTGTTTTGGAAGGTATAAGTGAATACAAACAAAATGGATATACATACAAATTGAAAGAGTTGGAAAATGCCCAAAAAGCAGGAATTGAATTTATATTAAGGCACCAGTTATTTATTTCGGACCGAACCGGAGAGGTTATTAATAAGAATTTTCTGAAGTTCGTTTATCCTTATAGATGGAAGTATGATATATTAAGAGCTTTGGACTATTTTCAGCGCGCGCAAATAGAATGGGATGAGCGAATGAAGCCAGCCATAGAAGTGTTGCTGAAAAAGAGAAACAAGGATGGGACTTGGAATGCAAGGGCAAAGTACGCTGGTGAAGTGCATTTTGAAATGGAAAAAGCTGGACAACCTGGTAGGTGGAATACCTTGAGAGGATTAAGGGTTTTGAAACATTTTGGAATTGAATAATAGATATACTGCGCAGAGTTTGCATCAAAAACTACTTGTATTTATACTGTTGTCCGGCTTTGCTTTTACAAGCACTGCTCAAATAGTTAATATCGAGAAAAGTAGGCTGGATAAAAAGGAAGGGTGGATAGGTAATATTGATTTCAATCTTAACTTCACTAAGAATACCCGCCAGATATGGCAATTGAATAATCGCACTGGTGCTCAATACAATAAGGGAAAACACGTGTTACTTTTTCTGGCTGATATGGGCATGATACAGTCTGATAATGAGCAACTGTTAAGCCGTGGTTTTGAGCATGTCAGGTATAACTACTTAATGGGTAAGAAACAAAAGTTTGCCTTGGAGGCTTTTGAGCAAGTACAATATAACAAGATTCAAAAGATAAAACTCAGGGTTTTGGTGGGTGGTGGTGCCCGCTATTCTTTTATCAAGAGTGATACTAATAACCTTTTTATAGGCACGACACCCATGTATGAATACGAGGAGTTGATTGACAATGCCACTATCGAAAGAAGAGTGAGGTTGAGTAACTACTTTTCATTTGGCTTTAGGTTATGGAAAAAAGTGACTGTAAGCAGTATTACTTACTATCAGCCTGATGTGGTCAACTTTTCTGACTATAGACTATCCAATGAGAGTAGCTTAAGCATAGGCGTGACAGATAGATTGAGTTTTAAGGTGTTGTATAATTTGCTGTATGATTCAAAACCACCAATTGAGGTACCTAATATTATATACAGCCTATCAAATGGTATAGGGTGGAAGTTTTAGCTATAGATTACGGGTCTCAGCCTGCGAAATAGCTCATGTTGCCGGGCAGGGGGGCGGTATCTCACGCTTTACCTGTAAACACTAATCATACTCCCATTTTTCAAATCATCATCACAAGATATGATTTTCATGTGGCCGTATTTATCCCAATATACGCCCGCACCCCAACGGAATTTAGTTTTTTTCTGACTACCAAAATTTCTCACGGCTACCTTATCCAGTTTCACTTCTTTCCAGTTGTTTATCTCTAAGCGATATACAACTGCCACATCTTCTTCCATTGAGCTGCCGAGACCCACTAAGAATAGTTCTCCATTTTGTTTTTTAAACAGGTTGATGTTTTGATATGAGTTCCACGGTTTTATGTTTTGTGTGCTAAGGCTATACGCCAATTCTGTACTTCCCTTTTCATCCATGAGATAAAAATCAAGGTGTTTGGTATCCCAATCTCCAACCACAATCAGTGTTGAGTTTTCCAGTAATGCAATAGCAACACAGCCAGCTGTCATGCGTTTCACTTCTCCTTCCCTTTTGATGATGGCGAAAGGCTCGGTGCCCCAAGCTCCGTTCTCATTAGCCTTGTAGACAAAAACTTTTGAGATGTTTTTAGCTTCATTGTCCTCAATTCCAATAACCATAAAACCATCATTGATTTGAAAACCACCCGCGTGTTTGTAAGGCTTATCCAACAATTTTTTCACTTCTATCACTTCATAATTATCACCCACTTCACCAATGGTAGCGTAATAAGAATAGGTGCTTGAGCTACCAGTGACTATATATATTTTTTGTCCATTACGTTCTATCATTTGTATGCCCTGTAAGTGCCCGCCTTTGTGATTTACCTTATGGTCGTTTTTAATTGTGAATTGGTGTGGTGATTTACTAATCATCACAAAGGATTTCTCAATGGAAGTTTGCGAGAATGTAACAGAAGAAGCCAGACATAACGAGATAAAAAGTATGAGATATTTCATAAACACAAAATTGAGAAGATTTAGTGTTTTTCAGTAAATCTATTTATACCCTAATTGAGCATAGTCAGGTTCTTCGCTGTCACTGAAAGCGGTAATTCCATAGCTTTCAATGATGGTTAAAATGGTATCTATTTGCCGTTGGCTAAATTTTTTCTTCCAGGTGCCAAGTTGGCTGCCATTTTTCAATATTCCTGAACCAGGCTGGGTGCTGGTACTGGCTTTTTTGATCTTTGTAAGTGAATCTTCAGGTAAAGAAATACCGATAAAGTCTTCTATTCTCTTTAATTCTTCCTCTGGTTGTAGAAACAATCTCTCATAAGAAACAGTCAACCAACTCTCATTCTGCCTGGGGTGCGTAAGTGGAAGCAGGTTGCTAATTGCCCACCAATTGGCAAACATTGCCTCTTTGCTATCGATGGCGTTTATCTTATCGGCATGGTCATCAAAAAGCTGGGTATATCTTGATACCTGGGCCTTGAATATGCTGGTAGTTTCTCCCATGCCTGCAAATGCCTTCATTCTATATTGTGAAGCAATTACCCCCAATGGATGCCTTACAATGTGAATCGGTCTTATCTCAGGGAGTTTTTTGGTTAACCAGGGCAGTATCATATTAGCCCTACAAAATTTTATCATCAGGCTATCTGTATCTTCCAGGTCTCTGTCATACCTAAAGGTGTGGTGAAACCCAGAAGGTAAGTATCCTGAAAAAAGCTCTTTAAAATAGTCTTCAGCTTCCGGCCAGTCTATATCTTCAGGTATATAAGGCATGAAGCCTAAATCGGCTGCAAATTTTTGTCCCTTACATTCTCTAACAGTAATTCTGTGCAAAGGCTCCCACAATACGGCTTGTTTTTCACTCAAAAGTGTTTCCATCAACCAAGTGGTTCCACCCCTTGGCTCACCAGAAACAATCACATGTTTTGAGAAATCTGTTAGGGAGCCTGTTTCCCTGTTTTTATCATTGTACTTGCGTATCTTTCTATCGATACTGTACTTGCGTATCTTCTTCCTGTATTTGTTTAGTCGGCTTCTCAAACCTCGTTGGTTCCAAAAATAGAATCTTGATGCGTGATTAACGTAGGCTAGATGAAGCCAGCTAGAGGAGTTAATGTAACATCAGTAAAATCAGCCTAAAAATAGAAATTCAACGAAAAAAACTAGCCTTAAAATGAAATTATAAGCCTAATGCTTTTGTTTCTCCGATTAAAGGTGATGATTGCAGGTTAAGTAAACTTATAAATTGTTATGGACTTGAATGTTTTTCCCTTTTCAAGTGTTGTCGATGGAAAATGGGCTTGATTGGGTGAGTCGGGAAAGTGTTGGGTTTCCAAACAAAATGCAGCTCTTGGGCCATAATGGTAACCATATTTGCCTGGTGTACCTCTGAGTGAGTTACCACTGTAAAACTGCATGCCAGGTTCTGTAGTCCAAACTTGCATGTTTCTGCCACTTTCAGGTTCGGTTGCCGTAGCTGCTAGGTGAAGGTCATCTTCATTCTTTAGGTTCTTGTTCAACACATAGTTGTGGTCATAACCATTGGCTTGTTTTAGTTGAGCATCATCCGCGTCAATGTCTTCACCAATTGGCTTTTGCTCTGTAAAATCAAATGCAGACCCTCTTACTCTGGCTAATTCTCCTGTGGGTATCATACCACTGTCAGTCGGGGTAAAGCTATCAGCATTTATTTGCAAAAGGTGGCCTTCTACCGTTTTGCTAAAATCACCTGATAAGTTGAAGAAGGAGTGGTGAGTGAGGTTAATAACAGTTGTTTGGTCACAAATAGCCTCATATTTTATTTGTAACTCATTCTTATCGTTCAATTCGTACACCGCTTTCACAACTAAGTTACCTGGGTAGCCTTCTTCCATGTCAGCTGCTTGGTAGGTCAACTCAAGGGTTTGCTCATTCGTCTGTTGGGCATCCCATACTACAGAGGCAAATCCACCAATACCGCCATGCAAGTGGTTAGGCCCATTATTGGTCTCCAGTTGGTAGGTTTTTCCATCAAGTGTAAACACTCCTTTGGCTATTCTGTTGGCAAAACGCCCCACCGTAGCACCGTGATATCTGCCAGCTCTTTCCATGTAGGTATCAATGGTAGGGTATCCGGTAACTATATCTGCCAGCTTGCCATTTTTATCAGGCACCCAAAGAGCAATTATCCGCGCCCCATAGTTACTGATATAGGCCTCTAGACTATTCTTGTTTTTCAGGCAATAGAGGTCGGTTGTTCTATCATTTATCTCCCTGTGGAAATTGCTGGGATGTAACTGTTGGTTCATTTGGTCTTGGATTCAGCGTGTTCGATACCCAATTCCACCCAGTGATTTAAGGCTTCTTCGGTTTCAAAACCTTCGGGTGCTACGTATATAAACTCTTTTAATGGCTTGCCTGTAAAATCCATTGGGCGCACATGTTCCTGTTTCATGGCATTGTCCATTTTGGCCGCAATTACTCTCACACAAAGGCTATCTTTTACAATACCCACACTCATTTTGCCTTTGTACATATAGCACATTCCCCCAAACATTTTTTTGGCAATTACGTCATCTTTGAAGGGCTCAAGTGCTTTTTCCAGTCGCTTGGCGAGTGCTTCGTTGTATGCCATGTCAAATTCGTTTTTTCAAACATAGCAAAAGCCTTACGAAAATCTATTTATTGGACTATTATTTTATCTGTAAAAATTCGGTCACCAGCGGTTGAATGAACGATATAGACTCCAGCTTTTAAGTGGCCAATGGAGATATTTTTAACAGATTTCCTGGAAGGTATTGCCTCACTCAATACCATCCTACCACTTAGGTCAAACAAATCAATTTGATTAGCACCTTTCACTCGAATAAAGTCATTGCCAGTAAAGTATTCAAAGGGTTTTGGGAAATCATCATCTATTGAAGTAATAGAGCAATTTTTCTGAAAGGTAATTCTTGATGAAGCATCCAGTGAGTCATTAAAGGTTGTAAAGGCATTGCTATTATTCCTTAGGGTGTAGTCAAGCCACAAGCTCAGGAAGTCACTGACGATGTCTTGTTGCTCTAGCCTGGGCAATGACCCTGGGTTAAACTCACCAAATGAGCAAGTAGTGCTATTATTTGCAAAATAGCAATGAGACCCATCTATAATACTAATATATACCTTGCATGATGAACCCAACGCATTGTAAATAGGTAGGTGATGGTCTTGCGGGGGAGTAACGCCATCGCTACTGCCTG